>CAYNEK010000005.1:3272-12993 GCA_964396175.1 uncultured Polyangiaceae bacterium | reverse complement strand
CCATCTGCCCGCGAGGGCTGTCGATCGCCGCCGGCCGACACCGCGCGCTGGACGAGGGACGCCGGTCTGCGTGGGAGAGTGGCGGCGCTTGCCCTCGAGCATGCGCCCGCCCATGATGCCGGGCATGCGCCCGCTGCAATCCCTCGCTCTGCTCGCCGCCCTCAGCGTCGTCGCCGCCGCTTGCGGTGGCTCGGTCGCCTCGGACGGCGACGGCACGGGAGGCGGCGCGGGCGCAGGCGGCTCGACCGCGGCAGGCGCAGGCGGCTCGACCGCCGCCGGCGCGAGCGGATCGGCGCCCGTCGCCGGCTGGGCTGCCTGTTCCATGCCCGGGGACTGCTGGCTCGCGGCCAAGGGCTGCTGCGCCCCCTGCGAGGGCTTCACCCTGGAGAACGTCGACAGCGTCCACAAGCAGAAGCTCGACGAGCACTTCAAGGACGTCTGCCCGACCCAGTCGCCCCAGGGCTGCCCCGGCTGCTTCCCGGCGACCAACCCGAACCTCGTCCCCGTCTGCGCCCTCGGCCCGGGCGCGTGCACGGTCATCGACGTGGCGAACAGCGTCTTCTCCGAGTGCTCGACCCCGTCCGACTGCGTGATGCGCTTCCCCCAGTGCTGCGAGTGCGGCGCGCCGGGCGACCCCGTCGCCCTCGCGAAGTCGATGGTCTCCGCCTATCTCTCGACGGTCTGCTCACCCACGCAGGCCTGCGCCGAGTGCGCGCCCGCCTACCCGTCCTTCCTGCAGCCGACCTGTGACGCCGGGCACTGCAAGCTCGTCGCAGTCGACGCCGAGCCCTGACGAGCGAGCTTGCCCCTCGGCGACGGGGCGAGCTCGCTCGTCACTCCGCAGCGAGGGCACCCGAGGAGCTCGGGCATCCGCCGCCGGAGCTTGGGGCTGCCCTCGTCCGAGCCGGTGAGCTCGACGCAGCAGAACCCAAGGGCTCGAGCGTCACGCCGAAGCTCGCTTGTGTATGACATAGTTTGTCCTATCCTCCACGTCGAATGAGGCCAAGCGAGGACACCCGGGGAGCTCGGGCATCCGCCGCCGGAGCTTGGGGCTGCCCTCGTCCGAGCCGGTGAGCTCGACGCAGCAGAACCCAAGGGCTCGAGCGTCACGCCGAAGCTCGCTTGTGTATGAGATAGTTTGTCCTATTCTCAACGTCGGGTGAGGCCAAAGTTCTGCGCGAGGAGCGCCGAGGCGAGGTTGCTCGTCGCGTGGAGGAGCACCGACGCGCCGACGCCGCCCGTCCTCTGCCGCAGCCACCCGAAGAGCAGGGACGGGAAGAAGACGGCGAGCCGCGCCGGGTTCGGATCGGTGGCGACGTGCCCGAGCGCGAAGATCGCGCTCGTCACGAGGAGCGAGGGGCCGACCGTGGCGCCGAGGACCCGCAGGCGCGGGGGGAGCGCGCGGTCGAGCTGCGTCTGGAGGTATCCGCGGTAGAACGCCTCCTCCGGGAGCGCGATCGTGAAGATCTGCCCGAGGATCTCCTCGCCGAAGCGCGCGGGGAAGAGGACCGGGCGCCCGAGCCACGAGAGCGGACGACCGACCATGTGAGACCACCAGAGCGGGTACCCGATCGCGAAGGGCGGGATCACGATCGCCGCGACGGCGAGCGCGATGAGGAGCGCGCGCGAGAGATCGCCCGCGATGCGCCGCGGCGCGAGCGGCTCCGACGAGAGCACGCCCGAGAGCGACAGCCCGTGCGCGCGCACCTCGGCGTCAGGCTCGCGGAGCACGAGCGCCCACGTGGCGGCGACGAACACGAAGCTCACCGCGGTCCCACCGTACTTGCCAGGCGAGAGCCACGACCCCGCCGCGACGAGCCCCGTCACCACCAGGGAGACGCCGACCGGCACGAGCCACGCGCGTGGGCGCTCCGTGGCGGCGTCGAGGAGCAGCATCGAGGACTCGGCCTCTACCACGGCGACGAGCCCGCTCGATTCGGCCTTCGCGAGAAGTTTGTGACCAGGCTGCTCGGGCGATCTCTCTTGTTCCGCGGAGGGCCGTGGTTGGCCTACCCTCGCGGCATGTCGCTCGGAGACGATGTCGATTTCAAGAAGGGCCGCTCGCGCCCGGTGATGATCGTGGTTGGGCTGCTCCTCGCCGCGGGCGCGGTGGGCGCGGTCTACCTGGGCCTAGAGAGCGACAGCAAGCGACCGACGGTCGAGCAGATCGCCGCGACGAAGAAGGGCATCTATGTCCTGCCGCGCGCCGAGCAGATCCCGAAGTGGCAAGAGCTCGCGAAGCAAGGCAGCTTCGAGCTGCGCCAAGAAGCGCTCACGCAGCTCACCCTCTTCGGGGACAAGAGCGCGCTCGAGCTCGCGACCGCGGCGCTCGTCGACACCGATCACCGCGTGCGCGGCGTCGCGGCGCAGGTCGTCGCGCACTTCGGGCTCCCCGCCGCCGAGAGCGCGCGCGCCGCCACGGTGAAGGCGTACAACGAGGCCGACGCGTCGGACCGCCCGCAGCTCGGCTGGGCCCTCATCACGCTCAAGGAGGAGAGCGTCTTCCCCAAGGTGCTCGAGCAGTACAAGCTGGGGCATCTCGCCACGGTCCAGCGCATCACGGGTGGCCAGGCCTTCGATCTCGACCTCTTCGCGCGGCTCCGCACGCCCGATCAGTGGGCCGAGCTCTCCGGCGATCCGAGCGACGCGGTCCGGCAGCTCGTCGCCGGGATCCTCTCCGAGACCGGCGACAAGAAGTACACCGCGCAGCTCATCAAGCTCGTCTCGGATCCGAAGACCGAGGTCGCGCGCGAGGCCGTCAGCGGGCTCGGTAAGATCGGCGACGCCGCCGCGCTCGCCCCGATGCTCGCCGCGCTGTCGAAGGCCGACAAGGACGACCGACAGAAGTTCTTGGAGGCGCTGCGCGACGGCATCGGCGGGCGTGGCCTCGTGCTCGCCCTGCCCTCCGTCGCGAAGGATCCCCCCGAGCGCACCAAGTTCCAGACGAAGCAGATCTTCGACATGCTCCGCACGCTCTCCGATCCGCGCGCGGCGGACGAGCTCGTCAAGTTCCTCGAGTCGAAGCCGAGCCCACACTGGATGACGGAGGCGGCGACGCGGCTCGCCGAGATCGGCGATCTCCGCGCCGTCCCATACCTCGCGGATCGCCTCAGGATGGATCCGATGAAGATCTACGACAACAACAAGGATCCCGACTACCGCCGGGACGACAACGAGCGCGTCGTCGCCGCGCGCATGCTCGCCGATCTCGCGTGGCTCCACGCCGACAAGGCCGCGGACATCGCCGCGAAGACGGAGGACGCCGCCATCTACTGGGGGACCGAGAAGCCCGCCCCCCACGGCAACGCGCTCCGCCTCCTCGCGCTCTCGGGCTCGAAGAAGGGCCTGCCGAAGCTCCGCGACTGGGCGACGCCCAAGGAGCCCCTGCCGAAGGCCGGCGAGTCGGGGGCCTTCCCGCTCGCCTTCACGACCGCGCAGACCGCGCTCCGCTACCTCGGCTACATGAAGGACGAGGGCTCGTGGGGCACGCTCGAGAAGCAGCTCACGCGCAAGGAAGCGAAGCTCGACATCACGCAGGACGCCCTCATGGGGCAGGGCATCTCGATGCTCGGCATGGTGCTCCGCGGCCTCGCCGTAGGCGCTGCGCAGGGCTACGCCGAGTGGGGCAACCCGAAGGCGTACCCGATGCTCCTCAAGATCGCCGAGGACGAGAAGCAGCACGAGAACGCCCGCGAGCAGGCCTGCATGGCGATCGGCTGGGTCGCCACCGACGACAACATGAAGGACGTCGTCGAGCGCGCGAAGGCCGCCGGCGGCGACGCGAAGAAGCAGCAGCTCCGCTACTGCCTCATGGAGGCGCTCATCCGGAAGCCGCAGCCCGCGGCGATCCCCGATCTCCTGAAGCTGCTCGACAAGTCGACCGACACCGCCCCGCGCCACCAGGTCGCGCGCGCCATCGGCTGGGCCGGCGTCGACAAGACGACCGAGACCGCGCTCTTCGAGAAGATGAAGGACAAGGATCTCATGACCGACGCCGCGCTCGCGCTCTTGCTCGGTGGGTCCGAGGACGCCGCCGCGCGGGCCGTCGCGATGTTCGGCGACTCGCCCAAGGAGGTCCTCGACGATCTCAAGGACATCTACTTCAACTCCTTTGGCTACTGGTCGGACGACGACCTCGCGAAGGGCCGCATCTACCGCTGGGTCCGGAACGCGGAGGCCGTCTCGACGACCCGTGTGCGCGACATCCTGCAAGACTGGGCGCGGCTCCGGCTGGGCGCGCAGTTCAACAACCTCGAGTACGACAACGGCCCGCACTCGATGACCCGGGTGGTCCTGCGGGCGCGCCTCCGCGACATCGCGCGGAAGGGCGACGCCGCCGCGAAGAAGGGCGCGATCGACGTGCTCAAGTTCATGAAGGAGCAGGGCAGCTTGATGGCGCTCCGCGACGAGAAGGGCGAGACGGGCGATCTCGCGAGGAGGGCGCTCTTCGAGCTGATGAACCCGAAGTCCGTCGTCGGCGAGACCGTCCCCGAGAAGAAGGATGGCCCTGCGGTCGAGGGAGGCGTGCGCATCGTCCCGCCGCAGTGATCTCGTGAAGCTCGCCTCCGTCGCGGCGGTGGGGGCCCTCGCCCTCGCCGCCTGCACCCCCCGAGGGCCCCAGAGCGCCTCGCCCAAGGACGCCCCCGAGATCGTCCCCCCCGAGGGGACCGCGCTCGATCTCGCGTGTGTGACCTCGGGCCCGGAGCTCTGCTTCGACGCCATCGACAACAACTGCAACGGGCTCTTCGACGAGGGCTGCGGCGTCCAATCGGGGCTCGTGCAGGTGATCGCGGCCTGGACGGAGCCGGACGTCGACGTGGACCTCGTGGTCAAGGATCCGGACGGAGAGGTCGCCCGGCTCGGCGCCGCGACGGCCCTCGGCCTGAAGAAGGACCGCGATTGTCCCGGCGCCAATCGTGTCTGCCGAGGCCAAAACGTGGAGAATGTCTTCCTCGATCCCGACGCCGAGCCTCGCCGCGGCACCTACCGCATCACGGTGCGGCTCGAGAAGCTCGTTGGCGCGACGCCGCCCATCCTCGTGCGGGTGGGGGCTCGCGCGGGCAACAAGTCGACAGGCTTCTCGGTATCGCTCTCGAAGGAGGGCGACGAGAAGTCCTTCTCGGTCGTGTACTGAGCTACGGCGTGTGGAGCGCGCCCGCCCCTGTGTCAGAGCGAGGCGCTCGTGTGGGCGCGAGGAGCGCGACGCGGACCAGGAAGGCGAAGGACCGCGTGACAGGCGTGGAGATCCCCGAGAGCCCGACGCTCGCGACGCCGAGCCCCTTCGTGAGGAGCAAGGGTCGACGCTGCGTCGATCGCCAGCAGAGGATCCCCGCGACGGAGGCTCGATGGGGACAGGGAGCGCCGTCACGAGCGAGACCACCGCGGAGGCGGCTCACCCGGACATGCGCGGCACGAGGAGGTCGAGGTCCAAGGTGAGACCACCGCGGAGGTGGCTCACTCGGACATGCGCGGCACGAGGAGCTCGACGCGCGTGGTGAGACCACCGCGGAGGCGACTCACCCGGACATGCGCTGCACGAGGAGGTCGAGGTCCGTGGTGAGCCCGGACGGAGCGATCGCGAACGCGCCGATCGCCGAGAGGGCGAGGAGGCCGCGCCGACCTGACGCGCGCGGCCCGGCTCACTCGGCGCACGCCGCGTCGATCGTCGCGGGCGGCGAGAGGACCGCGGTCCCGGTGCGATCGAAGGTCGCGTGGAAGCAGCCGTACTGGTGCTTCACCGCGTCGAGCTGCGCGCAGATGACGTGCGGATCGCCGATGCCGTCGCCCTCGAACTGGACGACGGCGCCCGTGTACTTCGCGCCCGTGTCGCTCGTGCGATTGTCCTTCACCGGATAGGATGCGACGTCGGCCGGCCCTGCGAGCGAGAGGGCGTCCTTCATCGTGGCCCACGCTTCGTCGCCCGCGAGCTGGTTCTCGTACGCGAGGGCCGTCGCGTCGTACACCACGGTGGGGAAGTATTTGTCGCCCTTTCCGACAGGCTCGTAGATGGGGCGCGCGGGGTGCCCGGGGAGCGGGTGCGCGGCGAGGCGCGGCATGAACACGAGCGGATCGATGGCCTCCCACCCCTGCTCGAGCAGGGACAAGACGGGGTGCTGGAAGGTGACGTCGGGCCCCGTGCGCAGGATGACGCTGCCGAGCCCCTTCCCGCTGACGAGCGAGGTCACCATGATGAAGTAGGTCCAATAGCCCCCCGCCCCCGTCGGGACGACGGCGCGGATCCGCGGCTCGACGGCGCCGATCATGTTCGTGTACGCGCCGCCCATCGACAGCCCTTGCGCCGTCAGTCGCTCCGCGGCGAAGTGGAACGCCGTCTCGCCGGGCGGCAGCGTGACGGACGGGCACCCCGCGACGACCTCCTTGGGAATGGACAGCTTGCGGAGCGCCTCGAGGAGCACGCGCTGCTCGATCACGCCCTGACGGAAGGTGTCGCGCATGGCCGCGAGGTTGTCGATGTTGAGGTAGGCCGTCGCCTCGGCGCCGGGCAGCCGATCGGGGCTGAGAGGCAGCGCCGCGCCGACGGTCGCGAACCCAAACGGCGCGAGGACGTGCGAGACGCCCGTGCCCTGCTCGTAGTCGCCCTTGGGCGTCTTCTTGGGCCCGAGGTCCATGACCTCCCGCGCGTCGCCGCCCGAGCCATGGAAGTAAGCGACCAGGGGGTACCCGCCCTTGGGCATCTCGCCCTTCGGCAGCGTGAGGATGAGCGGGGACTTCTCCTTCCGCTGGACGACGGGCAATCCATCTGCTCCGATCGCGAAGAGCCCCTCGGTATAGAAGGGTGGCTTCCCGGCCTGGTATTGAGGAAACTCGACCGTGGCGGAGAGGGCGCAGTATCGCTCGTGCTCGGCGCCGCCCTGGGCGTCGATGGCCAGCCCGTCGAGGGCGACGGGATCGCGCGCGCGCAGCGCGTCGGTGAGCTCGGCGAGCTCGGCGACGACGTCCGAGGTCGAGAACACCGTGGCCGCGGCGACCTCACCCCTCGGGACCCCGAGCGTGTCGAGCGTCTCGAAGAGGGGAGCGTAGAGGGTCTTCGCGCGATCGCCGGCGGGGCCACCCGGAGACTCGCCCCGCGCGAGGGCGACGAGCTCCTTGGGGACGCCGAGCGGCGCGCCGGCCTTCGAGGTGAGGGCGCGCCGGACGACCACGGCGTAGGTGCGCGACGGGCGGAGGACGAAGCCAGGGCGCGGCGAGACGGCGAGGACATTGGGCGGGAGGTAGTCGTCCTCTTCGAGGTCGTCGGCGACGACGGGGACGAGGCGGCCGCGCTCGGGAGAGGCGGGATCGACGTCGACGAGGAGGATGGGAGACGAGCTCGCCGCGGGGATCACGCTGTCCGGCGAGAGCGCCGGCAGCGGCTCGGAGAAGCGAAAGTAGGCGACCGGGAGCGCGGGGAACGCGCGGCGGTCGTGGGCGACGATCTTCGCGCCCGCGATCTGGCCGAGCCCGTACGGATCGGGGAAGTTCGAGACGATGGGTCGCCGCTCGGCGTCGAGGCGGAGATCGGATGGGTACGGGAAGTCGAAGAAGCGGCCCGCCTCGTCGCTCCCGGTGAGGGCGAACGACACGCGCGCCCCGGGGAGATCGGTCGGGGCGGCCCCGGCCGGGCCCGCCGCGGCTCGCTCGTCCTCGCCGCCGCCACAAGCGGCGGGCAGGGAGAGGCTAGCGGCGAGGAGCAAGCGAGGGATCGCGAAGTGGCGCATCTCGGGGCACGAGTGTTCTTCCTCCGGGGCGCGGCCGCAAGCCCTCGGGCGCGCGCGACGGGAAGGCGCTGCGCTCTCGACGCTCCGGTCCCGGAAGCTTGTCAGGTTTTCTGTGTCACTTGACGCGGTCCACGTAGCCGGTTGGGGTTGAGGGCTTGTGATGGGTCAGGTGGACGGGAGGCGTCCTTCGAAGAAGACAGCGAACCGGCCGAGGGCCTCGGCTCGGCCCCACAGGTGCCTTACGGTCGATCACGGGGTTCGAAGAAGGCAGCGAACGGGCCGAGGGACTCGGCTCCACTCGCGGGCGCAGCGGCTCCAGCGCCGTTCGATGTTCCGCAGCGCCAGGTAGAGCAGCTTCGTGACGGCCTCGTCGCGGGAGAAGTGGCCGGGAGGGTGCGGCGGTTCTTCTGTGCGGACCTCTGCGCCGTCTTCCAGAGCCGGGGCCTCGCTCGGCCGCGCGACGCCAGGGGGTAGAGCGCGATCGTCGAGCGGTCCTCCTTGTCGAGCTCGGTCCAATCGAGCAGAGCGACGAGCTCTTCGCGCGCGGCGACGACGAAGGTGTTCCACGGCTCGAACCCATGCCACACCGTGGCGCCCGCGTTGCTCAGCACGCGGTCCAGCTGCTCGAGCGCGCGCTTCGGGTCGAGCGCGAGAGCATCGGCGAGCCCGCGGCTCATCGCGCGCACCCCGAGCCCTGCCGCGTGGAGCACGCCGACCACGCCGCGCGAGAAGGAGCGCGCGCGCCAGGCGGTCAAGCTGCTCGATCGCGCGCTTCGGGTCGAGCCCGAGAGCATCGGCGAGCCCGCGGCCCATCGCGTGCACCCCGAGCGCAGCCGCGTGGAGCACGCCGACCACGCCGCGCGAGAAGGAGAGCGCGCGCCCGTCGCGTGAAGATCCTCGCCAAGCAGCTCCTCGGCGACGTCGTGGACGTGGTCGGGAGGCCCACGAGACGCGGCGCGCCGGCGGCGGCCACGGGGCGTCGGGGCTGGCGGGGACGGCGAGCGCCACGTCGGGTTGGATCGTCCGTGTGCTCGACACGGCCGCCTCGGAGGGTTGTGTGCAGCCCGGTGAGCGTGGCGCTCCGCGCGCGTGGAGAACCGCGCTAAGCCCTCCGCCACGTGTCCAGCGTGCGCAAGAAGCCGCGCGTCCCCGTCCGCAGCGTGGTGCTCCTCGTCGTCATGGCGTTGCCCATGGTGCTCCTCGCGCTCGAGGCGCCTCGCGGCGTGGTCGTCGGCTTCATGACCTGGCTCCGCGGCGCGGGCGCGCTAGGGCTCGTCGCGCTCTATGCCGTGCAGATCGCGCTCGCGCTCGTGCTCGCGCCCACCTGGCTCGCCAACGGCATCGTCGGGTTCGTCTGGGGCTTCCCGTACGGGCTCGTCGTCGCGGTGCCCGGGGTCGCCGTCTCGACGACCGCGGCCTTCTGGGTGGGGCGGAGGCTCCTCGGGCAGGGCGCCCCGCCGCCCGCGATCAGCGAGCGGCTCTTCCGCGCCATCCTCCGCGCGACCGCGCGCCATGGACTCAAGGTGACCGCGCTCCTCCGCGCGACGCCCGTGATGCCGCAGAACCTCCTCTCGTACCTCCTCGGAGCGACCCGCGTCCGCACGTGGGACTTCGCGCTCGGCACGACGCTCGGCATGCTCCCGATGACGCTCCTCCACGTCTACGTGGGATCGATCGCCGAGAGCGCGGCCAAGCTCGCCGCCAACGAGACCGAGGCCCCGGGCCCCGTGAAGCTCGCCGTGTGGATCCTGGTCCCGCTCCTCTCGGTCGTCGGCGTCGTCATCGTCTCGCGGATCGCGCGCCGAGAGCTCGACAAGGCCCTCGCCGAGGACGCCTGACGCGCACCCTCCGTCGTCGGCCGCGTCGTCGTCTCGCGGCTCGCGCACAGAGAGCGCGACGAGACCCTCGCCGACGACGCCCTGACACGCAGGCTTCGGCGGCGTCCCGGGGCTCGCGCACAGAGAGCGCGACGAGACCCTCGCCGACGACGCCCTGACACGCAG
>CAYNEK010000005.1:0-3172 GCA_964396175.1 uncultured Polyangiaceae bacterium | reverse complement strand
GCTTCGGCGGCGTCCCGGGGCTCGTGTCGGCGGCGGGGGCCTGCGAGCGCGAAATTTTCCGGCTCTCGCGATTGACGCGGCGTGCCGTTACAACCGCCGAGACGTCGGCTAAGAGCCGCGCGCGATGGCCAACACGACCGCCTCCCAAGTCCCTCCTCCCGTCCCCTCAGGCGAAGCGAAGAACCCCGAGCGATACGACTTCTTCAAGGTCATCCAGGGCTACCTCGACCAAGCCTCCGACGTCATCGGCCTCGAGCCCTACATCCGCACCATCCTCTCCCAGCCGAAGAACGAGATCATCGTCAACTTCCCGGTGCGGATGGATAACGGCGAGGTCCGGCTCTTCAAGGGCTACCGCGTCCAGCACTCGAACATCCTCGGCCCCTTCAAGGGCGGCATGCGCTACCACAAGGATGTCACCCTCGACGACTGCAAGGCCCTCGGCGCGATGATGACGTGGAAGTGCGCGCTCATGCGCGTCCCGTTCGGCGGCGGCAAGGGCGGCGTCAAGTTCGATCCGCGCGGCGTGTCGAAGGCAGAACTGCAGCGCATCACGCGCCGCTTCTTCTTCTCGCTCGGCTCCAACATCGGCCCCGACTTCGACATCCCCGCGCCCGACGTCGGGACGAACGCGCAGTGCATGGCGTGGGCGATGGACACCTACGCCAACACCGTCGGGCACTTCGACAAGCAGGCCGTGAAGGGCGTCGTGACGGGCAAGCCCATCGCGTCGGGCGGCACGCTCGGGCGCACGAAGGCGACGGGCCAGGGCGTCGTCCACTGCATCACCGAGTGGGCGCGCGAGACCGGCTTCAACCTCGAGGGCGCGACGATGATCGTCCAGGGGTTCGGCAACGTCGGATCGAACACGGCGACCATCCTCGCGCGCTTCGGCGTGTCGATGACCGCGGTCGGCGACCACTCGGGCTACCTCGTGAACCCGGAGGGCCTGAACCCGCACAAACTCGCCGAGTGGGTCGCCGAGAAGGGCGCGATCGCCGGGTACCCGGGCGGCAAGTCCGTCTCACGCGAGGAGTTCTTCTCGACGAAGGCAGACATCCTCTTGCCGTGCGCGCTCGAGAACCAGGTCGGCGAAGCCGAGGCGAAGGCGCTCAACGTGAAGCTCATCGCCGAGGGCGCGAACGGGCCGCTCAGCCCCGCGGGCGAGAAGATCCTCCTCGACCGCGGCGTCGCGATCATCCCCGACGTGCTCGCGAACTCGGGGGGCGTGACCGTCAGCTACTACGAGTGGGTCCAGAACAAGCGCAGCGAGAGCTGGACGCTCGAGGAGGTCGACGAGCGGCTCGAGACGGCGATGAAGCGCGCGTACGCGGACGTGACGGCCGAGGCGCGCAGGTACAAGGTGAGCCTCCGGGTCGCGGCGTACGCGACGGCGCTGAAGCGCATCCAGGCGGTCTACCGCGAGCGCGACATCTTCCCGTTATCGGGGGACGGCTCGCGACCGACCGGGGGCGCATCGCTCTGCGCTCCCGGTCGGTCGCTTCTTGGTGGTGCGTCGGGGACGACGAGGGCAACATCTGGGGCGCATCGCTCTGCGCGCCCGGGCGTCGGTTCTTGGGTAGAGCTCGTTCGTCCGCTGTCACGCGGCCGCGCTCCGTCGGGCGGGTCGCGTGGAAGGTCGTCGTGACGACGACCGCGTCCAGGTCTACCAGGACGGCGCGCCGCATATATGGATACTCCGGACACGCGCTCGCGGGCGGGCGCTCGGGGCGATGCGTTGCCTGTAGGGACGTTCCGGATCTGATGCTGCGAGCGGGCAGGTCCCCGGACGGGCTCCGGCCCTCGCCGCGCGGGGGGACGTCCATGCCCGGGGGCGGTCAGGGGCTCGTGAGCACCACGTCGTCGAAGGCGACATCGTACGGCCCCCAGGGCGTGAACCCTCGGGTCCCCACGCGCAGGAAGGCCGGCCCCGCCGCCGGGACGAAGGTGGCCGGCTGATCCAGCACCAGCGCGCCGTCCCGGTACACCTGGAACGCGGTCGGCGTCACGACGACCTTCCACGTCACCCACGCGTCGGCGACGACCGCGCCGAGATCGTCGTACGCCGTCGAGTCGTCGAGGTAGAGGCGATCGGCGTCGATGTAGAAGAAGACCCCCTGCGTGGAGTCGGGCGCCCCGAGCCGCAGATCGACGAGCTCCGTCGGGCCGCTCGCCGACCACGCGTGGGCGCGCAGCGCGAACGAGAGCGTGAGGCCCGCGCTCGGCAGCGCGGTGTCGAGGCCAAGGACGTACGACTGCTGTGTGCTCGTCCCCCCCGGATCGTACCCGACGCTCGCCGCAAACGCGGCCGGCGCGCTGGAGAAGTGGGCCGTATCGAGGGAGCCGGACGCGAGCGCCCCGCTCGAGGTCACCGTCGTCCAGCCCGTCGCAGGGTCGGTGACGGAGTCGAAATCGTCACAGAAGACGGTCCCAGGAGGCGGAGACGCGCAGAGGATCGTCGGGCCGGATCCGCCGGCGCCTCCGTTGCCGCCGGCGCCACCGGCGCCACCGCTGCCGCCAGCGCCGCTGCACGAGAGCGAGCCCGCGAGCTCGAAGGCCGTGGTCCTGTCGGTCACGTTCGGCGGCGCGCAGCCGATCCCGACGTGGCGACACCGTCGGCGCACCGAGACGTCGCCGGTCGCGCGCGAGAGCTTGACCTCGATGTCCGCGGAGAGTCCGTTCTTGTAGGCGCCAAGCTCGGGGCAGGGCCCGTAGATCTCGGGGACGTACCCGGTCTGTTGATAGCTGCACACGTACGTCGCGCCGTCGAACATCGGCGGCTGCGCGATCGTCGTCGTCCAGGCGCGTCCGTCCGTCTGCGTGTAGGTGAAGGAGCAGCCGCTCGCGTCGATGGACAGGTCGAGCCCGCCCTGTGAGGCGTCGCTGGTCAGCGGCGCACAGGCCGGCACGAGCGGCCCCTCCCCGCGGGTGCCGTCCAATCCCACGCTGATCGACACCGGCACGAGTGGGAAGGGGCCGACCACGCCGCACGCGGGCGATTGTCCCCCGGCCCCGGCGCCTCCCGCACCCGCTGCGCCACCCTGGGCCCCCGACCCCCCCGCGCCGCCCTCTCCAGAGGCCCCGCCATTCGCCCCCGCGCCGCCCTCTCCAGAGGCCCCGCCATTCGCCCCCGCGCCGCCCTCTCCAGAGGCCCCGCCATTCGCCCCCGCGC
>CAYNEK010000004.1:105808-130507 GCA_964396175.1 uncultured Polyangiaceae bacterium | reverse complement strand
AGAGGGCGATGGCGTTCACGGCGTTCTCGATCGACATGGTCAGAGATCCTTCTGTGAGGGTGTGCCCCCTCGATTGGGGGCGAGCGCCGAGCTTCGTCTGGTCTTCGCGCCCCGTCCAGCCGACTCGCCACGAGCCCGACGAGCCTCACGAGCGCCGCTTGGCCTCGCGTCGCTCATGGGTCGGCGCAGCAGCGGACGCCGGTCGAGTAGTCGAAGTAGCTGCGCGGGTGGTTGGTCACCCTGGCGTCACAACCCTTGCGTGTCGCGCGGGCGTAGAAGCCCCCGACGAAGGCGCCCTGCTCGTCGGCGATCCACTCGTCGAGGTTGCCGACCATGTCGTAGACGGCGTCGTCGCCCCACACGCTCGCGCAGCTCCCTGTCTTGCCCGTCGTGCGGAGGAGCGGCGCGCCGTCGAGGTCGAGCACGTTGAGCCGTGGATCGGAGAGCCCGATGGAGAACGAGCCGTGGAGGATGTGCGCCGGATGATCCTCCCGGAACACGTTGCAGCGCCCCTCGACGTACCGCTCACCGTAAGGAAAGCGAGTCTGCTTCTCGCCGCGGCACGCCGTCACCCACTCGGGCTCCGTGCACAGGCGCTTGCCAGCGTTCTTGCAAGCGATCTCCGCGTGCTCGCCCGTCATGTAGCCGCTCGGGACGGCCGACGGCCAGCTCATCGCCTTCATGCGGAAGCTCCTGCCGACGGCCTGGAAGTCCGGCACGAGCGGGAGCGGCATCTCGCGCGCCAGCGATCCCTCGGCCTCGCCCTCGCGCTCCGACGTCCAGTGCTCGACAGACCACTTGAGGAGCCCCGGAGAGGGCGGATAATACGGCGACAAGGGCTCGTGCGTGTCCGGCTCCACGAGCGTCGCCTCGAAGCGGTCGACGCAGAAGCGCCCCGCCACCGCGACCATCTCGCTGGGGCAGGTGATCCGCCGGTCCAGGATGGTGAGCGAGGGGGTGTGGTGGTCCTTCTCGCGGCTCCGCTCGCTCCCCACGCGTCGTCGCTCCTTGCCCTTCTTCGACCTCGGGTCCTTCTTCGGGCTCGGCGCGGCCTTCCGGCTCGGCGCCGCGCCCTTGCCCGTGGGCTTCGTCGGCGGCGCGGGCGAGGCCCCAGCCGAGAGGAGCGAGCCCGCGGCGAGGGCAAGCACCACGAGGCGACGACGAGGGACGACCACGCGCCGCCGTCATGACACCGATCGCGGGACACGGCGAGCATCGGAGGGCCCATCGCGCCACGATCTCACGTATCCTCGACCCTCGTGACTCTGCCCGATCCTGCGCGCGAAGCCCTCGCCGCCCTCTCTGCCGCGGTGACCATGCAGCCGGATCTCCTGGACGCGCTGGCGCGTACGGTGCGCGATGAGCGCCGTGACGGCCCCTTGCCCGAGGCGCTCCGTGGAGCCTTCGATCGCCTGGACGGCGCGCTCCGTGAGCTCGCGGGCCCCGCTGCCGATCCGCGGGCGCTCTCGGCGCTCTTCGAGGGCGACGACACGCCCGTCCTCCTCGCGTGGTGTGAGGGGGCCTCCGCGCGCGCCGACGTCGATCTGGCCGGGCTCCTTCATGGCGCCGTGCTCGCCGGCCACGCGGCGTCGGTCGCGCCCGTCGCCCGGTCGCGCGTCATCGACGGGCCGCTCGTCGACGCCCTGCGGACGGCGCCGCTCCTCGGTGACGGTCACGCGCTCGCCTCGGACGAGGCTCGAGAGGCGCGCGCGAGGCTCGAGATCCTGCTCTGGGAGGCGGGTGCGTCGGCCCGTGAGGAGCCCGCGCTCGGACCCTGGATCTGGGGCTCCCTGGCGACCTTCGACGAGCTCGTGCGTCTCCCGTCGGCAGGGACGCTCCGCGGCCGCGTCCTCGCCGCTCGCACGCTCGAGGTGGCGGTCGGCGGGCTGCCCGCTGGCGTGGACGCGGAGCTCGAGGCCGCGACCCTGAAGGTGCTCCAGCCCCTCCTGTTCCACCCCGAGCCGCTCGTCTGGGTGCACGCCGCGCGCGCGCTCGGGCGGCTCACGGGGCCGGTGGAGGCGCTCCAGGGCACGCTCCTCGACTGGGTCCAGGGCGACTCTCGGGTGCTCCGTCAGCGCGCCATGACGGCCTTCGCCTCGCTGCCGGCCGAGCGGCTCGCGCTCCTCTCGGGGCACCTCGCCGCGATCGTCCGGAGCCCGGAGGAGGACGCTTGGGTGCTCGCCGCGATCGCCGCCGCCACGCCCTACCTCTTCTTCGAGCGGCGAGATCTCTGGGTGCGGCTCGCCGATCGGATCGTCGGGGGCGACGGGGGCGCGATCGCCGCGCGCGCCCTCGCCCGTGGGCTCGCGACGATCCATCGCCGCGAGGGGCGGAGCGGCGATCATGACCGTGACGTCGTCGGACGGCTCCGGGCGCTCCGGCGGCTCGCCCGGCGCGCGGACGCGCCCTCGCTCGAGGAGTCACGGCGGTGGATCGAGGTCATCTCCATCACCGACGTCGTCGACGGCGCCGAGCGCGACCCGCTCGATCTCGAGCTCGGCCTCGAGAACCTGGTCCGCATCGCGGCCCAGTACGACGACGAGGAGGCCGATGCGCGGGCGGCGCGGTTCGCCGGGGCGCTCCTGCCGACCTTCCAGGAGGCGCTCCGCATCGCGCAAGGGAGAGGCAGCGTGCGCCACCGCGCCGGCGCCACCAACGCCGTCGAGGGCTGCGCGCGGGCGTTCGCGCTGCGCCTCTGGGCGCCGCTCCTCGCGACCCGCCCGCCCGCCGATCCCGTCGACGCGCCGAAGCTCGAGGAGACCTGGGCGCAGCTCTCGCGCGCTCCGGCGGATCTGCTCGAGGTGGTGCGCGAGCTCCGCGCGGAGGAGGGCGCGATCCCCGCAGACGGGACGTCGCTCGAGGTGCTGGCGCTGCGGCTCGGCGGCTACGCCCTCGACGCCTGCGGCGAAGACGCGGGGCTCGGGCCGGGGCGCGGGAGGACGGCCCACGACACCTGCCTCTGGCTCCGCAACCTCTCGGGCCTCGCCGACGGCACGCGGGAGCTGCCCGAGTCGCTGGCGACGGCGCTCTCGGCGCTCTTCTGGCGCCTCGTCGACTCGACGCGCGGGACGGCGCTCGGGGCGGTCGACGACGTCCGCTGGCTCGGGCCCTTCGCGGCGTGGTGGGCGCTCGTCATCGACCGACCCGCCATGCTGGAGCGGCTCTCGGCGGCCCTGCCGATGATGTCGAGGGAGGCGCTCACGCGCTGCTGCGAGGGCGCCGAGGCGCTCCGCGCGATCGTGTCGATCGGGGAGGCCGATGGCGCGTGGGGCCCAGCCGCCGCCGAGGCGCTCGCGCGGCTCCACGCCGACGACACCGAGCTCGGCGTCGCCCTCGCGGCCTTCGCACGCGCGCTCCACGACTTCCGCGAGGCGAGCGGTCGCCGCCCCGATCTCGACGCCGTCTGTCTCGCGCTCGTCCTCGCCGCCGACCGCCTGTACGGCGCCTTGTCGAACCCGGAGAAGGCCCTGCACGCCGCCGGCGACGCCGCGGTCGACACCGACTCGCTCGACCGACGCTCGACCGAGAACGCCCCACGCGTCGGCGTGCTCGTCGCCCGCGCCATCCGCGCGCGCGCCCTCGAGATGCTCGACGTGTGGCTCGCGTCGCTCGGTCCCATCGTCTCGGGGCTCGTCGAGGCGGCCGTCCGTGGCGCGATCCGCAGGACGCCGCCGCCGCCGCCCGCGCCGAAGAAGAAGCAGCCCGAGGTCATCGCGGGCTACGAGCTCGTCCGGCCGCTCGGCGAGGGCGGCATCGGCAAGGTGTGGCTCGTCCGGAAGCCCGGCGCCGATCGGCTCTTCGTCCTGAAGATCCCGAAGGCCGAGGCGCTCGCGAACGCGACCGACGAGGAGCGGGAGGGTATCCTCGCGTCCTTCGTGGAGGAGGCGAAGGCGCTCGCCGGGCTCTACCACCCGAACGTCGCCAACATCATCGATCGCGGCGTCTCGGGGGACGCGCCCTTCATGGTGCTCGAGTACCTCATCGGCGCCGATCTCTCCCAGTATGCGCACGCGCAGAAGATGTCGCTCTTCGAGCGGGGCCAGGGGGTCGTCGACGCGTGCGCGGGGCCCCCGGCGCTGCACGGCGCGGGGCTCGTCCACCGCGACGTCAAGCCGGCGAACCTCTGGCTCCGGCTCCCGCTCTCGGGGGGCGAGCGCTTCGAGCCCAAGCACCGGAACCCGGCGCAGTTCCCGCCGCTCGCGACGGTCGTCATCGACTTTGGCATGGTGCGCGCCATCCGCGTGACGAGCGGCGCCGTCGGGAAGTTCGTCGCCGGGACGGCTGGCTACATCGCGCCCGAGCAGGTGCTCGATCCCGTCGAGCTCGATCCACGCGCGGACGTCTACGCGCTCGCGGCCACGATCTGCTCGGTCACCCAGGGCAGGAGCTTCTTCGACGACATCGAGAACCCCCGGGACCGCATCATCGCCCACATGCGCCGCGATCCCTTCGAAGATCCAGCGCGGCTGCAGATCTACCCCGCCGCCGTCCAGAAGCTCCTCCGCGCGGCGGTGCAGCGTGATCCGCGCGACAGGCCGACGCCCGCCGAGTTCGGGCGAGCCTTCTCCGAGGCGCTGTGAGCCGCGCCCGACGAGCGCGCCGGGCGGGAACTTTCTGGAGCGCGTCGGGGACTATCTCTCCCATGCGGATCCTCGCGCCGTGGGCCTGCGCCGCCGTGGTGGGTGTGACGTCGTTCGTCCTGGCTGGCTGCGCCGAGCCCGGCCGGCCGCTCGCGTCGCGCGATCAGACCTTCGCCGAGCTCCGGGCGGTCCGTCGTGGGGTGCGCGTCCGGCACGCCGGGGAGGCCGAGCGCGAGCCCTTCGCGCGGGAGCGGCTGACGGATGGGGCCGAGGTGACGATCGCCGACGGTGGCCTCGCGTGGCTCCGGAGGGACGGCGGCGCGGCCCTGCTGGTCCGAGGGCCCGCCCGCCTCACGCTCCGGGATGATCACGTCGTCGTGCGCGAGGGGCGCGTCTTCGCGGACGCCAGCGCCGCGACGGGCATCGAGCTGCGCGTGCCGTCCACGGGCCGAGAGGAGACGCTCACCCTGCGCGACGTGCGCGCCTCGCTCGACGTCACGAAGGGTGGGGCGGTCTCTGCGTACGTGCTTGGCGGCGCGCTCCGCACCGAGGGGGGCGTCACGGCCGCCGCGGGCCAGGTGCTCGCCGTCGACCCGAGCGGCGCCGCGACGGTCCACCCGCAGACCGCGTGGGCCGACTGGACGGGTGGGCTCGCGGTCACTCAGCCGGCGGCGGAGCCCGCGCCGTACGGGATCGGCGTCGTGGGCGCTCGCCTCCCGGGGGCGCTCGGCGCGCCCCGTCGCCCGCTCAGCATCCAGAAGCTCGACGTGCGGGTGACCGTCGACGGTGACCTCGCCGTCACCGACGTCGAGGAGGTGTTCTTCAACCCCACGGCGGAGACGGTGGAGGGGCTCTTCCGCTTCCGCACGCCGCCGGGCGCGACGCTCCATCGCTTCGGGGTCGATCGGGATGGTCAGATCGTGTGGGGCCGCCCGAAGGAGCAAGCCGCCGCGGCCGCCCAGTACCAGGCGAACGTCTACCGAGGGTCCACGGAAGACCCGGCGCTCCTCGAGTGGGACGCGCCCGGCGTCTACAAGGCGAGGCTCTACCCCATCGAGCCCGGGGGAAAGCGCCGCGTCATCACCCGCTACGCGGAGTGGCTCGCGCGGGACGGCGCGCGGGGCGAGCGGCGCCTCTATACGTACCCGATGGCCGTCGAGGGCGGGTCTCCGATGACGCCCCGGATCGAAGAGCTCTCGCTCCGCGTCGATCTCGCGCGCTCGGGCGCGACGGAGCTGCGTTCGGGCATGGCGGCGACGCGCACGGGCTCGATCGTGACCGTCCGTCAGTGGGACGTCGTCCCCCGCGCCGACTTCGCGCTCGAGCTGCTCGACATGGGCGCGAGCGGGATCACCGCGCGGCGCGCGCCTCACGCGCTCGATCTCGACACCTTGCCGACGGATGAGCGCAAGCGCGCGGTCGATCAAGCGAAGGGCGAGCCCGACTACGTGCTCCTCCCGATCCGCGCGCCGAGGGCCGCCGAGCCGAAGGGCGGGCTCGATCTGGCCATCGTCGTCGACACCTCGGCCGCGACGGAGGAGAGCGCGCTCCGGCTCGCCGTGAGGACCACGAGCGCCATCTTGACGCACCTCGGCCCCGAGGATCGGGTCGCGGTGTGGGCGGGCGACGCCGCGCTCCGCTCCGTCGGCGCGACGGGCGACAGGCTCACCGCGGTCACCCCCGAGACGCGAGAGGCGCTCGTCGAGGGGCTCGCGAAGGTCGAGCGCGGCGGCGCGACGGATCTCGGGGCCCTCCTCACCGAGGCGGCCTCTCGGCTCGATCCGGCTCGCCGTGGCGCGGTCGTCTACGTCGGCGACGGACGCCCGACGGTGGGAGAGCTGACGCTCGGCGCGCTCCAGACCCGCCTCGGGAGGCTCGATCGGCCCGTGCGGCTCCTGTCCGTGGGCGTCGGCCACGAGGCGAACATGGCGCTCCTCGGCGGTCTGTCGCGGGGCGCGTTCGCCACGCGCGTCACCGACTCGGCGGGCGCGGCGATGGCGGCGCTCCGGCTGCTCGGCGTGGCGGAGCGCCCTGTGTGGCTCGGCGTCGGCGTGGACCTCGGCCCGGGCGTCGAGCGCGTGGTCCCCCGCGATCTCGGGCTGCTCGCCGAGGGGGACACGGCGCTCGTCGTTGGGCGCGTGACGGGCGCGCTCCCGGCGTCGATCACGGTGCGCGGCTCGGGAGGCGAGGTGAGCCTCCCGCTCACGATCCGTGCGGTCGAGGACGATGGCGACGAGCGGCGTCGCTGGGCCGAGGGGCGGCTCGGCGAGCTGCTCGACGCCAGCGCGGGACGCGCGGCCGTCGTCGAGGTGGGCGTGCGCTACGGGATCGTGACGCCCTTCACCTCGCTCTACGTTCCGAGCAAGCGAGAGCTCCTGGACGAGCAGCGAGCGGCCGCCGAGGACGGGACCGCTGGCTTCACGCGGCAGCTCCGAAGGGATGACGCTGCGGACGACAAGGAGGGCGGCACGGGCACGAGGGCGAAGGGCGAAGAGGGCGCGACGGGCAAGCCGGACTCCGCAGGCAAGCGCTACGCCGTGGCCGGGCCGAAGGACAACCCGGGAGGACCCGCCGCTGAGCGCGCCGCGGCCCTCGGCGAGGCGACCGAGTTCGGGATGATAGGCCTCCTCTCGGCGGGTGCTGGCGGTGGCGCCGAGGCCCCGAAGGAGGCGCCGCGTGCCGCAGCGGGGCTCGGCCTGAGCGGGGTCGGCGAGGGCGGCGGGGGCCTCGGCGAGGGCGGGCTCGGCACGCTCGGGCATGGCGCCGGCGTCGCTTCTGGCCAAGGCTTCGGCGCCGGGGGAGGTCGCGTCGGCGGCGTCCATCGCCAGCAGCCCGTCCAGGTGAGGCTCGATCGGGTCTCGGTGAGCGGCAAGCTGCCCGAGGAGGTCGTGCGGCGTATCGTTCGTCAGAACCTCGGTCGCCTCCGGCTCTGCTACGAGGCGAGCCTCAAGCAGAACCCGTCCCTCGAGGGGAGGCTGAGCGTCCGCTTCGACGTGATCGCCGGTGGTGCGGTCAAGAGCCCGACCGAGCAGGCGTCGTCGCTGCCGGACAAGCCGGCCGTCGCCTGCGTGCTCGGCGCCCTCTCGACGCTCTCCTTCCCCGAGCCCGGGGACGACCCCGTCGCGGTGGACCTGTCCGTCGTGTTCGCACCGGTCGACGGCGCGTCCACCGCGCCGGCCACGTCCAAGCCGACGGCGCGCCTCGGTGATCCGTCCTTCGTCGCGTGGCGGTGCAGCGTCGCGGCCACGCTCTCGCTCGAGGAGCGCGTCGTCCTCTGGCGCGAGCGCCTCGCCCGCGCGAAGGGGGACGTCGCGCTCGTCCGTGACGTCTACATGAGCGCGCTCTCCACGTGTGAGGCCGCCGGGTGGCGCGACCGCGCGCGGCTCCTCGGTCTCCTCCTCGACGCCCTCCCCACCGCTCGGCCTCGCGTCGCGCTCTGGCGCGCCTTCGGCGCCGACTCGGCGGCCGGCGATCTCCTCTACCGATCGATCCTCGCGCGCACGAAGACCGCCGCCGATCTCCGCGAGCTCCACGACGCGCTGGGCCTCCGGCGAATGGATCCCGGCGAGCTCGAGCGCGCCATCGACCGAAGGAGCCCGGAGGAGCGGATCAGGATCCTCCGGGGCCTCGTCGAGAGGTGGCCGGACGACGAGGACGTCGCGCTCCGCCTCCTCGACGCTCACGAGGATGCTGGCGACGCGGGCGGCGGCCAGGCCTTCGCGCGTGCGCTCCGGGCGCGGCCGGGGGCGAGCGCGCGCGTGCGCACCGCCGTCGCAGAGTATCATCTCCGCCTTGCGAAGCGCGCCCCCGACGGAGGTGACGCCGAGGAGGCGCGCCGCTGCCTCGGCGAGATCGTCGAATTCTCCCCCGACGATCCCGCGGCGCGCCGGCTGCTCGGCGATCTCCTGCTCGCGCACGGGTTCTTCGCCGAGTCCTCCCGCCAATACGAGACGCTGAAGGCCCTCATCCCCGACGACGCGACCGTCTCCATCCTGCTCGCCCGAGCAGCCGACGGCGTCGGGCGCGTCGAGGAGGCGATCCAATGGACCGAGAAGGCCAGCGTCGGCAGCGCACCCGATGGGCGGCGCGGCACCGGGCGCACGGCGCGCGCTTTTGCAGCCGTCTCCCTCGCGTGGGCGCGAGACGCGGCGACGAAGGCCGGCCGCACGGACGAAGCCGCGAGGCTCCGCGAGCGGGCCAAGCGCCTCACCGGGGGCGACGCGTCCCAGGCTGGGGCGCGGATCTTCCTCACGTGGTCCCACCCAGAGCTTCACCCCGGGCTGTGGTCGAACGCCCGCGGCGGCTTCCTGCCCTCCGAGGACGGCGATCCGCTGCTCGGCCTGGCCGAGGTGGCGCTTCAGGATGGCCGCGCGCTCGAGATCCGCGTCGATCCGGCCGATCTCGAGCACACCGCGCGCCTCGGCGCCGAGGCGCGCCTCACGGCGATCGTGGGGGAGGGGACGATCGACGAGGCGATCGTGATCGTACCCGTCACGTTCGACCGGGCGAAGCCCGTGCGGAGGTTTCGGCTCGAGGGGCGGTCCCTCGTGGAGGTCCCGTGACGCGCGCGCTCCGGCTCTTCACCGAGCACTGGCCCATCTGGGCAGGGCTGGTCTTCTGCGCGCTCGGCTTCGCCTACGTGCACCGCGACAAGACGCACATCCCCAGCCTCGTGGTGACCTTCAGCGTGGGGGACGTGCAGGCGGTCCACCCCTCGGTCACCGTCGGACGGGTGCCGGTGAGCGGGGTCGTGCGGGTCGCCGCGGGCGACGCCATCGAGACGGGACCGGACGGACGCGCCCGCGTGCGGCTCGACGACGGCACGAGTTTCGTGCTCGACAAGGACTCTCGGCTCGTCGTCGACGGCGCCGGGTCACGCTTCGAGCGCGGCCGGGCCTTCGTGCGAGCCCCGGATGGCGCGCCGAGCCGGGTGTCCTTCCTGGGAGCCACGCTGTCGCTCGGTGGCGCCTCGGTCGCGCTCGACGTCGGCGCGAAGCGCGCGTACTGCGCCGCCGGCGAGGCGACGGTCCAGAAGGGCGGCGAGAATCACCTCCGTGCGGGAGAGTCGGCGGTCCTCGAGGCGGCGGTGTCGATCGAGCCCGAGAAGGCCTTCCTCGACTGGACGTCGGGGATGGCCGTGCCGTGGGGCGTCGCGGGGCGACCACGCGCCGCCATCGGCGAGCTCTGGGGTCGCCCGGTGGCGGCACCGGCAGACGACGTCGGCGCGCCGCTCGCGGTCCGAGCGCACGTCGTCGATGCGAAGGTGGACGGCGAGGTCGCGGTGACGCGGGTCTCGACCACCTATTTCAACGCCAGCGACGGCCCCGTGCGTGGGGACTACCGGATGACGCTGCCCGAGTCCGCGATCGTCGCCCGCTTCGCGGAGGAGTCGGGCGGGAGCGTCCACGAGGGCCGTGTGGCGGCGGCCAAGGGTGGTGCCTCGGGCGCGCCGAAGCTCGAATGGGCTGGCGAGGGGCTCGTGCGCGCGACCACCTCGGCGCTCGATCCGGGGCAGACGCTCACCCTCATCGTGGAGTACGTCGAGTGGCTGACGAAGCACGGTGACACGGTGAGCTACCGCTACCCGATGCTCGGCGAGGGTACGCCGCCGCTCCTCGGCGAGTTTCGCGCGCGGATCGACGCGACGGCTGCGGGCCTTACGGCCCTGCGGGTGCCCGCCGGCGCGTCGGTGTCGGGGGGCGTGGTGGAGCTGTCGAAGGCGGATCACCGGCCGACCTCCGATCTCGTCGTCGAGGTGTCGCGCCGGCCGCACGCGCTCGGCGCGGCGCGCGCCTATGTGGCCGCGGCCGCCGCGGACGATCCTGGCGGTGACTACGTGCTCGTTCGCACCGAGACGCGGGACGCCCAGCCGACCAAGGGCGCGACGCTCGCGGTCGTCGTGGACACGTCGCTCAGCGTCTCGCCGGCACAGCTGGACGCCTCGCGCGGCGTCGTCGAGGCGATCGTCCAGGGCCTCGGCCCGACCGACCATCTCGTCGTCCTCGCCGCGGATCAGGACACCCACCCCGTCGGGCCCGCGACGCTCGGTCCGGTCGACGACGCGCGGCGGAGGGACATCGTCGCCGGCCTCACCGCGCTCACTCCAGGCGGCGCGACCGATCTCGGGGCGGCGCTCGAGCGCGCGGCCGATCTCCTCCCCTCGGACTCGCCCGAGGGCATGGTCCTCTACGTCGGCGACGGGTGGCCGACCGTGGGTGAGCTCGGCATGGATCAGGTGCGCTCGCGGCTCGCCCGGCGCCGCCGCGGGATCCCTCGGCTCGGCGCGGTGGCCGTCGGCCCCGTGGCCAATCGCTTCGGCCTCGCCGGGCTCGTCCGTGGCGCTGGCCCCGTGCTCGATCTCTCCGACCGCGCCCAGGCCCACGAGGTCGCGACGCTCCTCTTCGCCGAGGCGCTCCGCCCCGCCGTCGCCGGCGTGGACGTCGACCTCGGGCCTGGCGTCGAGCGCGTCTATCCCCGAGGCGCTCGCACCGTCGTGGCGGGCAGCTCTCTGCTCACCGTCGGTCGGCTCCGCGGGCCGCTGCCTGGTACGATCGGCCTCCAGGCCGCTGGCGCGCGCGCCGAGCGGAGGCTCCTCGTCCGTCACGACTCGCCGCGACCGGAGGACTTGCGGCGGCGGTGGGCGGCGGCGCGCATCGAGGAGCTCGCGCTGCGCGGCGAGGGCCAGGAGTCGACCGTGGACGCCGCGCTCCGCACTGGGCTCCTCTCGCCCTGGACGGCGTGGGTCCTCGGCGACGATCGATCCTACGCGCCGTCTCCGCTCGAGGCGCGCATGCTCGATCTGTCGCCGCTCCGCGCGGCGCCGCTGACGGCTCGCCTCGCGACCCCCCCGCTGCCCCTCGGCGCGCTCTTCTTGCCCGATGAGCCGCGGCGCTCGGGCGTCGGCGACGCAGATCTCGAGCGCGCGATCGTCGCGGCAGCGACGCGGACGCTCGACGGCGCGATGGACGCCGTGCGCGCGTGCCGTGACTCGCGCGCCGCGCTGCGCCTGGACCTCTCGGGAGCGCTCCGCGTGTCGCTCCGGCTCGCGGGGGATGGAACCGCGAAGAAGATCACCGTGAGGGCCACCCTGGCGCGAGACGACGACCCCGCGCTCGACCGGTGCGTCGAGGCTGTCGTCGCGAGCCTCGGCTTCTTCGCCGCGGGGACGACGACCGACGTCGTCGTGACGCACGAGCTCCGGCTCCCGCCGCCGCGTGGCGCCGAGGGACGCCGCTGCTCGCGGGCCTCCACCCTGCCGCTCGGCGCGCGCCGCGGCGTCTGGTACGATCGCGTGAAGCGCGAGCCGAGCGCCAGCACCTACCTCTCGGCCAAGCTGTCGTGTGAGCTCCCGGCGTGGGCCGATCGACGCGCGCTCCTCGAGCTCTTCCTCGATCTCGTCCCGGGTGGCGCGGGCCGTGTCGCGCTCGCCCGTGCCCTCGAAGACGTCGGTGAGCCCGAGGCCGCCGAGGTCGTCCGGCGCGAGGCGCTCCGGCGGGCGAAGAGCCCCGATGAGCTCCACGAGGTGCGCGTCGCGCTCCTCGGCGACGAGAGGGCCGCCGTCGCCGCCTTCTCCAAGAGGTACGCCGAGGCCCACGGGGACGAGGCCCGCCTCTCGGTCGTGCGGCGCTTCTTGCGCCTCGCGCCGCACGACGGAACCCTCCTGCGTCGGCTCTTCGCGCTCCTCGAGGCGACGGGGCAGCGCGACGCGCTCGTCGCCGAGGTGGCGCGTGTCCGTCAAGATCCCTACGCGGACGCCGCGGTGCTCGCGGAGGGGGCCGCCGTGCTCCTCCGCCTGGGCGACGTGGCGGAGGCTCGTCGCGCCTTCGGGGAGCTCGTCGAGCGTGCGCCGAACGATCCTGCGGTGCACGCGTTCCTGGGCGACCGGCTCCTCGACGCGGGGCTCCACGACGCGGCGACGGCGACGTACGCGACGCTCGCCGCGCTCTCCCCGGGCGATCCCGCGACGGCGCTCCGGCGCGCTCTCTCGCACCTCGGCGCGGGGCGGCTCGACCTCGCGTCGCGCGCTCTCGCGGAGCTCCGCGAGAGCGGCGGCCCAACGGCCGATCCCAAGCTCTCCCTGCTCGCGGGGGTCCTCGACGGCGCCTCGCTCGCGGCCACCGCCGACCGGGCTGGCGGGGACGACGCGGCGCTCCTCGCGCGTCGGAGGCGGACGCTCGCGCTCCCCCCGGATCGGACCTACGTCCTCGTGCGGCGCCTCTCGGGAGAGCGTGAGATCGAGGCGACGCTCGTGCGCGGGGTCAAGGACGACGTCGAGTCCCCGCCGGACGCCGCCGCACCCGCGCTCGGCCTCTTCGTGCACGCGCTCGAGCGCGGAGATCGCTCGGCGAAGCTCGTGGTGCGCGCGCCCGTGACGCCGCCGCCTGCGCGCCCTGCCCGGGTGCGCGTCGACGTCCTCCGGGCGGACGCTCCGCTGGTGTCGCGCGAGGTGGAGCTCCCCCTGTCCGGCAAGGCGCTCTCCCTCCGCTGGACCGGCGCCGCGCTCGAGTGACCGCACACCGAGCAGCCTACGTCGGGAGCTCACGAGACGGCTCGGTCGAGAGGTAGGCGCGCTGGTGCTCGGCGCGTGCTGGGCGGTCGGGTCGGGGGCACGCGACCCTGGCGATGAAGGTCTCGCGCGAGCCGCGCAAGCACCTCGAGCGAGCAGGTGGGCTCGCCTTTGCGCCGTGGGCTGCGCAAGCAGGATCTCGTGCGCCAGGTGCCCGCGGTGGTCCAGCTACTTGCAGGTCGCCTGGAAGTCCTTCCAGGGCTTCATGATCTGGTTCTGCATGTTCGGGGTGCCATAGACCGGCGCGCCGCCCCCCCACGTCGCGATGGCGTCGCGATCGTCGCCGATGCTCGCGCAGGACGCTTCGATGGCGGCGAGGCTCATCGAGATCGAGATCTCCGGGTCGAAGAACGGAAACTTCCCGTACCCGGCGAGGTGGTTGCCCGTGGTGTTCTTTGGGACGCCATAGAGATCGTGAGCCCCAAGGATGTAGTGGTCGACCGCGGTGGCCGTCTTGCCGGGGCAGAACCCGCTGACCGCTGCCTGATCGCTCGGGGTCACCACCGAGGCCCCGGTCGCGAAGCCGGCGTTCGTCAAGGCCGTGAGGAGCTTCCCGCGCATCTTCGAGGTCCATCCGGGATCATTGCACGGGTGGAAATTCGATGTATGGATCGCTCCGAGCCCAAACTGGTAACTGTAGAGCGACTCGGGGTACACGCTGCAGCCCGAGGGCATGTTGTGGTAGTCGTTCTCCGAGCAGAGCGTGTTGTAGGCTCCGATACGGAACGCACCCTCGAACAGGAGGAGGGACATCATGTTCCCGAGCGTGACCTTCGCGCCGCAGGTCTGGAGCTTCTCGACGTACGCTTTGATCGCCGCGAGCGACTCCTCGCGGGGATCGAACAGGCTGGTCCCGGGGGGTGCGGTGTTGTTGGCCTCGAAGTGGGTGACGAAGAAGCGGTCCTCGCAGCTATCGGCTGCGATGGTCACGGTGATCTCCTCCTTCGCGACCTCCTTGCCCGCCACGCGCCCGACGACGTGCACGGGCCGCGAGAAGCCCGTGTAGTTGAAGCGATACCGAAGGGTGTCTGTCTTCTTCGGATCGAAGGCTGGGCCGAGGCTGTAGGTCTCGTCGGCGAACACCTCGACTTCGTCGACGTTGGCTGCCTTGATCTTGAAGGTGACGGGATTGGCCAGCGTCGCGCCGTTCGTGGGGGTGACGAACGCCACCGATGGCGCCTTGCTCGAGGTGCCGGCTGCGCCTGCGGAGGTGCCGGCTGCGCCCGCGGAGGTGCCCGCGGTGCCTGCGGAGGTGCCCGCGGTGCCTGCGGAGGTGCCCGCGGTGCCTGCAGAGGTGCCCGCGGTGCCTGCAGAGGTGCCCGCGGTGCCCGCGGAGTTGCCCGCGGTGCCTGCGGAGGTGCCCGCGGCGCCTGCAGAGGTGCCCGCGGCGCCGGGCTGGCCGCCTGCTCCGGCGAGGACACCTCCGCCCGCGCCTGGGGGCTCGGAGTCTCCCTCGGAGCACGCGACGAGACACCCTACGAAGACCAATCCTGCCGCTAGCTTCATCAGCCGAGCTTACGACGAAGAGCATGGAAGGCAATCAGGTTCGGCGCTCGTGCACGCCGTCGCCTCGAAGCCCTGGCACGGCCGACGGCCGAGCTGGGAGGAGGAGCGTCGCCCCCGAAGGATCGTCAGAGCCACTCGGGGAGCACGCAACGAAAGGCGGCGACGTCGTCCCGATCCTGCGCGGGACGCTCGATCGCGTCGGTCGGTGGCTCGCAGGAGAGCTCGAACCCCACGACCGGTGACGGCGGCGGCCCGCTCGACGCGTAGGCGAGGCCGCGGATCAGGCACGGCAGCTCGAGCTTTGCATCACCGACGCGCTCGGCGGAGCACTCGCCTCCGACGTCGATCACCGACAGCGGCGAGGTCTTGACGGGGCGCGCGGCGCAGCGCGCGAGCATTGCCCATGGGACCTGGCTGATCGCGTCCGACGGGAACCGATCTTCTTTGCACTCGGGGCCGAGATCGGTGGGGTGATCGCACGGGACGGCCGTCACCCACTCGGCGAGCGCCCGCACGTGCACCGGGTGGCCACCTCGCGGCTCGGTCACGACGACCGTCGCGAGGCCGAGGGCCGCGACCGCCTGGGCACGCTCGGCGCGGGTCGGGAGCCTCCCAGCGAAGCGCATCGTGCAGATCTTGTGGGCCGTGTACGCGTCGACGACCGCGGCGAGCCCTGGCGAGGGCGCGCGGAGGTCGGGCAGCTCGCTCGGCGGCGACAGGAGCGCAACGATGGGCGGACAGGCGACCGTCCGGTGGGAGCCCGGCGCGCACCCGAGCGGGACTTGGCTGATCCAGAAGGGCTTTGCGGGCTCCGCCGAGTCCACCTTGGCTCTCGGACACACGCGCACGAAGGGCACGCCGATCTTCTCGGCCGTCGTGGGCACGCACTCTGCCGCGCTCGCCGAGCGCGCGCCGGCGTCGCCGGCGGGATCGACCCTGGAGGGAGCCCGGCCGCACGCGGCGGTGAGCGCGCCGACGAGGGCGACGAGCCCGATCCTCACCCTCCTGCCTCATCCATCCGAGCTGCCTCGCGCTTGCCTCGAACCAGGTGCCAGACCGTGATCGCGGCGAGCCCAGCGAAGAAGGCGCCCGCGAGCCACGTCCCCGCCCCTGGCCCCGCGTGCACGCTGATGTCTCCGATCTTCTGCGTTCCCATCACCACCGGCGAGAAGGGCGCGACCGGCGAGGGCGCGTCGGGGCTCAGCTGATGACCGAGGACGTGGAGCTTGTGCGCGAAGCGCGCGAGCGTGAAGAGGACGAAGTACCCGCCGAGGACCGCGGCGTCGATGAGCGCCCGCACGTTCCCGAGGACCGCGACGCGCAGGGTGAGGAGCCCGAGCACCCCGAAGCCGAAGGGCAACCAGTCGAGATCGCCGAGCGTGCGGGCGTCGAGGGTCTGCATCCCGATGGTCTGGTGGAGCGCGTTGATCTTCACGAGATCCGCCCCGTCGTGGCCGCTCGCGATGCGCGTCACGTACACGTCGAGCCACAGGCCGTCTGGGTGGTGGGGGCTCTCGAGCTCGACCGCCCAGAGCGGGCGGAAGAAGGCGAGCGCGAGCGGCACGAGGAGCAAGAGGAGTACGGGACGAGTCCAGAGGTAGAGCGGGCGATCGACGAAGGCCTCGAAGCCCTCGATGGCGCGTCGCAGGCGGCTCATCGCTCGCCCCTCCCCGGGCGCGCACACCGCCCCGCGAGGAGCGAGCAGGGTGGTCGTCGGGCGTCGTCGTCGGAGGGCGATTGGCGGCGCAAATTCTACACAGAATACACGACGCGCTCCTTCCGTCGAGCCCGAAGAGGCCCCCGCCCGTGCCGAGGGGTTCTGCGCGCCGCCGCGCGTCAGCGCCGATGCCGTGAGACGGGGCCGGTGGCCGCCATCTGCGGCTGTACGACCGCGTCCCGAGCGACGCCGTGCGTCAAAGCCAGCGTTTGCGACGGAAGTAGTACAGGATCCCGAGCGCGATCACGGCCATCACCCCGAGCGCGAAGGGGTAGCCGAGCCTCCACTTGAGCTCCGGCATCGCCTCGAAGTTCATCCCGTAGATCCCCGCGACGAGCGACAGCGGCAGGAGCAGGGTCGAGAACATGGTGAGGGTCTTCATGACCTCGTTCAGCCGGTTCCCCTGCATCGACAGGTGCATCTCGAGGATGTTGCTGGCGAGCTCGCGGTAGCTGTCCGTCAAGAACAACACCTGGGTCATGTGGTCGCACACGTCGCGGAAGAACGGCAACGCCGCCTCCGGGATCGCCTCGGTTCCCTGCCGCGCGAGGCGCATGAGCATCTCTCGCTGGTAGGTCGCGATGCGCCGGAGCGCGAAGAGCGATCGCTTGAGGACGAAGGTCCGCTCGACGGTCGTCTGCGTGAGCGCCCCGCGCAAGACCGCCTCCTCGAGCTGGTCGAGCTCGTCGTCGAAGGCCTCGGTCTTCGGGAGGTAGTCGTCGACGATGCGGTCGAGCAGGGCGTGCATGACGAAGGGGGCGCCGCGCTCGAAGAGCGGCTTGCCGCGGAGGACGTCGTGCCGGACGCTCGCGATCGCCCTGGCGCCGCGGTGGTGCGTCACCACCCAGCGGGCGGAGCAGACGAGATCCACCTCGTGGAACTCGAGCTCCTCGACGGGGCTGTCCTGGCGGACCGCGTGGAGACACACATACACCTGTCCGGGGAACTCCTCGAGCTTCGGGAGGGCGTAGTCCTGCTCCAGATCCTCGACGACGAGGGGGTGGATCGCGAACTCCTCCTCGAGGACCTTGCGCTGCGCGGGCGCGATCTCGCCGTCGAAGTCGACCCACAGCGCCGCGCCGTCGCCCTGCCTGAGGATCTCGACGGCGCGCTCCAGCGTCGACTCGGTGGACCTGCCGTCCTCGTGGAGCATGACGCTGACGCCCATGGGGGCGCCCCATACCCCGTCCCCACAGCCTCTGATAGCTGAAGTCCGACGGCCTCGCCGCGTCGTCCCGGCGGGCGTCTCCTCCTCACGGATCGACGGCTCCTTCCCGTGCGACACCGGGTCTTGGGCGCGGGCCGCCGGTGGGGCGCCGCCGGCGGGGCGCGTCGGAGCGAGGTGCCCGTATCGAGCCTCGGGTCTTGGGCGCGGGCCGCCGGTGGGGCGCCGCCGGCGGGGCGCGTCGGAGCGAGGTGCCCGTATCGAGCCTCGGGTCTTGGGCGCGGGCCGCCGGCGGGGCGCCGCCGGCGGGGCGCGTCGGAGCGAGGTGCCCGTATCGGGCCGCCGATCTCGGCGTCGGCTCGTCCCGCGGGTCTCGTCGACGCCGCGCGCGCCCCCCATACCCGGCCCCCGCCGCTCGTGGTAGCCGGAGCCCATTGGATCCAGGCATCCTGTTCGACTTCAACGGCGTCCTCATCGACGATGAGCGCGTGCACGCCCGCGCGATGGCCGAGGTCCTCGCGCCGCTCGGCGTCGCGCTCGACGAGGACGAGTACTTCCGCGAGCTCTTCGTCTTCGACGACCGCGGCGCCTTCACGCATGTGCTCACGAAGCACGGACGGCCCGCTGGCCCTGCGGAGGTCGACGCGCTCGTCGAGGCGAAGCGTCCCGTGTACCTGCGCCGCGTGGCGACCGAGGCCACATACTTTCCGGGGGGCGCGGCCCTCGTCCGCGCGTCCGCGGCGCGCGGCGTCGTGGGGATCGTCTCGGGGGCGCTCCGCGACGAGATCGACCTCGCGCTGTCCGTCCTCGGGCTCTCGGATGCGGTCTCCTTCGTCGTCTCGGCCGAAGACACGACGCGCGGCAAGCCCGATCCCGAAGGATACGTCGTCGCGCGGCGCCTCGCTCGCGATTTCGGCGCGCGCCGGCTCGTCGCCGTCGAGGACTCGCCGGGCGGTGTCGAGGCCGCCCTCCTCGCGGAGATCGCCGCGTGCGGGATCGCGCACACCGTGGGTCGCGACGCGCTCCGGGCCGCGGGTGCGTCGCTCGTCGTCGACCGGATCGGCGAGCTTCGCGCCGAGGAGCTCGCGGCGATCGCGCGATGATCCGTCGGCCGATCGCCCCCGTCGAGCAGGGAGTCGTCGCGAACCCGGGAGCACGCGGCGCGCGCGCGAGGATCCGCCGGTCCCTCCTCGTCGCGCTCGCGCTCTCCTCGACGGCGCCCTCGGTCGCCCACGCCGCGCCGCTCGAGCTGCCGATCCGGGGGATCACGATCGGGCCCATCGAGAACGCGCGCCACAGGGACAAGGGCTACGGCTCGCCGGCGTACGGGCGCGCGCTCGTCGAGGCGCGGCGGATGGGCGCGACGTGGGTGAGCCTGACGCCCTTCGGTCGGGTGCTCGATCTCGCGCCGAGCGGCGTCGATCGGAGCTTCGAGGCGCCCTTCGAGGACAACCGCGCCGCCGTGCTCCGCGCGATCGAGCAGGCGCATGACGCGGGCCTCCGTGTGCTCGTCGTGCCGCACCTCTGGGTCGAGTCGGGGGGCTGGCGCGCGCTCGTCGATCCCGGCTCGGACGAGGGCTGGCGCCGCTGGGCCCGTGCGTACGAGGACTTCGTCGTCGGCTGGGCCCAGGTCGCCGAGGCGGGCCGCGCGGATCTCTTCAGCGTCGGCGTCGAGCAGCGGAGCTTCGTCACGACGCCGCGCGCGGCGCTCTACGCGCCCATCCTCGACGCCGTCCGCCGAGTCTACCACGGCCCGCTCACCTACTCGGCCAATTGGGATGACGTCGAGGACACCGTCATCCTGGGCGAGCTCGACGTCATCGGCGTGAACGCCTTCTACCCGCTCCACCACGAGGAGGGCGCCTCGTCCTCGAAGCTCCGCGAGGGCGGCGAGCGGGTCCGCGCGAAGATCGACGCGCTCGCGGCGCGCTGGCAGCGCCCGGTCCTCTTCTGCGAGATCGGCTACACGACGCGCCCCGATCCGGCGATCAGGCCGTGGGAGTGGCCGGACGGCATGAAGGGCGTCCGGGTCGACGAGGAGGCGCAGGCGACGGCGTACGCGGCGCTCGTCGGGCCGCTCCTCGACTCGCGGTCCTTCGCGGGGTTCTTCGTCTGGCGCGTGTACGCCGATCCGGACGACGTGTCGCAGGAGGCGGAGTGGGGCTTCTCGCCGCGGGGCAAGCTCGCCGAGCTGGTCGTGCGCGACGCCTTCGCGGCGCGGTGGGCGGGCGATCCGCTCGCGCCCGGGGATCGGCCGGCGCGGGTCCGGGCGCGCCTCCCGTTCCTCCTCGACGCGCCCTCCGACTAGACCGCGCGCTCGCCGAGCTCGGCGCCTCGGCGAGCGCGCGAGCCTCGGCTGCGCATTCCCGTCGTCGCGGCCGAGCCGTTCGACTAGACAGGACCGCGCCATGACCGATCCTCCAGGCCTCTCGTGCCCTCGCGATGGCTCCTCGCTGTCCCCAGAGGTCTACGAGGCGGACATCGAGATCGACGCGTGCGGCCAGTGCGGCGGCGTGTGGCTCGACAAGGGCGAGCTCGAGCAGATCCAGCGCACCGTCGAGCGTGACCATGGCTCGCTCCTCGACCGACCGCACGATCCGACCGGCGGTCTGCCCTCGTCGCCCGTCCCGAGGCCGCGGATCTCGTGCCCCAAGTGCGCCGCGGAGATGGACGCGCGTCCGTACGGCATGGGCTCGATGGTCGTCATCGACGTCTGCCCGGACGGCTGCGGGATCTGGCTCGACCAGGGCGAGCTCGAGGCGTTGGAGGTGCTCTTCGAGCGCGGGCAAGAGGAGGCGCAGATCCCGCTCCACTGGCGGCTCTGGGCGTCGGTGGTCGAGCGGCTCCGCCGCCGAGGGTAGGCGGCGCGGCTCGGGCGAGGGGGTGCGGCATCACGGCCGGGCCGGCGATGGGTTCGGATCCGGCGCGGCGTCGCGCTCGGATCGGCTCGCGCTTGGGGTGAGGCGCGGCGTCGTGTCCGGCGCCCGGCGCGGATGAGCCGCGGCTGCGTCGCAATTTTTCCGCCCCCTTTGCGAGCTGGCTGGGATATGATGCCGCCGGCGCAGTCGTGCGCGGAATCTGACGATGAACACCTACCCTTCTCTTGCCGCCATCCTCCCCCTGCTCGCGCTCTCCGCCTGCTCCCTCAGCACGAGCGATTACACCTTCGACGCCGATCAGGCGGGCGGCGCCGCGGGCGCCAGCGCCGGGACGTCGGGGAGCGCCGCCGGGCACGCCGGGGCGCAGGCCGGCGAGGGGGGCGCCTCGGGCCAAGGCGGCGAGGGGGGCACCTCGGGCCAAGGCGGCGGGGGGGGCGACGCGGGCCAAGGCGGCGAGGGGGGCACCTCGGGCGGCCCTGGCGGCAAGGGCGGCGCCGCGGGCAAGGGCGGCGGCGGCCCCTGCTCGGACGGCGAGAAGCGGTGCCAGGGCGCCGACATCGAGGCGTGCGCCGGCGGGGTCTTCACGAAGGAGTCGACCTGCCCCAAGGACTCGACCTGCGGGATGGTGGGGGGGCAGCCGATGTGCGTGTCCTGCGCGCCGGGGACCGCGAAGTGCGCGGGGAACACGCTGCTCCGCTGCACGGACGAGGGCACGGGCTTCGCCTTCGTCGAGACGTGCAGCGGCGAGAAGGCGATCTGCGACGACAAGGGCAACGACGGCAAGGGCGAGTGCGACAAGTGTCAGCCCGATTCCTTCGCGTGCGTCGGTCCGAGCCTGCTGAAGTGCGACGCGAAGGGGCAGAACCAGCTCTTCTTCAAGGACTGCGGGACCGCGGCGCTCTGCAACGCGCAGACGGGAGTGTGTGGCGCGCAGGCCTGCCAGGCCATCGAGCGACGTTGTGACGGCGATCAGCCGCAGGTGTGTGATACGTCGAAGAACCAATTCGTCGACGACGGGGCGAAGTGCACTCTGGGGCTCTGCAACCCGACCTCGAGCGTGTGCTTCGAGTGCAAGTCAGGGGACGTGCAGTGTCACGCCGAGTCCGGGGGCTCGCTGCTGCAGAAGTGCGAGAATGGTCTGTGGGCCACGAAGGCCACGTGCCCCGTCAACTCCTGCGACGCAGTACAGCAGAAGTGCACCGCGTGCAACGATGGTCAGATGATGTGCGATGGATCGAAGCTGGTCCAGTGCAGCAACGGGTTCTTCGACACGGCGAACCCCGTGAAGACGTGCCAGCCTGGCGAGACGTGCGACGCGGGCCTCGCAGACTGCCTCCAATGCCAGCCTGGCACCTGGCGCTGCGACGGGGCCGGGAAGCTCTACCAGTGTCTGGCGACCGGGAAGGAGGAGCAGGCGAGCGATTGCGGCGATCCGAACCTCTGCGACGCCGCCGCCCAGGGGTGCCGGGTGTGCGCTCCGGGGAGCTACCGCTGCACGGGCAGCGCGCTCGAGGCGTGCAACGCCACGGGGACGGCCTACGATCTCGTCGACACTTGCCAGTCCGCGGCGCTCTGCGACGCAAACCAGAAGGCGTGCCTCGCGCCCGCGTGCGTGGCCGGTGACATGAAGTGCGTGCCCGGGAACCAGCGCTCCATGTGCAAGGCCGATCTCACGGGCTACGACACGAAGCCTTGTGGCAGCGCCGCGTGCGTGGACGGCGTCGGGTGCATGGCGCCGCAGAAGGTCGTCGCGGGGAACAACCACGCCTGCGCGCTGCTCGACGGCGGCTACGTGCTCTGCTGGGGGAACAACGGCCGCGGCCAGTGCGGTGTCCCCGCGTCTCCCACGCTGCAACCGACGCTCGTGCGGACCGCGGGCCAGGATCCCAAGCCCATCAACGGCGTCACGTCCCTCTCCGCGGGAGAGGGACACACCTGCGTCGTGATGAACGACCAACCCTACTGCTTCGGCGACAACTCCCACGGCCAGCTCGGCGACGGGTCCCTGGGAGGCTACAACCCCTCGCCGGTCCCTGCGAAGGGCCTGCAAGATCTCTTCCTCTCGGTGGCTGCGGGGGGCAGTACGACCTGCGCGGTCTCGAAGTCCGGGACCCTCTGGTGCTGGGGCGCCAATGGGCTCGGGCAGGTGGGCGTGGGGTCGACCAGCGCCGACATCCCGGTCCCCACCCAGGTCGTCAGCCTCGGGGGCGTGGTGGCGGTCTCGACGAGCAGCACCCACGCCTGCGCCGTCGCTCCCAAGAGCGGCGTGAACGAGCTCTGGTGCTGGGGCAGCAACAGTTTCCTTCAGCTCGGCAACCCGCAGGCTTCCAACCCCTCGCTGTCCCCGGTCAAGGTGCTAGGGTTCACCGCGTCCCAGGTCGTCGCCTCGAGCAACGGCGCGAACACCCTCGGGAACTCCTGCGCTCACTCCGGCGGATCTGTGTTCTGCTGGGGCCGGAACGCCGATGGAGAGCTCGGCCGGAAATCCACGGGCTCTCCGGACGCCAACGCCGCCAAGGTGGCCCTCTTGCAGCAAACGAAGGCGTTGGCCTCTGCGTACGGCACGACCTGCGCCATCGAGGCGACGACAGGGGTCAACTGCTGGGGCGCTTGCAAGGCCTCCGAGATCTGTGGGGGCGCGCCGCCGCCTGTCCACACTCCCGTGCCCATCTCGAACGGCGATTCGTGGGACATCGCCGTCGGTCAGAACGTGGCCTGCACCGTCGGGACGGGGAGCGCCGGCATGTCCGAGGTCCGCTGCTGGGGATCCAACAACCTTCGCCAGCTCGGGTCCAGCGGCGGCTCCACGGCGATCCCCCAGCCGATCGTGATCCCCTGAACAGGACGACCCGACCCATGAACAAGACCCACCTCGCCCTCGCCCTCCTCGTCTCGGTGTCATCGATCGCGCCGCTCGCCTCGGCGCAGGCCCCGGCCGTCACGATCTCCGACGAGGCCAAGAAGCACTTCAAGGCCGGCGTCGACTTCCTGAACGACCCGGACGGCGCGCGGTACGAAGAGGCGTACCGTGAGTTCAAGCAGGCGTACGGGATCAGCCCCTCGTGGAAGATCCTCGGGAACCTGTCGCTCTGCGCCATGAAGCTCGAGCGCAACGGGGAGGCCATCGACGGATACGAGAGGTACCTGAAGGAGGGCGGGACCGAGATCGACGCGGGCGAGCGCGCGCAGGTCGAGAAGGACGTGCGGCTCCTGCGCGCGGCGTCGACGACGGTCACGCTCACCTCGGGCGGGGGCGAGACGACGCTCGTCGATCAGCGGCAGAAGGCCAATGGCACGATGGCGGTCAACGCCTACGTCATCCCCGCGGGCAAGAGCCTGACCGTGATCCTCCAGGCAGGCCGCCACGCCATGGTGGCGAAGGCCGGCGGGAAGGAAGAGAAGTGGGAGGCCGAGCTCGCGGCGGGTCAGACGACGACGAAGGAGTTCAAGTTCGCGCCGGCCGCGACGCCGGGTCCTGCCCCGACCGGGAGCGCGGCGCCTCCCCCCCCTGCGACGGGGACGGCCGTGGACCTCACGCCGAAGGCCCCATCGTCGAACACGCTGAAGACGGCCGGGATCGTGTCGATGGGCGTCGGCGGCGCGATGATCCTGGGCGGGGTCGTGACGGGGCTCATGGGCAAGAGCAAGCTGTCGCAGCTCGAGAGCGACTGCCCGAACAAGCGCTGCACGTCCGACAAGCAAGGCGACGCCGACAGCATCAAGAGCCTCCAGACCGTGACGAACGTGCTGTGGGTGGGCGGCGTGGTCGTCGCGGGCGCGGGGGCCGCGATGTTCGTCATCGGCGGCAAGAAGCCGGAGGAGAAGGCGGCGCGGATCGTCCCGGTGGTGACGCCGGGCGGCGGCGGGCTCTTCGCGGTGGGGCGCTTCTAGCGCTGGGGGATCATGCGTCGTCGCGTCGCCTTGCTCCTCTGTCTCGCGCTCGGCGTCGCGTGCGCCAGCGGGCAATCGGTCGGCCCCGAAGAGGACGGGCCGGGTGAGGCCGCCGGGGAGGCGGGGACGTCCTCGGGCGGCTCGAGCGCGTCGGGTCACGGGGGCGCTGCAGGCAAGAACGCCGCGGGGCTCGCGGGCGCAGGCGGGTCGACGTCGGGCAACGGCGGCTCGGGAGGCGCGCAATCGGGCGCAGGCGGGTCGACGTCGGGCAATGGCGGCTCGGGAGGCGCGCAATCGGGCGCCGGTGGGTCGACGTCGGGCAATGGCGGCTCGGGAGGCGCGCAATCGGGCGCCGGTGGGTCGACGTCGGGCAATGGCGGCTCGGGAGGCGCGCA
>CAYNEK010000004.1:93613-105708 GCA_964396175.1 uncultured Polyangiaceae bacterium | reverse complement strand
CGGGCGCCGGTGGGTCGACGTCGGGCAATGGCGGCTCGGGAGGCGCGCAGGCGGGCGCCGGTGGGTCGACGTCGGGCAATGGCGGCTCGGGAGGCGCGCAGGCGGGCGCCGGTGGGTCGACGTCGGGCAACGGCGGCTCGGGCGGCGAGCCGGGCGGGAGCGGCGGCTCGGGGGGCGCGCAGGCGGGCGCTGGGGGCACCGCGGGATCGGACCCTGGAGGTCAGGCGGGGACGGGCGGGTCCTCGACCGGCGCCTGCGGAGACGGCCACCTCGATCCCGGCGAGGCCTGCGACGACGGCAACAAGAAGTCGGGGGATGGCTGCAGCGCGACCTGCACGTGGGAGACCAATTGCGGAAGCCAGAACAAGCGCGCGGACATCGCCTGCGGCCAGACCCTGAGCGGGAGCATGAGCGGGAAGTTCAGCGACGTGAAGGGCGCGCTGTGTGGCAGGAGCTTCCCGGACTACTCGCAGGATCTCCTCTTCGTCTTCACGGCGCCCTCGAGCGGCACGGTGACGGTCCAGTACACGGCACCACAGGGCCTGAAGGACACGGCCGTGGCCGTGCTGCGGGGCTCCTGCCACACGGGGTTGTGCATCGCGTTGTCTCCGCTCCCTCCCGACGATTGGCATCAAGCGTCCTTCGTGGCGGAGGCCGGAGTCACCTACTACATCGATCTCGAGTCTGCGTCGCAGCAGCCCAACGTCACGATCACGCTCCAGTGCCCGTGAAGCGGCTCTCCAGGTCTCCCGCTGGAGCCCTCGTCGCAGCAGCCCGACGTCTCGATCGCCGTCTCGATCTCGAGTCTGCGTCGCGGCAGCCCAACGTCACGATCACGCTCCAAGACCTGTGAGCCCGAGAACCTTCACTTCTTCTTGAACTTCTCGAACAGCCCCGCGAAGGGGATCTTGCTCTCCTCTCCGGCGAATGGGTGCGGCTGCGTCTTGGACCGCTCCGACTTCCCACCCTTTCGCATGTCATGGAGCCTCACCTCTCGCGTGGCGTCGAGGTGCTTCGGGTCGAGCTCGAGGAGCTTGCGGAAGTCCTTCACGGCGCGATCGTCCTGGCCGATGCGCTTGAGGAGCGTGCCCCGGTAGAAGAGCGCCTTCTGGTGGTTCGGCTCCTCCTTGAGCACCCGATCGAGCTCGCTCACCGACGTCGCCACCTGGTCGATCTGCGCCGCGCCGTGCGTGGCGTTCAGCCAGGCGAGGAGCGCGACGTAGTCCGACTGATCGGGGTCCTTCCCGTGCGCGCGCGCCGCGTACGAGAGCGCGCCGGCGAGATCGTTCTTCTTGAGGAGGATCTCGGCCTTCTGGAATTCCATGTGGGCCTCCAGGATCTTCGCGACCTTCTCCTGCTCCTCGGGGCTGCCGCCGCCGGCCTTCGTCACCTCGACGTACTGCCTTCGCCGCTCGGGATCGGACAGCGTCTGGAAGGCCTCGCTGATGCGCGCGAAGACCTTCCCTGCATCCTGCTTCACGTCGGCAAGCTCTGCCGGCAGCCTGTCCGGGTGCCACTGCTTCGCGAGGGCGAAGTACGACGACTGCATCACGTCGTTCGATGCGGCCGGGTCGATGCCGAGCATCGCGAAGTAGGTCTCCTTGTCGATGGTCCGAGCGCGCTCCAGGATCTCGCGGCGCCTCGCGGTGATCTCGGCCGTCTCGATCGGTGGAATCGGCGGCGAGGCCGCGAGCTGCGTCGGGTTCAGCTCGACGAGCGGTGGGACCTTGCCGCTCGGTCGGATCTTGAGCTTGCCGAGCGCCTGCCCCGTCGCGATCTCCTCGGCCGCGTCGACGGGGTGGAGGCCGTCGTGGAGCTCGAGGCAGCGCAGGAGCACCAGCGTGTAGACGACGAGCATGGTCTCGCGCTCGGACGCGACGCCCATGCCGAGGAGCTCGGAGAGGGTCGACGGGCGGGCGCGGAGCATGTCGACGACGCCCCGCGACTTCGCGTCGAGCGAGAGCCGCCGCACGTCGGCGCGCACCCGCGGCTTCAGCTGGACGCCATCGAGGCGCGCGATCGTCGCCTCGACGCGCGGATCGAAGGGCCGCCTCGAGATGAGCTGCCAGACGAGCGGTAGCGGATCGAGCGGCGTCGTCTCGGGGCCGCCGAATCGCTCGAGGAAGTCGTGCCCCTGGTAGAAGCCGAAGACTGTCGTGTCGGGGAGCTCGGAGAGCGAGGTGAGCTTGCGGAGGTTCGACTCGCGGAGGGCGATCACGAGGTGCTCGGCGTCGAGCGCGCCCTGGGCGACGAGGCGCTGGCCGATCGTCCCGCCCTCCACCGCCGCGGCCGCCTCGACGACGTCGCGGGGGACCATCTTCTTCTCGACGAGCACGTCGCCGAGCCGCCCGACGGCGGTCGGTGTGCGCACCTTCGCCGGTCGCCCGACCTCGAAGGTCAGCGCCACCTTGGCTCCGCCCGGGATCTCGAGCACCAGGGTGCCGGAGAGCTTCCTGTCGAGGCACGAGACGAGGATGTTCGCGAGGGGCGACTTCTCGAGCGTACCCGAGACGGAGACGACCGGCGCTTGAGCCACGAGCCGCTGCAGCGTCGCACGGCCTCCGACGGTTGGGAAGGACGAACCCAGCCGTCCGCGCACGGACACACGGCGCGGCGCGCGACGCGGCGATGACGTGCGACTGCGACGGTTGGAAAGGACGAACCCAGCCGTCCGCGCTCAGGGCCCGAGCGAGACGGTCTCCGCCTGGAGCTTCGTGTGCAGCTCGAAGTCGTAGGTGACGACGCGATCGGCGGGGGGCTGGGGGCCGCCGTCCGGAGGCGCCGTGTCCCACACGCTCACGGAGAGCCTGTACTTACCGGCCGGCGCGACGCTCGTGTGGTGGCAAGCGCAGCTCTGCACGGTGCCGTAGGTGTACGTGTGGCCGGTCCACGAGAGCGGCTTCGACTCCCCGGGCGCGACGTGGATCGGGGCGCTCATGCACGGACCGCACGCGAAGCATCCCTGGAAGTCGTCGCAGTCGGGGGTGCAGGCCGCCGTGGTGGCGAGCGGCGTCGCGTAGTCGCTGCACGCCGAGATCGCGGCCTCGAGCTGGCAATCCTGCCAGAGCCAGATCGACTGCTGGGTCGGGTTCGTCAGCGTGAAGGTGACGTCGTAGGGCCCGGGCCCGCTGCCGACCACACCGCCGCACGTGTCGCTGCCGCCCGCGCCGCCCGAGCCCGCGGAGGAGCCGCCCGAGCCCGCGGAGGAGCCCGCCGAGCCCGCGGAGGAGCCGCCCGAGCCCGCGGAGGAGCCGCCCGAGCCCGCGGAGGAGCCCGCCGAGCCCGCGGAGGAGCCGCCCGAGCCCGCGGAGGAGCCTGCCTTGCCTGCGGAGGAGCCTGCCTTGCCTGCGGAGGAGCCCGCCGTGCCCGCGGAGGCGCCCGCCGTGCCCGCGGAGGCGCCCCCGGGGCTGTCTTCGGACGCGGTGCCACCGCAGGCGGCGAGGACTCCGAGCAAGACGAACGAGAACGTGGAGAAGACGGTGCGCATATCGCGATCCGAGCACCGTTCGGCCGCGGTGTCCAACAGGTTGCGGACCCGTCCTGCGCCACCCCGCGAATCGAGCGGCGAGTGTCGCCTCTCGGCTCAGGGAGCGAGCGAGACGGTCTCGGCCTGCTGCTTCGCGTGCAGCTCGAAGTCGTGGACCACCACGCGCTCGACCGGCGGCTTGGGCCCGTCGACGGAGGGGGCCGTGTCCCAGACGCTCACGGAGAGTCGATACTTCCCTGCGGGCGCGATCTTCGTGTGGTGGCACGCGCAGCCTTGCACCGTGTCGAAGGTGTACGTGTAGCCTGCCCAGGCGAACGGCTTCGACCCGCCGGGCGGGATCTCGAGCGGCTGGCTCATGCACGCGCCACAGGCCAAGCAGCCCTGGTAGTCCTCGCAATCGCTCGTACAGGACCCCGAGAGGGCGATGGGCGCCGCGTAGTCGGGGCATCCGCTGATTTCGGCGCTGAGCTGGCAGTCCTGCCAGAGCCAGATCGACTTCTGGCTCGGGTTCGTCAACATGAAGCTGATGTCGTAAGGCCCTGCGCCCGTCCCGGGCACGGCGCACGCGTCCGAGCCGCCCGAGCCCGCGGAGGCGCCGCCCGATCCCGCCGAGGAGCCGGCCGCGCCCGCGGAGGCGCCGCCCGATCCCGCCGAGGAGCCCCCGGCCCCAGCCGCGGGGCCGCCGGAGTCCACGTCCGACGAGGTGCTGCCGCCACAGGCGGCGAGGAAGGTGAGGAGGGCGAGCGAGATCGAAGAAGCGAGGGTGGGACTCATAGCGTCCGTTTCAGCATCTTTCGGTGGCGTCGTCCAGCGGAGGCGCTGCGGAGAGCTCCTCGGGCACGGCGCCGTCGGCCCGGCGCGCGTCGGAGTCTCCGCGCGTGGGGCGAGGCGCTGCGGAGATCCCTTCGGGCTCGGCGACGTCGACCCGGTGGCCGATGCTCGCCGCGAGCAGCGCGAGCAAGGGGGTGACGACGACGTGATAGCGGTCCTCACCGAAGAACAGGCCGTGCGTCACGAGCAGCGTGACGACCGCCCACGACGCGAAGAGCGGCACCCGCCCGGCGCGTCCGCCGACGAGCCCGACGACGGGCAAGACGACCGCGAGCCACCAGTAGGGCTTCGTCTCGTCGCGGGTCACGACAGAGAGCGCGGTGATCCCCCAGAGCGTCAGCGCGAGCACCGCGCGTACCCGCCCCCGACGGTCGCCTCGCCGCGGGAGCGCGATGAGCCCGAGCGGCGCGGCGAGCAGCAAGAGCCGGTGCCCCGTCGTGAGCACGGCCCTGGCCCGCCGCTGCGTCGCCTCGCTGCCCCACCGCTCGGGGTTCGCCTCTTTGAGGTACCCGATGGGGAAGGACGCGTGATCGAAGAGGTAGCTCCACTTCTTCGGGATGAGCCCGACGAAGCGCGCGGGATCGGCCTCGATGTGCCGAAGGCCCGCGCGCATCCAGCAGCGATCCTGCTGCACCTGGCCCGTGACGACCGGGCAGCCGTCGGTCGCCCGGATCGTCTCGAAGCGGCCCGTGGCGCGTGGCGAGGCGCCGATCATGAGGTTCCAGCCGACGTTCGACGAGATGAGCGTGCAGCCGTCCATCACGCGACAGTTGCGGAGGCTCCAGGGCGCGATGGCGAGGAAGCACGAGGCGGTCGCGAGCGCGCCCGAGAGCAGCGCGGCGCGAGCGCCTCGTCGACGGGCGAGCACCGCGGCGAGCGGCGCGAACAGCAGGGTCTGGGGTCGCACGAGCGATCCCACGCCGAGCAGGGCGCCGTAGAGCAAGGCCGCTCCTCGCGGTCGGTCGCGGTCGAGCGCGAGGAAGGCGAGGAGCGCGACGAGAGGAAAGAGCGACGCGAGCGGCTCCGACATCACCACGGCCGCGTACGTGATGAGCTCCGGCGACGAGGCCACGAGGAGCCCGGCGACGACGGAGCGCGCGAGCCCGAGCCGCCGCTCGGCGAGCCGCTGTACCATCACGGCGACGAGCGCCCCCACGAGGGCGAGGGCGACGGGCGCGACGCGGGGACCCGCGCCGAAGAGCGCGTAGACGCCGCCGAGGAAGCCGCTCAGTCCCGGCGGGTAGTGACTCCAGGGGTGCCAGACGGGCACGCCCTGGACCACGAGATCGTCGGAGTAGCCGAGCCCGGCCGCGATCCTCCGCGCACCGAAGTCGTAGTAGTGCGCGTCCCAGACGGGCTCGCGCGCCCACGCGAGCGCGACGTAGAGGCGAGGCGCGAGCGCGGCGAAGAACACGCCGAGCGTCGCGGCCCACCGTCGGTCGCGATCAGCCAGCCTGTCCAACCCTCACTCGCGTGGTCACCCTACGGCGTCGGGGTGCACGTCCCGGGCGAGAGCTCGAGCCCGCACGTGCCAAAGTCGGTACAACACACCGGCAAGTCGACCGGGAGCGCGCACGGTGTGCCGCCGCAGACCACTGGGGCCGCCCCGCCGCTCCCGCCCTGGGCCGCCCCGCCCCCCTTGCCTCCAGAGCCGCCGCCGCCCTTGCCCCCTCCGCCGGTGCAGGCTCCCGCGGGCGCCGGTGCGCCGCACGTGATGGGGTACACGCCGGAGGGATCGACGCTTGGCTTCGCGCCCGACGCGCAGGCATAGTAGCCCGTGTTCGGGAGCCACGTGCAGATCTTGTCGGGAGCGCACGTGTCGACGCTGACCTTCCCTTCCGAGTACCAATAGTTTTTCGTGCTGTCGGGGGAGCAGCAGCCTGTGTAGCCGTGAGCAGATCCGCAGTCGGTCGGGGGCGTCCATGGGCTCGCGCCGCCGCTCCCGCTCGAGCCTGCCTTGGCCGCGGCCCCACCAGAGCCTCCTGGGCTGCCTCCACCGGGACCGCTGCCGGCCCCTGCTGCGCCGGCCTGCGTGCCTCCGGCGGCCCCGGCGCTCGCGCCCGATGCGCCCGCGGCCTCTCCGGCCGCTCCTGAAGCGACCGTCCCGGCCGCGTTCCCAGTGCCCGCGCTCGGCACGCCGCCCACTCCGGCAGAAGAGCCCGCGGTCCCCGCGGCCATCCCTCCTCCAACACCGGAGCCGCCGGGAGGCGCGCGGAAGAGTCCGTCGTCGCCCGACGAGCCTCCGCAGGCGAGCAGGAGGAGGGTGGCAGAGGAGAGAGCGAGGCGGCGCATGGGTCGGTGTCCGGCGGTGGCGACGATCTTCGCGTGGTCTTCGCGCACCGGCAAGCTTCGTTGCGGGTCAGAGCGCGCCGGTTCAGGGGCTCTGCCCGCAAGGGTACTCGCTCGAGGCGCCGTCGATGACAAGATCGCACGTGGGTTCGGGCGCTAGGCGCCCTCGCTGGCGACGCCGTCGATGAGCTCGGGCGTTGGTTCAGACGCTGCGCGCGTGCGCGTACTCGCTGGAGACGCTGAAGACGACGAGATCGCGCGCCTCGGCGTTGCGGCCGATCCACTTCAAGCGGTCGGGTCCGGCGGCAGGCGCCCCCGCGGCTTGTCCCGCGGCGTACGCGATCGCGTCGAGCGCGCCCTTCAGATCGCCGGTCGCGAGGAGCGCGGCGCGGTTGCCCCAGGCGTTCGCGGCGGTCTGGAGGGTGCTTGCCTTGTTGCCGAGCGTGCCGATGACCTCGAGTGCGAGCGCAGAGGCCTCTGGGCTGAGCGCTCCGGTCTGGTGCCGCTGGAGCTTCGCGCGGAAGTCCGTGAGCTTGTGCGCGTCGATCCCCATCGGGGACCAGCTCGGCGCCAGCACCTGGAGCATCGCCGCCACGAGCGGGCCGAGATCGATGGGCGCGGTCCGCGCGAAGGCCGCCACGTTCGCCGCCACCATCTTGAAGGCGCGGATGGCGAGAAACGATCGGATCGCGGCGTTGGGCTCCGCGACGAGCGCGGCGCCGAAGACGAGGACAGGAGGCGCGCTCGAGACGGGCAGGACGACAGACCCGACCGTCGAAGAGACGAAGAGCTGGGGAGAGACGACGCCGAACGCGGCAGCGAGCGCGGTCAGCTCCTGCGCCACCTGCTGCGCCGAGACCGGGAACGGGGTCGCCCGGAGCCCGCGAAGATCCACGGCGGTCGCGCCGTCGAGGGCGCCGGTGACGTGGCCGAGGAGCGCGCGCAGCGCGGGGGTGAAGACCTCCGGAGCGAGCTGCTCGTCGAGCTCCCGACGCCCGGCGCGGAACCCCACGCCCGAGATGTCCGAGGACTCGCCCTCGAGCGCACGCAGCGTGGCGTCGGCCACCTGTGCCGCGTCGTGCTGGCCACGCAGCTCGAAGACCGCCGCGAGGGTGGCGAAGAGGTGGAGCTCGAAGCGACCCGTCTGCAGCGCCCGCCGCGCGTCATTGGCGGCCCGATCGAGCAGCATGTTCGCGGCGGGGAGGTGATCTTGCCTGAGGTGGAGCTCGGCGAGGGCTCGCAGGGCGGCCGCATCGTGCGGCTGCTCCTTCCGCAGCGCCTCGAGGGTCTGCTCGGCCCTCTTCACGTCGCCGAGCACGATCTCGTGGACCTTCGCGAGCTGGATGGTGCGTTGACGCTTGTCTGCGGGATCCTTCGCGGACGAGACGAGCGCCGTGGCCACCTCGAGCGCCTGGGGAGCGTCCTTCGCCTCGACGTAGAGCTCGAGGAGCGCTTCGCTCGCGGCTGCGTCGCCGGGCCTGCGCTTCAGCACCTCGCGGTACGACACCTCCGCGCGCTCCAGGTTGACGAGGGGGCCGCGGTAGAGCGCCCCTAGCCGCGCGTAGAGCTCGGCCTGTTGCTCGGGGTCCTTCTCGAGCCGCGCGAGACGGATGAGCGCCTGCTCGGCGCGCTCGGCGTCGCTCGTGTCCTCGCAGAGCCCGGCGAACGTGCGCAGCGCCTCGACGTGATCGGGGCTCACGTCGAGCGCCGCGGAGAGCGCGGCCTTCGCGGCCTCGAGATCGCCCATCTCGGAGAGCGCGCGCCCGCGGGTGATCTCGAGCTCCAGGCGGCGCGCTGGATCCGTCTCGCTCTCGAGGCGCCGCTCGAGGAGCGCCGCGAGCCGCGGTCCGTCGCCCCGCTCGGTGTAGAGACGCCGGAGTCGATCGAAGGTGTCGCCGTAGGTCGGATCCGCCTCCGAGACACGCTCGAGCGCGGCGAGTCCGCGATCCGAGTCGTGCGCTCGATCGAGCCAGATCACGGCCGCCGTGTGGAGCAGCTCGACCTGATGGGAGACGACCCGGCTCGCGTCGGCGGCGCGCTCGAAGCTCTCCGCGGCGCCTGCTGGGTCTCCGGTGGCGAGCAGGGCCTGCGCGAGCTTCTCGGGTGCTGTGGGATGGTCCGGGACGAGCGTGAGGGCCTCCCGGCAGCGGTCCGCCGCCTCGACGGGCTGGCCGAGCGCGAGCGCTGCATCAGCCGCGCGCAAGAGGAGGGTTGCGCGCTCGCGAGGGCGGTCGGTCCGCGCGAGGAGCGCGGACGCGGCGCGGAGCCAGATTTCGGGGTCTCCGCTGGAGCTGCCGTGGGCGAGGAGCTGTCGTTCGCCCCAGAGAGAGGGAGGCGCCCCCGAGGCGGCGAGATCGGCGAGGTCCCGTGTGGCCTCCCAGGGGGCGGTGCGCAGGCGGAGCCGTGCGGCGACGATCGCGTGGGCGACGGCCTCTCGCCCCGCCGTCGCGCGGGCGATCTCGCCGAAGATGGGCTCGAGCTCGTCTTCGCGACCTTCGGTCGTGAGCACCTGCTCCAGCTGGCGGAGGCTCACGAGACACGTCGGGTCCTTCTCGAGGATGGTCCGGTGCCAGAGGAGTGCGCTCGACAGGTCTCCGCGTCCGCGTTCGTCCAGCTCGGCGAGGCGAAGGTAGAGTTCTCGCTCCTCGGCGCCCTCGGTGGCGGCGCGCGCGCGGAGCATCAGCTCCTCCGCGAGGCGCGCCGCGCCGGGGCCCATGGCGTCGATCTCGTCCGCCAGCGCTCGCCCGAGCGGCTGGGTCGCTTGGGCTGCAGCGCTGGCGGCCCCGGCGAGGTCTCCACGTTCGAACCGCGCGAGCGCCAGCATCGACGTGAGGCGCTCCCTCGCCGCGGGCGGGGCCTTCGCACACTGGTCGACGAGCTCCGCGATCGGGCGCTCGGGCGCCTCTCGCCCGAGCCGGCCGAGGAGCACCGCGATCGCGTCGTCCCCGGGCCTCGTGACGCTCGCAGACTCGAGGAGGGTCGCCGCGTCGTCGGCATCGGCGTCGGCGATGAGCATCGCTTCGCGCACCTCTTCGTAGGCGCGTTCGACGGGGTGGATGGCCGCCTCACGCGCGGTGCGGACCCACTCGATGAGGTGGGGCGCGGACCCCTCGGTGCGCGCAGCCCGCGCGCCGAGCAGCGTCGCGATGCCAAGCTCGGGGGCCGCATCGTGCGCCTTGCGGAGGAGGTCATGTCGCTCCTCGCCTTCGGCACGGCTCGCGGCCGCGAGCCACAGGAGCGCCTTCCGCGAGCCATCCTCGAGCGACCCTGCGAGGGTCGCGTAGAGCGAGCCGGCTCGATCCGTCGCCAGCTGACCGAGCGCCCGCGTGGCGGGCTCGGAGGTCGGATCCATGGCGATCGCCGCCCCCAGGCTGGCGCGTGCTCCGTCGAGATCCGACGCGAGCTCGCGAAGGATCGAGGCGACGACGAGGCGCTCCGCCGTATCGGTGAGCCCGAGGGTGTCGGCGAGGGCGCGACCGTCCTTCTCACCGAGGTGCCGCTCCGCGCGCAGCACACCCTCCAGCGTGCTGGCCTCCGCCTCACCCGACCGCAGATGAGGCGTGAGCTCCTGCCTGCGCCCGAGCGCTCGTCCAAGCGCCAGGGCGTGCGCGGCGTCCGAGGAGGTGGAGGGCGGTGGGGTCGTCGTCGTGTCGCACGCCCCGATGACGGCGCTCGCCAACGGCCTCGCCTCGTCGCCGAGCGCGAGGGCCGCGCTCGTCGCGCCAGGGCCGTCTCCGGAGAGGGCGAGCACGGCGGCGGACTCGATCCCATCGAGTGCCCCGTCGGTCGCGAGGGCCTCGTGCAGCGGGCCGAGATCGCCCAGCTCGAGCGCGCGCGTGGCGAGCGCGCGCGCGGCCTCTCGATGGAGGCTCCCCCGGCGGAGACGCCCGAGGAGCCGCACGGCGTCTGGGCGCGTCGCGCGCGAGGGTGCGGCGATCGCAGCGGCGAGCCACTCGGAGGCTTCTCCGATCTCACGAAGCTCGCCCAGCCCTTCGAGGGCTTGTGTGGCGCTGGCCACGTCATGGCCCTCGGCAGCCATCCGAGCGCGTCGGAGCGCGTGCGGTGGTCCGAGGAGCTCACCGGGCGCGCCGCTCCGCGCGGCCTCGAGCCGAGCCGTCGCCGTCCGGAGCGGGGCGAAGCCCTCGCCGTCTGGCCACGAGTGCGTGGCGACCGGGCCCGGCTGAGAGAGCGCGCGCGCGACCTCGGCGACGTGCGCTCGGGTGCTCGAGCCGGCGGCCTTCAGCGCGTCGGCGACGCGCCCGGCGGCGGCGTCCGGGTCGCGGAGCGCCACGCGCTGCAGGGTGGCCATCGCGAGGGACAGGTGCGCTCGCCGCTCGGTCTCGTGCGCGGCCTCGAGCTCGTCGGTCATCGCTTGCACCACGACGCCGAAGTCCCCGTCGCGCATCGCCTTGCTCCGTCTCGCCTGCTCGACCAGCAGGTGCCCCCGCGAGGCAGCGCTCGCTTCGTCGGCGAGAGCCTTGCCGCGCTCTTCTTCGCCGACGAGGAGCAGCATCTCCGCTGCCTGGAGGAGCGTCCTCCTCTGGAGGATGGGATCGTCACAGAGCCGCGCCTCGTCGGCGAGCCACCGTGCTCGGTCCGACATCTCGTCACCGAGCCCCATCAAGGTCGTGTGGGTCACGGCGTCGGTCTCGTCCGGCCAGGCCGTTTCGGCCGCGGGCAGCGGTTGCGGGAGGAGCGAGCGTGGCGCCGCGAGAGCCTGGGAGGTGGACTCCTCGGCGCTGGTGGAGGGCCTCGTGGGCACGGGAGCACGCGCGACCTCGGGGGCGCGTCCGCTGTAGGTGACCTCGTCGGGCGAGAAGAGCCGCTCCTCGGGCTCGACGAGCTTGGGTCCGGGTAGCGAGGCGGGGGAGCCGAGCTCGAGCCCTTCGAGGTCTTCGTCGGTCGCCTCGCCGATGGCTAGCGACGGTGCGCCTTCGGAGACGGGCGGAGCGAAGGGATCGACGAGCGCGATGGCGGGCGCGCCTTCGGCGAGGTGCGCTGGGTCGTCGAGGTCTTCGTCGGCTGGCGTGGGTGGCGGGGCAGGTCGCGAGGTTGGGAGCGGTGGAGGATGCTCACCCAGATTCGGCGCGCTCGTCAGGACCTCTTCGACCTCGAGATCTTCGTCGGGAGATGAAGTGGCGGTGGGGGGCTGGGGGGTCTCCGGCCGCTGCATGAACCGTTCGAGGCCGCCGCCTCGCCCGCCTCGGCGAGATTCGGCCATGATTTCGGACGGAATCACGCCTACGACGGTGCGCTCGTCCTCGGGATCGTCGGCCATGCCGGTGCGGATGTCGGGCGCGGGTGGGGTCGGCGTCGGGCGATCTGCCGCGAGAGGAGCTGGAGCGGGGCGAGCCACCGGCGGTCGGGGGACGGGCGGCGGTCGTGGCGCGCTGACGCGTGGGATGATCAAGGCGGGCGGAGCCGGGGGCTTGACCTCAGCGGGGGGCGGAGTGGCGGGCTTGGCCTCCGCGGGGGGCGGAGTGGCGGG
>CAYNEK010000004.1:23419-93513 GCA_964396175.1 uncultured Polyangiaceae bacterium | reverse complement strand
GCGGGGGGCGGAGTGGCGGGCTTGGCCTCCGCGGGGGGCGGAGTGGCGGGCTTGGCCTCAGCGGGGGGCGGGGTCCCCGAGCTCTCGCGCTCGATGGCCGGTGGCGGTGGCGCCTCGAGCGCGTCGAGGAGGCTGTCCCAGTCTGCGTCTCCGAGATCGGAGGGGGTCTTCGGATCGTTCGACATGAGTCTAGCGCACCCCCATGCCGAGCTTCTGTCGAAGCTCGAGGTACGTCGGCGAGAGCACGAACCGGAGCAGCGCCTCGGCCCGCGGGTCGTTCGGGGCGCCGCGGCGTAGCTCCGCGCGCGCAATGCCCAAGATGTCGCTGAGGACGAGCGCGACGTCTCCGGCGGCGATCGCGCTCATCCGGTCGAGACTGCGCTGAGCCGCTCGCGCCCACGCGGTGGCGTCGCTCCGTCGCTCGACGACCGCCCGACACACCTCGGGGAGGGCCTTCTTCACCTTCCGCGAGATCGCCTTGCTCATCTGGCGATGAACGTCCCCGAAGATGGCAAAGGGTGGGGCGTCGAGCCGGAGATCCGCCAGCTGGCACGCCGACACCACGATGCTCGCGACGGTCGCCTCGTCTCGGGTCCGGACGACGGTGATGCCTCGTCGTAGCGCGAAGACCTCGCGGGCGATGGCCTGGCGCGCCGCCGGGGACAGCGGGCTCGTCACCGCCTGCCCGACGACGAGGGCAGGGATCTCGCTGGCCACTCCCTGCACCCCGTGAGGGTCGCGGCCACCCATGTACAGCTCGAACTCGCCGAGCCCGAGCGCGCCCACCCACGACGCGATCTCGTTGCGCAGCGGGAGCCCGGCGCGCGGATCGATGCGCTCTCTCTTCGAGACGCCGAGGCCCTCCCGCGACGGGCCGAGCGCTTCTCCGATCGTCTCCCCGAGGAGCTGGAAGAGCGGCACCAAAGGCCCGGCATCCTCGGGGTCCGAGATCCGCGCGAGGACCTGATCATCCACCTGGATTTGGGGCGTCCTCGCGACGCGGGCCTCGAGCTCGAGGAGCTCCTCGGCGATCCCGGGCTCGTCCCGACCGAGCGCGACGAGTACGCCGAGCGTCGCCTGGAGGAGGGCGCCGTCACCGCCGAGTCGGCCGATGCTCGCGAGCCGCGCGACGGCGTCGGCATCGAGCCTCCCGCGGCCGAGCGCCGCGACGATGGCCTGCCTGGAGGCGGCGATCGCCTGCGTCGCCCAGGGCTCACCCGAGAGCTGGGTGAGCAGGAGGTCGACGGCCTCGCCGTCGCCTGGGGCCTCCGAGAGGAGCCGCTCGACGCTGGCGCGCGCGCCGCGTGGCTCGTGGAGCTTGTCACGCCAGATGGCCATCGCGAGCCGCGCGGCGGCGATGCGCCCCTCCGCCGTGTCTCGCTCGGTCATGAGCTGCTCGAGGATGGCCGTGGCCTCCTTGAAGTCGCCGACCCTCGTCGCGACGGACGCGATCCGCTCCCGGACGGGCATCGTCGAGAGGCCCGCGGCATGGAGCGCGAGGAGCACGCGGAGCGCCTTGTCCGGCGCCTGGAGCCGCTTCTCGTAGAGATCGACCGCGGCGACCCCCGAGACGAGCCGCTGCTCGGCGGGTGCGCCGGGGTGCGTGACGAGCTTCTCGAGGGCGGCGGCCGCGTCGTCGAGCGCGCCCTTCTTGATGAAGATCTCGCCCGTCAGCGCGATCGCGCCGACGTGGTCGGGCTCGAGCATCGTGACGTTGGTGAGCGCCTCGAGCGCGCCGTCCAGATCGCCCTTCTTGCGGAGGACGCGCGCCTGCTCCCAGTAGAGCTTCGCGATCTCGCGCTCGTCGTCGGTGACCTCGAGCCGCCGCGTCGCGAGCTCGAAGAGCCGGTCGTCGGCGCCGCGGTCGCGCAGGCGTCGAAACAGCTTGTCGAAGGCCGCGAGGCGCGAGGGATCGCGCTGGAACGCCGCCGCGAGCGCGTCCTCGCCGAGCTCGGGTTCGCGGAGCACGTCGAGCAAGATGAGCCCCGCCTCTTCCCAGTAGCCCGCGGCGCGGCGGTCGTTCTTGCAGAGCTCCCCGAGCCGTGCGCTGGCGACGGCCAGTGACTGGGCGTCGTCGAGATCGCGGGCGGCGGTGCGTACGCCCTCCCAGGCGGCCAGGTCGTCGGGCCGGGCGTCGGTCACCGCGCGGAACGCCTCGAAGGCCGCCATGGCGGCGCCCTGGGCGAGCTGGTTCCACCCGGCGAGGGCGAGCGCGTCGAGCGCCACGTCGGCGCCGACCGTCGTGGCGTCGAGCTGGGCGAGCGCCGCGAGTCGGCGGCGCGGATCGCTGCCCGGAGGCGCGAGCTCGAGGCCGAGGAGCTTTACCGCGGTGGTCGTCCCCGACACCGGCGGGAGGCCCCTCTGCTGCGTCGCGTACGAGACGAGTCGGCTCTCCGCCACGAGCGCTTCGCGCGGCGCTCCCTGGACCTGCTCGGCCAACAAGAGGAGCGCCGCGGCCTCGCCGTCGTGGTCTTCGAGGGCCACGGAGGCGCCAAGCCACTCGAGCGCGGCCGAGGGGCCCGGCTCGGCGGCGGCCCAGGCGGCGGCGTGTCGCGCGAAGCCGACGCGGTCCTGATCGACGTCGCGCGCCAGGCGCATCCGCTCGGCGTGCGCGAGCTTGGCGCCGCCCTGGCTGGCCCCCTCGATCAGCTCGAGCGCCGCGTCGCGCGCCGCCCGGTCCGTGGGGTCGCCGAGCACGAGCCGGGCGAGGGCCGCAGAGAGCCGCAAGGGGCCCGTGGCGAGCGCCTCGAGCTTCTCGACGGCGGCGAGGACGTCACCGTCGGGCCGGCACACCTCGAGGCCCAGCCGCTCGAGCGCGGCGATCTGCGGGGGCTCGCCGTCTGCTGCGGCGTCGAGCGCCTCTTCTCGAGCGGAGAGCGTGTCGGGGTCGGCGCTGCGCAGCGCCCAGGTGAGGAGCGGCGCGGCCGAGTCATGCCACGCGAGTGCCTTGCGGAGGGCGTCGAGCCCTGCCGGCTTGTCGCCGGCTTCGAAGGCGAGGAGCCCCGCCTCCATCGCGAGCGCCGCCCTGTCGGCGGGCTCGTCCGTCGCGTCTGCCGCCGCGAGGAGCACGCGCGCGGCCTCGCGAGGAGCCCCCGCGCGTCGGTGGACCTCGGCGAGCATCCCCGCCACAGCGAGATCGTCCGCGGATTCGGCGTGGAGCTTCTCGAGGCGCTCTCGGGTGCCCGGGGAGTCTCCGGTCGCGAGCGCCCGCGCGGCCGCCACGACGAGGAGCGCGCGTCGCTGCGCGTCGTCGGGCTCCACCTCGGCGAGGGCGTCGATGGCTGCGGGCCCGCCGACGCTCCCCGCGAGCGGCACGGCATAAGCGGAGAGCGCGCGGGCGAGCCACCTCGAGTCAGGAAACTCGCCGAGCTCCGTGAGCGCCTTGTCGACCCCCTCGCGGTCACGGCGGAGCAGGCGCGACCGGACGATCTCGAGCCAGAGCGCTGCGTTCTCGTCCGAGCCAGGGGTCGAGGCGATGAGCCGGCGGGTCGCGTCCTCGTACCAGGTCGGGTCGTCCTGGAGGTCCGCGAGGGTGCGGGCGATCCGGGACGTGGTCGTGGCGTTGGCGCCGAGCGCGCCTGCCTGTGACAGCGCCGCCTTCGCGGCAGGGACGTTCTTGGCGAAGACCGCCCACTCCCACGCCGCGCGGACGAAGGTGCGCGCCTTCGCCTCGGGGTGCGGCAGGTGGTCGGCGAGCGCCTCCAGGGACGACGCGCTCTCCGCGGCGGCCTCCGCGCTCGGATCGGTGCAGAGGAAGTCGAGCTTCAGCCCCGCCGCGGGGATGTTGCCTGGATCGGCGGTGAGCGCGTGACCGAGCGCGGCGAGCGCAGCCTCGCGGTCTCCCTGCCCCGCCGCGTGCTCCTCGACGCGCATCCAGAGCGCGGCCGCCTCTTGGCCAGTCGCGCCGCTCGCGAGCAGCTTGTGGGCCAGGTCGGCGGCGGCCTCTCCGTCTCCCCGCGCCTCCGCGAGGTCGAGCGCCAGGCCGGGCAGGAGCGGCTCGTCGGGGAGGAGCGCGGCGGCCCTCGCGAGGAGCTCGGTCGCGCGGCCGGTCTCTCCGAGTCTGCGGCGCGCCAGGGCGGCCCACACCCACCGGAGCGCGGCCTGCGTCGGCGTCGCAGAGTCTCGAGGGATCCCGCTCGCGTCGCGTCGATCGGGCGAGGAGAGGGCGTCTGTCACCAGCTCGGCGAGCGACTCGAGCGTCTCGGCGGCGAGGCCGTCCGCGCCGCTCTTTCGCGCGAGGTCGACCAGGCGTGACAGCGCACGGAACCGCGTCGGGGACTCGAGTCGCGCCGCGGCTTGCGTGGCTGCGACCGCCTTCTCGACGTCGTCGGTGGCGCTATGGAGCGCGCCCACGTCCAGCAGCAGGAGCGCTCGCCACGCAGGCGGCTCGGCTTGCGCGGCGCGCTCCTCGAGGGCCTCGAGCCTCGCCCCGGCGTCCTGCTCCTTGGCCGCGAGCAGCTCCAGCTCGAGCCACGCCGACAGCTCGCCGGGGGCCTCGGTCACCGCCTCGCGCAGCGCGTCCTTCGCGGCGCCTGCGTCCATCACGCGCTCGAGGGCGAAGGCGGCCTTCTCGACCAGCGCGCGGCCTGCTTCTTCGGGCGTCCCCGCGGCGCGCACGAGCGCGTCGAGGAGCTTGCCGAGGTTCTTCACCGAGCGTCGCCGGACCAGCAAGGCGACGAGCGACTCGAGCGGCTCCCTGTTCTCAGGATCCTCGTTGTACGCGGAGAGGTAGTCTCGCACCGCCGCGGCGTCGTCCCCGGCGCGCTCGAGGAGCGTCGCCGCCTCGTGGAGCAAGAAGGCGCGCGTCTCCTGCTGCGTGCTGGCGGCGAGCTCGGCGAGCTCGGCGAGCAGGCGCTCGGCTTCTCGGCGGCGATCGCTCGCGTCGAGGGGCGAAGGGGGCGTCGTCGTGGCGGTCATGGCCGCGGTCGGGGGGTGGAGGTCGTCGGCATGGCGCGCCGGGCGGGCCAGAGAGCCTAAGTCAGCGGCCGTCATTCTGCACCCTGGAAACGCGGGCCCGGCGAGGGGCGGGCGGGAGCCGGCGTCCGCCGCCCGAGTGTGTCGCCTCGGCCGTCCCGTGGCTGGGATTGGTTTGCTGGCGGTCGAGACTTGGGGATTTGGCGCCTTGCTGTCCTCGTGGCCCCGACGGAGGTCGCTGGCGGTACCGAGTTTCGGCCCTGGCTCGGGGGGGGGTTTGACGCCTCGCCACGCGTGGCGCTAGGAGCCCGCGCCCGTGGACCCTGCTGCCCACCGCACCGCGCGTCGTGACGCGCTCGTCGTGGCCAAGGCCGCCGAGGAGCGTCGAGCCCTCGGCATCTCGAGCCTCCGCGTCGTCGTCTTCCTGCTCGGCGCCGGCAGCGCGGCGTCCGCGGTGTTCGCGGGGACCTCGTGGACGCTATGGGTCGCCGTCGCGCTCTCGGCGGCCTTCCTCGGGCTCGTCCTCGCGCACGCGCGCTCGTCGCGTGAAGAAGAGCGGCTCGCGCGGGCGCTCGCCTTCCAGGAGCGCGGCCTCGCGCGGCTCGGCGACCGCCTCGCGGATCTCCCGGCGCGAGACGGCCCGGCCGACGCGCCGCCGTTTGCTCGGGATCTCGACCTCTTTGGCCCACGCTCCGTCCTGTCCGTCCTCGATGCGCTCGGGAGCGAGGGGGGGCGTCGCGTGCTCGGTCGTGCGCTCGTCGCTCCCCCCGAGCCGAGCGCGCTCGGCGCCCGGATCGCCGCGGCGCGCGCCCTCGCGAGCCGCCCCGATCTCGTCGAGGCGATCGCGCGTGAGCGCTTCGACGCCGCGGCCATGCCAGTGCTCGAGGACAGCGACGAGCGGCGCTCGAGGGTGCCGCTCGTCGCCGGGATCGTGCTCCCGCCCCTGACCCTCGCCGCGGCGCTCGTGGCTCGCGCGGGGCGGCTGCCCGACGGCGTGTACGTGGGCCTGCTCGCGCTCCAGGCGATGGCCGCGTGGGTCGCTCAGGGCGACGTCGTGGGCCTGCTCCGCGCGCAGGCGGGCCTCGGGCGCCTCTCGTCGATCGGCGATCTCGCGGGCGCCATCTGGGGCGAGCGCACGGGCGATCCGCTCGTCGACGGGCTGCTCGCGGATCTCGGCCGCGCCCGCGCGGGGCACGCGTCGCTCCACCGGCTCGCGTCGTGGGCGGAGGTGCGGAGCAGCGTCCCGCTCGGTCTCCTCTTCGCGTGGCTCCTGCTCTTCGACGTGTGGCTCGGCTTCGCGTTCCGTCGCTGGCGCGTCGCGCACGCGGAGGCCCTGCGCGGCGCTCGGGCGGCGATGGACGAGCTCGAGGCGCTCGCGGACGTCGGGACGTTCCTGTTCGAGAACCCCGACGCTTCGTTTGCCGACGTCGTCGAGGGAGAGCCGATGTTTCGGGCGGAGGGGCTCGCGCACCCGCTCTTGCCGAGGGCGCGCCGCGTGCCGAACGACGTCCTGCTGGGTGGGCCGGGGACGCTGCTCTTCATCACGGGCTCCAACATGTCTGGCAAGAGCACGCTGCTCCGCGCGATGGGCCTCGCGGTGGTGCTCGGTCGCGCGGGGATCCCTGTCACGGCGCGGCGGCTCATGGTCTCGCCGATGTCCCTCGGCACGAGCCTGCGCGTGTCCGACTCGGTCGCCGACGGCGTGTCGCACTTCTACGCAGAGCTCCTCGCGCTGCGCCGGGTCGTCGATCTCGCGAGCGTGGGTCCGACGCTCTTCCTGCTCGACGAGGTGCTCCACGGGACGAACAGCGAGGAGCGCCACGCGGGCGCGAAGGCGGTCGTCCTCCACCTCCTCGCGGCCGGCGCCATGGGGGTCCTCACGACGCACGATCTCGCGCTCGTCGATCTCGTCGACGAGCTCGGCGAGCGAGTCCGCCCCGTGCACCTCGTCGAGCTCGCCCGTGGCGAGGAGCTCGCGTTCGACTACAAGCTGAGGGACGGCGTCCTCCGCTCGGGCAACGCCCTCGCGCTGATGCGGACGCTCGGGCTCCCCGTGGGGGACGCGCTCAGCGCGAGCCGCTCTGCGGCGGCGCCGGGCGAGACGGCGGGCGAAGGACGATCGGGAACGTGAGCCGCGAGAAGGGGTTGCGGCCGTCGGCCGACGCGACGGGCCGCGGCGTCACCGTGGGCGTGGGCCGCCGGTCGATGATGCAGCCCGAGGACGCGATCCCGAGGAGCGCGCCCAGGACCACGAGGGAGAGCGGGCGAGGCTTCATGACGGGCGAGATCGGACCACGGCGCCGCGCATCGAGGCAACTTCGTGTCGAGATGGCCCTCGGGGCGGCGGGGTCGCGCCCCACCCGTCCGTGGCGCGGAGACGCGAGGCGCGCGTTGCTTCAGAACCGCCCTCGCACGTCGAGGGCTGCGCCGCGGCCGCTCACGGTGGGCGCGCGCGCGCCGAGCGCGAGCCCGACTCCGAGCCCAGCCGCCCCGAGGACTCCGGCGCCGAGCGTCCAAGCGCGGTACGTGGAGATCACGTCCTCGCGTCGGGGATCGCAGCGTGGGTTCGTCGCGCAGGCCGCGTCCGTCTCGCCGCGGAGCCGGTGCCAGCGGTACCCGAGGTAGCCGCTCGTCAACAAGAGCGCCGCCCCCGCGCCGCCCACGATCCACGGGGCAGCGCTGCTCGCCCCGCGTGGCGAGCGCGCGCCTCGATCGAGCGCGGGAGCCGAGCTGCCCAGCGGCAGGCTGGGCGAGAACGCGAGCGTCACCTCGCGCCGCTCCCCTTCGAGCACCCGCACCCGCGTCACCACCTCGTCCGCGCCACGCTCCGCGCGCACGCCGTGCTCGCCGGGGTCCACCGGGACACCCTCGACGCCGTCGGGGGTCACCGCTCGCCCGTCGATGAAGACGGTCGCCCCATCGGGCGCGCGGAGCACCAGCCGAGGGACGCGAGGCAGGAGCCGCGCCACGGCCGCCTCGGCGCGCGTCCTCCCGTCGTCTCGCTCTCTCGGCGGGAGCCCCTCGGCGAGGGCCGCCGCGCGTCGGTAGCTCGCGACGGCGGACGCCGTCATCCCGAGGCGCTCCTCGCAGTGCGCGAGGTGGTAGCGCACACCGAAGGTCTCCTTCCAGGCGGCGACGTCCAGGAGCTTCGCGCGGGCGTCGGCCCAGCGCCCCTCCCGCTCGTCGCGCTCCGCTTCGGCGAAGAGGCGCCGCGCGGCGTCGCGGTCCGCGGGCTCCGCCTGCGCGTCGTGGGCGATCCACGTGGCGAGGAGCGTTGCGCCGACGACGAGCCGAGATCGCACCACCTCCAGGATACCACGGGCTCCCCCTGCGCTGGCGCCGATCGGAGCGGCCTGCACGCTGCGCCTCGCGAGGACGACCTCGCGTCGCGCGGGGCGGATCCCTGACGTCGCCGATCCGAGCGGCTTGCGGGCAGCGCCGAGCGTGTCGGCCGACACGGTCACGAAGGCATTCTGGCGTCGCCGATCAGAACGGCTTGCACGCAGCGCCGCCGCAGCTCTTCCACCGCGACCGCTCGAAGGGCCCCGTCTCCGGCAGCCCGCGCGCTTCGGGCAGAGGCTCGTCACCGCGGATCCGCTCGAGGGTCCGCTCGCACGCAGTGCCCGCGACCAGCGCCCGCGTCTCCCGGCTCTGGAAGTAGAACCTGTACATCTCCGCCCAGTTCTCGGTCCCGGTCTCGAACTTGAAGGGCATGCAGTACGGGGAGATGCAGCCCTCTTCGCGCTCCCTCTGCGTGAGCTCCTTGCAGCCGCCGAGATCTCCACACACCCTCGCGCACTTGGGGACGGTCTCGTTCGACGAGACGCCGTTGACGATGCCGTACGCGACGAGGTGGCCGATCTCGTGGAGGAGGATCGGCGAGAAGAGCGCGTGGGTCGCCGGCTGATCGTCGAACGCCGCGCCGTCGTCGCTCGTGTGGTAGCTCCAGTAGTCTCCGTGATTGCCGTGGGCCCAGTGGTTCTTCTCGGTGAAGAGCCGCTCGTGCAGCCAGAGGGTGTGGCCGTCGCGGGCGTCGTCCGTGCGACGCCGGTCGAAGGGCGCGATCCCGTGCTCGGTGGGGCGGTCGTCGAGGACCACGCGTGCAACGAGGGCGGCGTGCCTGTGGGGCAGCCGCGCGAGGGTGTTCTCGATGCCTCGGAGCCATCCGTCATCGATGCGTCGTGACACCTCGAGCGCCTTGCCGTCGCCGCTCCGAGCGGACGCTGGCCAGAGCACCTCGACGCAGTGGCTGCGCTCGCCGAAACGCACCTCGATCGATCGCGTGAGGTACCCGTCCCAGGAGAACACCCGGCGGCGTGGTCGCTCCTCGGCGACCCGTGGCACCGGGTGAGCCCGGTAGTCTGCGCAGCCCGGCGAGGGCTCTGCCACGCGCGCGGACGTCGTCGGGGCGCCGCTCGGCGAGGGCTCTGCCACGCGCGGAGCCTCCGGCTGCCGTGCCCCCGCGCTCCCGGAGTCGGCCGCCGCCCCGACGGTCCCAAGCTGCTCGCCAGGCGAGCTCGTCGCGAACCGATGCGAAACGCACGACACCGACGCAAAAAACATCACAACCACGGGAGCTCCGACCCAGCGTCTCCCCATGCGCACCCAGGAATCCCGGAAAATCCATGGTTCGTTCGATTCATGGCATGTTTCATGCATAATCGCGGATCCATGGCGCTGACCTCGATCCCTGAGCCCGTTCACCGTTACTATACGCCCGGTCAGGTCGCGGTGTGGGCTGGGGTCACGTCGATGACCGTCATTCGCTGGTGCGACGCGGGCCTCCTGCACGCCGTGACGACGCCCGGCGGTCACCGCCGCATCACCGAGCACTCGGTCCGGGATTACCTCTCGCGCCGCGGCCTCCCCGTCCCGGTGGAGATGGCGCCGGCGGTCGCGGCAGGGCGCCGCGTCGTCCTCGTCGCGCCTTCTCAGTTGCACCGTGACGTCCTCGCGCGCCTCTTCGGACTCGCACCCGTGGAGTGTCATGCAGACGACTACCGCGCGCTCGTCGCCATCGCCTCGTCGTTGCCGGCCGTGGTGCTCATCAAGGCCTCCGCGGACATCCACGCCGAGCGGCTCGTCCGCGCGCTCCGTGAGGGACCGCTGACCTCCGCGCTGCCGCTGGTCGTGTGGGGCGAGCGCCCGCGCCTCGAGGCCGCTCGCTCGGCCGGCGCGACCCACACCTTCGATGTCGACGGGCTCGCCGACGTCGAGCGAGTCGTTCGGTCCATGCTCCGGCCGCCGCGGTCGGTCCCCGCAGCGCGCGCCGGGGACGTCAAGGTCGCCTGAGGAGGTGGCGCCGGCCAGGTGCAGAGCGTCGCCCCCCACCTGGTGAGGGGGTCCCCTCACTTCGCGACGACGACGCTCCCGCGCGCCGGGAGGGTCAGGGTGAGCTTTCCGCCCGCACCCACGGTCATGGGCTCGCCGCTCAGCCGGTCGACCACCGCGTCGCCGGCCGAGAAGAGCCCGGTCACGTCCACCTCGACGGCGAACGCTTGCCCGGTGCGGTTCAGCCCGACGATCGCCCCCGGACCGCCGGCCCACGGGCGCCCGAAGACGAGGACGTCGTCGGTCGCGTAGAGCGTCGAGTACCCGCCGCGTCGGAGCGCGGGCACGTCACGGCGCGCCTGCCCGAGCTTCTTCGTGAGCGAGAGGGTGGCCCCCTCGAGCGACGAGAGGGAGGTCCGGTGCATGACCCGGTTGTTTGGGTCGACGCCCCCCGACTCCCCATATTCGTCGCCGTAGTAGAGGAGCGGCGCCCCTGGGAGCGCGAGGAGCCACGCGAGCGCGAGGCGGGCGCGCTCGTGGGGCAGGAGATCGACGGTGGGTCCGGCGACGCCTTCCCATTGGTTCCCGGCCGCGCTCTGCTGCTTCGGGTCCGCGAGCGTCACGAAGCGCGCCGTGTCGTGCGAGCCGATGTACGGCGTCATCACCGCGTCCTTCGGGTACTTCTCGAGGCCGTGCTTCGTCCAGTAGTCGGCGTGGAGGAAGCCCTTCTGCTCCTCGGCGAACGTCCGGTACGACACGCCATGGTAGAGGACGAAATCGAACTGTCCGTCGAGCCCAAAGGGACCAATGTACCGCGAGATCGTGCCATAATTTTCGTCGTTGCACGGGTCGGCGCAGTCGCTCCACCCCATCGCGGTCTCGCCCATCAAGAAGTACCGCGTCCCCGCCTGCTCGAACCGCTCCCGCACGCGCGCGGCCAGGTTGCGCGTCGCCGCCTCCTCGACGTGCTTCACCGCGTCGACGCGCAGGCCGTCGAGATCGAAGGTCTCGAGCCAATAGGCGGCGTCGTCGACCCAGGCCTCGGTCGCCTGGAAGACCGTGTGATCGACGTCCGGCAGGTACGGCGCGAACATGCAGTCGAGCGCGTGCTCGGTCCAATCGCACCCGGCCGTGCCGCACACACACCCGGTGCGGAACCAATCGGGGTGCTGCTTCACGTACTCGTGGTCCTCGTGGACGTGGTTCACGACGAAGTCCATGAGCACGCGGATCCCGTGCGCGTGCGCCCGCTCGACGAGCTGGTGGAGCGCCTGCTCCCCGCCGATTCGCGCGTCGACCGCGCGCGCCTTGGTCGGCCAGTAGCCGTGGTACCCGGTCACCATGTGGACGCCGTCCGAGGCGGGATAGGCGCCCGAAGGGTTGGTCTGGAAGGGGGTGAGCCACAGCGCGCGTACGCCGAGCGCGTCGAGCGTTCCGTCGTCGATCGCGGCGGCGAGCCCCTGGAGATCGCCCCCTTGGAAGTCGCCGCGTGGGTCGACGCCCGGGACCTTGGCCGGATCGTTGCTCGTGTCCCCGTCGCGGTACCGATCGGTGACGGCCATGTAGATGAGCGCGTCCCGCCAGTCGAAGCGCTCGGCCTCGACCCAGAAGGGCAAAAGGAGATCGTCGCCCTTGGCTCCATCGAGCGCGACAGGCGTCACGCGCACCCCATACTTTCCGTCCGCGAGCCCGGACGCCGTGAGCGTCACCTCTCCCGAGGTGGGATCGACCGAGGCGCTCGCGGGCCCCTCGACGGTCACCGTCCCGACGCCCGCGGCGCCTTTGGGCACGAGCCAGCGGAGCTTGGCGGCGACGTGGCCGGCGCCCGGCGCGGGGCGAGCCACCTCGAACGACTCGACCAGGAGCCCGGCGCGCGCGCAGTCGCCGACCTGGATCGCCGAGTTCTCGACGCCGGCCACATACTTCCGTCGGCCCGCCGCCGGATCGAGCGTCCAGGTGCCGTCGACGACGAGCTTGTAAGCGTGCGTCCCCGGGGGGAGCGGCAGCGACAGGGACAGCCCGCCCTTGCCATCCTGCGTCATCGCCTGGGCCTTGCCGAGATCGAAGCCGTCCCATTCGCCCGCGACCTTGACGTCCTTGGAAGTGCCTGTCCAATGAAAGGACGCCCCGCACGGGCGCATCGTCGGTCCAGGAGGACCCGAGCCCCCCGAGCCCGCCGCACCGCCGGGGACGGAGCCCCCCACGCCGCCCTCCAGCGATCCGGCGGTGCCCGCGCCAGCCTGCCCGGCGGCCACCGAGCCCGCCGCGCCGGCGAGGCCCGAGGTCTGTGCGCGCTCGTCGTCCACGCCGCCTCCGGCGCAGCTCGCGGCGAGGAGGGCGAGCACCAGCAGGGCGCGGTCGCGGCGGCTCATCTCGTCAGTCTCGTCGGGTCACGCTCCGCGACGCGAGCCCGAGGGGCCGCCGTGCGTGAGCCTCGCGCTCAGTCCTTCTTCGTCGAGCAGCCCAGCTCGAGCTCGACCTTCGCCTTCGTGTCCTTTTGCACCGCGGTGCAGGTCGTCGGGCAGAGGAGGATCTTCGTCGGGGCCGCGGGGACGTCGTAGTACCAACCGTCCTTCGTCCCACACGCGCCCGCGTTGGCGACCTGCGCGAGCGTCGAGGACGCGCCGTTCAGCGTGAGCTTCACGTTGACTTTGTTCGGGTCGAAGGTGCTGCCGGGGGGTGGCGCGGGGATGAGGTACTCGCAGCCGAGGCTCTTGCCCTGGATGGCCTTCATCGCGGCGATGAAGGCGTTCGCGTCGCCGCCGTTGACGAGGATGGCGCTGCCGGTCCCGCCGCCGTTGGCGATCGAGTTCAGGTTGGTGAGCGAGGTGCCGACGCCGACGACGTAGGTCGGGATGCTGGGGTTGCCGGTGACGGCGGCGGTCGCGGCGGCGGTCGCGGCGGCGATGGAGTTCCCGCTGCAGCTCACCGGATTGCCGTCGGTCACGAAGACGACGATGGTCTTGTGGGTGGGGTGCCCGGTCGCGTAGCTCTTCGCGTAGTTGAGCGCGCCCGTGAGCGCGGGGGTCGTCGGCGTGAACCCCCCGTCGGGGTCCTCGCCGTTGATCGCGTTGACGAGCGCGGTCGCGTTGCCCGGCAAGAGGGCGATCGGGACCTTGGGGGTCTGATAGCTCGCCACGGCGCAGCCAGCGTTCTCGTTGTTCGGGTTCGGGAAGAAGCTCATGCCCACGCTCATCGACGTCGAGCCCGGGTTCTGGATGAAGCTCTTCATCGCAGAGGTCGCGGCGTTCCACTTCGAGCCGCTCATCGAGCCGGATTTGTCGAACATGACGTACATGTCGAGCGGGATGAGCTGCGCCTCGGAGGTCGTGCCCGCGCACTGGCAGCCGCCGTTGACGCACGCGCCGCCGTCCGCGCACTGGACGCCACAGGCTCCGCAGTTGTTTGGGTCGGCCTTGACGTCGGACTCGCATCCGTTCGTGGTGATCTTGTCGCAGTCTTGGTACGTGCCTGTGCAGACGAAGCCGCACTTTCCGTCGAAGCAGCCGGCCCCCGCGTTCGGCCCAGTGGCGCATTTCGTGCCGCAGGTGCCGCAGTTGTTGATGTCCGATCCGGTCTTGACCTCGCAGCCGTCCGACTCGGTCTTGTTGCAGTCGCTGAAGCCGGTCTGGCACTCGAGGTAGCAGAGGCCGGCCTTGCACGAGGGCTCGGCGTTGCTGCCTCCCGGGCAGACCTTGCCGCAGTCGCCGCAGTTCTTTGGGTCTGTCGAGGTCGTCGTCTCGCAGCCGTCGGCCGGGTCTTTGTTGCAGTCCTTGGTGGTCGGGCCGCAGGTGTTGCCCGCGGCGCCGCCGTTGCCCGCCGAGGCGCCGCCGTTGCCTGCCTTGGCGCCGCCGCCGCCGTTGCCCCCGTTGCCCGCCGAGGCGCCGCCGCCGCCGTTGCCCGCCGAGGTGCCGCCGGTGCCCGCCTTCGCGCCGCCGCCGCCGTTGCCTGCCGACGAGCCGCCGGCGCCGCCGCCGGCGTTGCCCGCCTTCGCGCCGCCCGCGCCCGACTGGGACGAGCCCGCGCTGGCGGCAGAGCCCCCTCCTCCGAGATCGAGGCCATCGACCTCACTTCCACCTCCGCAGGCGAGGAACACGGTCGACACGGTGACGAGAGAAGAGAGAGCGAGGAGTGGGAGACGCGCCATGCAACCATTTTACACCAAGACAGTCGCGTGGGGGACCTCGGCGTCCGAATTGTTGAGCCGCGCTCGATATTCGGCCACCGCCGCGGGGTCGCGGCTACCATACGGGCTCGTGCGCGCACCGACCGTCGCCGCTGCTCTCGCGCTCGCCGCGCTCGCGCCGAGCGTGGCTCGCGCGGACGACGCGGCGAACCTCGAGCAGGGCATCAACGCGTACGAGAAGGAGAGCTACGGGGAGTGCACGAAGCGCTTCCGCGAGATGCTGACGCCGGCGTCCGAGCGGAGCCTGAAGGATCCCTCGCTGCGCAAGCGAGCGCGGATGTATCTGTCCGCGTGCCTCTTTGCGGACGCGCGCGGCGTCGAGGCCGAGAAGCAGATGGAGCAGCTCATCCTGGACGATCCGAGCTTCTTCCCCGATCGCGCGGCCTTCCCCGTGCCCGTGCTCGACAAGTTCGCCGAGGTGCGCGGTCGGATGAGCGAGGAGATCAAGCGGCTCGAGCAGGAGCGGCTGGTCCGCGAGGAGGAGGAGCGCCGCCAGCACGAGCTGCAGCGGCGTCGCGAGCAGGCGCGTCAAGAGCTCGTCGAGCGCATGGCGAAGGAGGAGCTCCGCGTGAAGGAGAGCTCTCGGTACCTCGCCACGATCCCCTTCGGGGTCGGGCAGCTCCAGAACGGCCAGCGCACGCTCGGCTTCGTCCTGCTCGGGGTGGAGGCGACCTTCGCGGCGGCGTCCGCCGTCACCTACTTCGCCAAGGAGAGCATCGAGCGGAACTACGTCCCGGGCACGAGCGACAAGCCGCGGACCGAAGAGGCGCGAGACCGCCTCGTGCTCTACAATCGGCTGTCGTTCGGCGCGTTCGCGGCCGTCGCGCTCGGGGGCGTCGTCCACGCGCACGTCACCTACGTCCCCGAGCGAAGAGAGCTCCGCGAGCGCAAGATCCCGGAGCCAGTGATCGTCCCCACGGTGTCGAGGGGCGGCGTGGGGATCGGCGTCGTGGGCGCCTTCTGACGGCGCGCCTGGCCGGGTGATCGCCCCCACGGTGTCGAGGGACTGGGTGGGGAACGGCGTCGTGGGCGCCATCTGAAGGCGCGCTTCGCGGCGGCTCGCCGGAGCGAGCGGACAGGGCAGCTGGTCCCAGGTGCGCGCCGATGGAACGCTCCGCTCGTCGCGCCGACCGCGCGGGACACGCGCCGCGCTCTGCGCGCCCCCGGCGGAGCTTCATCGCGCGCGGCGTTGCGTGTACACTGCGCACCCATGCGTATCGTTCGGCCCCTCGTCCTCGGTGGATTTCTCGTCCTCGTCGGAGGCGCTGCGTGCGGGGGCGCAGAGGACGAGGGTGACTCGCGGGTGCACGTGGCGGCTGGCGGCGGTGCGGGGACGACTGGCCAGGCGGGCGACGGCGGCGGGGCAGGATCGATCGCGGGCGGCGCCGGGTCGACGGCTGGCGGCGCCGGGTCGACGGCTGGCGGCGCGGGCAAGGGCGGCGCAGCGGCGGGCGCGGGCGGCGCGGCGGGCGGCGCGGGCGGCGCGACGGCAGGTGGCGCGGGAGCGTCCGGATCGACGGCTGGCGGCGCGGGCAAGGGCGGCGCGACGGCCGGCAGCGCGGGCAAGGGCGGGTCCTCGGCGGGCTCGGCGGGCTCGACCCAAGGCGGCTGCCTCGGCGAGCTCGATGCGCTCGGGGTGCCGTACACGAAGACGGCGGCGAAGGGTGTGGTCGACGCCGTGCACCTCACCGGCCCGCTGAACGGCGTCCTCTTCACGAACGGCACGAAGTCCGCGCCGACCGGCGATCCCATCGCCTGCGCCTTCGTGAAGACGCTCTGGGCGGCGGCGACCGTGTACAAAAAGCATGGCTTCGTGCGTGTGGGGACGCTCGGATCGTACTGCTACCGATGCTGCTGCGCGTGGTCGAAGACCAACGACTGTCGGGGCGTCAACGACCCCGAGCCCGACTGCGGCTCGAACGGGTACTCGAACCACTCCTGGGGTCGCGCGATGGACGTCCGCTATCTCTACAAGGCCGACGGCACGCTCTACGACGTGAACGACGCGGCGACCTACGTGACGGCGGGGACGACCGACACCTGCGGCGCGGGGATCGCCAAGCAATCCGGCAAGAGCCTCGAACTCTACCAGCTCGTCTGCGCGATGAAGTCCGCGTCGGTCTTCTCGACGATCCTCACCCCCAACTACAACGCCGACCACCGCAACCACTTCCACATGGACATCGGCAAGAGCGGGCCGGCGAGCGGCTTCATCGTGAAGTCGTGGGAGGACACGTCGCTCGACGCGGGCGAGCACCCCGACGTCTGCGGCGAGTGAGCCGCGCGCCGATCGGGTCGCCGCGCGGTTTGGTTGGATCCAAGAGGGATCCTTGGGCATAGTGCATCCGTGGTCTCTTCGTTCGTCGACATCGGCACCTGCTTCGAGGTCACCGACGAGATCCTCGACGAGGCCCTGCGCCCGGCGGCGTCGTTGCTCGAGGCGAGCCCACGCGAGCGGGTGTTTCGTCTCCTCGATCACATGGCGCGCATCGCGGCGCCGCGGACCGGCGCCGGGCGGATCCTGGAGGTGCTCGCGCGCGTGGGCGGGTGTGACTGGATCGACGGGGCCCTCATCGTCAAGATCCTTGCGACGGAGCGTGGCACCTCGCTCCGCGTCCTCGTCGATGATGGCGTCTCCGTCGCCAAGCTGCGTGACGAGCTCACCCTCGCGGTCCCCGTGGAGGAGCTCTTCACCTTCGTCGAGCGGCGGGCGACGCAGCTCGCGCCGCTCCTCGTGTCCGCGCGTGGAGAGACGTACGTGCAGCTGTCGACCGAGGTGTCGAGCGTGCGAAGTGAGACGGCGGCGAGCTCCGTCCTCTTCACCGGTTCGTCGCTCCAGGCGGTGCCCCCCGAGCCCCCGGCTCCGTTCCCACCCCGCGCGCTCGGGGCGTCGGTCGTCGGGCGCATCCCCATCCAGAAGCGCATGGTCCCGACCTCGAAGAAGCCCTGAGCCTCGCGTCCGCGCTTGCGTCCCACCCCATGCGAGGTCGTGGATCTCGGCGACGAGGTGCGGCAGCAGGGCGCAGGGTGCGTCGCGGGGGCGGGCGGCGACGAGGCGCGGCACCAGGGCGCAGGGTGCGTCGCGGGGGAGGGCGACGGCGAGGTGCGGCACTAAGGCGCAGGGTGCGCCCGGGGGAGGGCGGCGACGAGCGCCTCGACCGTGACGAGCGCCCGGTGGGCGGCCGGGGGACCGAGGCTCCAGATTCGCGCCTCGCGGAAGAGCGCGCGGGACACCGCCGCGGCCGCGAGCTCGACGAGGCGATCGCGCGTGAGGGCGGCGAGCGCGGCGGGGCTCTCCGCGACGTGCGCGGCGCCGAGGAGCGCCGCCTCGATGGCTGCATCCACCGCGGGGCGCGCGGCCGTAGGGACTTCTTCGGCGAGCGCGCCGAGGAGCGGCGAGGAGAGACGACCGACGACCCGCGCCGCGACGGCCCGGCGAGCGCTCCCGTCGAGCGGGCCGCGGAACGAGGAGAGATCGACGTGGAGCGCCGCGAGGGGCTCGGCGATCTCTCGCGTCGCCAGGTGCGCGACACGGGAGCCCTCCGAGGACAGCGCCTGCGCGAGCGCGTCGCACTTGGCGCGGGCCTCGGCCTCGGCCTTCGCGGCCGCGCGCTCGACCTCGACGGCGCGCCGGGTCGTCAGGAGGAGGCCCGTGACGATCCGCGCGAGCCGCCGCCGCTCCGCTCGATCGAGCAGCTGCGCCGCGCGCGCGACGATCCGCTCGTCGAGCAGCCGAAGCAACCCAGCCACCCCCGAGCCCTCCGCCTCCTCGCCCCGGAGCCGCGCCGCGAGCCCCTCCCGGGCAGACACCCAGCTCACCTCGGCGAGGGTCTCTCCGACCACGCGGCTCGTCTCCCGCTCGACGTGCTCATGGAGCTTCGCGCGCTCGCCGTCCGGGACCCGATCGATCTTGTTCACGACGACGAGGAGGCTCGCCCCGGCGGCCTGCGCCCGCTCGATCGCGCCGCGCTCGGAGGCCTTCCAGGCCTGGCCTGCGTCGAGCAAGAAGAGGACGACGTCCGTCTCCTCGAGGCCGCGATCGGCGATCTCGCGGTGGAGCGCGCTCTCCGCGTTGTACCCTGGCGTGTCGACGAGCTCGATCGATCGGAGGAAGGGGAGCGGTAGGCCCACCGTGACACGCGCGGCGGCCCGCCCCGCGCGATCGAGCTCGCGGAGCGTCGAGCGCAGCTCGGTCGGCGCGACGACGCGATCGCGCCCCTCGTCGAGCGTGATCCGCGCGAAGGGCTCCTCAGCGTAGACGATGTGGTGCAAGACCGCGGTCGTCGGCAAGACGCCCATCGGGGCGATCTCGGCGCCGAGCAGGGCGTTCACCAGCGTGCTCTTGCCTGCGTTGAACTCGCCCATCACCGACAGGCGCGGGAGCCGGCGTGCGCCCTCGGCGAGGCGCTCCTCGGCGGCGAGCGCGTCCGGATCGTCCACGGCGCGCGCGGCTCGCCGAACGAGCCTCCCGAGGGCCGCGCGGTCCTGGAGCCCGTTCACCGGCAGGAGCGACGCGACGAGCGCGCCCCGGAGCTTCGCCGCCCACGGCCGCGGGCCCGCCGCCTCGAGCAGGGTGAGCGCCGTCGCCGCGTCTCGCTCGACGAGGGACGCTGCGACGGCGCGCTCTTCGGGCAACGGATCTCCGGGGAGCCGTGCGAGCGCGGCGGTGAGCAGCGACGGGTCCTCGGTGAGCATCGCCATCCGCACGAGCTCGCGCGCGGCGTCGTGGTCGCCAGCATCGGCCGCACGGGTGAGCGCCGCCGTGGCGCGCGCGCGCTCGCCGCTCGCGGTGGCCGCGGCGGCCTCGAGGACCGGATCTTCGAGGAGTCGCGTCTTGTCCAAGATTGTGATCAGGTCCTTGCGCGCGGTCTCGCCGACCTGACCCAGCCGCTCCGCGAGCCGCCGCCGCGCAAAGGGAGCGTCGAGCAGCGCGGCGCGCACGAGGAGCCGCGAGTCGTGCTCGCGGCCCGCGAGACCGCGCGCGAGCGCCGCGAGGGCGTCGGTGGGATCGGCGTCCACGAGTCCCTCGAGCTCGTCGCGCGCGACGTCCTCGGCGCCCGCGAGTGCGGCCGTCACGGCGCGAAGGACGCGCGCGCGCTCCCCACTCCGTCCCCGGAGCCAAGAGCCTGCGCGCTCGAGATCCGCGCGCCCGAGGTCGTCCTCCGCGAGCGCGATCGCGGCTGCGTCCGAGGTCGCGTCGGCCCCCGCAGCGAGCCGCGAGAGGACGAGCTCGGCGTCCTTCGAGCGCCCGAGTCGCCGCAGCGTGAGGCCGAGCTCGAGCGCCGCTTCCGTCAGGTCCGGCGCGATGGCGATGAGCCTCTCCAGGAGCGCTGCGAGGCGCTCCCAGAGCCCGAGCGCGCGGGCCGCCTCGGCCGCGAGCGCGAGAGCGAGCTCGTTCTCGCTCGCCTTGGAGAGCGCGCGCTCGGCGTGGCGGAGCGCTCCGAGCGCCTCGCCCCGCGCGAGCGCCGCCTCGGCTTGCCCGACGTCCTCGTCTGCCCCCCTCGCGAAGAGGGCGACCCTGTCGAAGACGCTGGCGAGCCCGCGCCGTCGCAACGCCCCTCAGCGCGCGCGGCGGATCGCGAAGAGGCGCTGGCCGAACTCGACGGCCTTGCCGTTCTCCACGAGGATCGCGCTGATGGTGCCCGCCTCGTCGGCCTCGATCTGATTGAACATCTTCATCGCCTCGACGATGCAGAGCGTCTGCCCGGGCTGCACCAGGCTCCCGATTTCGACGAAGGACGGGGACTCGGGCGAAGCGGCGCGGTAGAAGGTCCCCACGAAGGGCGAGGTCACGTAGGCGACGTCCTCGGGCTCCTCCTGCGCGACGTGCGCCTCCATGGGCGCGGCGCGGGGCGGCTGAGAGGGCGCGGGGGCGGGCTCCGCGTGCCTCGAGCCCCGAACGACGCGGAGCTGGATGTCCGCGTCCTCGTAGGCGAGCTCGTGGATCGATCGTCGCTCCATCAGCCGGAAGAGCGACGACAGCTCGTCGTGCGAGATGCGGAGCGCGGACTTCGGCGTCGTCACGCGGGCGGGCACGGGGGCCGCCTTCGGGGCGGGCTTCTTCTTCGAGGCCATGAGACGAGCTTGGACTCTACGCGCCGCGTCTCGCGCCGACAATGCGTAGCGGGTTTCGCGGTCCCTTCGGCGGGCGAGGAGGGGGCTCGGGCGCGCTCCGGCGCGCCGCGAGGTGCTCGAGCAGCGCCACGAGCCCGAGCTCGTACGAGGCCGGCCCGAAGCCAGCGATCCGACCGAGGCACGCGCGGGCGACGAGCGCACGGCGCCGGATGGGCTCCCGGGCGTCCGGGTTCGACAGATGCACCTCGACGACCGGCACGCTCGTGGCTCGCACGGCGTCGAGGAGCGCGAGGCTCGTGTGCGCGTACGCGCCGGGGTTGAGCACGACGCCGTCGAAGCCGTCGTCCGCCGCCTCGCCCACCCAGGTCACGAGATCGCCCTCGTGGTTGCTCTGGCGGCACTCGAGCGTGGCGCCGCGCGTCCCGGCGAGGGCGTCCAGCGCCGCGTGGATCTCGGCGAGCGTCGTCCGCCCGTAGAGGGCGGGCTCGCGCGTCCCCAGCAGGCCGAGGCTCGGCCCCGACAGGACGCGCACGGCGAGCGGGCTCGCCGCGACCGGAGCGAGGGCTCGACGCCGGTGTGCCACGCGCCCTCAGCTCACGACAGCTCGGCGAGGAGCGTCGGCGCCGCCGTCCGCAGGAGGTAGCGGCCCTTGCCGATGTTCCCCGTCGGCTCGAGCGCGATGGCGACGAAGTAGTCGTCGTTGATGACGCGGATCAGCGTGACGAGCCGGTCGCTCGTCACCGCGAGCTCGCGCGCTCCTCCGGCCTCGAGCGACTCGGTCGCGCGCTGCACGGACTTGACGATGACGCTGAACTCCGCGCCGATGACGTCCACGTCGACGCTCGCGCCCTCCCTCGCGTAGCTCTCGACGGCCACGCCCTGGAAGTCCATGAGGAGCCCGGCGAGCGCGCCCTCGGTGCCGTTCACGACCGCTTCGAGCGACTCTTTGAACATGGGACCCGCACGGTACGGGCGAGAGCCGCCCGGAGTAAAGAGGGAAGCGCGCCGCTCGGCCGCGCGCCGAGCGGAGGCCGCTCAGCGTCGCGGGCCGCGGTCGAGATCGTCGGCGATGCGGTGCACGAGGTCGAGATCGAGCTCGCGGCCGAGCGCCTTCGCCGCGTTCCGTAGGAGGCGGCGCTCGGGGAGCGTCGGGCGCCCGTCCGCGATGGTCGCGACCATGAAGGCGCGCAGGAGCCGGTCCCGCAGCGTCTCGTCCTCGACGCCGCGGAGCCGCTGCAAGAAGGCCCCCTCGTCCTCCACGAACCGCGCGCTCAGCCGCGAGCGCGTCTCGCGCGGCGACTTCTTGAGCAGCCAGACGAGGATCGCCGTCTCCTCGGGGGCGAGCTTGCCGTCCGAGGTCATCATGAACCATACGCCCTCGAGCAGGAGCTCGGCGTGGTCTCCGCCCGAGATCATGTCGTCGACGAACGCCTCCTTCAGCGCCGTCTCGAAGCGCACGTATCGGTGGACCGTCGCGCCGAGCTTCTTCGTGAGGCGGTAGTTCGCGATGGCCGAGGCCGCGATGCCCATGAACGGGACGCCGTTGCGCTTCAGCGCGTCGCCGAGCAGGCGCGAGCCGATGTTGTCGCCGACGTCGCTGCCCGAGAGCCGCGTCACGTTGTCGATGAGCGTCCGCGCCTCGCCGAGCGCGCCGGGGGTCTCCTCGAGCCCGAAGGCGAGCGCGTAGAGCCGCATGACGTCGCCCTGGTCCTTCACGTCGAGCTCGACGCCGTACGTCCGCGCGATGTCCACCGTCAGCTCGACGTGGACGATCGCGCGGTAGAGCATCTCGAGGAAGATCCCCGCGGCGGCCGTCGGCAGCGCGGCGATCCCCGCGAAGCCGCTCGTCTGGAGCGTCAGCACCGTCGCGCCCGTCGTCGTCGCCGCGGCGGCGGCTCCCGACAGGGCCGAGCGCGCCGCGGCCCGGAAGATGAGCCGATCGGCGCGCTCGCTCGCGCCGCAGTCGTCCGCCGCGCGCGGCCGCGCGTGGTGGAACTGGATGTAGAGCGTCACGAGCTTGGTGAACCAAGCTCCCGTACGGACCTCGCGGACGCCGAGCTCGCGACCGAGCGCGCCGGCGAAGGTGGTCTCAGCGGCCACGTCGGTGGTCATCGGCCGCCGGAGACTACCACCGGATCCGTCGCCCGTGGGCGTGCCGCGCGGGTTGCGGCGGCCCGGGAGCCCGTACTATGGATCACGATCATGGTCTCGCGCGCTCCCGTTCGCCGCCGCTCGCCGTCCAGGACGGACGACGGCTCGCTGCCGCTCCTCTGGATCCTGGGCGCCCCCGCCTTCTTGATGGTGCTCGGCTACCTCGGCCGCGCGCTCTTCTTGAAGGGCGGTTGAGCCGGCGAGCGCGAGGTCGGCGCCTGGCGCCCGCTTCGCCGCTCGCGTCGGAACAAACGCAGCCTTTGCGATGTTGCGCTCGTACGACTACGATGAACGCCCTCGCCAAGGATCCCACGAGCCCAGCACCGAGTCTCCGACTGATGAGCGATCCCCCCGACAAGCCGATCCGCGACGTCCCCATCGACTGGGAGGCGCTCGAGGACGCTTTCGAGAACAACGCGCCCGAGGTGCACTCGTACCTCCACGTGCCGACGGGGGACGTCCTGCGCGTCGTCGACGGGGTGGCCGATCCGCAGATGCACGCGCGCATCCACGCCGACGCAGCCTACGTCCGCATCGCGCCGGTCTCGAGCCGCGAGCAGTACCGCTGGATGGAGCGCTTCATCCCGCTCGTCGAGGACGTGGATCTGCGCGGCAAGCTGAGCGCGAGCATCGATGGGAAGGGGGCGTTCCGGCGCTTCAAGGACGTGCTCATGACTTACGCCGGCGACCGCGAGCGGTGGTTCGTCTTCCGCAGCGAGCGGCTCCGCACCTTCATGGAGGCGTGGCTCACGGCGCACGCGATCCAGGCCGTGCCGCGGCAGGTCGAGCCCGACGATCCGAGCCGCCCCGACGAGGTGCCGCTCTCGGTGCTGGAGGCCCGTGAGGCCCGCAAGCAGCGCAACGCCGAGCTCATGCGCAAGCACGTCCGCGAGCTCCTCGACTCGCTCGGCCCGCGTGACCTCGAGGCGCTCGCCGCCTTCGGCGAGTTCTTGAGGGCGCGGCGCATCGCGCGGTCGCACCCGCCGCCTCCGCTCGACAGCGGCTCCGCCGAAGAGCCGACCTCGGGCGAGCTCGAGCCTGGCAGCGCAGCCGGCTGACGCGCGCGCGATGATGTTGAGAGCCGCGGCCGTGGCGCTCGGGCTCCTCGGAGACGCAGGGCGCGGCGCGATCCCGATCGATCGCACGGCGGTGGTCTTCCTATCGCCCGACACGGGCGGTCCCGACCACCCTCGGGCGATCACCGAGCGCGAGCTCGCGTTCGAGGCGCGGCTCGAGGCGCTCGCCGTCGGTGAGGCGCCGGACGACGAGCGCGGCCTGCCGAAGCCGAGGTTCTTGCGGGCGGCGATCGATCGCCACGTAGCCACAGAGCTCCTCGCGTCGACGCCGCTCGAGCGGCGTGACTGGGTGATGACCGATCCGTGCACGCGCGCGCGTCGGGTCATCGAAGACGAGCGCAAGGACCTCGAGGCGCGGATCACGCTGTCGCGCGCGATGCTCGTCGCTCGGGTGCGCGGCGAGAGCAAGCTCACCGCCGCGGCCGAGCGCGAGGGGATGTCGGAGGGCGACGTGCTCCGCTTCCTGCGTCGCGAGGCGCTCGCCGCGAGGTACGTGGATCTCGTGATCGCGCCGATGGTCGTCCCGAGCGCCACTGAGATCCGCGACGCGCACCGCGCCATCCCGGGGCTCCGCGATCGGCCCCTCGCGGAGGTGTCGTGCGACGTGGCGCGGCTGCTCTTCGCGGAGCGGCTCGGCCGCTCGCTCGCGCAGTACCGCGAGAGCTCGCGCTCGCGTGTCGAGCTCGCGTTCCCCGACCGTTGAGCGTCGAGTCACACTGGCGGTCGGCTCGGGTGTCTCGAGGGGCCCTCCGACGGGCTCGACGTCCCCAATGCGTGGCCGTGCGCGCCGAAGGGACCGGGAACTGGCGGTCGGCTCGGCTGTCTCGGGGGGCCCCTCGGAGGGGATCGACGTCCCCGACGCGCGGGTGTGGGCGCCGAAGGGACCGGGAACACGAGCCCAGGGAAGGAGGCGCGAGGCGCCGATCGAGCGCTTCGTCGAGACGAAGTCCGTGTGGAAGGGGCCGGGAACACGAGCCCAGGGAGGGGGCGCGAGGCGCCACGACGAGATCCCCCCTCAGCGCAGCTCTTCGGACTCGTAGACGCGGTCGCCTTCCCTCGCGGCGAGGCGCAACAGCGCTGCGGCGAGCAGCTCGCCCGTCGTCGAGCGGTACCGCGCGCGGAGCCGCTTCGCGCCGAGCGCTCCCGCCAGGGAGAGCGCTGCGTCGGCGAGGGGGACACCGATCCGCTCGCTCGTCCGTGGCTCTCCCGGCCGATCGCCCACGATGAACGACGGCCGCGCGATGCGGTACGGCAGGCCGCTCGCGACGAGCTTCTCCTCGCAGCGCGCGCGCGCAGCCAGGTAGGCGCCGCGCCCACCCTCGGCTCCAGCCGACGAGAGGTAGACGACGACGGGCCGGATCTCCGCGTCGCGCGCGGCGTCGATCGCGAGCGCCGTGAGCCCGTAGTCGACGGCCATGTAGCCCTCGTCGCGTCCCGCGCCCGCGGCCTCTCTCGCGCGTCGCCGCGTCGTCCCGAGGAGCAGGAACAGCGCGTCCGGCCGGAGACGTCGCAGCGTCTCGGTCATGGCCTCGACCTCCCACGGCGTCCGATCGACGTCGGCGCCCATGGGGCGGAGCGCGTCGGCCTTCGTGTCGCCGTCGCTGCCCGGTCGGACGTGCGCGTGGACGCGGTAGCCCTCGCGTGCGGCGTGCGCGACGAGGCTCCGGCCGGTGAGGCCCGTCGCGCCGAGCACGAAGAGGACGCCGCCCTGCTCGAGCCGGCTCACGCGCCGTCCCTCGGCGGCCAGCACAGGTTCGGCGTCGAGGCCTTCGACGGCGTCTGCTCGAGCCGCTTCACGCTCCGTCCCTCGGCGGCTCGTCTGGCGCGGGCTTGCCGCGCCAGACGAGGTACGCCGGCAAGACGAGCACCGCCGCGGCGATGCAGGTGATCTCGCCCATCGCCGCCGCGAGCCCGAAGCCGACGATCCCCCTGTTGATCGACTTGAGGAGCGCGAGGTACCCGATGACCGTCGTCAGCGAGCACAGGATGACCGCGCCGCCCGCCTCGCGGATGACGCGCCCGAGCCGCGCCCGTCCCTCCACCCGGTAGCGCTGCATCAGGTTGTGCGCATACTCGGCGCCGATCCCGACCGTGATGGGCAAGGCGACGAAGTTCAGGAAGTTCAGCTTGATGTGGTCGAGGTACAAGAAGGCGACCATCATCGCGAGCCCGAGCAGCCACGGGACGAAGACGCCGAGCGAGTGCACGTGTCCGCGGAAGGCGACGAGGATGATGAGGATGCTCCCGACGGAGCAGGCGATGATCGCCCTCGGCGCGTCCTCACCGACGGTCTGGATCATGTCGGCGAAGATGACGCTCTGCCCGGAGCCCTTGATGATCTCCCCGTTGGGCAGCGTGGTCTTGCGGAAGGAATCGGCCCAGCGGATGAGGTACTTGCCGTCCCACACGCTCTCCCCGACGGTGGGCACGATGTAGACGATGCGCCCGCGGGTGCCGTCCTTCTCGGTGAAGCTCCGCGCCACCTGCTCCGGGAGATCCGCGATGCCGATCTCGTGGACCGGGGCCTTCGGGAGCTGGGGCTCGAGCTCGACCCAGTCCTTGTCCTCGATGAGGCCTCGCTGCCGCGCGCGCAGGATGCGCTCGCGCATCTCGTTGACGAGCGGGATCTTCTCCACCTGCTGCTTGGGGAGGAGCGAGAAGATCGTCACGACCTGCTCGAAGGGCTTCTTGTCGGGCGGGGCGGCGGCGCGGCGCTGCTCGAGCTCGATCTCGAGCAGCGGCACCTGGTCGAGCCGATCGGTGACGATGGCGAGCCCGTCCTGCCCGAGCCGCCCGACGAGCCCGTCGACCTTGCCCTGGAGGACACCCGCGCTCGTGCGCTCCTTGCGCTCGTTGCGGACCTTCGTCATGTCGTACTCCATCGGATCGGCCAGGAAGTACTTGGCCGAGAAGAAGAGCGAGACGAGCAGGAGGACGCCCCCCACGACGGTGAGGAGCCGCGGCGCCGCGAAGGCGAGCTTCTCGAAGGGCCAGCCGTAGTCGAGCCGCATGCCCTTGTGGGGCTTGCCCTCGCGGTACGACGGCAGCACGCGCTCGCTCGCGGCGAGGATCGCCGGCGTGAAGACGTACGTCGCGACCCAGCAGAAGATCATCCCGTAGCCGCCGATGATCCCGAAGTGCTTGAAGCCGCGGAAATCGGTGAGCACGAGCGAGCCGTACGCGAGCATCGCGGTCGCGCTCGAGGCGAGCGTCGGGATCCAGGTGTCCCGGTGCGAGACGCGGATGGCCTCGGCGACGTCGAGGTGCTCGTCTCGGCGCGCCTCGATGTACCGCGCCATGTACATGATCCCGTAGTTGATGCCGTTGCCGGCGATGATGCTGACGAGGAACCCCGTCGTGTTGTTGAGGAAGCCGATCGACAGGCGCGTCAGGCCGAAGGTCCAGAGGAGCGCGACGAGCAACGTCCCGCCCATCGTGAGCACGACGCGGACGCGGAGGAAGAAGAGGAACACGCTCGCGAGGACGCCCGTCACGCCGATGAGCCCCACCTCGCCGAGATCGCGGACGATGGCCTCGTACTCCTCCTTCCCGGTGATGAGGTTCCCGGTGTAGTGGATGGTCATGTCCGGGGCGAAGGACCTGGGGTTCGTCTCGGCGACGACGGCCTCGATCTTCGCGCGGAGGGCGTCCTCCTGCGCGGTGCCGCTGACGGGGGTGCGCACGAGGACGGCGATGAGGGTGCCCTCCTGGTTGCGATAGTAGCCGTCGGGGTGGGGATCGGGCTTCTCGTCCTTGGGATCGGGCTCGGGCTTGCCGCCGCGGAGGCGCCTCTTGATCGACTCGGCGGTGACCGGCGGCGGGGCGTCGTCCTCGTCGAGGATCGTGCCGGCGCGCTTGCCGACCTCGTAGTCGTAGCGCTCGGTGATGTCCTTGTGGGCCTGCTCGAGATCTTCGAGCTTGGCGAAGAGGAGCTTGTTCTCGTCGAAGAAGGCGCGGGTCGCGTGGACGCCGTGATCGACCTGGCCCACCCACTCGGGGCCGAGCGCGTGGAGCTTGGGGACGAGCGCGTCGACGAAGGCCTCGAGCTCCTTCGGGTGCTTCTCGGTGGTCTCGGCGACGATGGTGAGGGTCGAGGCGCCGGGGAGGCGCGCGCGGACACGCTTCGCCTCGATGACGCTGTCCTTGTTCTCGGGGAGGAGCTCGGCGAAATCCTGCTTCAGCTTGAGCCCCGAGGCGGCCCAGGCCGCCGGGATGAGCGTGAGGAGCGCCACGATCACGAAGAGCCACGGCGACTCCGCCTGCTTCTTGGCGAGCGCGGCGAAGAGGGGGGTGAGCCGCTTCTCGGGATCGGACATGGGCGCGCCGGGGTCGTAGCCGCCCGGCCCTCGACTGTCCACGCGCGCCGTGTGTCGCCGGGTCGCTCGAGCGATCGGGCCAGGCGTGGGCCTGGGGGATGTGGGCGGGCGCGGGCTCGAAGGGTGGCGCGTGAGCCCAGAGAAGTGGGCCTTCGGGGCGGCTCGACTCTACGACGAGCCCATGCGTCGCACGCCACCGGCCCTCGCGACGGCGCTCGCGCTCGTGCTCGGGTGCGCGGGCGCCTTCTCCGTGGGCTCGCCGGGCGATCGGCGCGCGCTCGCCCCCGCGAACGGTGCCACGGACGCGGCGGCCCCCGCGCCAGTGCGAGGCCTCCCTGCCGGAAGCGATAGCGGCAGCGCGAAGGGTGCCACGGACGCGACGGCCCCTGCGCCGAGCGGTGTCACGAGCGCGACGGCCCCTGCGCCGAGCGCGTCCGTGGCCTCCGACGCCGCCCGCGCCCGCGCGAGCGACCATCCATCGCCCTCGACCGCGCTGTCGGCGCCCGAGGCGCCGTCCTCCGGGGCTCGGCGCCTCGTCTGCGCACCCCCGGACCAGGGGATGGGCGCGTACCACGCGTACCGGCAGTACGGACGGCTCGAGGTCGCCGTCCCGAAGATCCGCGACGTGCCCCCCAAAGGTCTCGACCTGTACCTCCACTTTCACTTCGGCGACGCCGTGCGGCGGGTGTTCGTGGGCCCGGGGCACCCCATGGTGTTCGCCGGGCTCGATCTGGGCGAGGGGAGCGAGGCCTACAAGAAGGCGCTCTCCGAGGCCGGGGCCTTCGATCGCCTCGTGGCCCACGTGGACGACGCCCTCCGCGAGGCGTACGGCCCGAAGGCGAAGGTGCGGCACGTCGTGCTCTCGTCCTGGAGCGCGGGGTTCGGCGCGTCGATGACGGTCCTGAAGCGCCACCCGCGGCGGATCCGCGGCGTCGTCCTCCTCGACAGCCTGTATGCGCCCTACGCGAAGGACGAGCGCGGGGCGCTGCGCGAGGGCGTGGTCTTCGCGCCGTCCTTGAAGACGCCGCTCGCCTTCGCGCGGCGGGCGGCGCGGGGGGAGCGCTTCCTCTACCTCACGGCGTCGAGCGTGGTGACGCACGGCTACGCCTCGACGGGGGCGGTCTTCGATCGGCTGTCGTCCGAGCTGGGCGAGGAGCCGACGCCGGACGACGATCCTGCGCCGCTCGGCGCGGTCAGCCACCTCGATGTACAGAACCTCCATATGAGAAAGCGACGTGGCTCGACAGCGGAGGCGCACTGCGCGCACCTCGGGCTCGCGGCAGAGGCGGTGCGGCTCCTGCGTGCGTCCGGCGTGCTCGAGGCGGAGTGACGAACGTGGGGCTCTCGTGGAATTCCCTTGTCGCCCCGGCGCCCTGCAGCGAAGCGCATTCTCGATGCGCTCACCCTTCCTCGCCGCGCTCGTCGCCCTGCCGCTCGCCCTCGCCCTGGCCGGCTGCGGCAAGACCGAGAAGCCGAACCCTCGGTGGGAGAAGGCCGCCGCGAGCGCCGAGGAGCGCCAGAAGGCCCCGGTCCCGCCGCCCCCCGTCGTCGCGGGCGGCGAGGTCAACGCCTTCTTCCCCAAGGCCATCGACGGCTACGCGCGCACCTTCACGCAGGAGAAGCCCGGCTTCGCCGAGGCCAAGATCACGAAGGACGGCAAGGAGCTCGCGACCGCGTCCATCAGCGACACCGAGGGGAACCCCGACGCGCGCGGCAAATTCTCGAGCGCGAAGGAGCAGGTCGCCGGCTCCCCGCTCGTCACCGTCGGCGCCAACCAATCGGCCCTCCTCGTCGCCGGGCGCTGGCAGGTCAAGGTGTCCAGCACGACCCTCGACCCCGCCGCCCGCAAGGCGCTCCTCGAGCGCTTCGATCTCGCCGGCCTCTCGAAGCTACAACCCCCCAAGGACAAACCATGAGCCAAGCCCTCTCCGAAGTCCTCGCCGCCCTCCCGCAGGGGGGCCTCACCGTCACGCTGCTCGACGCCCTCGACTTCGTCGTCCCGGGCGAGTGGGAGAACGTGACCAGCCTCGAGCGCATGTGTGCGGTCGTCACCGGCGAGACCGACGAGTCGATCATCCAGTCCGTCGGCGAGCGCGCCATCGCCCTCTACGCCGACGAGTCCAATCGATACCAGCGCGCTGTCTGGCTCTACTCCGCCGTCGACGGCGTCGACAAGGTCGGCGGCCTCGCCGCGCTCGGGCACAAGCTCGGCGAGAAGGTGTCCTTCCTGTCCTTCCTCGACTCCATCACCCCCTCGGCCGACACCACGCAAGCCATCGACGCGGGGCTCAAGTTCGCCGCGGAGCTCGCGGGCTTCTGCCTCGTCAATGGGATCCCCGGAGACAGCGTGGCCGACTTCGCGAGCTCGCTCGCGGGCGCGGCGAAGGAGGATCTCATGCGGCTCGCCGCGTGGACCACCTTCGACTGTGTGCTCCCGCTCGGCCCAGACTTCCTCGGCAAGATCATGGACCGCATCGCGTCGGCCGGCGACGACGAATTGCTCGGTCACGGCGTCTTCCAGAAGGTCGCGTCCTTCTTGCCCGGCGATCTCTCGACCCAGCGCGGCCTCATCGCGGGCGCCCTCGACAACGCGGGCGCGACGATCCAGGGGATCGTCGATCGGGGCGGGATCACGCAAGAGGGGCTCTTCGAGAAGGTGCGCGGCTTCGTGGACGTCGGAGACAACGGCCTCGACTATGTGGCCGCCGCCATCGACATGGGGACCAACTACTTCGAGCACACCGGCACCCAGTCGGTCGCGAGGCGCATCGTCTCGCGCGCGTACGGCGAGATCTGACGTCGTCGCGCGCGCCCTCGCTCGGCGGGATCCGTCACCCGCGCCCTTGGGCGATGTCCTCGAGGCGCTCGGCGGCCCGCTCGGCCCCACGCTCGTCCGCCATCCGCGCGCCGAGGGCCGCTGCGCGCGTCGCCATCCCTGGATCCCCGAGGACGTCCCCGATCCTCCGCGCGAGCCCCGTTCCGTCGAGCGCTCGCCTGGGCAATGGCGCGCTCGCGACCCCGCGCGCCCGGAGGACCTCGCCGAAGAAGAACTGATCGGTCACGTGCGGGACGATGACCGAGGGCCTCCCCGCGAGGAGCGCCGTCTGCGTCGTCCCCGCGCCCCCGTGATGGACAATCGCCGAGCACAGCGGGAAGAGCCTCCCGTGCGGCGCACGCTCGACGAAATGGACGCGCTCCCGGTCGACGCCGTCGCCGCGCCGCGCGACGATCGGCGACGGCGCCTGGACGATCCCGCGCGCGCCCGCGCGTCCGAGCGCCTCGACGAAGATCTCGACGGCCTCCTCGGCGCGCCCGAGGTCCATCGGGAACATGCTCCCGAACGACAAGAACACGGGCGGCGTCCCGGCGTCGAGGAACTCCCGCAGGGCCGCGTCGGGCTCCCAAGGCTGGGCCTCGGTCGCGATCTCGAAGAACCCGGGCAACACGATCTGATCGTCCCAATCCGCCGGTCGGGGGAAGAGCGACGGCGAGAGCCCGACCAAGAGACACGCCGCCCCGTTGAAGTTCCCGTCGAAGAGGCGCGTCGTGGGCGCGACGCCGAGGCGGGCGCGCGTCGCGTTGACGCGCGGCAGGAGCACCCGCTCGAGGACGAGCGCGGAGAGGCGCCAGGTGATCCGGTTGAGCCACGGGCCGAGCGAGGGCATTCCGATCGGCGGCGCGAACCGTGTGGGCGCGATGGGCTGGAGCGCGACCGCGACGTAGGGTTTGTCCTTGGCGAGCGCGGCGGCGGAGGCGGGGTGCACCAGGAAGTGCCCGACGACGACGTCGCACCGCTCGGCGAGCCCGACGGAGGCCGCCTCGAGCTCGGGGATGACCGGCTCGAGGTGCTCCTCGATGAGCACGCGGAGCTGCCCGAGGGCGGTCCGCGCCTCGAACGTGTCGCGCGTGCTCTTCGCGATCGCCTCCCGGTGCGCCCGGTAGTGTGCGGTCCCGACGGAGACGGAGTCGAGCCCGAGGGAGGCCGCGAGCTGCTGGTGATCGTGGCCCTCGAGGTTCGAGGTGACGAGCTCGACCTCGTGTCCTCGGGCGCGGAGCGCGCGTCCGAGCGCGAAGAAGGGCCGCACGTCGCCCTCGGTGCCCCAGGTGATCAGGCCGACGCGCACGGGGAGCCTCTCATCGCGGGGACGCTATCAGCACGCGCGCCCGGCGTCGGCGCTCGGTGGCCATGGGGAGCGAGGCGTCGCCCTGCCAAGCCGAGCGATCGGGGCCGCCTTCTCTCTCGGACCCGGTGCCGACGCGGGAAGCGGACTTCGCCCTGCGAGTCTCGTGGATCGGGCCGGATCCAGCGGGCGCGGCTCCGCCTGGACGAGCGTGATCGATGCGACACGAAGCGACGGCGCGTCGAAGCCAAGACGCGGCCATCGCGCGGAGTGGGGACGAGCGTGGCGTCAGGAGGAGCGTGGCGTCAGGAGGAGCGTGGCGTCAGGAGGAGCGTGGCGTCAGAACTCCGCCGTCGCGAAGGCGCAGACGTCCTCCGTGCCCACGCTCGCCTCGAGCCCGACGTCGTCGCCGTAGTAGCTGCGCGCGAAGCTCGTGCCCCAGCACTCGCTGATGTGCACCTGGCCGGGGGGCGTCGGGAGATCACCGCCCGACACGATGACGTCCGCGCGGCCCGCTCCGTCGCCCCGCCACCGCGAGTGCAAGACGAGATCTTCCATCGCCGTCTTCTTCGAGTCGTCGAGGTCGTCGTGCGCGACGAGCCGCAGGTCTCCGCCCTTGCCCTGCCCGTTGCGCGCGAGCGTGATGTCGAAGGTCGCCCCCTCGCGCGCGGAGGGGTTGCCGACGACGTGCACGTTCGACGGGCCGAAGGTGTTGTTCTCCCAGGCGATGTCGTGCTCGACCACGGTCTTGCCAGACGTCTCGTCGCGCCCGAGACGCCCTGGATCGAGCTCGCTCGCCACGTCGTAGTCGATCGTGAAGCTCCCCTTGCCATGCCGCGCGTCCTTCTTCGCGTACCCCGTGCCGAGCAGCACCGCGCGGAACTCGTCCTTCGTGCCCTTCTTCCGACCCTCCCACGCGTACTCGAACTTCCCGGCCTCCATCTCGGTGACCCGCATGCGCCACTCGGCGGGCGACAGATCTTCGCTCCACGGACCCCAGAGCGCCTCCGAATCGCTGAGGCTGCTCGGCGGGTACGATGTGACGAGGTGCGTCAGCCCGAAGACGTACGTCGTGCCGGCGTTCACTCCGTCGAAGAGCGTGCGGGTGTGCAGGTAGAAGCGCGCGAGCCCGGCCGAGCCCGGCGCCTCCGTGCCGACGCCCGGCGTGACCGCCGCCGACGAGCCGGGCGCCGAAGAGGCCGTCTCGAGCCGGACCTCGTCCTTCGTCGGGATGGGCTCGCGGAACTTGTCCGCGCCCCCGTCCTCTTCTTTGAACGAGCACGCGGCGGCGGACAGGACGAGCGGGAGGGCGACGAGCTTCGCGATCGTGACGAGCTTCATGACGGCGCGTTCATGCAGCCCCCGCGCCAATCCATCGCCTGACCGATTCCGCGGAGCCACCGGCCCGTGAGAAGCCCGGGTCACACCTCGAAGCCCACCGGGCGTTCGCGCGAGCGGCGCTCACGCCCCCTTGGCGATCCGACGCTCCGGGAGGACGCCCCGAGCTCGGCGAGCAGATCCCAGGCGTCCAGGCGATAGTGGTTGAACCACAAGGCCCCTGGTCTGGATCGTGGCACGTCGCGGCCGATCTCGCGCCGCGGGCGGGGCTCCGATATGGGGGAGCATGGCCGAGACCGCCACCGTGCTCGTCGTCGACGACGAGAAGAACATCCGTCGCACGCTCGACATGGTGCTCTCGGGCGAGGGCTACCGTGTCGTCGAGGCTGGCTCCGCCGAGGAGGCCCTCGCGACGCTCCAGGCGCAGGAGCACGCGATCGATCTCTGCATCTTCGACGTGAAGTTGCCGGGCATCTCGGGGCTCGAGCTGCTCGAGCGGCTGCGCAAGGACGCCGCGTTCAAGGAGCTGCCCGTGATCGTCGTCTCGGGCCACGCCTCGGTGCACGACGCGGTCCACGCCATCAAGCTCGGCGCGAGCGACTTCTTCGAGAAGCCCCTCGCGCGCGAGCGCGTGCTCGTCTCGGTGCGCAACGTCCTAAGGACCGCGACCCTCGCCCAGCGCGTCTCGGACCTGTCCGCCGAGGTCGAGTCCCGCTACCAGATGATCGGGACGAGCGCGGCGATGCAGAGGCTCTACGCGGCCGTCGACAAGGTCGCGCCCACGAAGGCGAGCGTCCTCATCACCGGCGAGAGCGGCACGGGCAAGGAGCTGCTCGCCCGCGCGATCGTCAAGCTGTCGCCGCGCGCCGAGCGGCCCTTCGTGCGCGTCAACTGCGCGGCCATCCCTCGCGAGCTCATCGAGAGCGAGCTCTTCGGCCACGAGAAGGGCGCCTTCACCGGCGCGCAGCAGCGCAAGCGCGGCCTCTTCGAGCTCGCGCACAACGGCACGATCTTCCTCGACGAGATCGGCGACATGGATCTGTCCGCGCAGGCCAAGGTGCTCCGCGTGCTGCAGAACGGCGAGGTGAACCGCGTCGGCTCGGAGGCCGTGCACCACGTCGATGTGCGCGTGCTCGCCGCGACGCACAGGGATCTCGAGAAGGAGGCGAAGGAGGGGCGCTTCCGTGAAGATCTCTTCTTCCGGCTCAACGTCTTCCCGCTCCGCACCCCCGCGCTGCGCGAGCGCCCCGAGGACATCCGCGCGCTCGCCGAGTCCTTCGCGCGCGGGTTCTTCGAGGAGAACGGCCTGCGGCCCAAGCCCATCGACGACATGGTCTACAAGGCGCTCGCGCGCCGCTCGTGGCCCGGGAACGTGCGCGAGCTCCGCAACGTCGTCGAGCGCGCCGCCATCCTCTCGGGCGACGTGGTGACGATCGCGGATCTGCCCGAGGATCCGCACGAGAACCCCTTCGAGGAGGAGGCGTCGGAGCAAGACTCGTCGCCGAGCCTCGCGGCCGAGGGCTTCTCGCAGGACGATCGTGGCACCCCCACGCCGCCGCCCGTCGCGGCGGGCGGGACGCGGTTGACGCTGCGCGAGTACCGGGACCACGCCGAGCGGGGCTACATCGTCGAGACGCTCCGAGCGCTCGACTGGAACATCTCGCGCACCGCCGCCGTGCTCGGTGTCGAGCGGACCAACCTGCACAAGAAGATCCGCGGCTACGGCATCCGGCGAGGCGAGGGCGGCTGAGCCGCTGGCGTGCGGGTCGACGATCTCCGCCCACCCGAGCGGCAGAGGTCGCTTCCGTCGCCTGCGCGTGGCCGCGAGACGTCGGCGCGCTCGCGCGTCCGCCGCCCGCGCGCCGCGTCACCTGCCGCTGTCGGGTGCGCTCTCCTCTGTGGGGTCGGGCGGCGCGACCATTTTGTAACCGACGCCGCGCGCCGTCTCGATGAGACTCGCGTGCACGCCGAGTTTGTCGCGGAGGTTCTTGATGTGGACCTCGATGACGTTCGACCCAGGATCGAAGCTCATCTCCCAGACCCGCTGGAGGATCTCCATGCGCGGCACGACGCGCCCCGCCTCGTGGGCGAGGTGCGCAAGGAGCGCGAATTCGCGCGGCGTGAGATCGAGCCGCTGTCCCTCGAGGCTTGCCTTGCGCTCGACCCGATCGATGGCGAGCGGCCCGACGCGGATGGGGCCCTCGCCCCCTGAGCGGCGGGTGAGCGCGCGGACCCGCGCCAGGAGCTCGGCGAGGTCGAAGGGCTTGGGCAGGTAGTCGTCCGCGCCCGCGTCGAGCCCCGTCACGCGCTCGGCGACGTCCCCTCGCGCCGTGAGCATCAAGATAGGCACCCGCGAGCCCCGCTGCCGGACCTCGCGACACACCGCGAGCCCGTCCTTGTCCGGGAGCATCCAGTCGAGGAGGACCAGATCGTACGGCAAGGTGAGGATCTGCGTGACCGCCGTCGCGCCGCTCTCCACCTGATCGACGACGCACCCCTCCTCCATCAGCGCCCGCACGAGGAAGCGAGCGAGCTTCGCGTTGTCTTCGACGACCAGGATCTTCACGCCGCGATCCTAGCCGAGGATCGCCGCCCGTGGCGCGGCTCGCGCGGCGCGCAGACGATGAACCGCCCTTCAGCCTCTGCGGAAGCGGCCCGCGGTCGCCTCGACGAGGGCGCGCACCCGGGCTGCGTCGACCGGGCGCCGGACGTCGCCCGATTTTTTGGCCCAGGTGCCCACGAAGGCGCCGTCCGCGAGCGGGCAGAGGGCGTCGGCGCAGGCGGGCGTCAGCCCCGATCCGAGGAACACGCGGGCGCCGCCGGCTGCGTCCCGTGCCTCGGCGAGCACCGCGCGGTCGACCGACGCGCCCGTCGCGCGCCCCGACACGACGACGGCGTCGGCCCCACCGCGCAGGAGGGTGTCGTGCACGGCGTCCGTCACGGTGAGCGCGCCGAGCGGGGACGCGTGCTTCACGAGCACGTCCGCGAAGACCTCGCCGGAGAAGCCGATCGCGCGCCGGTAGCGGGCGAGGTCCGCGGCCTCTCCTTCGATGAGCCCCTGGTCGGTCACGTACGCGCCGATGAGCACGTTCACCCGGACGAAGGCGGCGCCCGCCGCCGCGGCGACGCCCACCGCCGACACTCCGTCGTTGCGCAGGCAGTTGACGCCGACGGTCGCGCCCTCACGACGAGCGCGCGCCGCGACGAGCGCGAGGAGCGCAGTCTGGTGCGGTGGGATGCGCTCGCCCCGCGTGCCCTTCCAGAAGGGGGCCGACCCGAAGTTCTCGACGACGACGGTCGCCACGCCGCCCTCGAGCCACGCGGCGACGTCCCCGAGCGCGCCATCGATGACGTCGTCGAACGAGCCGCCCGTGTGCGCCGGATCGCTGGGCATCGGGGCAAGGTGCACCACGCCGACGAGGCCGCGAAGGACGCGGGACGGCTCTCCGCTCGATGAGCCCAGGGTGGACATCGTCCGCGCCCGCTAGCACTTCGTGGGGCCGCGAGGAACCTCGGCGCGGCGCGGGCTCGCGGCGGGAGCTCCCCCCCGTCGCGGCATCGACTCGATGGCCCTGGCCACGGTCCGCTGCAAGGGCGTCCAGCCGGCCGCGCGGCCGCGCTGGGTGACCCCGACGACGACCTGTCGCGAGCGCGCTCACCCGGCGGCGGCGTGGCTGCGCTACGAGGCGCGGTGTGAGCGTCTTCTCTCGGCGGACCCGGGTCCGCTTCCAGGACGTCGACGCGGCGGGGATCGTCTTCTTCGCCCGCGTCTTCGATCTGTTCCACGACACGTACCTCGAGTGGCTCGCGGCGGCCGGGGTCGATGTTCCGAGGGCGCTCCGCGAGCGCACCTGGGGCGCGCCGCTGGTCCACGCCGAGGCGGACTACGCCGCCCCGCTCCGCTACGGTGACGAGATCGACGTCGTCCTCGAGGCGATCGAAGAGGGAAAGACCTCGATCCTCGTACGCTACCGGATCGAGGGCGCGGCGACCGGGGACCGGCGGGCGACGGGCGCGACGAAGCACGTCTTCGTGTCGATGCCGGACGCGCGTCCCCGAGGCGTCCCGGACGAGGTGCGGCGCGCGCTCCCCCGGGGCAGCTGACGCGCGCGTGCCGGCGACGGAGGCGCGACGAAGCACGTCTTCGTGTCGATGTCGGACGGGAGGCTTCATCCGGCCCCGCGCGCCCGCCCGTGCCCGGCGCGGGCTCAGGCGAGGGCCTTTGCGGCGGCCTCGATCGACGGGACGTCGCACGCGGGGAGCACCTCGATCGACCTGTCGATGCGGCGGACGAGGCCCGCGAGCACCTTGCCCGGGCCCACCTCGAGCGCGTGGGTCACGCCCTCCGCCGCGAGCACGCGCACGGTCTCCTCCCATCGCACCACCCCGTCGATCTGGCGCACGAGCAGATCCTTCACCCGCGCGGGATCACGGTTGGGCGCGGCGTCCACGTTCGCCACGACGGGGAAGTGCAGCGCACCGACCGTCACCTGCTCGAGGTGCGTCGCCATGACCTTGGCCGCGGGCGCCATGAGCGAGCAGTGGAACGGCGCCGACACGGGCAGCGCGATGGCCTTCCCCTTCTCGGCAGCCGCGCGGGTCATCGCGCGCTTCACCGCGCCGGCGTGGCCGGCGATCACGATCTGCCCCCCGTTGAAGTTCGCCGGAGCGACCACCTCTCCTTGGCCCTCGTCCTCGCAGATCTGCGCGACCACCTCGCGCGAGAGGCCCATCAGCGCCGCCATCGCGCCGACGCCGGGGGGCACGGCGTCTTGCATCGCGCGTCCGCGGATCCGGACGAGGCGGATCGCGTCGGGGAGCGCGAGCGCGCCGCACGCGACGAGCGCCGAGTACTCGCCCAGGCTGTGCCCCGCCGCGAAGGAGACGCGCTCGAGGAGGCCAGGGCACCGCTCCTTCAGCAGCTCGAGCAGCGCGATGCTCGTCGCGACGAGGGCGGGCTGCGTGTTGGCCGTGAGCCGGAGCGCGTCCTCGGGTCCGGCGAAGCAGAGGTCGGACAGCGTCTCTCCGAGGGCCCCATCGGCCGCGAAGTAGACCGCCTGCGCGGCGGGCGACGCGTCGAAGGCGTCCTTGCCCATACCCACCGCCTGCGATCCTTGACCGGGGAAGAGCAGCGCCAGCTTCATCGCGGCGTGCCTATCACGTGGGCCGGGTCGCTGGGAGAGGCACCGGCGCTCGTCCGGGGGCACGGGCTTCTCGCCATCTCGCGCGGATTGCCGTAGGCTGAGCGGTGACTTGCCCAGCGGCAGGCCCCCTTGCGCCATGCGTCTCACCGAAGTCCGCTTCCTCTTCACGATCGCCGTCGTCTCCCTCACCGCCGCCTGCTCGGGCCTCGTCGACACCGATCACGTCGACGACCAGTGGAAGGGCTACGGAGGCAAGGGCGGCGCCGGGAGCGGAGGCTCGGCCGGCGCGCCCCTCTCCTGCAAGAACGGCGTCTGCGAGCACAACCTCGGCGAGACCTGCCAGAATTGCCCACAAGACTGCGGCCCGTGCGGGAGCTGCGGCAACGGGGTGTGCTCGCCGCAGCAGGGGGAGAACTGCCAGACCTGCCCGCAGGACTGCGGCCCGTGCGGGAGCTGCGGCAACGGGGTGTGCTCGCCGCAGCAGGGGGAGACCTGCCAGACCTGCCCGCAGGACTGCGGCCCGTGCGGGTGGTGTGGCGACGGATCCTGCTCGGCCCAGCAAGGGGAGACCTGCCAGAGCTGCCCGCAGGACTGCGGCTCGTGCGGTGAGTGTGGCAACGGGGTGTGCTCGCCGCAGCAGGGGGAGACCTGCCAGACCTGCCCGAAGGACTGCGGCAAGTGCGGAGAGTGCTCCCACTCGGAGTGCACGGTGGGCAGCCCGCTCTCGACGAGCTGCAACAAGTGCGCGGCGCTCGTCTGCCCGCAGGACAACTACTGCTGCTCGAGCAGCTGGGATCAAGCCTGCGTTTCTCTGGCCCTCCAGCTCTGCGGGCCGTGCGGACCGACGTGCGGGGACGGGACGTGCGGACCCGGCGAGACGTGCGCGAGCTGCCCGAAGGACTGCGGCGCCTGCCCGACGTGCGGGGACGGGACGTGCGGATCCGGCGAGACGTGCGCGAGCTGCCCGAAGGACTGCGGGCCATGTGCCGAGTGTGGGAACTCGCTCTGCGAGGCGACCGAGAGCTGCGCGAGCTGTCCCCAGGACTGCTGCGAGCCTCCGCTCTGCGGCAACGGCACCTGCGACGCCGGGGAGACCTGCGACACCTGCCAGCCCGACTGCTGCCCGGCGACCTGCGGCAACGACGTCTGCGAGGCGGGTGAGGACTGCGCCTCGTGCGCCGCCGACTGCTGCTCGGTGCCCACCTGCGGCGACGACGTCTGCGACGATCCGACAGAGACCTGCGGGTCCTGCCCGGCCGACTGCTGCCCGGCGACCTGCGGCAACGGCGTGTGCGAGCCTGGCGAGACCTGCGGCACCTGCGCGAGCGACTGCTGCCCCGGGCCCGTGTGCGGCAACGGCACCTGCGAGTACCCGCCCGAGACCTGCGGCACCTGCGCGAGCGACTGCGGGGCGTGCGGCTGCACCCACGATCCGTGCGTGCCAGGCGCGCCGCTCGACCCGATCTGTGGTCCCGCGGTCGAGGCCATCTGCCAGGCCGATCCGACCTGCTGCTCGACCCTCTGGAGCGCGGACTGCGCCGCGATGGCCCAGGCGCTGGGCGTGTGTGGACCGAAGTGCGGCGACGGCGTCTGCGACGCCTCCGGCGGCGAGACCTGCGCGACCTGCCCCGGGGACTGCGGCCCGTGCCCCCCCGCGTGCGGCGACGGCGTCTGCGACGCCAAGGCGGGCGAGACGTGCAAGACCTGCTCTGTCGATTGTGGGCCGTGCCCGCCGGTCTGCGGCGACAAGATCTGTCAGGGCTCTGCGGGCGAGACCTGCCAGAGCTGCCCTGGCGACTGCGGCCCCTGCCCGAGCTGCGGGGACGGCACCTGCGGCCTCGGCGAGAACTGCCAGACCTGCCCGAAGGACTGCGGCATCTGCGGCGTCTGCGCGCACTCCGAGTGCGTGACGGGTCCGGTCCTCCAGAAGGATTGCTCGTCCTGCGCATCGGCCGTGTGCAACCAGGATCCCTTCTGCTGCACGCCGGGGAATTCGTGGGACAACGTCTGCGTCGACGACGCGAAGACCCTCTGCGGGACCACCTGCCAGGCCGACGCCTGTACGGGCTGCGCGGCCAACCAGTGCGCGCCGGAGTTCGTCGCGTGCCTCCAGCATCCCCAGTGCAAGGCGTGCCTCGACAACTTCACCGGCGCTTGCATCGGGCTGCCGGTCTATTCGGCGTTCGTCGGGTGCACCTGCGCGGAGTGCTACTCGGCCTGCGACTTCTGCGGCCCCACGCCGGAGCCCTGACGCGTTCGCGGAGACGGGCTCGCCAGGGCTCGGCCTTCCGTGCTACCCGCCCCGCGTGAGCTCGTCGCGACGCCGCGTCGACGTCGTGTTCCTCGGGGTGCTCTTCGCCATGCACCTCGTCGGAACCGGGCTCTTCCTGTTGAAGGTCGAGCATGGTTCCGCCCTCGACTACGGGCTCGCGGTCGTCCAGGCGCTCGCGCGAGGCGCGGTCTTCGTCGGGGTCTTCGGGCTGCTCCTCGACGCGTCGCGACGCCTTGCCGTGCGGCGCTTCTTCGGGGGGCTCGCGTTCTTCCTCGTCGCGTCGGAGAGCATCGACTTCCTGCTCTTCCACAACGCGGGACAGCACCTCACCTACCTCGTGCGGGTCCTGTGGTCGGGGGGGCTCGGCGACTTCAAGGATCTCGTCGTAGCGACACGCGTGACCACCGTCGATCTGGTCTGGAGCTTCGGGCTCGTGCCGGTGCTCTTCCTCGTCGGCGCGGGCGTCGTGGGGCTCACGGCGCGGGCGTCGGCCCGCTTCGACGTCCGGTACGCGCGGCTCGCGTGGGTCGTCGGGCTCGGCGTCGCGGTCGGGCTCGGCGAGCAGGCTGCGTCTCGCCGCTGGAAGAACCACCGCTTCTATGTCTCCGAGCGGGAGACCTTCGCCTACTACCTCCCCGTCATCCCGCCCGGCTCCGACGTGCGCTACCGCATCGCGCTCGATCTGTCGCACGACGAGGCGCTGGACGAGCGCGAGGTCGAGCGGGCCAAGACCCTCCCGCGCCCGCCGGCCTCCCGGCACGTCTTCTATGTCGTCCTCGAGAGCGTGCGGGCCTCGTACATCACGCCAGAGATCGCGCCGAACCTGTCCCGGTTCCGCGAGCGTCACGGGGGCTTCCGCTCGGCCCACTCGAGCGCCAACGCGACGGTGAATTCGTGGTTCTCGATGTTCCACGGGCGCCACGCGATCCACTGGCACCCGTACCTCGCGCGGGCGTCCTTCCCGGGCTCGACCGCGCTCCGCATCGCGAAGTCGCTCGGCCTGGAGCTGACGCTCGTCACGTCGTCGGATCTCGCGTACCATCAGTACGACAGGACGCTCTTCGGGGACGGCTTCTCCCTCGTCGACCACCGCATCGACACCTCGAAGACCACCCTCACGCGCCCGGCCGAGGGCGACCGCGAGGCGATGCGCGCCTTCCGTGCAGCGCTCCCTGCGATGAAGGCGAGCGGCAAGCCGCAGCTCTCGGTGCTCTTCCTCGAGTCGGGGCACCACGACTACTACTGGCCCGGCGACGAGCCCGCGCCCTTCCGCCCGTACATCGACAAGTTCGACTACACGCGGGTCAGGTACTCGGCCACCGACCTCGAGCTCGTCAAGAACCGCTACAAGAACTCCATCCACTTCCTCGACGGGCTCGTCGGCGAGCTCCTCCACGATCTCGAGGAGCTCGGGATGTACGACGACTCGATCGTCGTGTTCGTGGGAGATCACGGCGAGGAATTCATGGAAAAGGGGCGCCTCGTCCACTCGTCGAACCTCTACGAGCCCCAGACGACGCCGGTCTTCCTGGTGAAGGTGCCGGGCGCGCCCGACGGCCTCCGGGCCGAGCGGGTGAGCCACGTGCAGATCATGCCGACCATCCTCGCGTCGCTGGGGTACGACGCGCCGAAGGGGCTGTTCGACGGGCTCCCCATCGGCGCGCCGGGCTCGGGCGATCTCCAGCTCGTCGCGAAGGCACGCATCCCGGACATCCCATCGAAATACGTGATCCACACCGGGGACAAGAAGCTCTTCTTCGAGCTCGACGAGTTCTCGACGAGCCGGTCGCGCTCCGCGTACGCGACCGAGATCACGAGCGAAGACGACGTCGACGAGACCCCCGAGGGATCCGATCGCCGGGCGGTGTTCGACGCAGCCTTCGTGCCGGCGCTCGAGAAGCTCCCGTTCTTGCGGCTCGTCGAGGCACACGCGCCCGCCCGCTGAGACCCGCGGAGGCGACCGGATCGATGGTGAGCGGCCGTGGCGCGAGGCGCCGGAGATCGGCTCTTCGGTTCGTCGAGGCTAGCGCCCCCACACGCCGAGCATCGCGGCGGTGTCCGGATCGATGGTGAGCGGCTCTCGCTTGACACGCGTAACCCCCACGCTCGGCACCTCGGCGTCGTAGACGCGCCGGAAGGCCTCCTGCATGAGCAGCGGGTATCGGTCCCGCGCGTCCGACTCGCAGCGCGGATCGACGTCGAGCAGGCAGAGCGACGGGACCTGTCCGCTCTTGCCTGCGAGCCGGATGGGCCCCCAGCGGCTCGCGTAGCCCTCGCCGAGCGTGGCGACCAAGGACCGCTCCACGGGGCGCGCTCCGCGGGACGCGAGCGTGAAGAGCTCTTCCCCGCCCATCCCCGCCGCGGGCTCGATGCCGAGCGCGGCGAGGCTCGTTCTCGCGATGTCGGCGAAGGTGGTCGCCGATTCGACCCGCCGCCCGGCGAGGGCACCACGAGGGAAGCGGACGTAGAGCGGGACGTGCAGCAGGTCCTCGGAGAGCGCGCTCCCCTCCGCGAAGGGCGGCTCCGAGAGATCCCAGGCCGTCGCGAGATCTCCCGTGACGACGAGCAGCGTGTCGTCCCAGAGGTCGCGCTTGCGCAGCGCCTCGATGAGGCTCCCGATGGCGCGGTCCGTCGCCACGAGCGCGTGTCCGATGAGCCCCTCGAGCTTCTGGCGATCACCGTCCGAGTATCGCTGGCCTCGCTTCCGCTCGACCCGCAGCTTCGCGAGGACCTGCCCCGCCCTCCGTGGATCGATTGGGCCCGTGTACTGAGGGCTCGGGAGCTGCGCGAACTCGCCTGGCGGCATGTCGTACGGAGGGTGGAGGCCCCGCACGTGCGCGACGACGAGCATGCCCTTCTCGCGGCTCTGATCCCTCTCGGCGATCCAGGCGGCGACGTCGTCGATCGGGGCGGTCCCGAGCGCCGGTGCGATCGGCGAGTGGATCGTGAACCGATCCCAGCCTCGCGCGAAGCCGAAGGCGTCCCCGGAGAGCGGGTTGCTCGTGAACATGGCGGTGCGCACGCTCGCCTCCCGCGCCACCGTCCCGAGCGTCGGGAGGCCCTCGGGGAGCTTCGAGAAGCCGTCGGATACGCCGTGCACTGCGGGCGACAGACCCGTGAGCATCGAGGCGACGACGCCGTTCGTGACGGACGTGGGCGCGCGATGGAGATCGAACACGGTCGCCTCGCGCGCGAGCTGCGCGAACGCCGGCAGGGGGATGTCGGTGCCCCACGGGGGCACCCGCGCCGGATCGAGCGCCGAGACCACGACGATGACCACCGCCCGCGCGTGGGGCACACGGGAGACGTCCTCCTCTGGGCCGAGCAGCGCCGGATCCCCGAAGAGGAGCCGTGCCCCGCGCGAGGTCCCTCGCGCCACGAGCTCGATCGTGCCGATCTTCCCCGCCATCGCCGCCATCGGCGCCTCGACCTCCGTCCAGGCCGCGGTCTCGCCTCCGATGACCTTCACGCTGCGGAGCACCTCGGGGGGCTTCCCCTCCTCGACGAACCGCACCTCGGCGTCACCCTCGCCGACGCCCTCGAGCCCGATCGACACCCGCAGCCGCCGCTCCGCTGGGACGCCGAGCGTGCAGCGGACGGCGCTCGGCGCCCGGAGCGCCAGGGCCCGGTGGGGCACCTTCGAGAGCGCGACGTTCGTCACCGCATCGATGAGCGTGGGCGCGGCGAAGGTCCCGCCCTGGTCGTCGGCGACGCCCACCCGGACCCAATCCACGTCGGCGATGGGCTCCACGGTGTCGCGAGGTGCGGACGGGAAGCGGAGGGTCAGCGTGTGGGTCCCGACAGCGAGCGCCGCCGTCGTCTGCGGCGTGGAGACGACGCGCGCCGCGCCGCGCCCGAACGCGAGCTGACCGACGGCCTTCCCGTCGATGAAGGCGGCGGCGCTCTTCGCTACGCCGCCGCGCACGCGTGCGCCGACGAAGACCCGGGTCGGCTCCTCGACGACGAACCGGACGGAGATCTCGCGGCGGCCGACGCGTAGCCAGGTGGCGCCGTCTCGCTCGAGCGAGCTCGTGCCTCCGTCCCTCTCGAGGAGGTAGCTGGTGAGCCCCTCGGTCGCCGGGGTCCCGAGATCGAAGAACCAGCCGCGGTGCTCGATGTCGCAGCGGTGGATCCTCTGGAGCAGATCGAGGCGCGTCGCGCGCCGTGTTTGTCGACCGGCGGACGTTTCGGGCTGCTCGGCGGTGTGGGGCGGGTCACGGCTCGGCTCGCGGCATCCGATCCCGAGCACACCCACGAAGGCGACGAGGAGCGCGCCGAGCGGCCCGCGAGTCACCGCCTGGCCGGCCTGGGGTCCCAGCAGCCGTACCGAGGACGGAGCGAGGAGCGCGCCGAGCGGCCCGCGAGTCACCGCCTGGCCGGCCTGGGGTCCCAGCAGCCGTACCGAGGACGGAGCGAGGAGCGCGCTGCGCGGCCCGCGAGTCACCGTCTCGAGGATGCCTTCAGGTCGACGCGCGCGACGCGGCCTTGGACCACGCGGGCGATGATGGGCTGGCCCTCACGATCGCCGGAGCGGCGGAGCTCGTGGTCGCCGACGGAGGCTCGGATCCGGATGTCGCCCGCTTCCATCGCGTGCCCGTCTACGGTCCAATCGCCTTGTTCCATCCCGAAGATCTCGAGGATTCCTTCATCGTGGAGGGTGGTCTCGCCCTCGCGGAGCGGCAAGTCCTGGACGATGGCCGCCGTGGTCCCCGCGGCGACGGCGGGGCCTCCGAGCGCGGCGCTCGAAGCGAACCCAGCCTCGATGGGACCTCGGCTGACGAACACGCTCGCGCCGAGGAGCAGCGCCCCGCCGAAGAGCGAGAAGATCCCGAGGCGTCGCCACCCGGCTCGTGCGGGTGGTGGAGCCGCGTCGACGTCGAGCTGGACGGGCTCGGGCACGGGAGAGCGCCCGTGCGACGGCGCGACGTCGAGGTCAAAGACCTCACGGGGCGTAGCCCGAGGGACCGAGCAGCGGGTCTTTGCGGACGTGCCTCCTCTCGAGCGCTTCGGATCGCCGCGCAGCTCGTCGGGAGAGGCGGCGCCGCCGCGCCTCGCGGTCGTGAGCGGGAGGACAGGCTCTTCGATCGCGCCGTCGGTGGCGACCCGAGCCGTCGACGTGGGCGCCTCCCCGCCGCACGAGCGAGTCGATTGGTCGTCATCGCCTTCGTCGGCGACGAGCGCGGCGAGGGGCAGATCTCGAAGCTCGTCTTCGGCGGTGATCCCGCGGAGCGGCTCGAGATCGGGCGGGAACATCGGCGAGGCGTCCTCGACGAGTCGGTCGAAGTCGACGTGTCCGGGTCGTGCCGGGAGCTCGAGCGGCGTCAAGAGATCTGCGGGGCCATCAGGTTCGCTCGGAGCGAGCGGCGCGAGAGCCGTCACCGCGGGGCGCAGCGCCGAGAGCCCCGGGACCCCGGCGAGCGGCGAGGGCGTCAGCGCAGGCAGCGAGCCCGCGTCGAGGTGTGGCAGCGGGGACTCGCCGCGCGCGGACGCAGCGAGGGACGCCTCGCGCTCGGTCCGACACGCGAGGAGATCCTCGCCGTAGGCGTCGAGGACGCGAGAGACAGCGCCTCGCCGCGCGGCGCTGCCGAGGATCGCCTCGAGCACGGACACGGGGATCCCGCCGCGCAGCGCGAGCTCTCGTGGGGAGACGCCCTCTGCGAGTTTGCGGCCAATCGCGCGGAGGCTCTCGGGCGCGGCGGCCTGGTACGCGTCGAAGATCGGCTGGTGCAGCTCGACGCGCCCCACCGAGAAGAGCTGCGCCGCCGAGAGGAGCCGCTGAGCAGCCCTCGCGCCCGCCGCGGCCCTCGCGAGCTCTTCCTCGAGCATCCGGGGAAGGTTCGGATCGAGCTCGTGATCCTCGCGGGTGACGACGAAGCGACCGCTCGTGACGCCGAGCATGGCGGTGAGCGCCTCTCTGCCGTGGAGGGTCGTTTCGGCTCCGATCTGCGTCGCACGCGCGAGCGCGCCTCCGCGGAGATCCACCTCGAACTGGAAGACGCCATCCCTCACGACGACCCGGGCGTCTCCGACGAGGCTGGCAGCGAGCCGCAGCAGCGTGCTCGTCGAGAGTCCATCGAGTCTCCCGCGGGTCTCGGTGAGGGTGCGGAGGCGACCCTCGACGGCGCTGCGCGCCTGGAGCACCTCGCGAGCCCTCGCGAGGACTACCCCCGCGCTCGCGTCCTTGAGGAGCCAGCCGTCGGCCTTGGCGCCGAGCTCACGGACGCGGAGCAGGAGATCTTCTCGCCACGACACGAGGAGCACGGGCACGTCGTGGAGCAACACGTCACGCTTCATGGCGAACGACACGGCGACGCCGTCTGCGCGGGGCATGACGACGTCGGAGACGACGAGGTCCACCGGGGCTCTCCAGAGCATCCCGAGCGCCTGCTCTCCGTCCCACGCCTCGAGCACCTTGCATCCCGCGGCCTTGAAGACCCCTGCGAAGAACCAGGTGACGGCCGGATCGTCGTCGACGACGAGCACCGTGCGGCCCTCGAGCGAGGTCTCGGCGGCGGCGCGGGGGCGTGCGGTGCGCGGATCGTCGTCGAAGGTGGAGAGCCACAGCGCTCCAGCGGGTCCCCCCTCGTCGAACCGCACCGCGCCCTGCGATCGCGCGGTGATGGCGTCGCGGATGCGGGCGAGGCTCGTCCAGAGGGACGACAAGAGCTCGTGCCCGTCGCCATACGCGACCCTCACGGTTCGCGCCTCGACGTCCGCGCCCTCGACGAGCGCGCGGTGTAGCTCCTCGGAGAGGCGGCTGGAGAGCTCGAAGAGCGAGAGATCGCCGAGCCGTTCGGCTGGGCTGGTGGTCATCGCCGCGATGGGCCCGGCGAGGACCGAGCGGAGCGTGTCGGGGGTGAGCGGCTTCGCGAGGACGCGCGCGGCCCCGCTCGCCAGGTACCCAGCGGCCGCCTCGGGGCTCGCGAAGGTGCCTACGACGAGGCGTCGAATGGACGAGGTCATCGGATCGCGAGCGAGCGCCGCGCAGAGCTCCCGCGCACCAGGAGTGTCGGCGTCGATGACGCACGCGTCCGGTGCGACGACCCGCGCCAGCGCGAGCGCCTCTCCAGCGTCCATGCAGCGCTCGATGTCGACGCCTCCGCCCGCGGCCCGCGCGGCGAGCTCGGCGATTTCGTCTCCGCCGATGACGAGCAGCGACCACGCGGTGGGGGTGTCCGCTGCGGTCGCCCGAGCGTCCTCCAAGGCGAGCTCGGGGAGCCCGCGGAGCAGCGTGAGGAGCTCGGTGTGTTCTCCCGGGCCGAGCCCTGGTCGCTCGGCTCGATCGAGCACGTCCTCCGCGAGCGCGACGCGGCGCGCCAGGCCGAGGAAGCCGAGCGCGCCGGCCGAGGAGCGCAGCGAATGGACGCGCCGCCGCACCTCGTGGTGCGCCTTCGGGTTCGCGCCGTCGAATTTTAGGGGGACGAGGGCGCTCTCGATGTCGGACAGGCGACGTGAGAGCTCAGCGGCGAAGCGGGCTCGCTCGCGTGACAAGTCGGCTCTGTCCGAGTGCGGTCCGGGATCGTGGCTCATGGGGCGCGGCTAGCTCGCGGCTCGGGCGCGGGCCAAGTTTCCCGGCTGCCCGCGGGCCGATCACCGGCCAGCGATCTTTGCACGCTCCTCGAGCGCTGCGTGAGCGGGATGGACGCGCCGCCGCGTCGTCTCTCAGCGAGAGCTGGACGGAGGCCGGGGCGAGGGGACGAGCACCACGCCTCGGTTCGTGACGACGGCGCGCTCGAGCGGCGCGACGGCGGCGGCGCCTGGGAAGACCACGACCTCCCTCAGCACGCCGTCTCCCGTGACCCGCGCGCCCGCACCGACGATCGCTCGGTCGAGGAGCGCCTCGACCCTCGCCGCGTGGCCGACGTGGGAGGTCCGTGCGCCGAGCCAGCGGAGATTCGCCGTGAGGTACGATGGGAGGCTCCCGATGTCGTCCCACGGTCCGTCGTGCGTGACCGTGGCGACGCGCGCACCCCGGCGGAGCGCCGGGACGAGGACGTCCCCGACGAGACAGCCCTGGCGCGGGAGATGGTCGAGCACCCCCCGGGCCACGATCTGCACGCCGAGGAAGTCCCCCCCCCGGACCTCGCCTGCGCGACCGAAGGCCCGCACGCGGCAGACGTCGCCTCGCGCATCGACCCCGACCGTCCCTTCGCCGGCCGGCCGTGGCGCGACGAGCCACGCTGCGGCCGGGCGTCCGTGCATCGCGCGTCTCAGCGCACCGAGATCCGGATCGGCGAGGATGTCGCCGTTCCACACGAGGGCGTCGTCGCGGAAGCGATCGCGCACGTTCGCAAGCCCTCCCGCGGTCCCGAGCAGCGTCTCCTCGTGCACGAGCTCCACGGGGCAGGGGAAGGCCACCCCTTCGAACGCCTCCGGGCGGTGGTGCAGGTTCACGACGACGCGCTCGACGCCCGCAGCGTGGAGCCTCCCCGCGACGTGCACGATCGCCGGACGATCGCCGATCGGCACGAGCGGCTTCGGGAGGAGCTCCGTGAGCGGCCGGAGGCGCGTCCCGAGCCCTGCGGCGAGGATCATGGCCGTCGTCACGACGAGCGCCGGTACCACGCGCGGAGCGCGCCACCCAAGCGCGTGGCGTCCCCGCGCTCGTCGTCGACGATCCTGACGGCCCGTGTCGAGCGCCGCGGATCGCCGCGGTTTTCTCGGGCGGCCCGCGCCCGCCTCGTGGCGCCCACGCCATCCGCTCACGCAGCGATCCGCGGATCGCCGCGGTCTTCTCGGGCGGCCCGCGCCCGTCTCGTGGCGCCCGCGCCGCCGCGGCTCTAGACCCCAAGAGGGCGAGCGAGCCGAGCGCCGCCGCGTCGTGCCGGTCGAAGCTTAGGGAGAGGCCTGGCTCCGCGCCCCCGGGTCGTGGGACGGGCCCACCCCCGGCGCCCGTCGTCAACTTGGCCCACCTCGATCCGCGATGGTAGCGGCCGCGCGATGCCTCACCGCAAGGTCTTCCTCGTCAGCCTCGCCGCGGCGGCGCTCGTCGCGGCGATGGTCTCGCTCGGCTGCGGCGCCGAGCCGGTCGCGGCCGACGGCTGTCGCAAGATCGAGGAGGCGCGGTGCGAGGCAGCGCCCTCCTGCACGAACCTCCGGGTGCCCGACGTCGCCGAGTGCAAGCGCTTCTACCGGGACCAGTGTCTCCACGGCCTGGCGCTCGAGTCTGATCCCGGGGCGCCCACCATCGACCGATGCGTCAGCAAGCTCCACGAGTGTGCCAGCGCGGGGCCCGAGGCCGCATGCGGTGGGACCACGACGTGCGGCGCGATCGAGGCTCCGGAGCGCCTCGCGGAGTGCGCATTCTTGATCCCACCGCCGCCCACGACCACGCCGGCGAGCGGCGGGGGGGGATCCTCGGGGGCGGCTGGCGCCGGATCCTCCGGAGCCGGAGGCGGCTAGACTCAGGGACGTGACGGGTCCGCGCGTCCTCATCGTCGACGACAACGCGGCCCTCGTCGCGAACCTCCGCGAGATCCTGCGGAGCGCCGCCGCGCTCCACGCCGACGTGCACGCGACGCCCGACGGCGAGACGGCGGTCTCGTTCGCCAAGGAGCGAGGCTTCGACGTGGCGCTCGTCGACGTGCAGCTCCCCGGGGAGAGCGGCGTCGAGGTGATCGAGCGCCTTCGTGCCGCGCAGCCACTCGGGGAGATCGTGATCATCACGGGCTACGCGACGGTCGGCAGCGCGATCGCGGCGCTCTCGGCGGGGGCGTTCGCGTTCTTGCTGAAGTCGTTCCGTCCCGAGGAGCTCGTCGCGACGGTGCGGCGGGCCCACGAGAAGGTGCGCCTCCAGCGGGAGAGGGACGCGCTCGAGCGCGGGCGGCGCGCGCTCTTCGAGACGGCAGGGGTCCTCTTGGTCGCGATCAACGGGGACGATCGCGTCGTGCTCTTCAATCCCCGGGTCGCGGAGCTCACCGCGGCGGGCGTGCCGATGGCGCCGCTGGCACCTGTCGCGGACTACCTCGTCGAAGAGGACCGAGAGCGCGTCGTCTCCGCGCTCGGGCGCGCCCGCTCGGGCGATCGGACGGTCTCGGTCGAGGCGCGCCTCACCGACGGCGTCTCCCCCGCCGGGAAGCGCGTCGAGTGGCACCTCGCGGGGGCCGGGACCGGCGATCTCGTCTACGGCGTCGGGGTCGACGTGACCGAGCGCCGAGAGCTCGAGCGCCGCGCCGTCCAGGCCGAGGCGCTCTCGGCCATGGGCGCCCTCGCCCTCGGGCTCGCGCACGAGATCAGAAACCCGCTGAACGCCGCCGTGCTCCAGCTGCACCTCCTGTCGCGGCAGGTGGGCAGGCTCCCCGACGGCGACGGCGTCGGGATGAAGCGCCGCATCGGCATCGTCCAGGGGGAGATCGGGCGGCTCGAGCGGCTCCTCTCCGAGTTCCTCGATCTCGCGCGGCCGCGGGGCATCCACCGCACGGCGGTCGATGTCTCGCAGCTCGTGCGATCGGTGCTCGCGCTCGAGGACGAGGCGCTGCTCGCCGTCGGGATCACGGTCGAGATCGCGCTCGACGATCGCGTGGTGGTCTCGGGGGACGCCGAGAAGCTGAAGCAGGTGCTCCTCAACCTGCTCGGCAACGCGCGCGACGCGCTGTCCGAGCGCGGGGGCGGCAAGATCTCGATCCGGGTGTCTCATCCCGACGATCCGACGCTGGCGATCGAGGACGACGGCCCCGGGATCGAGGCGCGCCTGCTCGAGAGCGTCTTCGACGCCTTCTTCACCACGAAGCCCGCGGGCACGGGTCTTGGGCTCGCGATCGTGCGCAAGATCGTGGACCAGCACGGCGGGCAGATTGTCATCGACACCGAGGTGGGGCGTGGGACGCGCGTCACGGTCCGGCTCCCGCGCGCCCCGGACGACGGCGTGGCGCCCCTCGTCGCGTCTCGCTGAGGCGCGAGCGCCGGCCATCGAACGGGTGTATGTACCCACGCCGCCGTGAAGCTCGTCCTCGAAGGTGGCGGCGTCCGCGCCGCGTACGCGGCCGGCGTCCTCGACAGCCTCGCCGAGGCCGGCGTGCGCTTCGACGCAGTGATTGGCTCGTCCTCTGGTACGCTGAACGCGACCTTCTGGTGTTCGGGGCAGATGAAGCTCGCGTGCGAGCTGCTCTCCCAGAGGCTCTCGGGCAGCCGCTTCATCAACTACCGGCGCCAGTTCACGCCCTGGGGGACGCCCGGCCTCGACGTCGACTGGCTCGTCGACGAGCTGCTCCCCGCGCACCTCGACTACGAGCGCGCGGTGTCCGGCCAGTCGAAGCTCTTCTGGACGGTGTCGGACGTCGACCAGCAGCGGGCGCACGTCGTGTCGCCGACGCGAACCTCCTTCACGCCGTGGCTCCGCGCCGCGCTCGCGCTCCCCGTGGGCTACAACCGGGTGGTCACCGTGGATGGGCGCCGCTGCATCGACGGCGGCGTCGCGTCGCCCGTGCCGTTCGATGTGGCCGAGCTCGCGGCGTTCCCTGGTCCTGCGGTCGTCGTCTTGACGCGCCCCATCCAGCGCGAGAAGCCGCCGCCCGTGCTCTGGGAGCGGGTCGCCGTGCGGCTCATCGTGCCGCCCGGCGCGCGCGAGATGAGCGCGACGCAACACCACCTCCACAACGCGCTGATGAGGCGCCTCGAGATCGCGCTCGCCGACGGCGATCTCATCCTCGTCGATCCCCCCGCTGAGATGCCGCTGTCCCGGCTCACGCGCGATCCGGCGACGATCGATCGAGGCATCGACATGGGGCGCGAGGTGGGGCGGCGGCTCGCTCCGCGGCTCCTCGAGATCTCGAGTCGCGCCGGCTAGCCCAGCGGGGGCGCAAGGTAGGCGTCGCCCTTCTGCCGTCGCCGCCACGCCGCGGTTTCGCCGAGCGCTCGGTCCGCGGCGGGTGCCGCCTTGACTCCGCGGACGGCGCGCACCACGACGCCCGCATCATGGCAGAGAAACGCCGCGCCGCGCGCGTACGCTCGCGCATCTTCCAGGAGCTCTCCGTCGCGATCTCCGGCCTGCGCGATCCGCGGCTCGACGGCGTCACGGTGACCCGGGTCGAGGTGCCGGACGATCTGACGATCGCGACCGTCCAGGTGGCGATCCCGCAAAGTGGCGACGAGCGGCAGGTGCTCCGCGGGCTCGAGGCGGCAAAGGGGCGCCTGCGCGGCGTCGTCGGCGCGTCCCTCGGCCTCCGTCACGCCCCCGAGCTCCGCTTCCGGCGGGACGAGGGGCCCGACGCGGGCGAGCGCGTCGAGGCGCTGCTCCGAGAGATCGCCGCCGCGCGCTCCCGCTCGGACTCCTAGCGCCCGTCCCTCGGCGTAGGACGATCGCCGCGCCCGTCGAGCGCGGCTCGGCAGCACGTGATCGGGACCCCGCGTCCGGGCCCCTGCGCCACCTCGCGCGAGGCGATCCGGCTCGGTGTCCGCGCGTGCGGTGACGGTTCGCGAGACCCCGCGCCCGTGGTACCGTCTCCTCTCGTCATGGCTCTCTCCCTCCCGAAGGACGCGCTGCTCGCCCTCGCCGCCGTGGGCTGGGCCGACGGCAACCTCGACCGAGACGAGGCGGCGGCGCTGCTCCGTGTCGCGCGCGAGGCGGGGCTCACGCCGGCGGAGCTGCTCGAGATCGAGGCCGCGACGAAGATGCCGCTCGCCATCGCGGACGTCACGACGGTGAGGCTCGGTCGGGCCGATCGCGTGCTCACCTACGCGCTCGGGACGTGGCTCGCGCGGCTCGACGGCGTCGTGACACCCGAGGAGCGCGACAGCCTCGTCTTGCTCGGCGATCGCCTGGGCCTCCCCGACGGGATGCGCACCCGCGCGAGCGCCGCCGCCTTCGAGATCGCCGAGGCGAGCGATCGCCCGGAGCGGTACGATTTCGCGGCCCTCGAGGCGCGCATCCGCCAGAAGCTCGGCGACGTCGAGGCCGAGTGAGCCCCCAAGCCCCTCGCGAGCGCGCACGCTAGATGGTCTCGATCCTCACAGCTTACCACGATCTCCAGCGGCTCCGGCAGATCACCGGGATCCTCGTCAAGCATGGCTTCGGCGAGATCGTGGGGCGCCTCGGCCTCTCGCGCGTCCGCCCCGGGGAGCCCGATCTCGAGGGCAGCGACGAGGAGAAGCAAGCGGGCGCCGAGGAGGCGAAGCGCGAGGACTTCGCGGTCCGGCTGCGGCTCGCGGCGACCGACCTCGGCCCCTCCTTCGTGAAGCTCGCGCAGATCGTCTCGACGCGCACCGACGTCGTCCCGCCCGAGATCGTCCGCGAGCTGAAGAAGCTCCAGGACGCCGTGCCCGCCGTGCCCTTCGAGGACGTGCGCCAGCAGGTCGAGGAGCAGCTCGGCAAGCCGCTCGACGAGGTGTACGAGTGGTTCGACGAGAAGCCGCTCGCGGCGGCGAGCATCGGCCAAGTGCACCGCGCGCGCCTCCGCACCGAGGAGGGCATCAAGGAGGTCGTCGTGAAGGTGCAGCGCCCCGGCGTGGGCGTGACCATCGCGCGGGATCTCGATCTGCTGGCCCTGCTCGCGCAGCTGCTCGAGCGCGCGGTCCCCGAGTCGAAGGTCTACAGCCCCGTCGGCATGGTCGAGAACTTCGCGCGCTCGATCACCGCCGAGCTCGACTACACGATCGAGGCCGACAACGCCCGGCGCTTCGACAAGAACTTCCAGAACGATCCGCAGGTCCGCTTCCCGCGCGTGTACCGCGAGGGATCGACGCGGCACGTGCTCACGCTCGAGTTCTTCTCCGGGAAGAAGATCTACGACGCCATCCGGGACGACGGCCACTCGGGCGAGCTCATCTCGAAGCTGACGACGCGCATCGTCTTCCAGCAGATCTTCCAGGATGGCTTCTTCCACGCCGATCCGCACCCCGGGAACGTGCTCGTCTTCGGCCAGCCGGACAAGCCGATCCTCGGGCTCATCGACCTCGGGATGGTCGGGCGCATGTCGGTCGAGCTCCGCGACAAGACCGTCGATCTCATGCTGGCGGCGGTGCGCGCCGACGCGCTCGCGGTCGCCGACGCGCTCTACGCGATCGGCACCCCCACACGGAAGGTGGATCTGCGCGCCTACCGCGCCGAGGCGTCGATGCTCGCCGAGAAGTACCTCGGCAAGCAGCTGAAGGAGATCGAGCTCTCCAAGATGATCGGCGATCTCGTGATGGGCGCGAGCAAGTACGGCATCGAGATCCCGCCGGACTTCTTGATGGTGGGCAAGGCGCTCATGACGCTCGAGGGCGTGGGCAAGGAGATCTACCCCGAGCTCGACGTCTTCGAGGAGACCAAGCCCTTCTTCCTCGAGCTGCTCCGCGAGCGCTACTCACCCGAGCGGATGCTCAACGAGGTGTGGCGCATCGCCGAGCGCTTGAGCGGGGCGGCGTACGACGTGCCGCAGCAGCTCCGCGAGGTGCTCGAGGATCTCCGGCTCGGGCGGCTCACCATCAAGACGTCGACGGCCGACGGCGCCGCCATCACCGACAGGCTCGGGCGGCGGCTCTTCTCGGGGATGGTCATCTCGGCGACGGCGCTCGCGGGCGCGTGGCTCCTCGCCTCCCCCCCGGACGGCGTCCGCGAGCGCCTCGGCGTCGTCCTCATCGTGCTCGCGGCGCTCGTGCTCGTCGCCCATGTTGCGCGCGATCTCCGGCGGTAGTCGGGCAGCCCGTCGCGGGCGCGGCCTTGGACGTCTCGGCGAGCCGTGGAGTCGCGCGCGACGTGGGCGGCGATCGGTCAGCCCTTCTTGAGCTTGGCCTTCATCTTCTTGATGAGCGCGTCGTAGCCGTCCTTCTCGAGGATGCGACGGAACTGGCTCCGGTATGTGCCGACCATGCTCGAGCCCTCGGTCACGATGTCGATGACCCGCCAGCCGCCCGCGTCGTGGAGGAGATAGTCGATCGCGATGGGATCGTCCTTGGCGGACTTCTTCGCCTTGGACTTCACGAGCGTCCCGTTGTCTCCTGCCTCTTCGCTCGTCCAGTCGACGTCGTACTTCATCGTCTCGCGGACGTTCTTCTCGAGGCTGCGCTGGACGAGCTGCTTCAGGAGATCGGAGAATTCTGCCTTCTGCGCGTCGCTGAGATCGTCCCAGTGCTTGCCGAGCGAGCTCCTCGCCATCGCGTCGAAGTCGAACATCTGCGCCACGATCGCGGCGACCTTCTTGTCGCGATCTGCGCCCGCGCCCTCCTTCAGCTTGGCGACCATCTCGGTCCGGCGCGCCTTGACGGCGTCGCCGGCGGGGCCGGCGGCGGCGAGCGCAGGCACGAGCAGCGCTGCGGACACGGTGAGGGCGGTGAGGGTCGTCTTCAGGGTGCGGAACATGGTCGTCAGGGCCTTTCGCGTGGTGGCGGGCGTCGCCTTACCTCAAGATGGCGGAGCAAGCTCCATTCCATCCCATAGTGACGGCCGCTCCCTCGTGCAAGAGCCTGAAAAGACTGGGTAGACGCGCTTCGCCGATCGCCGAGGGTGCGAACGGGTCGCCACACCCTCCGGGGTGGGTGTGACAGGCACGATGGGCTCGTTACGACCCGAGCGGCGGCGCGGCACGCTTGGTCGCGGCGCAGCGGCGGCCCGAGGACGCGCTGGGCTCCTTACGACTCGATGGGCAGCGCGGCGTCACCGAGATCTCCCTCGCAGGTCGCGCAGGTCTCGGGGACGTGATCCTTGTGGTACACTTCGGCGCAGTTGGGGCAAAGGCGGGCGTCGAGATCGGCCGTGATGGTCTTCTTGCTGGCCTTGCACCTCCGGCCCGTGACCTGGAGCCCCTCGATGGGCTCGCGGGTGCCCGCGTCCTTCTGGTACGGGGGGAGCGACTTCACGTCGACGCCGTCGAGGAGATCGGGGAGGCGCTCGTCGAGCTCGTGGAGGATGCGGCCGACCGCGAGCGCGTGCTCCTCCAGCGGGACGCTGAGCGCGAGCTTCTTGCCGTCGAGGACGAGGTGCGTCGGGCTGGCCGAGACCTTCGTGATGTCGCACCACAGCAGGCGCTCCTCTCCGTCGGGATCGTCGACGGCGACGCCGAGATCGCCGACGAGCACCGGGCGCGGCTGCTCGGGGAGCATGAGCACGACGATCGCGAGCAGGACCGCGCCGACGCCCAGGACAATGCTGGCGCGATCCATGGGGCCGGTGGCGCCCGTCACGCCGAGCTGAACGCGAAACTGCGCGTACACGCCCGCGCCGAGGATCGCCGAGCCGAGCCACCCGAGCCCCAAGAAGAGCTTCCGCTTCTGGGACGGCGTGGGCAAGAAACGGCTCTCGTAGAGCCTCTTCGAGATGCTCTTCTTCTTCTTCTTGGGCTCGACCATGGGTGCCTCGGCCCTCCTCCTACCCCAACCGACACGACCGGGGGAAGCGAGACTCGGAAACTTGGCCGGTGGGGGCCCCGTTTGCCACAAGCTCGACGCTCCGTGGCCCACGATCTCGACGAGCACGAGGCCCGGCGACCGGGCTCCCCCGAGGAGACCGCGCCGGCCGAGGACGCGGGCCCCGACGTCGCGCGCGCGGCGGGCCGGGGGGGCCTCGCCATCGGCTTCGCGAAGCTCTACTTCATCCTCATCGGGTTCGTGCAGCAGGTGCTGCTGACGCGCGTGCTCGGCGGATCGGGCTACGGCGCGTACTCCACCGCGATGGCGTACGCGAACATCGCCGACAACGTCGTCATCACGTCCAGCATCCAGGGGGTGTCCCGCACCGTCGCGGCCGCGCAGCCGGACGAGCAGCCCGGGGCGCAGCGCAGGGTCCTCCTCGTCCACGCGGCGCTCGCCGTCCCGATCGGCGCGCTCTTCTTCTTCCTCGCGCCGCTCATCGCCACGGCGCTCGGCGCCGGGCACGTCGCCACACACGTCCGTGTCGCTGCGATCATCGTCTTCTCGTACTGCCTGTACACGCCCTTCATCGGCGCGCTGAACGGGCGCCGCCGCTTCGTCGCGCAGGCCTCGCTCGACGTCGTCTACGCGACGCTGCGGACCGCCCTGCTCCTCGGTGGTGGGCTCCTCTTCGCCGCGCGTGGCGAGGCGCCGCTCGGCGCGGTCGCGGGGTTTGCCGCGGCGGCGGCCTGCATCGTGCCCGTCGCGGCGCTCGTCGCGGGCCTCGGTCGTCGCAGGCCAGGCGCCCCGTCGCTCCGCGCGTACCTCTCCTTCGTCACACCGCTCGCGCTGGGTCAGCTCTTCTTGAACGTGCTCCTCTTGTCGGATCTGCCGCTCGTGCGGCGGTTCGCGGCGGAGGTGGACCCGACCGCGATCGCGGCGGGAGATCTCACGGCGGGCATCTACAAGGGCGCCCAGCTCTTCGCGCTCTTGCCGTACCAGCTCCTCTTGTCGGTCACCTTCGTGCTGTTTCCGCTGCTCGCCAAGGCGGACTCCGAGGCCGATCGTGAGGCGGTGCGGACCTATGTGCGTGCGGGGGTCCGGCTGTCGCTCCTCATCGCGGGCGCCATGGTCGCGGTGATCGTGGGGCTCGGGCCGCGGCTCCTCGCGCTCGCGCTCGCGCCGGAGATCGCGGCCCCAGGCGGTCGCACCCTGAGGGTGCTCGCGCTCGGCGAGGGCGCGTTCGCGCTCTACGGGATCTCGACGGCGATCCTCTCGTCGCTCCGGCGTGAGCGATGGACCATGATGCTGAACCTCGGCGCGTCCGTCCTCATGGCGGGAGCGATGTTCGTCATCGTCCCAGGCGCGGCGCTCGGGGCGCCCCTCGCGGAGCGCGCCGCGCTCGCCATGTGCCTCTCGCTGGGCCTCGCGGCGATCCTGGCGGCGCTGCTCGTCTTTCGCGTGACCGGGGCCTTCGCGCCGCTGTCGACGTTCCTGCGCGTCTCTGTCGCGCTCGGCGTCACCGCCGCGGCGGGGGTGTTCGCGCCCGTCTCGGGCAAGGTGGCGGCGCTCGGGCTCGCGGTCGCGCTCGGCGTCCTCTACGCGCTCGTGCTCTTCGTCACACGCGAGCTCGGGCGGGAAGACCTCGCGCTCGTCCGCCGGATCATGGGTCGAAGGGCCGACTGAATGCCCGTCGGTGTGGCGGGCGGCGGCGCGCTGCCTGACGCTCCGGCCTCGGTCGACGACGAGGATCCGATCAGGGAACGCTCGTTCGCGATGGGCCGGTGCTCTTGGCGCACGGCTCGGAGAGTCCCGCCGCCTCGTAGGGGGACCCGTGAGAGGGATCTCCGGGGCGTCCCATGCAAACCGACAGATCCTCTGGCTCGCGTCTTCCGCGCAGGTCTTCTGCCGGGTCGCGGCGTCTCGGGGACATGACCACGACGACGCCTCGGTCCGCGCCCGCCCCGACGCCCGCGAGCCGCGGCCGCGCGCGCGCCCCCCGTGTGTCTCCAGACAGTGTCCACGAGCTCGTCGACGAGCTGCTCGGAGAGGACGATCACGCGACGCGGGTGCTGTCCTTGTGGCTGCTGCTGGTACCGCGCCAACCCGAACCTGCGCGAGCACCGCCTGGTGCCCCTCATGCCCGCCTTCGGCGAAATCGTGCCCGGTCACGCCGCGCTCGGCGAGAGTGTTGGGCCAATTTGAGGGGCTGGACCAGCCTCACGACCTCACGCTTCGACGTGCTCGCTTCGGTGACGACTTCTTCGCCGAGGGGGACGACTCCTCGGCCTCGGTGGGCTCGGCCATCGCGATCCTTCGAGCAGCAACGGCTGCCGCGCGCACCATCGGCGCGAGGACGTCTGCCGGGCTCGCGTCGCTGGCCCACGCGGCCGGTGCTCCGAGCTGGCGCAGCACCGCGCCGTGCGAGACTGGCTCGTCGAACATGAAGTGGAGCGCGGGCAGCACCTCGCGTGGCCGGTCGTAGTCGGCCGCCCTCAACTTGCCGAGCTTCACGGTCGGCACCTCGGGCGCCGCAGGCTCCAGCGCCTTGGCTTTGCCACCTTTCTTGGGAGCTGCGTCGGTCGCTCCATCACGCGCCGCGCGCAGGGCATCGAGCACCTGGTCCTTGGTCTTGCCACGCAGCTCGAAGAGCAAGAACGGATCGCGGTCGAGCGCCTCGCCGAGCACGTAGTGGGTCGCGGCGACGTGCTTGCACGGATCACCCCAGTCCGGGCACGAGCAGGTCGTCTTGAGGTCGGCGGGCTGCTTCGGGAAGAGGCTCACGCCTGCCTCGATGAAGGCCTCATCCACTGCCCTCGGCATCTGACCCGCGAGCAGCTCCGCCGAGAACTGCGCCTTGCCCGCCATCGCTGCGATCGCCCTCTTCCACGCGGGCTCGCCGAGCTGCGTGAGCGTGATGGTGATCTTGTATGGCGTCGCCCGCGAGCCCGTGACCTTGGCGGTGACGGTGCCGCCCTTCACGACGAGATCGTGCGTGCGCCCGGCACGCGCGTAGGTCTTGCCACGAGCGAGCCGCCTGGAGTCACCGCGCAGCACGCTCTCCAGCGCCTCGATCCAGAGCTTGCCCCACCACGTGGAGCCTGCCGTCTTCATCCGAATGCCGCGCTCGGGCGGCGGCTTCTTCGGCGCGGCCTTGTACCAGCCGTAGCTCCCCCACCGGCTCATGGGCGCACCTCGGTCCGAGCCTTCGAGGCGCGACGCGCGCGGGGCTTCGGAGCCTCGGAGGTAGCCGCGTCGTCATCGTCCGGCGCGGTGACAGCATTGTCTGAGAGCGCGAAGAGAGCACGCAGCTCGCGGCCGTCGAGCTCGGTGATCCACTGCTCGCCGGCTCCGACGATCTTCGAAGCCAGCTCCCGCTTCTGTTCGAGCAGCCGATCGATCTTCTCCTCGACGGTGCCCGCGCAGAGCAGCTTGTGGACCTGCACCGCGCGCTTCTGCCCGATGCGGTAGGCGCGATCGGTGGCCTGGTCTTCGACGGCGGGGTTCCACCAACGGTCGTAGTGGAAGACATGGCTCGCGGCCGTGAGGTTGAGGCCGGTGCCGCCCGCCTTCACCGAGAGCACGAAGACGCGCGGACCATGCGGCTCCTCCTGAAAGCGGCGCACCATCTCGTCGCGCGCCTTCTTCGACGTGCCGCCGTGCAGGAAGACCACCTCGACGTCGAGGTTCGCACGGAAGTGGTCGACGAGCTTGTCTCCCATCTCCCGGAACTGCGTGAAGACCAGCGCCTTGTCGCCCGCGGCCAGCGCCTCTTCGAGCATCTCCGTCGTGCGAGCGAGCTTGCCCGAGCGCTTCGGCAGCGGGCCGCTCTCGCCGAGGTACTGCGCCGGGTGGTTGCAGATCTGCTTGGTGAACGTGAGCAGCGCGAGCACGCGACCGCGTCGCTCGATGCCATCGGAGGACTCGATGCGCCGCAGCTCCTCGTCGACGACGGCCTTGTACAGCGTCGCCTGCTCGCGGGTCAGCGTGCAGACCACCTTCATCTCGTTCTTGGGTGGAAGGTCTTGGATGATCGCCTTGTCGCTCTTGAGACGACGCAGGATGAAGGGGCTGACGATGCGCTTCAGCCGTTCGGCGGCGTGGTCGTTGCCGTAGCGCTCGATGGGCAACGCGAAATCTCGTCGGAAGGCCTCGAGCGGGCCGAGCAGACCGGGGTTCGCGTACTCCAGGATCGACCACAGCTCGGCGAGGCGGTTCTCGACGGGCGTGCCCGTGAGCGCGAAGCGATGGGCTGCGCGAAGACCGCGCGCCGCGCGTGCCGTATCGGACGAGGCGTTCTTGATGTTCTGCGCCTCGTCGAGCGCGGCGACGGACCAATCGACGCCCGCGAGCAGCTCGGCGTCGCGGCGCAGGAGCCCGTAGGTCGTCACGACGAGCGTGCCAGGCTTCTTCGGGAACCCCTTCATGGTCTTCGCGCGCTCAGCGCCGTAGTGCCGGACGATGTTCAAGGAAGGCGCGAAGCGCTCGATCTCGCGCTCCCAGTTGCCGACCACCGAGGTGGGCGCGATCAGCAGCGCTGGGCGTCCATCGCGCGGACACTCCTCGAGTCGACGCAGGAGGAACGCGAGGAGCTGCATCGTCTTGCCGAGGCCCATGTCGTCGGCGAGGCACGCACCAAGACCGAGCGAGCCCATCGTGACGAGCCAGTCGAGCCCGCGCTCTTGGTAGGGGCGAAGCGTCGCTTGGAGCGAGCTCGGCGCGCCGAGCTCCTTGTGGCCGCCGCTCTTCAGGCGCTCCACCAACTCGGCGACGACACCAGACACCGAGACAAGGGCCGAGAGCTCCCCCTGCCGCGTCTCGCCCGCGAGGACTGCCTGGATCGCCTCGCGCGTGCTCATCCTCGACGAGCCGCCCGCCAGCCGCTTCTGGATGTCGCCGAGCTCGCGCGGATCGATCGCCACCCAAGCGCCTCGGAACTGCACGAGCGGCGCCTTCTGCTTGGCGAGCGCGATCAGCTCCCTCGCGGTGAGCGGCTCGTCACCGATGACCGCCTCCCAATCGACCTGCAGCAGCTCGTCGAGCCCGAGCCCGAGCCCGGCCACACCCGCGACGACCCCCGCGACCTGCTTGCCGTTGCCGCCGACGCGCATCCTGAGCCGCAGACGGCGCTGCCCCGCTGCCGTCAGCTCGCCGGGGACGATGACGCCGAAGCCCGCGTCGGCGAGCGTCGCGGCGCCGTCGCCGAGGAACGTCCACGCGGTGGCGGCGTCGAGCGCGATCGACTCGGGACGCGCCTCTGCCAGCGAGCCCGCCAGCGGTGGGTAGAGCCTCGATGCGCGGCCGAGCGCCTCGAGCAGCGACTCCTGCGGATCACGGAACGCGCGCCCGAGCTTCTCGAGGCTGCGGCCCTTCGTCTTCCACACCTCGGCGGCGGGCACGAGGAGGCTCGGATCGTCGGGTGACTGTAGGAGGAAGCGCAGCGTGAACGGCTCGCGATCGCCGATCGGCAGCTCCAGCCGGAAGCATGCCCGCAGGCGATCGCGCGCGCCGAGGGCGGGCTCGCTCCAGCGCGCGAGATCCTCCACGACGGAGCGCTCGGCGAAGCCCTCGGTCTCGAAGCTCCGCTGCGAGGTCCCAAGCGCCGTGCGCCAGCGCACGTCCCACGATGCGTTGGTCTTCGCGGCGGCGCGCGCCTTCGCCTTCGGCAAGGCAGGGCCGCCCAGGGTCGTGCGCAGGAGCGCGTCGACGACGGCGTCGAGGTAGGCGCGCAGGAGCGCGTCGGGTGCCCAGACGCCTTCAGGCCCAGCGGGTACCGCGTGCGCGGCGGGCGGCATGCTCTTGGCGATGGCCGTGACCTTGGCGGCGTCGTCGCCCGAGGCGAGCGCCGCAGCCCAGCGGGCCTCGATGCGCCCAGCGCGGCGGGTGATGGTGGGGACGACGCGCTCGCGGGCGACGAGGCCCATCGCGAGCTTGCTGGCGACCACCCAGGTCGCGAACGAGCCCGGCAGCGCCACGATCTCGGCGGCCGGAACGACCGCGAGCTTCGCCATCGTCTCGAAGAGCGGCAGCTTCGCGCCGACGACCTCGCGAACACCGTCTGCCGTCGCGAGCGACACGGAGCACGCCTCGCCATCACGGGCGAGCGTGGGAAGTGCGCGTGGCGCAGGCTCCTCTCCCCAACGGAAGAGTGCCTCAACGTCGGGCAAGTACACGAGGGGCATCGGGCGTCCGCTCATGCCACGCGAGGTCACCGCTTGAGAAGCCCGATCTCGCCGCGTCCTTGCCGCCGCCGAGGCCGCCATCCGTATGCTCGGCTCCAACGTCCTCGCACCACGAGCGTGCCCTCGTGTACCCTCCCGCCCTGCGAGGTCGTCCTGCAACATCGAGCGCTCCGACGCGCGCGTGGGACGGCTTCCTTGCAGGGGCTCGCTCTCTCTTCACGCCTCGTCGTCCCGCTGGCGCGGCGAGGCGTGAAGACGTCGCCAAGCGCCGGCCTCGCCTGTGCGCCCGCCTGCCAGGCGATCGGTCGCTCGCTCGTCAGGCTTGTTGGAGCGTGAGAGTCGTCCTCAGGCGAGATCGCTCTTCGTGACATGGTCGGGGTGAAGACCTCAGCGGGCGTCTCGGTCGTGCTACCCGACTCCAAGGTGGCGCGGCTCGAGGACACCTTCGCCGCGCGCGCGGCCTCCGGGGGCGTCGCAGGGAGACGATGCAGCTCGCAGCAGACATGGGCGACGATGCGCCCTTGTTCGTCGAGCGGCGGCGCGGCGCCTCGGAGTGTCCGAACCCACTCGCCCGAGCGCTCGAGTCTGCCGGTCGCCGTCTTGGTGAAGCGATGTCGGCGCGGCGGCTCGCTCCAGGACCGCAGCGAGACGGTCTCTCCAGGGATCGAGGGACATCGTGACGCCCACGCTGGGCGCGATCTTGGGGCGCGGTCGCTCCGCGAGCGCCCGACCGCGCGTGCGAGCCCCCGCGCGCCTTCGACGAAGGCGGGATCGCGCGTGACCGCCACGCAGAGACTGGAGCGGTCGTGTTGGTACAGTCCGCGCCTTCGACGAGGGCGGGATCGCGCGTGACCGCCACGCAGAGACTGGAGCGGTCGCGTTGGTACAGTCCGCACCTTCGACGAGGGCGGGATCGCGTGTGACCGCCACGCAGAGACTGGAGCGGTCGCGTTGGTACAGTCCGCGCCTTCGACGAGGGCGGGATCGCGCGTGACCACCCTCGCTCCGGACGGGCTCGGGGTCGCGCCACGCTCCTCGTCGGCCTCGAGAGTGAGCTCTTCCACGGCCCCGACGTCCCGGCCGAGGCAGCCGGCGCCTTCGGCTCGCTCATCGTCTTGGCGCGCCTGCTCGAGCTCGACCTCGAGGAGGCCCTGCCGAGCCGATCGCGGCGTGCCCGACAGGCCCAAGGGCGGGACGCACGACCTTGCCCCCGCGGGGGGTGGCGTGCCCGAGGAGCTCGAGAGGCCCCCCTCGCCGATCGACGCCAGCCGGAGCTCCGAGATCAGGGCTTCAGTGCGGCGTAAGCCTTGTAGTCGTGCACCGCGAGGCCGGCGAACCCGGCGCTCTCAGAGAGCACGGCGATGGTCTTCGCGAGCTCCGCCTCGAGCACGGCCGCGCCCTCCTCACAGAAGGTGACCTTGGGCGGATCGAGATTGCACAGGGTCTCGACGCCGAGCACGACGGGCTTGCCGATCGTCGCGCCGTATGCGATCTCGTTCGCCGCCTGCGCCACGATGCCGTCCGGTCCGTCGGCGGTGTCGCGGTAGTCCATGAGGACCACGCGATCGACGCTGTCAGCGACCCACTCGCTGAGCGGCCGCGTGACCCCGCCGCGCGTCAGCGGCCGTCCATCGTACCAGAACGGGATGTCGACGCTCAGCCGGAGGCCCGCGCCCTGCGTGACCGCGTGGAGCTTCTCGAGCAGTTCGACGAATTCGGCCGCGATCTGGGCCTCGCTCGCGCCACCGGCCTTCCACTCGGGGAGCTGGTGTGGCTCGACGTCGAAGTGGACCCCGATGGGCTTCGGGCCCGAGAGCCCGGCCGAGAAGGCAGCCGCGCTCTCGGCGAGCGCGACGGCCTTCGCGTGCTCGCTCGCCCGCGCCCAGAGCTCGTAGCCGAACAGGAGCTCCACCTCGATCCCGTGGGTCTTCGCCGTCGCGATGAAGGACGCGAGCGACGCGGGCGCGCTCGAGAGGAGCGATTGCGACTCGGCGTAGACGCCAGTGATCGCGTGGGACGCGGCGAACGAGAAGAAGCCTGCCGTGTCCGAAGGGCTCTTCACGACCGAGGACCCCCAGAGCCACGTGGCGCGTGGACCCCCTGGGAGCGCCGCGCCCGCCCCACCAGAGACTCCCGCGGCGCCGCCATTGGGCGATCCTGCCTCTCCGGCGCCGCCCGACGCGCCTGCGGTGCCGGATCCCGCCTCTCCGGCGCCGCTCACGCCGGAGCTTCCCGAGGTGCCCCCCTGGGGAGCGCCCGCGCCGCCGACGCTCGCCTTGCCCCCGATACCAGCCGCTCCAGCGCTCGACGCGCCTCCACCTCCGGTCGCAGCCCCACCCGAGCCCGTCGTGCCCACGGGCTCGCTCGAGTCGGACCCGCCGCAGGCCGCGTGCGCGATCACCGTGAGCGTCGACACGAAGGACCAGACGAACCCGAGGCGCCGCGTCGGAGGCACCCCTCCAGTCTCTCACGACAGCGATCCAAGCGACAGGGGCCGCTCGGTCGCTCTCCGTCGAGGCGCGCGGTGCTACTCGAGCACGAGCTCGCCGCGGAGCGCCGAGCGGAGCATGTCGCCCGTGCCCATCGCGAGGTCTGCCGGAAGCTCCGCCTCGGCGAAGAAGCGCGCCTCCCGGATCTCGACCGGGTTGCTCGGTCCGCGGAGCCCGTCGCCGATCACGGCGGTTGCGACGATGGTCACGGCGTGAAACCGTGGATCCCGATCGGGCCGCGAGTAGACCCCGGCGAGCGGACCCAGTGACACGAGCTCGGCGCCGCACTCTTCGTGGAGCTCGCGGGCCGCCGCCACCCGGAGCGTCTCGTTCCACTCGAGGGTCCCGCCGGGCAGCGCCCACGTCCCGGTGTCACCCCGGCGAATCAGCGCGATCGCGCCGTCCCCGCGCCGCGCGACGAGGACGATGCCGACGACCGGCCGCCTGAGGACATGGCGACCGATCTCCTTCAAGATGGTGAGCGCGCCGCGTGGGAGGAGGTGGAGCGGGCCGTGGGTCACCGGAGGTTCCCTATGGGATTGTCACGCAGGATCGCGCGCGCCCCGTCGGGGTGGAGAGAACCGAGGCCGCGGGTCACCGGAAGTTCCATACTCGATTGTTCCATGGGATCGTGGGCGCGCCGCGTGGGCTTCGCGTCACAGGGGGTTCCATACGGGGCTGTCGTGGTCGCTCGCCTTCGCGGGGGGCGGCGCGTCGGCCGCGGCGGGCGCCGTGTCGGGGGCAGGCGTGGCCGCGGAGCCAGACGCCGCGGGCGCGAAGTCTCCGTCGAGATCGCCCTCGTCGTTCGGGGCGCTCGATCCCGGCGTGAGCTCGGGGAGCGGGAGCGCGTCGAGGATCTTGTCGAGCTCGGCGCGGACCTGAGAGAAGGCCTCTCGCTCGCTCGGAGGGAGCACGCGCTCTCCGTCCATCTTGAGCGTCGGGAGGGGATCGACGAACTGCCCGGCCTTCTTGACCCAGAAATGCAGGTGCGGCCCCGTGCTCCGCCCGGTGGAGCCGACGAGGCCAATCAGCTGCCGCGCCTCGACTTTGTCGCCTCTCTTGAGCCCTGGAGCGAACTTCGACAGGTGGAGGTAGCCTGTCTCGAAGCCGTTCGCGTGGGTGAGCTCGACCGTGTTGCCGCCGGGGCCCTTCGGGCCGACGAAGGCGACGACGCCGCTCGAGGCGGCGTAGACGGGCGTGCCGACCGCCGCGCCAAAATCCGTGCCGCTGTGCGGCGTGACCACGTGGAGGATGGGGTGGACCCGCTTCGGATCGAAGTGTGACGTGACGCGAGGGAACTTCACGGGGAAGCGCCAGCCGCCCTTGTATGGCGCCTTGCTCGCCTCGTCGTAGTAGCCGGAGCCTTTGTCCGACTTCCAGTGATAGAGCCGCACGGGCTTGTCGCTCTTCGGGGTGCGCCACTCGATCGCCTCGACGTCCGTGTACCGCACGAAGCGCCCAAACGAGGTCTGCTCCATCGCGACGACCCGCAGGACCGCGCCCTTGCCCAGGCGCGAGATCGACATCCGATCTTCCATCGCGTCCGCGAGGAGATCGAGCAGATCGTCATCGAAGCCGGCCTCGACGATCGACTGCTTGAGATCCTCCCCCACCTGGATCGCCTTGGCCACCCTGCGCGTCTCGACCTTCAGATCGAGCTTCTGGCCGACGAGCGCGCCGTCGTCGCCCTCCCGGGCCTGCCAGACGTCGATGAGGGACGCCTGGTACTCGAAGGCGCGGATGCGCTTGGTCGCGCGGTCGAGCGCGACGGCGTAGACGTGGTTCTTCCGCGGGCGATCGAAGACCTTGGGGTCCTCGAAGGCCTTCAGCGCGCGCATGATCTGCGGCGTCGCCACCTTGTCCTCTTCGAGCGCGGTGATGAGCGATCGCGTGCCGAGCTTGCCCGTGACGAGGCGGATCGACCCGTCCTTCGCGAGGGACGCGACGCGGAACGGGCCCTCGGGCGGCGCCGCGTCTCCCGTCGTCGGGCGGGTGGGATCGAGGCTCGACGCGGGGGGAGGCGCGGGCGGCGCGGAGCTGGAGGGCGCCGCGGACCTCCTCGGCGCGGCGGAGGACGTCGGCTTCGGGCCGTCGGCCTGGATGAGCACGGCGAGCACGGTGGCGATCGCGGCGACCCCGAAGAGCCCCGCGAAGAGCGCGATCGCGTACGATGGGAGCCCGCGCCCCGCGCCGCGGACGACCGGCGGGAGGCTCGTCCGCGTGGGGCGACGCGCGGACTCGCCTCGCGAGCGCCCGCTGGAGAGATCGAGCAAGGGTGGTCGCTCGACGGGAGCCGCCGCCTTTCGTGCGGGGGGATCGGGCTCGCCGCCGAAGAGCTCGGGGCGGCGGTTGATGTGACGCTGGGGGGCCTCGCGGCGCTTTGGGCGAGCGCGGGCGCCGGGCTCGATCACCGCCGGCACGCGGCTCGTCAGCGCGAGCTCGGCCGGCTCGTCCGTGCACGCGTCGGGGTAGGCGTCCGGCGGATCGTCGGACACCTGATCGGGGGTCAGCGACGCGTCGGCGTCGATCGGGGGCTCGCCTTCGGTCGCGCGCGGTTCGCCGTCGTCGATCGGCTCGGCGGACGACGGTCGCGGAGACTCAGGTTCGGGGCGGCTCACCATGCCGAGCGACGGGAACACGCGGGCCTAGCAAACAGCTCCTCGCACCGCAAGCGCGCGAGCCGGGCCGCGGTTGACGGAGCGGGCCCTCGCTGCGAGAGAGGGGCGCTTGTCCACGGACACACGAACCGAGCTGCCAGGCGGCGCTCCGTCCGCTTCTCGCGAGGCCCGGCTCGGGCTGGTGGTCGTCTGGTCGCGCTCGGGCGCGCGGCTCGGCGAGCTCGTGTCGCCCGACGAGGACCGCGCGCTCTTCGGCCGCGGGACCGATCCGGCGACGCAGGGCGCGCTCCCGTATCCTCAGCGCCCCTACTGGCCCGCGCCGAGGCCGGCGGATCGCGAGCCCTTCGAGATCGTCGAGCTCTCGCGGCGACAGCTCTCGCTCCATCGCCGAGGAGACGTCTTCGAGCTCGAGAACCTCGGCAAGCTCCCGCTGTCGAAGGGGGGCGTGGAGGTCGGATCGTGCATCGCGGCCCCTGGGGACGTGCTCTTCCTCGGCGCGCAGATCGGCCTGCTGGTCGTCCGGCGCAGGACGCCCATGCTCGGCCCCGAGCCCGCCGACGACCACGCCTTCGGCGCCGCGGACGCGAGCGGCATCGTCGGCGAGAGCCCCGCGATCTGGCAGCTCCGCTCGGACGTCGAGTTCCTCGCGCGCCGCGCCGGTCACGTGCTCGTCACCGGCGAGAGCGGCACGGGCAAGGAGCTCGTGGCGCGCGCCATCCACGCGGAGAGCTCCCGGAGGAGGCGCCCGCTCGTCTCGCGCAACGCGGCGACGATCCCGGACAGCCTCGCGGACGCCGAGCTCTTCGGCCACGCCAAGGGCTACCCGAACCCAGGGATGCCAGAGCGCCCGGGGCTCGTCGGCGAGGCGCACGGATCGACCCTGTTCCTCGACGAGATTGGGGAGCTGCCCGTCGGGGTGCAGGCGCGCCTGCTCCGCGTGATGGACGAGGGCGAATCGACGCGGCTCGGTGAGGCACAGCCTCGAAGGACCGATCTCCGCGTCGTCGGCGCGACGAACCGCGACCCGGCCGAGCTGAAGCCGGATCTCGCCGCGCGCTTCCTGCTCCGCGTCGAGACGCCGCGCCTCGACGATCGTCGCGAGGACATCCCGCTCCTCGTCCGCCACATGGTCTACGAGACGATGAAGGCCGATCCGGGGTCGGTCGAGCGGTTCGTCGCGTCGGGTGGGCTCGAGGTGGACCCGCTGTGGCTCGAGGCGCTCCTCGCCCATCGGTTCACGATGAACGCGCGCGAGCTCTACCGGCTCACGTGGGACGCGATCACGCGCACGAAGGGCTCGGTGCTGGGCGCGCGCGTCACGCTCCCGCGCGGTCCGACGCCTGGTGGCGCAGGTGTCGCGGGGGCCCCGTCGGGCGAGCGCACGCGGCTCGAGGAGGCCCTCGCAGCGAACGGGGGGAGCCTCGAGCGCACCTACCGCGCCCTCGGCCTCTCGAGCCGCTACGTGCTCCGGCGGCTGATGGCCAAGCACGGCCTCACGCGCTGAGCCGCCCCGCTCTACCCGCCACGAGGCGGTCGCTCGAGCTCGCGTCCGGTGGCGCGAAGAGGTGGTGGAGGAGACGCCGCGCGCCGCGAGGTGGTCGCTCGAGGGCGAGCGCGGTGGCACGAAGAGGTGGTGGAGGAGACGCCGCGCGCCGCGAGGTGGTCGCTCGAGGGCGAG
>CAYNEK010000004.1:6776-23319 GCA_964396175.1 uncultured Polyangiaceae bacterium | reverse complement strand
CGCGGTGGCTCGATGGGATCGTGGAGCGGAGCGCGCTCGCTGGACTGGGTGACGCGAGGGCGCGTGCCGCGGTAGTGTAAGGGTCGATGTCGGAGCTCGTCCGTGTCGGCGACGTCGTCCGCGATCGGTACCGGCTCGTGGGGGAGCTCGGCCGTGGTGGTATGGGCGTCGTGTGGCATGGGGTCGATCTCACCTCCGGCGAGGAGGTCGCGCTGAAGTTCGTGCAGCTCGCCACGGCGGGGCTCCACGCGACCGAGCGCTTCTTCGTCGAGACCCGCGCGCTCCGCCGCCTCGCGGGCCCACACACCGTGCGCATCCTCGACTGCGGCGAGGTGACGCCGGATGGGACCCCCTACCTCGCCATGGAGCTGCTCTGCGGCGAGGATCTCCGCTCGATCCTGTCGCGGCGCGGCAGGCTGCCGGCGCTCGAGTCCATCCGTTGGATCCGTGAGGCGGCCGAGGGCGTCGCCGAGGCGCACGTCGCCGGGATCGTCCACCGCGATCTCAAGCCGTCGAATCTGTTCGTCGCCGAGTCGCTCGAGGGGCCCCTCGTGAAGGTCATCGACTTCGGTCTGGCGAAGGTGCGCGCGTCGGCGCGGTCGATCCAGGCGCTCACGAAGACAGGATCGACCTTCGGCTCGCTGCGCTACGCTTCGCCCGAGCAGGCGCTCTCGGCGAAGGACGCCGACGCGCGCTCGGACGTCTGGTCGCTGGGGGTGACGCTCTACGAGCTCATCGCGGGTCGCACGCCGTTCGACGCGCCCACGGAGGCGCGCTTCCGGGCGAACGTCGCGCTCGAAGACCCGCTGCCGCTCTCGGCGTCGTTCGATGTCCCGAGGGGCCTCGACGAGCTCGTCGCGCGGGCGCTCGCGAAGGCGCCCGAACGGCGGCACGCGGACGCACAGGCGCTCGTGGACGCCCTCGCAGCGCTCGAGAGGAGCGCCGGCTCGTCTGCGCCGCGGACCGATCGGCGCGGCTGACGCGTCACGCCTTGCCGCGGGGCCCGACTGGCGTGCACGGGCGGGACGCGCGCCCTCCCCGCACGGGATCACGCCGGCTCGCGCTCGTGCGCTGGCTTCGACGCCCGTCGGTCCATCGGCCTGCTAACCTCCCGGTGGTGCGCGCCACTCTCGCTCCGTGCCTCGTCGTCCTTGGTCTCGCCGTCGGCTGCGACAAGTCCCCGGAGCCCGCGCGGGAGCAGGGCCGCGCCCCTGCGCCCACCGCATCCGCGGCCCCCGCGGCGTCGAAGACCCACGAGCCAACGGTCGAGGAGCGGAAGTTCGTCGAGGACATGAACACCTTCTGCGTCATCACGCAGAAGGTGCGGAAGGATCCGTCCGTCGAGGACCGCATGAAGGCCGCGGCGATCGCGCGCGAGCTCGTGCGCTCGGGGCCGTGCACCGAGTTCCTCGTCTTCATGCAGGATCTAGCCGATGTCCCCAAGGACAAGCAGTACGAGAAGCTGAAGCTCGCGGCCGCGACCCGCGGTGCGCCCCACTGGAGCTGCCCGGCGCTGGCGGACGACACGCCGTGAGGGCGAGGAGCCGCGGCCGGTGAGGCGACCGAGCGCGCGGGCCCTCGTCCTCACGGCGCTCTTCCTCGCGTCGTCGATCGGCGTGCACGCGGGGCTCTTCGTGGGGGCTGGCGCCGCGACGACCCCGGCCGACGCGTCGCTCGTCGACGAGGCCAACCGCGCGATGGCGCTCCGCGCGACGGCGACGATGGATCTCGGGAGCTTCTTCCTGCGGGCCGAGCGCGGCCCCGACACTCCGCTGCTCGCGCGGTGGGCCGAGCGCAAGGTTGAGCTCGCCGCCATCGGCACCGACGGGCGCCTCCCGCACCGCGACCGAGTCGAGTGGATCCTCGCCGAGCTCTTCCGCCACGACGCCCTCGGGGCGTACGTGCGGGACTCCTCCACGATGGCACGGTTCTTCGACGGGCCCGACCGCGGAGGGAACTGCGAGGCCGAGACGAAGCTCGTCGTCTCGGCGATCCAGGCGTCAGGGATCGATCTCACGGGCGAGTACACCCTCGGCGTGCAGGTCTTCGACGATCACGTGCAGCCCGTCCTCGTGGACGCGAGGGATCGCACCGTCGTCGGGCTCGTCGACGGCAGGCGCGAGGAGAAGGTGCTCGCGCCGATCTTCGACCCGGCGATCTTGCTCCACGCATACGTCGCCGGGCTCGGGCGCGCGCCCTCGGTGTCGGCGGAGGCGCTCCTCCTCTTCGCCCCAGGTGGGCGCCACCCGAAGCGCGCCGCCGCCGGCTACGCGACGGACACGAAGCTCCGCTTCCCGCCCGCCGGCGTCCGCCACACGGCCGGGGAGGCGCCCCCGCGGGCCACGCTGACGGCCCCGCGCCTGCTCCGCGAGGGCGAACCGGACGACGTCTTCCGGACGAACGTGCTCCCTGGCCCGTTCTCGCCGCTCGAGGACGTCGTCGAGCGCGCGCGCTGCCCGGTCTTTGCCGCAGGACTCATCCGCGTGCGCGATCCGGACGACGCGGCCGAGTTCAACCGGCTCGGATCGTACGAGGCGCGCGCCCGGTTCATCGTGGACCGCGCGACCCGTGCGATGAAGGCGCGCGCTGTTCCCGCCGACTCGCTCGTCGAGACGCTGCGGACGCGGCCGGTCGCCGTCCTCGAGCGCGATCTCGACGCCGTGCACACCGTGCTCGACGTGGCCGCCTGCGGGCGCGAGGCCATCGAGGCGCTCGGCATCGCGCTCACCGTGTACCGGAAGGAGCCCTACGCGGGCCTCTCGGGCGCGCTCCGCGATCTCGCGCTCGAGCTGGGCGAGCTGGACGACTCGAAGACCGCGCGCTGGCGCCTCGAGGAGCTGCAAAAGTTTGCCGCCGACCGACCCCGTGAGCTCGCGCGCCTCGTCTCGTCGCTGCCCCACCCCGTGCGGGTCGATCTCTTGACACTGCTCGGGCCGACCTCATCGCTCGATCGGGTGCTCCTGCCGCTCGCGCGCGCGGTCGCGCTCGACGAGCGTCGGGCGGACGTCCCGGCCGAGGTGCGGCGCCTCCCCGAGCCGCTCATCACCTTCGACGTCGAGGATCCGTCGGACGCGGTGGTCCTGGTGCCCGCGCCGCCGCCTACCCCTCCCGAGGCCGCCCCTCCGCCGAGCGCCGCCGTATCGCGTGACGAGCGAGGTCGCCCCATCGGGGTGTCGGCCGAGGCCTACGTCGACATCGTGGCGTTCGCGCTCGGCCGTCGCCCCGAGGCGAGGCTGCGCGACAAGGGCGTCGGCGCGCTCCTCCGCCGTGCGCGCGACGAGGCCGAGCGGCGCGATCTCCTCCGCGAGCGCCGGGAGCTCGCGTACCGGCAGGCGCTCTTCGCGGCGGGCCCCGACTGATCGCCTGGTCGCGTCTCGCCGGCGCCGAAACCGGGTATGATCGCGCGCGTGATCTCCTTCGCGGACATCGAGCGCGCCCGGGCGCGCATCGGCGACGCCGTCGTCCTGTCGCCCTGCGCCGAGAGCATCCCGATCTCGCAGCTCGCCGGCGCGCGCGTCTTCTTGAAGCTCGAGAATTTGCAGATGACCGGCTCCTTCAAGGAGCGCGGCGCCTGCAACAAGATCCTCTGCCTGACCGAGGACGAGCGGCGCCGCGGCGTCATCGCGGCCTCCGCGGGCAACCACGCGCAGGGCGTCGCTTATCACGCGAGCCGACTCGGCGTGTCCGCGAAGATCGTGATGCCCGAGGGGACACCGCTCATCAAGGTGCAGAGCACCCGGTCGCTCGGCGGCGAGGTGATCTTCCACGGGGCGAGCTACGACGACGCGGCCGAGCACGCCGCGACGATCGAGCAGGCCGAGGGGCGCGTCTACGTCCACCCGTTCGATGACCCGCTCATCATGGCTGGTCAGGGCACGATAGGTCTCGAGCTGCTCGAGCAGAACCCGTACCTCGACGCGGTCGTCGTCGCGATCGGCGGCGGCGGACTCGCGGCCGGCGTCGCCGTCGCCATCAAGGAGACCAACCCCAAGATCAAGGTCTACGGCGTCGAGACCAAGGCGCTCCCGAGCATGAAGGCGGCCCTCGAGGCGCACGGCCCCGTGACGCTCCCGCCGGGCCGCACCATCGCCGACGGCATCAGCGTGAAGCGCGCGGGGAAGGAGACGCTCGCGGTGATCGAGCGGTACCTCGACGACATCGCGCTCGTCGAGGAGGAGGAGATCGCCGAGGCGATCCTGGTCCTGCTCGAGCGCGAGAAGACCGTCGCCGAAGGCGCGGGCGCGGCGCCCCTCGCGGCCGTCCTCCACAAACGGCTCCCCGTCGAGGGCAAGAAGGTCGCCGTCGTCATCTCGGGCGGCAACATCGACGTGAACTTCATGGCCCGCATCATCGAGCGTGGCCTCGCCCACCGCGGGCGCCTCGCGCGGCTGCGGGTGCGGGTCCCGGACGTCGCGGGGAGCCTCGCAGGACTGCTCGGGATCATCGCGAAGACCCGCGCCAACGTCGTCGAGATCCACCACGACCGTGCCTTCGACATCGACGTCGGCGACTGCGCCGTCGAGCTCGTCCTGGAGACACGCGGCTTCGATCACATCGACGCCCTGAAGCGCGCGATGGACGAGGCCGGGATCCACCTCGACGCCTCTTGGGGCACGGGCGCCGCGAGGACGCCGTGAGGGTCGCGGTCGTGATGGGGGGGCCTTCGCCCGAGGCCGAGGTGAGCCGCGCCTCGGCGCGCGCCGTCGCCCGCGGGCTCGAGGAGTCCGGACACACGCCGACGCTGGTCGAGCTGACGCCCGCCGCCGCGGTGTCCTTGGGCGCCGGCTTCGACGTGGTCTTCCCGCTGGTGCACGGCGTGCTCGGCGAGGACGGGTGTCTCCAGGGGCTGCTCGAGCTGCTCGGCGTCCCGTACGTCGGCTCGGGCGTCCTCGCGAGCGCCCTCGCGATGGACAAGGTCGCCGCGAAGCGCGCCTTCCGGGACGTGGGGCTCCCGGTCGCCAAGGAGCTCGTGGCCACGCGCGAGACGCCGCCCGACGCGATCTTCGCCGCGCTCGGATCAGGGGTCGTCGTGAAGCCCCGCGCGGCAGGCTCGGCGGCGGGGGTCTCGCGGATCCAAGGCGGAGACATAGGGGCCCTCGTGGCCGCGCTCACGCGCGCGCTCTGCTTCGGGGGCTCGGCGCTCTGCGAGGAGCTCGTCGTGGGTCGCGAGCTGACCTGCGGCGTGACCGATCTCGCGGCGCTCACGTCGCCGCCTGGGGTCTCGGCGCTCGCGGTCACCGAGATCGTGCCACGTCGCGGCGATTTCTACGACTTTGCGAGCAAGTATGGCGCGGGAGGGAGCGATCACGTCTGCCCAGCGGAGCTCGATGGGGATGTGACGCGCGCGGTCCAGGCGGCGGCGGTGCTCGCCCACCGGACGCTCGGCTGCCGTGATCTCTCGCGCTCGGACTTCCTCCTCCGGGCGGACGGGAGCTTCGTGATCCTGGAGACCAACACCCTCCCGGGGATGACCGCGACGAGCCTGTACCCCGAGGCGATGGCGGCGCGGGGGGTCCCCTTCGCGTCGATGTGCGACGCGCTCGTCCGCGCCGCGGCGGGGCGGGGCGCCGCCGATCATGGCCCGGTCCTCGAGCTGCCGACATGACGCCCGACGGCACGCCGACGTCGCTCCTCTCGCTCGTCCTCGCGGTCCTGCTCGCGGCGTGCGGATCGAGCGAGGCCGACACCGTGACCGCGACCGTGGCCGTCTCGTTCGGGGGTGGGAGCGCGCCCGTCGTCGATCCACCGCCGTCGAAGGTCGTCGTCACCGCGCGGACGAGCGCAGGCGAGCTCCGTGACGTGGGCACGTACGGCTGGCCCCCGCCCTCGTCGATTTCGGTCTCGGGGACGGCCGGGGAGGCGCTCCTGCTCGCCCTGGCCGCGGTCACCGACGCGGGGACCGTCCCCCTCCGCGCGGAGACGCCCTTCGTGCGCGTCGAGGAGCTCGCCGAGGGTCGCGTCACGCTCCTCGTCGGATCGGCGGGCGGGTTCGTCACGACGCCGACGCCGCTCTCGCGTGGGCTCGGGACGTCGCGCGCGACGCTCGTCCTCGGTCGCTACGCGCTCGGCGCCGAGGGCGCGGGCACCGTCATCGTCGACTCGGCCACCTTCGGCGCGCGCGCCTTCGCGGATCTGCCCCTCACGCCGACGGCGCTTGCGGCGTGGACGCCGAGCGTGATCGCCGTCGTCGGCCCAGACACGGCCGCGCTCTTCGACGTGACGAGCGGCGCGAGCCGCGGCTTCGACGTCCCCGCGGCGGACGTCGCGGGGTGTCGTGCGGTGCTCGGAGGCGACGGGACCTACTTCGTCGGTCCGACGCGTGAGGCTGGGAGCGCGACGGTCGTGGCGCTCCGCAGCGCGCCGACGGCCATGAGCGTCGTCGCCCGGAAGGGCGGTTCGGCGGCGTGGGTGACGGACGTCGGGCTCGTCGTCGCGGGCGGCGACGCCGACTCGGTCGAGGTGATCGCCCCCTCGGCGACGGCCGCGACGATCCCCTTCACGGGCGTCGAGCCGACCCTGGGTGCCATCGTCGCCCCCCTCGGGAACCGACGGGCCGCGCTCCTCGGCGGCGGCAAGCCGACGCGCCTCCTGTCGCTGGATTGTCAGGCCGATTGCGTCTCGACGCTCCCCGAGACGGTCGAGCTCGCCCGGGGCGAGGCGTTCCAGGTTGGGCAGGGGGCGCTCGCCTTCGGCGAAGATCCGACGGGGCACGCGCGCGCGGTCTACGTGAAGCCCGACGGTACGACGAAGCCGGTCGCCCTCTCGACGGCACGCCGCGGCGCGTCGGCCGTGCCGCTCGGGGACGGCTATGTGATGGTGCTCGGCGGCGTCGACGACGCGGGGCAGCCGGTGCTCGCGGTCGAGCTGTTCACGCCGCCCTGATCCGGGTGGACCTGGCGGCGTGAGCGGCACGAGCGCTGGGGCGCTGGCGCAGCCTTGATGGACACCGAGCGACGGGCGCGGCCGTGCGACGACCGAAGAGCGCCGGCGCGCGCGTGCCTCGCCGCTCCGCGAGCCCATCGAGCGCCGCGTACGGAGCGTCCTCCGAGGAGCGGGCGACGCCGGAGATCCCTCGGACAGCGGGGATCTCGGCCGAGCGCGCCTCCCAGGGCGAGCGCACGCTCAAGGTTCCGCGCGAGGACCAAGCGCGGAGAGTACCTTCGATCCTCGGAGGGCTCGTCAGGCATAGACTCGACGGTGGCCCAGCCGCAGAGCGCAGGTCGAGGGCTCCCTCGACCCTCGAAGGAGCCGTCATGCGTTCACGGCAGCGCTCCCGCCCGCAGGTCGAGGGCTCCCTCGACCCTCGAAGGGGCCGTCATGCGTTCACGGCAGCGCTCCCGCACGCGCGTTGCGCTGACCCGTCGGGCCCTCGATCCCCGGAGGGCTCGTCAGGCGTCCACGGTGAGCCCGTGCTTGGCTGCGCCGAGCTCGACGAGCCTGGCGTCCGTCGGCTGGAGGACCACGAAGACGAGCTCCGCGATCTCGCCGCGCTGCTCGGGCGCCAACCCCCGCAAGTGCTCGTGGACCGCGCCCATCATCACGTCCACGGACGCGACCGGACCGAGCCCACCGGCACCTGCCCCGAGGAGCGGGGTCGCCAGGACGAGCTGCCCATCGAGGCCGTTCTCCGTGGCGAGCGACGCGGCCGCCTCGAGGAGCGCGCCTACGCACGCCCGAACGCGCCGCGGGCCCGAGGGGCGTCCGGTCTCCGGGTCTCGCCTCCGGTAGTCGACCGCCGGCACGTGGAGCACCCAACGGAAGGCGGTGCTGGTGCCCGCCGACGTGACGAGACAGTCGCCCGCCTCGAGCTCCCCGTCGAAGTCCTCCTCGAGCCTCGCGCGGAGCTCCTCTTGGAAGGCTGACCCGCCGCAGGCCTCGCGGACCGCGCCCGAGACGCCGCTTCCAAGGGCGACGTGGGGGTTCGATGCGTTGACGACGGCGTGCGCGCCGATGGCTGGATCGACCAGCGAGCCAGTGTGGACGCGGAGCCTCATGCTCGGCGCGCCCTATCACGCGGCGCCCGGCGCGCGATCGAGCAGGTCGTGCTCGACCGCGCCCGGCGCCTCCTTGATCCGCCGTGACGCGACCCGTGGTAGCGCTCGCCGCGTCCATGACGCCGTTTCGCACCATCATCGAGCCCTTCCGCATCAAGTCCGTCGAGCCCATCCGGATGACCACGCCGGACGAGCGCGAGGCGGCGCTCCGCGAGGCGGGGTACAATCTCTTCTCGCTCCGGTCGACGGACGTCCTCATCGATCTGCTCACCGACTCGGGCACCGGCGCCATGAGCGCCGAGCAGTGGGCGGCCTTGCAGCGGGGCGACGAGAGCTACGCGGGCTCGCCATCGTTCGCGCGCTTCGAGGCCGCGGTGCAGGCGCTCTTCCCGCTGCCGCACGTCATCCCGACGCACCAGGGCCGCGCCGCCGAGAAGATCCTCTTCGCGGTCCTCGGCGGGCCCGGCAAGATCTTCCCGAGCAACACCCACTTCGACACGACCCGCGCGAACATCGAGTACACTGGCGCCGAGGCCGTCGATCTCGTCATCGCCGAGGGGCGGAGGCCCGATCTCGATCTCCCCTTCAAGGGGAACATGGATCTCGCCGCCCTTCGCGAGCTCCTCGAGGCGCGCGCCCGCGACGTCCCGGCGGTCTTCGTCACGGTGACCAACAACTCGGGCGGCGGGCAGCCCGTCAGCCTCGAGAACCTCCGCGGCGTCCGCGCGCTCTGCGACGAGTTCCGCGTGCCGCTCTTCCTCGACGCCTGCCGCTTCGCCGAGAACGCGTGGTTCGTCCGCGAGCGCGAGCCCGGGTGCAAGGACATGACCGTGAAGGAGATCGTCCTCGCGATGGCGTCGCTCATCGACGGCATGACGATGTCCGCGAAGAAGGACGGCCTCGCGAACATCGGCGGCTGGGTCGCCGTGCGCCACGACGATCTCGCGCGCCGCGCGCGAAACCTCCTCATCCTCACCGAGGGCTTCCCCACCTACGGCGGCGCGATCTCGACGCGATCGCGACCGGGCTCTCCGAGGTGGTCGATCACGACTACCTCCGCTACAGGGTGCGCTCGACGGCGTACCTCGGCGACGCGCTCCTCGCGGCGGGGGTGCCGATCGTGCGACCGACGGGCGGGCACGCGGTCTACCTCGACGCGCGCGGGCTCCTGCCGCACATCCCGCCGCTAGAGTACCCTGGCCAGGCGCTCGCCATCGAGCTCTACCGGGAGGGCGGCGTGCGCGGCTGCGAGATCGGGACGGTGATGTTCGGTCGCCACCCCGACGGCACCGAGACGCCGGCGGCGCTCGATCTCGTGAGGCTCGCGATCCCGCGGAGGACCTACACCCAGAGCCACGTCGACTACGTCATCGAGGTCGTCACGCGCGTGGCCGCGCGGAAGGACGCGCTCCGCGGCTACCGCATCGTGGACGAGCCGCCGCAGCTCCGGCACTTCACCGCCCGCTTCGCGCCGCTCGCGTAGGGGCGTGGCCGCGCGGAAGGACGCGCTCCGCGGCCATCGCATCGTGGACGAGCCGCCGCAGCTCCGGCACCAGAGCGCCCGCTTCGCGCCGCTCGCGTAGGTGAGCCCTCCAGTTTGCTCCATCCGCGGTCCGCGTGGTACGAGATTCGGCCATGGTCACCCGACGCGCCCTCCTCGGCTCCGCGGCCGCCGCGGCCCCCGCGCTCCTCGCCGGCCAGGCCCTCGCGGCGAAGGGATCGGGCGAGCGACCGAGCCTCGCCGCGACCCTCCCCGAGGGCTTCGTGCCCTTCGCCGCGCCCGGCAAGATCGTCAAGGTCTCGAAGAGCAACACCCTCCAAGACAACAAGCTGTGGCCCAAGGAGGACGCGGCGAAGCTCATGATCGAGCGCGCGCTCACCGAGCTCACGGGCGAGCCCGACATCGTGAAGGCCATCGGACGCTTCGTCCACAAGACCGACAAGGTGGCCATCAAGGTCAACGGCATCGCCGGCCAGAAGGGCCAGACCATGGCGACGAACAAGGAGCTCATCCTCCCGGTCGTCGACGCGATCCTCGCGCTCGGCGTCCCGCCGACCAACGTGTGGGTCTACGAGCAGTACGGCAACTTCCTCGCCGGCACGCGCATCAACGACAAGGTCCTCCCCGCCGGCGTGAAGTCGTACTCGCACAGCAACGGCATGACCACGATGGGCGAGATCATGGTCGAGGGGATCGGCACGCGCTTCACCAAGTACCTGACCGAGGCGACCGCGGTCATCAACTTCTCGCTCATCAAGGATCACTCGATCTGCGGGTACACGGGCATCCTCAAGAACATGACGCACGGCTCGTGCACCAACCCGCACGACTTCCACGCGCACAAGGCGAACCCGCAGATCGCGCACCTCTACGCGCAGGACGTCGTGAAGAGCCGCCAGCGACTCTGCATCAGCGACGCGTTCAAGGTCATGTACGAGGGTGGCCCGCTCGATCGTCGCCCGGACTGCCGCCCGCCGTACGAGGCCGTGTACGCCTCGAGCGACGGCGTCGCGCTGGACGCCATCGGCGAGCGCCTCATCAACCAGCTCCGCACCGACAAGGGCCTGAAGACCCTGAAGGACGCGAAGCGCGACGCGAGCTACATCCGCGTCGCGGCGGATCTCGGGCTCGGCGTCGCGGATCTCAACCAGATCCGGATGCGCGAGATCGCGATCTGAGCGAGGCTCTCAGCTCGCCGGATCGGTCACGCGCCGCCCGCCGGTGCGCCGGCGGCCCTCGGGCCGCGGGAAGAAGCGGCGATCGGGGCCGCGTCGGTCGACGGGGCCCGAGCGGCGCTCCTCGGGTGGCGTGCAGGCGCCTCCCTCGCGAGAGAGAGACGCGCAGCTCGAGCTTCGGCAGACGGGGCAGCGGCGGGCCATGGCGCGAGCCCACACCCACCTCGACCATGGGGCCAACTTCCGCGTGACGAAACCCGCCGCGAGCGCGGTCCTGGCCGTGAGCGCGCCGAAGAGCGCGCCTCGGGCGGACCCGTGCGTGACGCGGGTCAGAGCCGGTGCCGCTCGAGCCAGAGCGCCGCGCCCGTGCCGAGCGTGAGCGGGATCTGCGTGACGTGGGTCAGAGCCGGTGCCGCTCGAGCCACTCGATGACGCGCTCCTCGGGCTTGCCTCCCGAGAAGCGGCCGAGCTCCTGGATGCCCGTCGGGCTCGTCACGTTGACCTCGGTCAGGTGCTCGCCGACGAGGTCGAGGCCGACGAAGACGAGCCCGTCGGCGCGGAGGCGCGGCGCGATGTCCCGGACGAGCGCCTCTTCGCGCGCCGTGAGCTCGGTCGGCGCGGTCGAGCCCCCGACGTGGATGTTCGCGCGGAAGTCGTCGCCGCGAGGGATCCGCACGATCGCGCCGAGGACCTCGCCGTCCAGCAGGAGGACGCGCTTGTCGCCCTCGGTGACGCGCGGCAAGAAGGTCTGCACCATCGCGAGGCGCCGCCCCTCGTGGGTCACCACGTCCACGATCGCGCGGGCGTTGCGGTCGTCGGAGGAGAGCGTGAGCACGCCGACGCCGCCCGCGCCGTCGAGCGGCTTGACGACGCACCTGCCGCCCACGTCGCGGCTGAAGTCGAGGATCTCGTCGCGGCGCGCGCTGACGAGCGTCTCGGGCATCCAGCGCGAGAAGTGCAGCGTGTAGAGCTTCTCGTTCGCCTCGCGGAGCCCGCGCGGATCGTTGACCATCCGGACCTTGCCGCGGGCGTGCTCGAGCACCTGGGTCGCGAGCAGGTACGCCGAGTCGAAGGGCGGATCCTTGCGGATGAGGACCGCGTCGACCTCGTCGAGCGCGATCGATGAGCGCGCGCCCTCGTCGGTGTACGGCGGCTCGTCCGAGACGCGGGCCGGCGCCGCGTGGGCGAAGACGCGCCCCCCCCGGGTCGAGAGCCCCTCGGGGAGTGTATGGAGGTTCTGGTGTCCGCGCGCCTGGGCGCCGCGCATGAACGCGAAGGTCGAGTCCTTGTCGTGCGTCATGCGAGACATCGGGTCCATCACGTAGAGGATGCGCATCGGGTGGACCTTACCGCGGATGGTGCGCGTCGCAGCCGCTACCTGCGCGTCGGCGCGCCGCGTGGCGCCCCTCGGCTCGTCAGCGCGGCTCGTCGAGCGCCCTGCGGACGGCGTCTCGGAGCTCGTGGACGAGCGCCGCGTGGGCCCCTCGGCTCGTCAGCGCGGCTCGTCGAGCGCCCTGCGGACGGCGTCTCGCAGCTCGCGGACGAGCGCGTGATCGAGCAGCGCGCCCAGCCGCTCGAGCGCGACGAGGAGCGGATCGCCCGCGCGGTACAGCGTCGAGAATGCCCGCTCGAGCAGCTCGATGTCGTCGGGGGCGACGCCGTTGCGGGAGAGGCCCACGCGGTTCAGCGCTCGGATCCGGGCGCGATCTCCCTCGGCCATGCAGAAGGGCGGGACATCCCGCTCGACGCGAGCCCCGCCCGCGAGGAATGCGACCCGCCCGATCCGCGTGAAGGGCGCCACCATCACGCCGCCGCCGGAGACGACGCCGTCGTCGAGCACGACGTGCCCCGCGAGGAGCGTCCCGTTGGCCAGGACGACCCGGTCGCCGACCACGCAGTCGTGCGCGACGTGGGTCCCTGCCATGAAGAGCCCTCCGGAGCCGATCCGTGTCTCGCTGCGGTCCTTGGTCGTGCCGCGATTCACCGTGACGTGCTCGCGGAAGACGTTGTCGTCGCCGACGCTGAGCGTCGTCGGCTCGCCCCGGTAGGTCTTGTCCTGCGGAGCTCCGCCGAGCACGGCGAAGGGGTGGATCTCGTTGCGCGCACCGAGGCGCGCCGGACCGAGCACCACGGCGTGCGGGAGGAGCCGACAGCCCGCGCCGAGCTCGACGCCCGCGCCGACGAAGGCGTGTGCCCCGATCTCCACGTCCGCGCCGACGCACGCGCGCGGGTCGACGATGGCCGTGGGGTGGATCGCCATCAGCGCTCGACGACGCTCGCGAGGAGCTCGGCCTCGGCCGCGAGTGTGCCCTCGACGCTGGCCTCACCATGGAGCTTCCATATATTGGAGCGGTGGTGGATGACGCGCACCTCGAGATCGAGCCGATCGCCCGGTGTGACCGTCCGCCGGAACTTCACCTTCTCGAAGCCGAGGAAGTAAAGGACGCTGTGCATGGGGTCGAAGGGCTCCGACGCGTAGGCGAGCACGCCCCCGATCTGCGAGAGCGCCTCCAGGATCATCACGCCAGGGAACACGGGCCTCGAGGGAGAGTGCCCGGCGAACCACGGCTCGTTGAAGGACACGCACTTGTGCCCCGAGACGCGCTTGCCCGCCTCGATGTGGGTCACGCGATCCACCATCACCATCGGGTGCCGGTGGGGGAGCACCTGGAGGATGCGCTGGACGTCGATGACGCGGGTCGGGGGCATCGCCGGGCGGAGAGACTAGCGCGGTCTCGGCCGCCGGAGGGCCTGGACGCTCAGAAGCCGCCGCAGGCGCCCTCGGCGATCGTCCGCGCGGCCTGGCGGCGGCCGCCGCGCACACCGCGGATATTTTCCGCGTTCAGGCGCCCTCGGCGATCGTCCGCACGGCCTGGCGGAGCTCGTGCGCCGTGGAGGCCGGGAGCACGCGGTCGACCACGCGCGCGATGCGCGGCACCTCGCTGTCCCCGGTGCCCCAGCGTGATCTCGGCTCGCTCGCGAGGAAGATGGTCTCGCGCGCCGCCCGCCGGACACGCTGGAGCGCCTGCGTCCCTGCGCCGCCTCGGTTGGTGCGCCCGTCCCCGAGCACGATCACGGTGGCGCGTCGGTCGAGCTCGTGGAGGTGGCGCCTCACGAAGCCATTCATCGCGCGCTCGTAGCTCGAGAGCGCGGACAGATCGAGCAGCTCGCCGGCGAAGAGCCGCGCGCGTCCCTCGGGGGTCTTCGTGAGATCGGTGCACTCGACCGCCTCGCGCACGAAGCCGAACACGCGCGTCTCCCGAAACAGCTCTCCGAGCGCCCGCGCGGCGGCGAGGAAGATCCGCGCCGCGGGGCGGGCGCTGTCCGAAAGATCGATCAGCAGAAAGAGGCGAGGGCGATCGCGCCGCCGTCGCCAGCGGGGTAGCCGCATCGGCACGCCGAGGGTGCGCTCGGCTTCGCGGCGCAAGCGCGAGACGTCCAGCCGCCCCCGTCGCCGTCGCCGCTCACGCGTCCTCGCGGCGCCGCGGAGGGTCCGCGCGAGCTCGGCCATCGCGCGCTCGATCTCACGCTCCTCGTCCGCCGAGAGGGCCGCGAAGGGCGTCTCGAGCGGGCCGCGTGGGATCGGGGCCGCGTCGAGCACCTCGGTGACGTGCGCGCGGAGCACCTCGCTCGCCCGCGCGAGCTCGTCGCCGAAGAGCCGGGTGAGCGCCTCCCCGAGCTCGTCGCCGAACGCGCCGCGGAGCGCCACCGCGATCCGCGCGAGCTCGTGCTCGGCCCGGGGGAGGCCGAGCGCCTCGCGGAGCGCCATATGGACGTTCCCTATTTGGGCTGCGCCGGCGGGCGCGCCGAGGATCTCGCGCCCCCGTCGAGAGAGGAGCCCCTCGACGACGAAGGGGCCCTCGAGGAGCCCTAGGAGCGTCGCGGCGCCGAGATCGCCCGCGGCGAGCGTCGCGCGGAGCACGGCGACGACCTCGTGTGTCGCGAGGCCGAGCGCGGCGAGGCTGCCCGCGAGGGTGCGCGCGCCGCCCGCCTCGGGGTCGAAGAACCGCGCGAAGACCTCTTCGAGGCGCGTGGCGTCGTCCCTCGACGCGGCGAGGACCGCGCGCGCCGCCAGGCGGAAGTCGTCCGGGCGCGACCAGTCCTGGAGGGAGAGCGCGCGCGCGAGATCGGCGACCTTCGGTGGAGGGATCTCGAGCCCGGCGCGGCGAGCCGCCCAGACGAGCTCGGAGACGAGGCGGATCACTCGTCCTTCTCGGCGACCAGCCCGTCCACGATGCGCCCGAGCGTCGCGGCCTCGTCCGGCGCGAACCCGACGAGCACCTCGCGGATCTTGCCCTTCTTGTCGACGACGTACGCCGTCGGGATCGCGGGCGGTCCGTAGGCGGCCTCGGTCTCGCCGCCCTCGTTGGACACCACGGCGAACTCGATGCCGAACGAGGCGGCCCCCTTGCTCGCGACGTCCGTCGGCTCGCTGGTCACGCCCACGACGCGCACCCCCTCGGCCGCGCGCTTGGCGGCGAGCTCGTTCAGGATCGGGGTCATGGCGCGGCAGGGTTGGCACCAGCTCGCCCAGAAATCGACGACGGTGACCTTGCCCTTCCAGGGCGAGACCGCGCCCTTCAGCACCGTGCCCTTCAGCTCGGGGGCGAAGGTGCCGATCTTGTCGCGCCGCGCGGCCTCGGCCTCGCCAGGGAAGACGCCGAGGGTCACCTTGGTTGCCCTCTGCGTGTCCCCGCGGAAAAATGTGATCTCGATCTCGTCGCCTGGGCGCTTCGATGCGACGAGCCGGACCACGCTCGCAGGGGTATCCATGGCCTTGCCGTCGAGCGTGGCGAGCGCGTCGCCGTCCCGGAGCCCCGCGGCGTCGGCGGGCGAGGTGCGAAGGACGTGGGCCGCGACGACGGGCGGCTTCTTGTCGTCGCGCTGTCGCAGCTGGACGCCGAGCCAGGGCTTGCGTGGCGGCGGCGCGTCTGCGTGGACGGGCACGGCGAGAGCGAGCGCGCCGAGAGCGAGCGCCGGGAGGAGGCGAGGCGTGCTACGCATGGCGCGCTCATGGTGACCCCGCGCCGTGTCCGTGTCGAGAGGCTCCTCGCCCTCGGGCTTGGGCTCGCCCTCGCCGTCCCCGCCTGCGCGACGAGCACGGATCTCGTCGCGCCGGGCCGGAGCGACGCTGTGCCCGAGGCTCCCGACAAGAAGCTCGGGGCCGCGCCGAGCGGCTCGGCGGCCGTCTGGGAGCACGCGCCCGAGCTGGGCTCGCTCGCCTCCATCGACGATCGGGTGCTCCCCTCGCGCGGGCACAACCCACCGTACTGGAGCGGCGTCGTGAAGGTGAGCCCGGCCTTCTCGGCGGCGTACTCGTCGTGGGGCCCCGACACGACGGTGCCCGTCGGCACGATCGCGCTCGAGGAGCACCAGGCCCAGAGCGGCGAGCCGGGTCCGGTCTACGCGATGAAGAAGCGAGAGAAGGGCTTCGACGAGGGCGGAGGTGACTGGGAGTATTTCGTGATGGATCGCGCGGGCCGCATCGACACGCACGGCGCCCTGGCGCTCTGCGCGCGGTGCCACGGGGACGCGCCGGGCGATCACCTCTTCGGGCCGAGGACCTCGACGCGCAAGCGCATCGGGACGGGTGGCGAGGGCCCGAGGGACACGGCCGACAAGGATGCCGATGAGGGCCTCGCCCCTGAGGGGATCGCGCCCGGCAAGCCAGGGGCGAAGCCCCACAAGAAGAAGCGCTGACGGGACCCGCTCGTGCGGGGGTGGCGTCCACCGTCCAAGAGGCGCCGCCACGGGCGATCGCGAGGCGCCACGGGCCGCGCGCGCCGCGGACGGCGTGCCGGATCCACGCTTCCAGCAAGGGCGATCGCGAGGCGCCACGGGCCGCGCGCGCCGCGGACGGCGTGCCGGATCCA
>CAYNEK010000004.1:6102-6676 GCA_964396175.1 uncultured Polyangiaceae bacterium | reverse complement strand
AAGGGCGATCGCGAGGCGCCACGGGCCGCGCGCGCCGCGGACGGCGTGCCGGATCGAGGCTCCCGAGCGAGCGCGTGATGGATGCTGGCGAGACGCCCGCCCGACGCCGGCGGGCGAGCCCAGCGCGCCACCACCCGGGAGCGGCGGCGCGCATGGGCGAGTCCCGCTCTCAGCGCTGACGACGACGACGGAGGAGCGCGCCGAGGACCGCGAGGACCGAGATCGCCGCGCCGCCCGAGTCGCCACCCGTCGAGCAGCTGCTGCAGCCGCCCTCGAGATCGGTGCCGTCGGTCGTCGCGCTCGGCGTGCCGGGCACTCCACCGCCGGCCTTGCCCGCCGCGCCTGCGGAGGTCCCACCGGCCTTGCCCGCCGCGCCCGCGGAGGCGCCGCCCGTGCCACCGGCCTTGCCTGCCGCGCCTGCGGAGGCGCCGCCGGAGCCGGCCTTGCCCGCCGCGCCAGCCTTGCCGGACGAGCCGCCGCTGGCGCCGGAGCCCGCCGCGCCGGCCTTGCCGGACGAGCCGCCGCTGGCGCCGGAGCCCGCCGCGCCGGCCTTGCCGGACGAGCCGCCGTTCGC
>CAYNEK010000004.1:1406-6002 GCA_964396175.1 uncultured Polyangiaceae bacterium | reverse complement strand
CGCCGCTGGCGCCGGAGCCCGCCGCGCCGGCCTTGCCGGACGAGCCGCCGTTCGCTCCCGCTCCTGCGGTCCCTGCGTTGGCGCCCGAGCCGGCGAAGCCCGCGCCCGCGCCCGTCCCTGCCGCACCGGCGTCGCCGCCTGCACCGGCGTCGCCACCCGCGCCACCCGCGCCGCCCGCGCCGCCCGTGCCACCCGTGGTGCAGGTGTGCGTACCCGTGTCGCACACCGGGGCGCCCGGATCGGAGCAGTCTCCATCGCTCACACACGCGACGCACACATGGGCGGTGGGGTCGCAGACCGGCGTCGCGCCGCCGCAGTCGGTCGTGGAGTCGAGGCAGCCGACGCAGGTCTGGGTGCCTGCGACGTCGCAGACGGGGGCGGAGGGGTCCGTGCAGTCGGTCGTGGAGTCGAGGCAGCCGACGCACACGTTCTTGGAGGTGTCGCAGACCGGCGTCGCGCCGCCGCAATCGGTCGTGGAGTCGAGGCAGCCGACGCAGGTCTGGGTGCCCGCGACGTCGCAGACGGGGGCGGAGGGGTCCGTGCAGTCGGTCGTGGAGTCGAGGCAGCCGACGCACACGTTCTTGGAGGTGTCACAGACGGGGGTCGCGCCGCCGCAGTCGGTCGTGGAGTCGAGGCAGCCAACGCAGACGCCCTTCCCGGTGTCGCACACGGGGAGCGCGGGGTCGCCGGTGCAGTCGGTGGACGCGGCGCACTCGACGCAGCCGAGCGTGGCCGAGCACGCTGGGGTCGCGCCGCTGCACGCGCCGTGGATCACCGCCGGAGGGGGAGGCGCGCTCGGGCAAGCGCCGAGGGTGAGCATGAGGTCGTCGAAGTCGGCGTAGCCCGTCGCCGGGGTGCAGGTCCCGCAGGAGAAGCTCTCGTCCTCGAGGATGACGTACTGGGCAGCGCCCTCGATGACGAAGGTCTTCGACACCCACTGCCACTCGTGTTCCATCGCCGAGGTGAGATCGACCGGCGCGACGGTGTTGTTGGGCGCTGGGTACCCCGTCCCCCAGCCCGCGGATCCGATGAGCCAGTGCTCGGGGGTCGCGTTGCCGCCGTTCGCGTCGGAGAGCCGGATGCCGACGAAGGGGTTGATGACCGCGGGGTTGTTCCCCGTGCGGCCCCAGCGCACCCAGGCGGACAAGCAGTACGTCTCGCCTCCGATCACCGGGATGCCCTTGTTGCTCCAGATCCGCCCGCCGCTGCCGCCGACCGTCTCCCGCTGGAAGGTCGTGCCGCACGAGGCCGCGGACGAGTCCGTCTCGAGGGTGATCGTGGACGGAGGAGACTTCGTCACCCAGTCGGTGGTGCCGCTCTCCCAGGTCTCGATGTAGGTCTGGGCTTGCGCGGCGCTCGCAGAGAGGCCGAGGACCGAGGCAGTGGAGAGGAAGGCGAGGGCAGAGTGGAGCTTCATGTGCGCGAGCATGCGCCACCTCGTCGGCGCTCTGCAAGCGGGAACTTCACAGCCTCGCTCGAGCCCATTGGGGCCGCTCGACCTCGGGGACGCCTGCGACGGACCGCACGGGGGATCGTCACGGCCTCGCTTGACCCGTCGGGCCGCTCGGGGCACGGCGGCCCTGTGACCGCTCGGTACCCGTACGTGCACCTCGACGTCGAGCCCGAGCTCGCGGAGGCGCTCGCGGAGATCCTCTTCGACCTCGGCGCGCTCGGCGTCGAGGAGCGCGACGCGGGGACGCTCGCGCGGGGCGAGGCGCCGGGGCTCTCGACGCTCGTCGCGTCCTTCGCGTCGCGAGAGGACGCCGAGGCGTGCTCCGCCGCGCTCGACGACGAGCTCCGCCCGCGCATCCACGAGATCGTCGGCGACGACTGGCGCGACGCGTGGAAGGCCCATTTTCGGCCGTTCTCCCTCACCCGCTCGGTCGTCGTCCGCCCGCCGTGGGAGACGTACGACGCGCGCCCCGGGGAGGAGGTGCTCCTGCTCGAGCCGGGGCGCGCCTTCGGGACCGGGCTCCACGCGACGACCTCGCTGGTCGCTCGCGCGCTCGAGCGGGAGCGCGGGCGGCTCGAGCGCCAGCCGATCCTCGACGTGGGCACCGGGAGCGGCATCCTCGCCTTGGTCGCGCTCCTCTTCGGCGCGAGCCAGGCCATCTGCGTCGACGACGACGCCGACGTGCTCCCCGTCGTGCGCGAGAACGCCGCGCGCAACGGCCTCTCCGACCGCGTCTACACCTCGAGCGCGCCCCTCGCCGAGCTCGCGGGCACCTACCCCTTCGTCGTCGCGAACATCGAGGCCCGCGTGCTCATCCCCCTCGCCGGGGCGCTCGCGCCGAAGGTCCGCCCCGCAGGCACGCTCGTCCTCTCGGGGATCCTCGCCGGACAAGAGGACGAGGTCGCGGCGGCGTACCCGGGCTTCGACGTCGAGACCGTGGACCGCGAGGGCGAGTGGGTCTCGCTCACGCTCCGGCGCCGCGGATGAGGCTCGTCCGCGCGCTCGTCCGCGGGCTCCGCGCGGGGCGGCAGCCGCTCGACGCCGAGGTCTGGCGCTACCTCTCGCGCGTGCATCGGCTCGGGGAGGGCGACGGGTTCGTCGCGTTCGACGGCGAGGGCCACGAGGCGCGCTGCACGCTCCTCACCGAGGGCGGCCGCGGGTACGCCGAGGCCGCGCCGCTCGCCGCCTCGCCCCGGCGTCGCGAGCTCGTGTGGCTCCAGGCGCTCGGGAAGGGCGACAAGACGGACGCCGTGGTGCGCGACGCGACCGAGCTGTCGGCGACGCGCGTCGTCCTCGTGACGACCGAGCGCACGGTCCCGCGGCTCGGTGACAAGGCCGATCGTCGCCTCGCCCGCTGGCGCGCCATCGCCGAGGAGGCCGCGCGCCAGAGCGGTCGCGCCGACGTGCCCGAGGTGTCGGGGCCCGTGCCGCTCGACGAGGCGCTCCGCGCGAACGCGCTGGAGCTCTCCGTGATCTTGCACCCCGGCGCCGCGACGCCGCTCCGTGATCTGCTCGACGACGCGCGCGGCGACGACGGGGAGGCTCGCCGGGCCTCCGAGGGCGCGCCGCCGCGATCCCTCGCGCTCGCCGCCGGGCCGGAGGGGGGGTTCTCGGACGCCGAGATCGCGCTCGCGCGGTCGCTCTCGTTCGAGCCGGCGACGCTCGGGCCCGTCGTCCTTCGCACCGAGACCGCCGCCGCTGCGGTGCTCGGCGCGCTCCTGGTGCTCGGGCCGTGACCGCCGAGGGGCCGTCGCTCCGTCGCGGCTCCCGGGGGACCGCCCCGGCGCTCGCGCTCGCCGGGCTCCTCGTCGCGGCGCCGCCCGCTCGGGCGGCGGATCCAGCGTACGATCCCTTCCCCACGGGGAGGCCCTTCACCGTCGACGCGCGGCCCGCCGAGCCCGCGCGCCGCGCGTGCTCCTTCACGCGGCCCGTCTGCGCCCACGGCGCAGGCGAGGAGGAGGCGCTCGGCGCGCTCGCGACGCTCGAGCAGGCCTACGACGTCCTGCACGACGTCCTCCAGCTCCCGGCGCCCGAGCCCGACGCGGGCGGCGGGAGCCCGGCGTTCGACGTGTACCTCGCCGACGAGCCGATCTTCTCGGTGGGGATCGAGTCCGTCTCGAGCCTGCCGCTCGATCGCGCGGCGGCCTTCGCGCGGGTGGGTCCGGCTCGGGGGAGCTTCGGGCGGTTCCACCTCGCGCGGGCGCTCTCGACCGCCATGCTGCTCGCCGTCGACGGCGGCGCGGACGGCGAGTCCGTGTCCCAGAAGAGCGCGTACCTCGCGTGGCGCGTCACCGGCGTGACGACGCCGATCCTGGACGGGATCGATCGCGCGCAGGCGCGCCCCTCTGCGGCGCTCCTCGGCACGAGCGCCCTCGACGCCCCGTCGCCGTCGGTGCTCCTGCCGTGGCTGCTGGACGAGCGCTTCGGAGCGGGCCCGCCTGGGCTCCTCATGAGCCTCCTCGCGTACGGCGAGCGGCAGCGGACCCCGCCCGACGGGAGCCGCTTCCACGACGAGCCGGACATGGCCGAGATCGTGCGCAAGCTCGCGCGAGCGACCGAGAGCAAGCCCGAGGATCTCTTCCTCGAGCTCGCGATGGCGAGGGCGTTCCTCGGCGAGCGCGACGACGGGCAGCGGGCCGCGCGGACCGCCTTCCTCGGGCCGATGGGGCGCGTGCGGTTCGACACGCTGTGGCGCTTCGCGACGCTGCCGCGCAGGCTCTCGTTCACGCCGCTCGAGCCGACCGGGGCGGCCTACGTCTGGATCGATCTGCGCGGCGCGCCCGAGGACGCGCGCCTCGGCGTCGTCCTCGACTGGGAGGGCCCCGGGAACATGCGCTGGGCCACGATCCGCGTCGACGAGGCGGGCCGCGAGTCCTCGCGCATCGAGCTGACGACCGAGAACGGCGTCCGCCACGTCGAGCGCGAGGTGTCGAACCTCGGCGGCGCCCGCGGCCTGCTCGTCGTCGGGACGAACCTCGGCGACATCACGAACCTGCACCCCTTCCGCCAGGCCGAGGCCCCCTACGAGCCCCACGGCGGGACGCTCCACGTCTTCGTCGTGGGCGCGGGCGACTGAGCCCGCGACCGCGTCTTCGCGCCCGGTCGTCGGCGGGGGCGCGCCGAGGCCGCGGCCGGGTCTTCGC
>CAYNEK010000004.1:0-1306 GCA_964396175.1 uncultured Polyangiaceae bacterium | reverse complement strand
GTCTTCGCGCCCGGTCGTCGGCGGGGGCGCGCCGAGGCCGCGGCCGGGTCTTCGCGCCTGGTCGTCGGCGGGGGCGCGCCGAGGCCGCGGCCGGGTCTTCGCGCCCGGTCGTCGGCGGGGGCGCGCCGAGGCTCAGGCGCGGAGCAGCCGGGCGAGGTGGGCGCGCTCCCAGCCGAGGGCGCGCTCGTAGTGGCGGAAGGCGCGCTCACGCTCGAGGAAGGCGGCGTGATGCAGCCCGCCCTCCTTGGTGGGCGGCAGGACGTGGTGGAGCATCTCGTGGTACAGGATGTACTCGACGAAGTACCGAGGGACCCACGCGCGGTCGAGCGCCGGGTGGACGCGGATGAGCCGCTCGGTCGCGCTGTAGCTGCCGAGCTTGATGGCCTTGCGCGGCTGGTCACGCCGGGACGGCTGCGCGCGCCCCCAGGTCACGAGCGCGTCGTGCAGCCCGCCGAAGTACCGGTCGCTCACCGCGCGGGCGAGCGTGAGGAGATCGTGGACGGCGCCGCGGGTCTTCAGCGGGTGCAGGGGTGGGCGGGAGGCGCGGAGCCGGTGCTGGCTCCCCTCGATGAAGCGCGAGACGACGCTCGACGCCTCGCGATCGCTGTCGACGGCGTACCGCACGAGCGCGCTCTTCACGGACGAGGACGCGTCGAGGAACATGTGGTGGAGGCTCACCTTGAGGTAGCCGGGGCGCTTCTGGACGGTGACGACGCTGCGGACGTTGTCGTTGATCCCGAGCGAGACGGGCCCGCCGAAGCCCTGGGCGAGCCGCCGCTCGAGCGCCTGGCGCGAGCCCTCGTGGACGAAGACCTGGGGCCGGGTCTGGGGGAAGACGAGCGAGCGTGTCGCCTGGGCGGGCGAGGGGACGCGGACGGCGGCCGAGGCCATCCGGGGCACGAGATCGGTCACCCGCTTCGCCCGCGCCGCCGCTCCCGCACCGCGGGGCGAGAGGGCGAGGTGGAACGGCGCGACCATGGCGACCTCTCTGGGGTACGGGACCGGCCCCTTCGAGTCAAGAATGGCACCCAAAGGCGTCTCTTTTCGGCATCTTACGCGTCGACGGAGGCAGGAAGTCGGGCCCGGGGGTCGGATCGAACGGGCGCGGAGAGTCCCGGAGCACCTCGGGGGTCGGATCGAACGGGCGCGGGGGATACCCGGAGCACCTCGGGGGCGGATCGATCCGTCGAGGGAGGTACCCGGGGTATCTCGGGGATCGGATCGATCCGTCGAGGGAGGTACCCGGGGTATCTCGGGGATCGGATCGATCCGTCGAGGGAGGTACCCGGGGTATCTCGGGGTCGGA
>CAYNEK010000003.1:129950-132424 GCA_964396175.1 uncultured Polyangiaceae bacterium | reverse complement strand
GGACTACTACGGCTTCGACGCCGAAGCGCAGATCACGGCTCGCGACCCCGGCGCAAGCCTCGATCCGATGGTCTACGAGACGATCACGGCGCGGGTGACGAGCGACAGCGATCCGGTGGGGATCGCGGTCACGCTGCGCGAGGTCTTCCCCGGGGCGACGCCGCTCGGGGTGATGCGGAGCGAGATAGCCCCCTCCGGGCTCGGCGAGGACGTGGAGCGTCTCGCCGCCGAGGCGGCCGAGCGGGCCGCGCGCGCGCTCGGGCTCCTGCGCGGCCCCTGCTACACGCAGGTGTGCGTGACCGAGGCGGGGCCCGTGGTGTTCGAGACGGCGGCGCGGTGCGGGGGCGGCTTCGATGCGGACGTGGCGCGGCTCGTCTCGGGCGTGGATCTGTACCGGCGCCTGCTCGGGATCGCGCTCTGCGACGAGGCGCTCGAGCGTGAGGGCGCGGGGCCTCCGCGGCACGGCGCGGCGCTCGTGCGGTTCTTGCGGCCGGGCGTGGGCGTGGTCCGCGAGGTCCACGGCGTCGAGGCCGCGCGCGCGGTCCCTGGGGTCGTCGATGTCGCCGTCTACGTGCGGCCCGGAGACGAGCTGCATGGGCTCGTCCACGCCGCGTCGAGGATCGGGCACGTGCTCGCCGTGGGCGACGACCGCGCCGCCGCCGTCCGCGCGGCCGACGCCGCCGAGGCGCTCCTCTCCGTCCAGGCGGGCTGAGCTCCGCCGCCGTCCGCGCGGCCGACGCCGCCGAGGCGCTCCTCTCCGTCCAGGTGGGCTGAGCGCCGCCTCGTCGCGGGCGCGCGGACGGCGTCGGCGCGGTCGTCGCCTCGCGCCGTCGCGCGATGGACGCGCGCGCGCGCCCGGGTGTACGCTGCGCGCCCTCGTGCAGCCTCGCAGGAGTGCGCCGATCGGCGTCGCGGCGGTTCTCCTGGCCACCCTCGTGGCCGGGCGCGCGCGCGCGCTCGAGGCCGACGTCGACGCCGACACCGCGATGCAGGCCTACTCGGTGCGGAGCCCCTTCGGCGATCCGGTGCTGATGCGCCGCCGCGTGACGCAGACCATCGGCCTCGGCGTGTACGATGTGCTCGCCGACGAGAAGCCGGGGCGCGCGCAGGTCTTCGTCAAGCTGCGCATGCGGCTCGACATCGACGCCGGGATCGAGGGGCCCGAGCAGGGGATCGGGTCCGATCGGCGCGCGTCGCGGTACGTCCCGGGGCTCCGCGAGGCGCCCCTCGACCTCATGTACGGCTACGTCGAGGGGCGCCACCTCGCCGGCGGGTGGCTCGGGCTCCGCGTGGGGCGCCAGTACGTGACCGACTCACTCGGCTGGTGGTCCTTCGACGGGGGGCTCGCGCAGCTCTCGGTCCCGTACGCGCGCGCCGAGGTATACGGAGGGTGGGAGCAGCGCGGCGGGCTCCCGCTGTCGACCGCGCGCTTCGAGCAGGGCGGCGTCCTCCGGGGCAATCGCTCGCCCGTCCTCGACGGCTCGCCCGACCTCTTCGTCCCGTACCTCCCGGCGAGCATGGCGCCCGCGTTCGGGACGTCGGTCGAGACCTCGGGGCTCGCGTTCTTGCACGCGCGGCTCGACTACCGCCGCGTGCTCAACACCGGGAGCGCCGTCGCGGGCGCGTTCCCGGTCTACTCGGGCCCGGGCGCGGGCACCTTCACGACGGTGTCCGGGACGCGCACCTCGAGCGAGCGCCTGGGGACCTCGATCCAAGGCTCGATCGGCGATGGGGTGTCGGGGCAAGGGGGGCTCGTCTACGACTTCTACAACACTGTGTTGTCTCAGTACTACGTGGCTGCCGACGCCTTCCCGTCGAAGCGTGTGACCGTCTCGGCGGAGTACGATCACTACAAACCCACCTTCGACGGCGACTCGATCTTCAATTGGTTCACCCACAGCGCCATCGACACGGCGACGCTCCGCGGGGCCGTCGTGGCCACGTCGCGGGTGGACGTGGCGGCGTCGGCGGGCGTGCGCCGATGGGGGACCGACGACGATCCGGGGCGCGGCCCGAGGCTCACCGATCCCATGACGGGCCGCCCGCTCACCGATCCAGAGGCGTCGTCGTCGTCGGGGCTCTTCGATGTGCTCGGGAGCGCCTCGGCGCGCTACCGTCGCGAGCGCACCCGCGCGGCGGTGAGGGGCGTCCTCGAGACCGGCGAGCGCGGGAGCAGAAAGGGGCTCGATCTGTCGGGCGAGCAGGGCTTCCTGAGCGGACGCTACCGCGCCGAGGGGCGCCTCTCGCTCTTCGATTGGCGGGACGAGCTCCGGCCCGATCGGAGCGCGACGAGCTTTGGGTACGTCGTCGGCGGGGGCTTCCGGCCCGGCGCGTTCGCGGACGTGCTCGTCGAGTGGGAGCACAACCTGAACCGCCTCGTCGGCCAGCGCTACCGGGTGCTCGCGCTCTTCCAGGTGAGGACGACGAAATGACCCGCCTCTTCGCGCCGCCGCCCCGCCCCGCCCCTCGGCCGC
>CAYNEK010000003.1:126525-129850 GCA_964396175.1 uncultured Polyangiaceae bacterium | reverse complement strand
CCTCTCGTCGAGGGGTCCACGATGAGCTCCCCGCGCACGACCCGCCTCTTCGCGCCGCGGCCCCGCCCCTCGGCCGCCCTCTCGTCGAGGGGTCCACGATGAGCTCCCCGCGCACGACCCGCCTCTTCGCGCGGGCGCTCCTGCCGGTCGCTTGCTTCGTCGCGGCGCTCGCGGCGGCGCTCGGTGTGAGCGCGGAGGCGAGCCTCCCGGCAGGGGACGCCCCCGCCGCGTCGTCGAGCGCCCAGGGGACACCCGCGCGCGCCTTGCCACCGGGCGCGTCTCCCGGGGACCCGGCGCCGAGCAGGCTCGTCTTCCCCGAGCAGACGATCACGATCCGCTTCGATCACGCGAAGCACGCCGCGATGGGCGCCTCGTGCACCGACTGCCACGCGCAGGCGAAGACGAGCACCCAGGCGCGCGACCGCATGATGCCCGCGCCCAGGGTGTGCGACGACTGTCACGGCGCGGACCACGCAGAGCTCTCGTCGGTGAAGCCTGGGGCCGCGGGGCTCGGGACGTGCGAGACCTGTCACCTCGGGTACGATCCAGAAAAACCCGGTGAGGTCGCGCGCATGAAGCTGCCCGCGGCGCGCCTCCGATCGAACCACGCGCTCCACGCGGAGCGCAACATCGGGTGTGAGCAGTGCCACGGGGCCGTGCAGGAGATCGGGCTCGCCACGCGCGAGCAGCTCCCGCGCATGCGGGGGTGCCTCGTCTGTCACGGGATGACGGGGCCCGGGCAGGGCCGCGCCCAAGGCGACTGCGCCGTCTGCCACGAGACGGGCGGCGACGGGAAGCTCGTCACCGACTTCCCCGAGGGGAAGCTCGTCCCGCCGCGGTGGCTCGGCGGCATGGAGCACTCGGCGGACTTCTTGACCCGGCACAAGCGCGTCGCGGCGAACGACTCGAAGGCCTGCGGCTCGTGCCACGCCGAGCGGTTCTGCACCGACTGCCACGACGGCAAGGTCCGGCCGCGCAGCGTCCACCCGGGCGACTACCTCGGCATGCACCCGGTCGAGGCGCGCCTCGAGCCGCAGCGGTGCACGAGCTGCCACCAGCAGCAGAGCTTCTGCGCGACGTGCCACCAGCGCTCGGGCGTCACGATGACCGCGTCGCCCGGCGCGGCGAAGGCGAAGGGGCGCTTCCACCCGCCACGCGAGCTCTGGTCGGACGCGCCTCGCACCCGGCAGCATCACGCCTGGGAGGCGCAGCGCAACCTGAACGCGTGCGTCTCGTGTCACACCGAGCGCGACTGCGCGAGCTGCCACGCGTCGCGCGCGGCAGGTGGCATGGGGATGAACCCCCACCCCGCGGGCTTCGCGTCGAGGTGCGCGACCGCGCTCCGCAAGAACGCGCGCCCCTGCCTCGTCTGCCACGAGCCGCGCGCGCTGAAGGACCTCTGTCGGTGAGCCGACCGCCCGAAAGCGGCTTGCGGTGCTCGTCTCCTGGCGACTATAGCGACGGGCCTCTGGAGCCCCGCCATGAACGACCTCATCCAGTACCTGATCACGCACATGTACATCGACTTTCAAGGGGAGATCTCGCTGGAGGACGTGCGGCAGTACCTGGCGCAGGACGGCTCGAAGGAGGCGAAAGCGCTCCTCCACAAGCTGGTGAAGGACGGCGGCGTCGACGACATGCTGATCACGATCGCCGATCTCTTGAAGGACAACCTCTCCTCGGGCGTGACGGACGAGGTCGTCCGGGAGCAGCTCGTCGTCTACGGCGACAGCTGAGCGCCCGGACGCTCCTCTCGCTCGTGCTCGCGGTCGCCGCGGGCGGGGGGGGCTGCGACGAGGGCTCTCGCGCGGAGGAGGGGAGGCAGGGGGCGCCGCTGCGGATCGTCGGCACGGTGCCGCCGTCGGGCGACGGCTCCCTCGTCGCCGAGGGCGTGCCGACGAACCGCGTGCTCCGCGTGCGCTTCGATCGGTTCCTCCGCGGCGACACGGCCGTGCGGCAGAGCATCGTCGTCTTCGGCGGGACGCCGAACGCCGACGGGAGCCTGCCCGCAGCCGCCTTCCTGGCGCCGACCTACGATCCGGTCGAGCGCGTGGTCACGCTCCGCCCCGACGGCGATCTCGCCCCAAGCAGCCTCTACACCGTGCGGATCACGCGGCCCTCCGACGAGCCCAACGGGTTCGGCTTCCGCGCGTGGGACGGCGCGGAGCTCGACCGATCGTATCTGTTCCAGTTCAAGACCGGGGCGGCGCGCGATCCTCTGGAGGTGGGCGAGGTGTCGACGCGCTGCGCGGCGTGCGTGCCCAGCGGGAACCGCCGCGACCCCGGGACCCGCGTCCCGTCGGGGGCGAGCCGCGTCATGGGGGACTGCGGCGCGTGTCATCGGGGGACGGACGCGCCGATGGGGCTCGATCTGAGCAGCTACGAGGGGCTCCAGCGCACCGCGTTCGGTCGTCCTGCCCATGAGACCCTGACGGGGCCCTCGACCGCGCATGCCGAGGAGTCTCCGGCGATCCTGGGGGTCTCCATGCCGATCGTGTCGCCGGGGCAGCCGGGGAACAGCTACGCCCTCTACAAGCTCCTCCTCCTCTCCGACTGGACCGCGGGGGAGGGTGGGGGAGAGAACGGGCGCTTCCTCCTCCCCGAGCCGCTCCGCCCCGACGGCGGCTACGAGGGCGGCTCGCTCGTGCGCCCCGACCATGAGCTCACGCGCCTCCACGAGGCGTTCGTCGCCGGGAGCGCGATGCCCCCGACTGGCTACGAGCTCGGGCGGCTGCGCACGATCGCGCGGTGGATCGCGGAGGGAGCGCCGAGCGACGCCGGGTGCGCGGAGCGCTCGGCGCACTGCGCGTGTGACTTGGAGGCGAAGCCCTCGGTCACGACGGGCTGCGCCGAGCCTCGGCTGCTGGGCTACACGTTCCGCGCGGCGTCGGGCGAGGTCGTGCCGCTCTCCGGCTGCGCGTGCGAGGGCCCAGATTGCGAGCTCCTGTTCGAGTCGGCCGCGGCGGTGAGGACGGCGTGCACGACCCGCTGTGAGCGCCGGACGCCTGGATCGTCGGTGGGCGTGACGGAGACGAAGGACGGCTCGGGTGGCACGACGGTCACCTGCGCGGACGGCTCACCGCCAGTGATCTTCGGCTACGCCTGGGATCGCAGCGAGCGGGACTGCGCTCCGGTCGCCGGTTGCGGGAGCTGCGTCGACGCGACGAGCCCATCGACGGGCGCTGTCATCGCCGCGTGCGCGGAGCTGTACGCGAGCTGCGACGCCGCGCGCTCGAGCTGTGATCTCGACGCCGCGGCTGCCGGTGCGGCGAGCCCCTCGTCGAGCGGACCGTGAACTCTGGCGCGACCGGGCGCCAGCGAGGCG
>CAYNEK010000003.1:63546-126425 GCA_964396175.1 uncultured Polyangiaceae bacterium | reverse complement strand
TGAGCGAGGCGTGAGCGAGGCGTGAGCGAGGCGTGAGCGAGGCGTGAGCGAGGCGTGAGCGAGGCGGCGCGGGGGCTGCTTCGTCGAGCGGACCGTGCTCGGCGGGCGCGGGCAGTGCTAGCCTCGCGCGCCGATGCGCCCCACGAAGCCGCCGAAGCCGCTGCCTCCACGCCGTGAGGTCCCGGATCGCCCCGAGCTCCACGGTAAGAGGCGGGATCCCGGCCGTCCGCCGGGCTCGTTCACCCAGCACAAGCGCGTCGACAAGCTGCGCTCGCTCCTCGAGCACGCGCCGCGTGGGCTGACGCTCGCCGAGCTTGGCGACGGCCTCGGCGTCTCGGAGAGGACCGTCCGGCGCTACCTCGCCGAGCTCGGCCCGAGCCTCGACCTCAAGCCGCAGCCCTTGCGTCCGGGCGGCGCGCAGCGCTGGGCCATCGACGCGCAGTCCGTCCCTCGGCGGGTCGAGCTGCGTCGCACCCAAGCGTACGCGCTCCTCGCGGCGCGCAGGATGTTCCTCCCGATGAAGGGCAGCGCGCTCTACGAGGAGATCGATCTCGCGATCCAGCGGCTGGTCGCCATCGCGCGCCGCCCCGGCCGTGGGCCGAACGCGGGCATCCTCGCGGACGCGCGCCTCGAGGATCGCTTCCTCTACCTCCCCTACGGACCGAAGGACTACGCGAAGCTCACGGACGAGCTCGACGACCTCTTCCAGGCGGTCGCCGATCTCCGCCCGCTCACGTGCACGTACCGCAGCACACGCGACGGGACGACCGAGCGCGTGGTCATCCACCCCTACGCGCTCGTGCTCTACAAGGAGGCCCTCTACGCGGTGGGCCTGCACGTGGGGCGAGGCGAGGTGCGGACCTTCCTCCTCGACCGGATGCGCGACACCGAGCTCGCCTCGACCGAGCGCTTCGAGCTGCCGGCCTCCTTCCGCATCGACGACTGGTTCGACGGGCAATTCGGGGTGCATCGAGGCTCCGAGCGCCACAAGGTCGTCGTCGACTTCGCGCCGCGGGTCGTCGAGTTCGTCCGCTCACGGAAGGTCCACGCCTCGCAGCGCCTCACGGCGCTCCCCGGCGGAGGGGTCCGCCTCACGATGACCGTCGGCGATCTCACCGAGGTCGCCACCTGGGTGCTCGGCTGGGGCGAGACCGCGCGCGTCGTCGAGCCCCAGGCGCTCCGGGAGACGGTGGTCGCCGAGCTCTCGGGGGCCCTCGCGGGCTACGGTGTGCCTCGCGCGAGGCCAAAGAAGAAGCGCGCGTGAGCGATCCCGACCGGCCTGACGTCGCGCTCGCGTCCCACACGCTCGGCGGCGCCACGGTCTGGCTCACCCAGTCGCCCCCGCTCTCGATGTGGCGTGGTGACGTGGGGCAGACGGACTGGCTGCGGGTGGAGACCCCAGGCGGGCGCATCGAAGAGCTCGATCTGCCTGGCTTCGGTGAGCTGCGGCTCGGACGCCTCAAGCAGGGGATGGAAGATCCCCCGGACGTCGCGCACGCCGACATGGTCTCTAGCCGCGCGGCGCTCCTCTCGCACGACGGGGTGAGGTGGTGGCTCACGCGGCGCCGCGAGTGTCACGAGCGCGTGCCCGTCCTCGTCGGGACGCGGGCGCTCGAGCCCGGTCAGCGCGCGGCGCTGGTGCACGGGAGCGTCCTCGTCATCGGGCGGCTCCGCGCGAGCTTCGTCGATCGTCGGTATGTGGCGCCGCTCGTCCCGGCGGGCGTCGTCGATCCGGTGTCGGGGCTGCTGTCTCGCGACGGGCTCGAGCACGAGCTGGCGGGCGCGCTCGGCCAGGCGCGGCGGGCGACCTTGGTCCTCGCGCGCGCCGCGGCGAGCCCCACGGAAGACTTCGTGCGCCGCGTCGTCGCGCTCCACGCGCGGCACCCGCGCCTCGCGGCGATGCACGACGACGGGGACCTCGCGCTCCTCGTGCCGACGGAGCGGGCCTCGCCGACCGCCGTCGCGGCCGATGTCCTCGCCGCGCTGGGCCCCGACGTCGCCGTGGGCCTCTGGCCGCTCGGCGACGAGGTGAGCGGCGCGGCGCAGGAGGTGGAGCTGGCGTTCGCCTCGCTCGACGCGACGGCGCGGGGCGTCGCGCACGAGCTCCGAGGAGGCCCCGTGTCCGCGCGGGTGGTCCCGAGGGACGTCTTCGCGCGCTCGGTGTCGGCGGATGCGCGTCGCGGCGCGCTCCTCTTCGCCTTGGAGGATCTCTACGCGCTCTCCCGCGTCGGCCCCGCCGTGGTCCCCGCGCTCGAGCGCGAGCTGCTCGCCGTCGTGGCCGCGCGGTCGCCTGTCGGCGCCGAGGTGTCCGAGCTCGCGCGGGGGGTGGTCGGTGCGTTCGCACGTCATGGCGAGCTCGAGGTCCTGAGCTCGTCCGTGCAGCAGGACTGGCACGGGCGCCCGCCCGTCCTCGAGGGCGCGATCGAGCACCCGCGCGCGGTCCGCGTCGAGCCGGGTGGAGGCGACGTCCTTCGGCGCGCCGAGGAGGTGTCGTGGGAGCACGCGGCGGAGGGAGGCGCCCTCACGTCCATCTCCGGGGGGCTCCCGCACCCGATCGCTGCGCGCGTCCAGCTCGTGGGCCAGGCCGTCTCGTCCGTCGAGCGGATCAAGCTGCTCTTCGACGTCCTCGAGGGCGCGTGGCGGCTGGTGGCGATGACGCTCGCCGCCGCCGCGCTCGGGCCGAGGGGCGCCTTGCCGTCGAGCGGGCTCCAGCACTTCGTCCGGCAGCATCGCTCACGCTTCGCGTACCCGCTCGGGACGTGGCGAGAGCTCGCGCGGCTGATGGCGGACGTGCTCGCGTCGGGCGACGATCCGATGGGGATCCTCGCGCGCGATTTGCTCCGTGTCCGCGCGCGCGACGAGTCGCTGGAGGCCCTCGCGAACGAGCTCCACCCGCTCCGGAATCGGTTCGCCCACACGGTGTACCCCGAGGCGCTCGCGCAGGCCGATCTCCCCAGGTTCGAGCGGGCGACGCGCGAGCTCTTGCGTGCGCTCGTGCCGATTGGTGCGTTCTCGCTCGTCACGATCGAGCGCGCCGAGCCCGAGCCGTACGGGGACACCCAGCGCGTGACCTACGTGGATCATACGGGCCCCTCGCCGCTCGGGACCCGCCGCACCCTCGTCCTCCGGAGCCCGGTGCGCCTCGCGAGTGTGACCTACCTCGCGCGCTTCCGCGAGGGGCTGTTCGTCCCGCTCGAGCCCTTCGTGCGGCGGGTCGCGCGCGGCCCCGCCTTCGAGCTCGTGTGGATCGAGCACCTCCCAAGGGCGGGCGCTTGCGCCTTCTCGACGGTGCTCCGCGGCGAGCCGCACGAGGACGTGCTCGACGTCCGCCAACTTCCGCCGGCGCTCGCCGCGCTGTCGTGAGCGGCGGGAGCCGTGGAGGATCTTCTCCGCGCGCTGCGTGTCCTCGTGCCGCTGGTCCCCGGCGGTCGCCGCGCTGTCGTGAGCGGCGAGCGGCGTGGGCGGTCGTCAGTGCGCGCCGCCCATCCCCATGCCGCCCGCGCCGCTCGCGCCCGGATCGCTGCAAGGGCCGCTCTTGGGGTAGGTGTGGGGGCAGTGGTCGTCCGAGGCGCTCGGGGAGGCTGGGCTGTAGGCGGACTCGAGGTGGTAGATGCGGCAATTGAGCGTGTCCGAGTCGCCGATGACCGTCACGTCTCCCTTCGACAGATCGTAGGAGAACTTCTTGCACTCCTTGTAGCAGGTGAGCTCGTCGGGGTACGCTGTCCCGGTCTTCGACTTGCAGAGCGTGGCCGCGAGGAAGCAGAAGGGCTTGCACGGATCCTTGGCGCAGCCCTGGTAGCCCAGGGGGCCAGCGGAGCGGCAGTGGTCCTTGGGCGCGTCCCTCGCGAGCAGCGCGTGCCTCACGCGACATGCGAGAGAGTCGTCGTCCACGGACTCCACTCCCGGATCGAACTTGCACATCGCCATGCACGTGTCGAAGTCGATGTACTCCTTCTGGGCGCCCGTGCAGTTCTTCATCATGGCCCCGCAGTAGAGGTTGCACCCCTGCGGGGGGGCTCCGCCCGTGCCGCCGCCGCCGCCGCCGTCCACCGTGAAGGTCGGATCGACCTCCGCGTCCGAGATGCCGAAGAGCGCGTTGCAGGCCGTGAGCGAGAGGACCGCGAGGCCGACCAAGGAGACCGTGGCGCTGCGCATGATCAGAAGCTCCCCCAGACGATCGCGCCGCCGCCACCCTGTCCCACGGTGGGACCGACGTGCACGCGACCCGCGTCCTTCTTCGCGTTGCTGCCGCTGAAGTAGAGCACGCCGCCCGTCACGAGCGCCATCGCGCCGAGCCCGCCGACGACCGTCGCGAGGTTGCCCGCGCGGCGGGCGGCGTCGCGGAGATCCTTGCCTTTGGGGTCACAGAGGTCTTTGTCGCTCTCTCGGCAGTGGTCGAGCGAGTCATTGTACTTGGGCTTCGCCACGAGGAACACGATGGCCGTGCTGGCGAGGAGCCCCGCCGCGCCCACCCCTGCGACGACGAGCGCCGTCGTCCTCCGCCCGGACGACGCGCCCTCTCCGCCGCCGCCGGTGGAGCCCGGTGTGGGGGATCGAGGCGGGGGCGAGGCCGTCGAGGATGCGGGGGGAGCGGCCGACGTGGAGGCTGGAGGCGGCGCCTCGACGGGGAGCGGCTCGAGGCGCGGGATCGTCACGGTCTGGGCGTCGCCCTCCTTGCCGAGGGTGATCGATGTGGTGAAGGGCTTGTGGTGAGCCGCCGCCGCGCTGATCGTGTGCTGCCCACCGTCGGTCGGGATGGCGACGCCGAGCTGGCCTCGCTCGATGATCTCGCCGTCCTTCTTCACCTCGAGGCCCTCGGTCGGCTCAGCCTTGATCGTGAGCTTCGACAGGCGTGGGGTCACCTTCTCGGCGCGCTTCTCGGCGACGGGGAGGAGATCCTTCCGCCCCTGCGCGGTCGCGGCCGACACCGCCTCCTTGTAGGTGGCCCAGGCGCTCGCGAGACGCCCGGTGAGCTCGTAGCAGTTGCCGAGGTTCAAGAGCGTTCCGATGGACGGATCGATCCGCTGGCTCTCGGCGAACTTGGGGCAGGCCTCGTCGGCCTTGCCGGCGGCGACGAGCTTCCGACCCTCCTCGAACAGCGCCTCGGCGGCGACCTTCTGGCTCTGGGCGAGGAGGGGGGCGGCGAAGATCGCGAGCGCGAAGGCGAGGCCGACCGCAGATCGTGAGCGCATGCGGGGCTCCTACCGTACCCGCGGCGGGCCGTCATCGGTCACGCGGGGAGCGGCGGATGCGTCGGAGGTCGCGGAGCGATCCATCGTACCGAGGGCAGGTCGTCATCGGTCACGCGGGGAGCGGCCGATGATCTCGGACCTCGGGGAGCGACCTATCGCACCGACGGCAGATCGTCGTCGGTCGGGCGAGGAGCGCCCTTCGGGGGGACGACGCCCTTGCCGCGGGCGGCGGACGAGGTGGTCGCCGTGGCGGCGTGCGGCGGAGGAGCCGCGCTCGACGCCGCGACCGGGACGATCTCCGGGGCGGGTGTCGACGCGGGGGCGGGCGCTCGTGAGGGAGCTGCGGGGGCGCGGGACACGTCGGCGCTCGCGTGCGCGGCTGACGCGGGCTCCGAGGCCTGGGAGACCGCGGTGGGGCGCGTGAGGAGGTAGCCGACCCCCGCGAGGCCCGCCGCGACGACGAGCCCGACGCCGAGGAGGACCCCGCCGGAGGTGCCTCGCTTCGAGCCCTCGAGGGAGGGGTTGGTGAAGGTGTGCTTCCCTTGGCGACCATCGAGCACCGTCGCCGCGACGCCGCTCACGGGCTCTCGTCGAGACGGGGGTCCGCTCGGCGTCGGGAGGCGGCGTGAGCCGGGCGTGCCAGAAGCCGACACGAACAGCCTCGCGCGATCGACCGAGGTGAGGACCGCGCTCGACGCGAACGGAGCGAGGGCCTCGGCGAGCTCCGCGGCGTTCGCGAACCGCGCGCTCGGGGTCTTCTCGAGGCACCTGGACACGATGGCGACGATCCCTTCGGGGACGTCGGTGCGGTCTTGGGTGATGGGGCGCGGCGGGTCGCCGACCACCTTCAGCGCGAGCTCGGTGAGCGCCTCGGCGTCGAAGGGGACGTGGCCGGTGAGCAGCTCTTGCAGGACCACGCCGAGCGCCCACACGTCGCTCGCCGGGACCGCGCTCTTCGCGGAGCGCATCTGCTCGGGGGCCATGTAGACCGGCGAGCCCATCACGCTCGCCGTCTGGGTCATCGAGCCCGACTGGCCGTCCATGAGCTTCGAGATGCCGAAGTCGAGCACCTTGACGGTGAGGCGCCCGCCGATCCCCACCGTGAGAAAGAGGTTTTGTGGCTTGAGATCGCGGTGCACGATGCCCATGCTGTGCGCCTCTGCGATCGCCTCGCAGGCCTCCACCACGCGGTCGACGGCTTCTTGCACGGGCAGCATGCCGCGCTGGTCGAGCTCGGCGCCGAGATCATGCCCCTCGAGGTGCTCCATGACCATGAACGGCTCGCCTGTATGGAGCTTCCCTACGTCGATCACGCGGCAGACGTGCTCGCTCTTCAGGCGGACGGCCGCGCGCGCCTCTCGCAAGAAGCGCTCGACGGCCTCGGCCGACGTGGAGAGGAGGAACTTGATGGCGACGCGCTGGTCGAGCTGGAGGTGCTGCGCTCCGACGACGATCCCCATGCCACCCTGGCCGAGCACGCGCTCGATGAGGAACTTCCCTTCGATGATCTCGCCTTCTCGGATGGGGGGTGAGGCTAGGGCAGGCACGAGCGATCGGGGGGCGGGGGGTGGCGGCGGCGCCTCAGGGTGTCCAGAGCGCGCCCTGATGCGCCGCCGCGAATGGACTCGCATCCTGCCACTGAATATTGCCTCGTGCCCGAGGATTTCGTCGCCTCCTCTCCCCGAGGATGGGCAGGATCGGGCCGACGCGCGGCCGGGAGGCGAGCTGACGCCCGCGGGGAGGGACCGCTGCAGGGGTCGCCCGCGCGGGCTCCCCGCGCGTCCCCCACGGCGATGCGGACGACGAAGGAGCCCGTCTCGTGGGCATGGATCGCCCGCTCGGGCTCCCCGCGTCCACCTGGCGAGGTGCCGGGGTGAGCGCCGCGACGCGCCTCGAGGGTGCGCGCGCTCGGCCCCGAGAGCGCCTGGAGGGCCTCTCTCACTCGAGCGTCGAGCCCGAGACGTCGGGCGTGCCCTTGCCGAGGAAGAAGATCCCCGGGTACCCCTTCGTCTCGAACTTCCCGCTCGGGTTGTGCGAGAGCACGCTGTCCTTGATGATCAGCGATCCGGTCTTGTCGTTGCTGACGAAGAAGACCGCGCCTCCGCCCTCATTCGCGACGTTGTCCGCCATCTTCACGCCGCAGAGCGTGAGCGTGAAGGTGTTGCCGTCGTTGTAGATCGCGCCGCCCGAGCCGCCGCCCGGGGTGCCGGCCTTCGCGGGGTTCGCGCCCTGGCCGATCGCCGCGTTGTCCGTGAAGAGGCTGTTCAGCACCGTGTACGAGACCCCGATGCTCGAGAGGGCGCCGCCGTTCGAGCACCTCCCGCCGAGCCCAGGCTTCCCGCCGAAGGTGCTCCCGACCACGTAGACCGGCAGGCCCCCCGACTGGCTGAGCGTCCGCACCGCCGCGCCGCCGAGATCCGGCCCCGTCTCGTCGCAGACGCCCGAGAAGAAGCGAGAGTTCACGATCTTGAGGCGCCCGCCCCGCACGAAGATCGCGCCGCCCCCGCCGCCTTCCATCGTCTCGCCGGTCGCGTTCCCGTCGACGAAGGTGAGGTTCTGCACGGTGAGCTGCGGGTGGTCCTGATCCTGGCAGTGCGAGGTGGTCCACTTCTGCGCCTTGTCGCAGGTGTTCTGGTAGAGGATGCGGCGCTGTCCCCGGCCCGAGAGCGTGATCTTGCCGCCGCCGTCGAGGACGATCTTGGGGCCCGTGTCGTTCACGATCTTCGCCGTCTCGTCGAGTTCGATGGTGATCGGCGCGGGGCCGCAGTCGAAGGTGACGACCCCGCCCTTCGCCACCGCGTCGACGAAGGCCTTCGACGTGCAGCTCTCCTTCGTGCCCTGGCCGACGACCGTGGTCGGGTTGGTCACGCTCTCGAGCTGAGCGTCCGCGGGGACGGCGCAGTGTCCGTCCGGGTTCCCGGCGGGAGGGGCGTCGTCAGGGATCGTGGTCCCGCCGCTCGCGCCCGCGGTGCTAGGGCTCCCCGCGGCGCCCGCGCCGGTGCTCCCTGCGCTGCCGCTCGCGCTGCCGCCTCCGGCGCCGGGTGATGAGGCGCTCGCGCCCGAGTCGCCGCCGCCGCAGTGCACGGTCCACGCGAGGGCGAGGAGCGACGAGATCCCGATCATGGATCGTCCAGACCACGAGAGAGCGCGGCTCATGGGCTGGATCTTGCGCTCGTCCGGCCTCGATGTCACTCCTCGCGGCGATCGAGGAGGGTGGAGGAGGTCCGCACGGATCTTGCCGTCGCGTGTCGCGAGCGGCTCCGCTCCCGCGGGGATCGACTCCGATGGATGCCCCGTCCACCCGTGGTCACGTCGTCCTCGGGGTCGCGGGCGCGACGATCGCGGGACGTGCGCGCTCCGCTCGCGCTCGAGAGCGCGCTCGGGCGGATCGCGAGGGCGAGCGAGCGTGTGACCCCTCGACACGCGCGCGGCGAGCAGGCGCTGGCCGTGGCCGGGGCGATCACGATCGCGCGAAGCGCACGAGGAGGCCGAGCCAGCCCTTCGCGAGGTAGAGCGCGTTCAAGCAGAGGTAGAGCCCGAAGAACCACTCGAGCCTCCCGAAGGCGGCGAAGAGGTAGATGTGGCTCGGGTAGTGGTTCAAGAAGCGGAGGAAGGTCATCAGCCACCCCCCGATGGATTGGGGGCCCGTGGCGTTCGCGTAGTGGGACTCGACCGCCGTCGCCTGGCCGGTGAGCTCGGGGCGCCTCGTGAAGTTCGTGAGAGAGATCGCCGACGCGACGACGGCGACCGCCGCGACGGTGGCGAGGAGCCAGCGCGGATCGGCCGCGGGCCACGCGAGCTCTGGGGTGAGCGCTCCGCCGGTGCGGTACGCGCGGAGCCCGAGCGAGCCCGCGAGGAGCAGGGCCTTCGACTCGTCCGTGAAGAAGTCGAAGAGGTGCCCCGTGACCGACGCGGTCTTCCGGTGGCGCGCGAGCATGCCGTCCGCGCAGTCGAAGAGGTACGAGAGCTCGAGCACGAGGACCGCGACGAGGCCGCCCTGCCACGTCGGGAGCGCGACGAAGAGCGCGGCCGCGCAGGCGAAGATCGCGAGGTTCAGGATCGTGAGCTGGTTCGGTGTGACCGGGGTCTTGTCGACGCCGACGACGACGACGGCGGCGAGCGGGCGCATCACGTACCGGTTCCAGAGCTGGTCGTTCTTCTTGCGCGTCGCGCGGTAGACCTCGATGGGGCTTGCCATCCGCCCGCACCGTGCGACAAGCGGGCCCGTGTTGTCGACTTTTCGCGGTCGAAGGGCGCTCCTGCTCGGCGCCGTCCCGCTCGCGGTGGGCTGCGCGGGGGTCGGCGGGCGCGCGGACGCGTTCCCGATCGTCGATCCGTCGCGCGTCCCGGTGACGGCGGACGATCCGATCCGTGGGCCGCGCGGCGGTCAAAGGCGGATCGTCGTCTTCTCGGATTTCGAGTGCCCGTACTGCAAGGCGGCGAGCCGCGATCTCACCCGACTCCAGCGTGAGCTCCCCGGCATCGCGCTCGTCTTCAAGAACCTCCCGCTCCCGATGCACTCCGCCGCGCGTCCCCTCGCAGCGCTCGCGCAGGCTGCGTTCTTCGCGCGAGGGGATGATGCCTTCTGGGCGATCCACGATGGGTTGATGGCGCTCCGGGACACGCCCTCCGATCGCGCCCTCCTCGCGCTCGTCGAGGCGTCCGTGCCGCTGGAGGAGCTCGAGCCCGTGCTCGCGCGCGCGAGCGACAAGGTCACCGGCGATCTCGCGCTCGCGAAGGAGCTCGGCCTCACGGCGACGCCGCACCTCTTCGTGGGACGACGGAGCGTCGAGGGACTCTGGCCGTACGCGGACTTCAGGGACCTCGCCGTGCGCGAGCTCGGCTCCTGACGGGCCCGGGCCGCGCGCGCGCCGACGCGGAACGCTGCCGCACGCTCCCGGCGCGGCTCGACGCGCTTCGTCCGGCGCGCGCGCCGACGCGGAGCGCTGCCGCACGCTCCCGGCGCGGCTCGACGCGCTTCGTCCGGCGCGCGCGGACGTCGTGGCGTGAGCTCTCGCTCGTCCGTCTGCTCGCGCCTCGGCGCGCGTGGACGTCGTGGCGTGAGCTCTCGCTCGTCCGTCTGCTCGCGCCTCGGCGCGCTCACGGACGTCGTGGTCCGCGAGGGCGGCTCGTGATGGGCAGGGACTCGGCGGCGACGACGTGCCCGGTCTCGTCGGTCGCGACGACCTCGAGCTTCCCCTCGTCGCCCTTGCGCAGGGTGTTGAACGCCCAGGTCCGGAAGGACCAAGAGGGCGCGATCTCGAGATCGACCGTCGTCCGATCCTTGCCGGCGACGCGGAAGACGACGTGGAGCTTCTGCGCCGCGCCTCCGCGGTTTCGCACCGTGAAATGCGCGAAGACTCGCTCGCCGACCACGGCGTCCTCGAGCCTGTCGACCGGCTCCTTGTGGCTCACGGCGCTCGTGAAACGGAACTTGAGGAGCTGCAGCTCCGGGATCGGGGGCGGCGGGATGGCGACGGTCGTCGAGGATGCCTCGGGGACGGTGGGAGGCGCGCTCGCGCTCGTCGATGGCGCCGGCGCCTCGTCCCGTCGCGCGCACCCGCCGACCGGCGCGACGACGAGCGCGACGACGAGCGCGAGGCCCACCTCGAGGCGTCTCACCGGAGCTCCCAGCGCAAGGTTGCGTTCGACGCCTCGAGGAGCGCGCTCGCGCGGGCGCGGAGGTCGGCGCACCTCGAGGCGTCGAGCTCCTCCGTCGTCTTGCGGGCGACGCACCGCTCGCCGGTCCAGGCGAGCTCTTCGGTGTACGCCTGGTGTCCCTCGACTCGCACGGCCTCGTGCGGGCGACCCGGCTCGGCCGCGCGCCCCAAGAACGCCTCGGGGACGGGGCGACCGAGGAGGGTGAGGAGGGTCGGCGCGACGTCGATGAGCCCCATCGGCGCCGACGACCGCTCGGCGAGCGTCGAGCCAGGGACGTGGATGACGAGCGGGACGCGGGCCGGCATGTCCCCCCAGGAGGTGCCAGCCTCCGCGATGCGCTCGCGCTCGAGCTGGTAGCTCTCCCCATGGTCTCCATACACGACGACCACGGTGTCCTCGAGCGCCCCGCCTCGATCGAGCGAGGCGAACAGCTCCTTCAGCGAGTCGTCGACGTAGCGCGCGATCTCGAGGTGGCTCCCGAGCGGCGTGCCGTGCAGCGCGCCCGCGCGGAAGGTGACGAGCTCCGGCGGCGGGGGCGCGAACGGCGCGTGCAGGGAGAGCGTGATGAGCCAGGCGAAGAAGGGCTTCTCGAGCTGGAGGACGCGCGGCGCGGCCTGGCGGAAGAACGCGCCGTCCGCCATCCCGAAGCCGAAGGACTCCGCCTCGACCATCGCGGGCCGGAAGAAGGAGGTCGCCAGCCCGTAGCTCTCGTGGCGTCTCCCGGCGTTCCAGAAGGTCGGGTGGTCCGCGATGGAGGAGAAGGTGGCGTAGCCTGCCCTCGCGAGCTCGGCGGGGAGCGCGACGAAGCCTGGCTCCGGTGTCGTGATCGACAGGGCCTCGCGTGAGAGCGGCAAGAGCGAGGTCATGACGAGGTGGTCGGCGTCGGACGACCGCCCGACGTCCGTCTGGTCGAGGACGTGATCGAAGCAGAGCGACCGCTCGCACAGCGCGCCGAGGGTGGGCATGACGCGCTCGCCGTCGACGACGGCGTCGAGCAGGAAGCCGTTCAACGACTCGACCTGGACGAAAAGGACGCTCTTGCCCTTCGCGACCCCGAACCACGGGTGCGCGGCTCCCCGGTGCGGGTGCGCGCGCCGGTACTCGCTGACCAGCCGGACGTCGGCGGCCCTGTCCCCGTGCTTGGGCACGGCGGCCCGCGCGAGGTCCCGAAAGTGGGCGAAGAGGAAGCCCTTCTCGGCGACGGGACGGAGCGCGATCCTGGAGTCCTTCGAGGCGCTCGACACGTACTCTCGGATGGCGAACAGCCCTGGCGTGGCCAGGCTCGACAGGACGGCGAGCTCGGCGACACGCGCGCGCGTGCTCGCCTGGAGCTTCGGCGCTTCGCGCCACCACCCGAGGAGGGCGAGCGCTGCCGGCGCGAAGATCCAGAGCGCGCTCCGCGGCAGCGACGCCCACGCGGGCCCGATGAGGGACCGCGTCTGCCCGGCGAAGCGGAAGGCCCCGGCGGGGATCACGTCGCCGTACGTCCACAGGTAGACGACGTCGGACAGCGCGAGCGTGGCGGTCACGGCGAGCGACGCGCTCGCGACGAGCCAGCGCGTCCTCGCCGGCGAGAGGGCGAGCGGCAGCGCGAGGAGGCAGCCGACGGACGCCGCGACGAGGGGCGCTCGGATCGCGGCCGGTGCGAGCCGCTCGAAGCGCAGGCTGACCGAGAAGACGCCGAGGGCCGCGACGACGGCGGGGCGAGACGCCACGAGGCGCCGCGGCAGCCGATCTCCGAAGACCGCGAGCGCAGCGGCCGCGACGAGCACCGTGAGCTCGAGGGGGGAGAGGGGCGCCACGGTGAAGGACTTCTCCCAGAGAGCCGGTCGCGAGAGGAGGATCGGGGCCTCCTCGGCGTACCGTGGGCGCAGTAGGGATCGAACCTACGACTTCGACCGTGTGAAGGTCGCACTCTACCGCTGAGTTATGCGCCCGAGACTCGGGAGACGGAGACTTCTCACATCCTCCACGTGTCCGTCAATCCACTTCGGCGCGTCGCGGGCGCGATCATCGGGACGCGAGGGCTACGGGAAGGACCTTGGAGCGCGCCCGGCGATCAACCTTCGCGTGTCGTGGGGCCGACGGGAGCGACGTCGGGCGGCGACGAGGGCCGCGCGAAGGGGCTGCGCCCGAGGAGCCGACGCGCGCCGAGCGCTGCGCCGATCCACGTCGGCACGAGGAGCGCGAGGACGCGATGGTCGTCCTGCGTCGAGAAGGGGAGGGCCTTGAGGAGCACGCCGAGGACGGACGTCACCGCGACGATCGCGGTGATCTGCGCGGCGCGCTCGATCGACTTCGCCTTCCCGCGCGCGACGCCGAGCCCCGTCCCGGCGAGCACGATCACGATCGGCAGGCACGTGAGGATGTTCTCGTTGCGCCAGGCGACGCGGTGGTCGGTCAGCAGCCAGAACATCACGAAGATCGAGCCCAAGAACCCGAACACCAGCCCGAGCGCCGCGAGGATCCCCCCGTAGGCGACGCGCGCGGCGCGGGCTCGCTGGGCGGCGCGGCCGAGCCCGAAGAGGGCCCCGCCGAGCACGAGCCCGACGCCGAGCATGGGCCACGTCCACGCGGGCGGCTGGGACGGGACCGGGAGGCGCCCGGGGGCGTCGAGCACGCGGCGCTCCTCGAGGACGAGCGGCGCCTCCTTGCCGTCGGGGCCGGTCACGACGGCCTTCCTCAGCGTCTCCTCGAGCCGCGACGGCAAGAACATCTCCTCCCAGACGGTGCCCTTCTGGTCGATGTAGTTCCCCATCGCGATGTCGAGCCCGAGCGCGACGGGCTTGTCTCCTTGGGTCAGCCGGAGCGTGTGCTGTCTCCAGGTGAAGGTCGCTGGCCCCGTCGAGGCTCGCCGCAGCGCCCCGTGGGAGAACTCGTCCACGCGATCGCGGACGCGTGTCGAGCAGTTGTCGAGGTAGTAGTCGTACTTGTAGTAGCGGTCGTCGGTCGACGCTTGGAGCTCGAGCGCGCGGAGCAGCTCGAGCCGCGCCTTCGGCGGGAGGTTCAGGACCTGCTGATCGATGGTGCGGTTCTCGCGGCGGTAGAGCCGCTTCGTCCGCGCGAACGAGTCCTCGGAGAGCCAGTAGCGGAGCTTCCCTTTCAAGAAGTTCGGGACGAGGGTCCAGCTCTCGAACGCGAACGTCCCGTAGTTGTAGACGATCTCGCGGTGTCGCCGCGCGTCCTCGACGAGGATCGCGTTGTGGCCGAACTTGAAGAACGGGTGGTCCCCCGGGCCGAAGGTGAGGACGCTCACCGTGAGCTCGCTCCCGGGCTCGGGCTCGTCGGCGAGGGCGTGGCGCGGCGCGAGGAGCAACGCGAGGAGCCCGAGGAGAGCGAGGAGGTGGCGCATGGGAGAACCGCCCTCTTGCCAAACCCGCCGCCCCGCCGCCACCCCCGAAGCGCGCTCCTCGCGACCCCCCGGACGACGACGGGGTGGATGTAGAAAAATCAGGCTTGAGAGAATTGACGGGTTGCTCTAGAGTATCTGATTATCGTGACCCACCGCACGCTCCTCCCCATCCTCTTCTCGACCGTCACGCTGGCCCTGGCCGCATGCACGATCGAGCAAAAAGACTCTCAAGGAAGCGCAGGAGCCGCAGGTGACGGCTCGGGCAACAGCGCGGGCTCGACCACCGCAGGAGCGGCCGGCACGGCCGGCGCAGCGGCGGGCGCGGGCGCGGGAGGCGGGCCTGCGGGCGCGGGCGCGGGAGGCGGGCCTGCGGGCGCGGGCGCGGGAGGCGGGCCTGCAGGCGCGGGCGCGGGAGGCGGGCCTGCGGGCGCGGGCGGCGCGAAGGGCGATCCGTGCAAGGGCTTCTCTGCGGATGGCGCGTGCACGTCGGCGAGCTCGTACTCCTTCTGCGCCGCGCCCTCGGGGCAAGGGGACCCGACGCTCCAGACGGTGATCTGCAAGGGCTGGGAGACGTGCAAGGTCAGCTCGAAGGGGCAGGCCGCGTGCGAGCTGAAGCCTGGCGCGTGCACGCCGGGAGCCTCGCGGTGCTCTGGCTCGGCCGCCCGCGAGGACTGCAGCGCGAGCGGCGCGTGGGTCTCGTCGGCGTGCGCGGGCTGCAAGGAGACGCCCGCCGGTCCCGTGTGCCAGACGGGCGCCAGCGGCACCGTGTCGGGAACGATCAAGTACGAGCTCAAGTTCCCGACCGACGACTACACGGGCTGGGAGCCCGACGCCTACGTCGCCGTCGCCCCCGGCGCGCTCGTGATGAGCGTGAAGAAGGGCGTGGGAGGCGAGCCGGACGAGCTCATCGACTCGACCGTCACCGACGCGGACGGTAACTTCACGGTGAAAGAAGCCGAGGCGATCCAGGTCTACGCGATAAGCACCCAGCCTGGCGGCGCGCAAAATGGCCTCCGCTACGCGGTCATCGAGCCCAACGTGCCGGACGGGCAGTGGTCCTTGTCGAGCCCCGTGCCCACGGACGACGCGAGCTTCTGGGGGTGGGAGTGGCCCAAGTCCGCGTTCGCGGGCGGCCAGGCCGTCACGATCCACTACAACGAGGGCAGCGGGGCGATGAGGCTCTTCGACTATCTCCGGTTCGTCTACGACTCGACGGCGATGCTCCAGGGCGGCGACGGCCTCCCCCTGGTCGTCTGGTTCCGGTACAACACGAGCTGGAGCTGCGGCGCATGCCAGCAGAAGGCGCCCGTGACGGTGGGCGGCTTCGACTTCGATGCCCAAGTGTGGATCCCGGCGACGGCGAAGGACGAGAGCTACTGGTCGGACGCGGTCACCGCGCACGAGCTCGGGCACTGGGTGATGAGCTCATGGGGACGGAGCCCGGGCGAGGGTGGTCGGCACTACCTCGGCTGTCCGACCTTCCCGGGGCAGGCGTGGTCCGAGGGCTGGGCGACCGGCTTCTCGACCATCACCCGCGCGGATCCCGTCTACTTCGACAAGCAGTCGGGCACCTTCTTCTGGATCAATATCGAGCAGCGGAAGTACTCGTCGCATAGCTGGGTGTACCCGTCGGCCTCGGACGGCCTCTTGCAGCTCCTCGACGAGAACGAGGTCTCCGCGGAGATCTGGGACATCGCCCAGCACCCCGTCGATCCCAACGCGTCCTTGTCCTCCAACAAGACGCTCGTGTCGGCGCTCGCGCACCCGTCGGTCGCGAAGAACTTCAAGCGCGGGTACACGCGCCACGTCTGGGACCTTGGCAGCGGCTGCAGCAAGACGGACGTCGTCGATCTGGGCACGCCTGCGCCGATGTTCGCCGATTATCTCGACGCCCTCCGCTGCAGCGGGATCTCCGCAGCGACGGTCGACCAGGGCACGAGCGGAAAATACCCCTACCCCTCTTCGTCTCCCATCTGCCAATGATCTCGCCGAAAGCCGCCATGAACCGCAAGCTCTTCCTCGCCCCCCTCCTCCTCCCCTTCGTGCTCGTCGTCGGCTGCAGCGTCAACAACGGCGGAGAGCCGAGGCCCGCGCAAGGGGGCACGACGGCCGCGCCCACCGCGCCCGCCGTCGCCGCTCCGACGACCCCAGGCGCACCCGTCCCGTCCGAAGACAGCGCCGGACCGCCGATGGTGGTCGCGGTCCGCGGTCCCGGTGCCGTCGCCGCGAGCCAGACCATCGATCTCGAGATCGTCATCGATCGGCGTGGCGCCTCGACGTTCGCGGTGGAGGTCTCGGTGGCCACCCCGGCGGGCGCTCGCATGGTGGGCGGAGACGCCCGGACGGTGGTGCCGGCGGGGACGGGTCAAGCGACCGTCCACGTCAAGCTCGCGCTCGACTCTATCCCGGCCGACGATCTCGTCGTGACGGCGAAGGCCGGGGACGGCAAGTCGTGGGGCGCGACCTCGGAGGCGCGGTACACCTTCGGGCGCGGCGACGCGAAGCTGCCCCAGCCTTCGCGCACGGGCGGCGGCACCACGCTCCCCGGCGGTCGGAACCTCGGCGCCCCCGTCAAGGCTCACTGAGGCCGCGTCGGGGTCGTCGTCGAGCCTCTTCGAGGACGGCCCGCGAGCGGGAGGCTGGATCGGCGCGTCCGTCGGGGCCTCGTCAGCACGATCGAGCTCGAGGATCCGCACTGGATCGCCCGAGGCTGGGTCAGCGCGTCCGTCGGGGCCTCGTCAGCACGATTGAGCCCGAGGCCCCGTCCTGGATCGCCCGAGGCTGGGTCAGCGCGTCCGTCGAGGCTTCGTCATAGCTCCCGCAGCAAGCGGAAGCCGGCGCGGGTGGAGCGAGCGTCTTCGTCCTCGGTGAGGCGCACGGCGAGGTGGCTCGTGTCACCATGATCGCTCCAGGCGCCGCCGCGGGTGCCGATCCCGAGATCCCCGGCGGTGTACTCTGCGATCCCGCCTGCCATGTCGCGGACGCCAAAGGGTGACTCGTCGGCATCGAAGGCCCCGCAGGGCTCGGGCGCGGGCCGCCCTGGGCGAGACACGCGGATCTTGCAGAACGATGGATCGAAGCGATCGCCCCACGGGTAGGCGCGGCCATCGACGCCCCGCGCGGCCTTCTCCCACTCGGCGTCGGTCGGGAGCCGGTAGGTCCTCCCCGTGCACGCGGACAGCCACGCCGCGAAGCCGCGCGCGTGCCGCGCCGACAGGCCAAACGCGGGGAGGGCGAGCGCGTCGACGCGCGGGCCGACGAGCCGATCGATCGCCGCGCGCGCCCCGCTCGGCGAGAAGAGCGGCGCGCCGTCCGTGCTCTCGGGCGTCGCCGCGCGCGCGTCGTCCGCCGAGAGCGTGGCAAGGTACCGGAGGTACTCGCCGAACGTCACCGGGTACGCTCGGATCGCGAAGGTCGAGACGTCGACCTTGATGGGCGCGTCGCCGAAGGGAGACATCGGGTGGCCTCCGAGGAGGGTCGTGCCGGCTGGGATGAGCACCTCGTCGCGGTCGAGCAGGTGGGCCTCGAGCACCGGGACCACCATCGAGAGCGGCGCGTCGTCGCGCACGACGAAGGGCTGCCGCACGACGCGGTCGCCGATCTCTACGCGCGCGGTGTACGTCCCGGGCGCGAGGCTCGCTTGCCGCATCAAGGGCTCCTCGCGGATGGTCTGGAGCCGCCGCCCGACGTGGGCGTGGTGCTCGAGGACGACGGTCGCGTGCGCGTCGATGACGAGCTCGACCTGCGCGGTCGGCTTGGGCTGGGCGCCGGTCGCCTGGTCGTCGACCTGCCCGAGGAGCGCGTCGAAGTGGACCCGATCGTACTCGTCGCCGCGCCCCTCGGCCCGGACCAGCTCACGGCGGTACAGCCTCGCGAGCCCCTGGCGCGCCCGAGGGAAGCTCGGCACCTCTTCGAGCGCGCCATCGAAGGCCGTGACCGCCGACTGGAAGACGCGGACGCCGAGGGTCGTGAGGACGCTCGCGCGGTCCTCGGCGTCCCAGACGACCTGCTTCTCGTGCGAGGGGGCGTACGGCGGCACCGCGGCCCTCAGCCGCGCGGTCTCGCGCGCTTGATCGCTCAGGCTGACGAGCATGTCGGCGTGGGTCTCGCTGAGCGACTCGCCTTGCTCGCACAGCTCGTTCGCGCGGCGCTCCTTGCGCTCCTCCTCGGCCTTGCCCTCCAAGAACGCCTCGACCGCGTTCGCGAGCTCGCCCACGGTCTGGTAGCGGTCCTTGGGCGTGGGCGAGAAGGCGCGGAACGCGATGTCGTAGAGCGCATCGGGGACCGTCCACGTCGCGACGCGGTCCCGCACGCGGGGAGGTGTCGGGTAGACGCTCTCGCCGCGGCGGAGCGCCCCGAGCAGGCTCTGCATCGCGCGAGGAGGGAAGGCCTTCTTCAGGGAGACGATCTCGTAGAGCACCGCCCCGAGGGCGAAGACGTCGGTGCGCGCGTCGATGGCCCCGCGGGCGCGGTCGATCTGCTCGGGGGCCATGTAGCCCGGGGTCCCGCCGCGGTGGGCGTCGCGCTCGTCCAGCCGGACAGCGAAGCCCCAGTCGACGACGAGGACCTCCCCGAAGGGCCCGAGCAGAATGTTCGCCGGCTTGAGATCGCAGTGGACGATGTGACGAGAGTGGGCGTAGTCGACCGCGCGACAGACCTGGACGAAGGTCTGCATCAGCCTGCGAAAGGTGTGGCGCTGACGGGCCTCGGCGTCGCCGGTCCGGAGCTGTCGGAGGACGGCGTTCAGCGGCGGCTCCTTGAGGACCCTCATCATGAAGAAAGGGCCACGATCCGGGTCTCGACCTGCGTCGTAGACGGGGATGATGTTCGGGTGCTCGAGGCTCCCGGTGATGCGCGCCTCGCGGTCGAGGAGGCGCTCGGCCTGCTCGCGCTGGGCGATGTCCGACCGGACGAGCTTCACGGCGATCCGCCTGCCCAGCACCGCGTCGTCGTACTCGAGGACCTCTCCCATCCCGCCGGTGCCGAGCGCCCCCAGCTTGACGAAGCGGCTCGCGCCGCGCGGCGCGGGGGGGGCGGCCGTGGGGGGCGGATCGGGTCGGGCGCTCTCCTTCCCGTCGGGATCGAGCGGCGCTGTCGACGGGCCGTCGCCCTCGCCCGGGGCCTGGGCCGCGCGCGAGGGCGCCTGTGGAGCCCGCGGCGCGACGGAGAAGCCGTCCTCCGTCACCGAGATGCGCGCGGAGACGGCCACGGGCTCGTTCGGCGTGAGCTCCTTGCGGAGGGACTCGAGCTCCGCGGGGCTCAGCCTCCCCGAGAAGAACCCCTCCACGTCGACCCACTCGCTCGTCGCGCACTCCTCCATCGCCTCGCGCACCACCGCCTCGTCCACGAGCCCTCGCTCGAAGGCCGCCATCACGACCTCTAGCATCGTGCGGGTCTGCACTTGCGCGCGATGATACCGCGACGCAGCCCGCGTGTGGCGTCAAGAAAGTGAGCTGTGTCGTCGATCGGCTCACCCCCCTCGTGGGGGCTCGATCAGGCGCCGCGCTGCGTCGAGGAGCGCGCCGCGCTCGTTCTGGCTCGGATCGTCGAGGACGAGCTCGAGCAGCCGCTCCAGCGTCTCGCCGATCACGCGCCCGCGAGAGAGCCCGAGCTCGGTCATCAGATCGTGGCCGTTCACCCGCAGCGCCCTCACGCTGAGGGCGTCCCCCGCGGCGAGGACCTGACGCACGCGACCGTCGAGCTCGGCGATGCGCCGCAGCTCTTCGTCCGCGGGGAGCCCCTTCGCCAGGGCGTCCGCGCGGGCGAGATCGTAGAGAGGTTCCATATGTGCCTCGCCGACGCGGCGGATCCACCTCCGCACCGCGGCGTCCGTCCACGAGGGGTCGTAGCAGACGAGGTGGTGTCGCACGAGGCTCGTGATCCTCGCGCGCTCGTCGTTCGAGAAGCGGAGGCGCGTCAGGATGTCGTGGGCGATCTCGGCCCCGACGCGCTCGTGCCCATAGAAGGTGAAGTCGCCCGTCTTGTCGCTGAGGGCGCGTGTCCGTGGCTTGCCGACGTCGTGGAGGAGGCCGGCGACGCGGAGGACGGGCTCGCGTGGGCAGGCGTCGAGGCACGCCATCGTGTGGCGCCACACGTCGAAGGCGTGGAAGCGGTTCTGCGCCATCCCGACGCCCTCCTCGAGCTCGGGGCAGGTCACCGAGAGGATCCCCGTCTCGCGCATGACGTCGAAGGCTCGGCTCGGCTGCCTCGCCTTCATCGTCTTCATCCACTCGTCGCGCACGCGCTCGGGGCTCACCTTCGCGTAGGTGGAGAGGCACGCCGGGATCGCACGCCGCGTCGGCTCGTCGATGCCAGCCTCGAGCGTCGCGGCGAATCGGGCCGCGCGGAGCACGCGGAGCCCGTCCTCGGAGAAGCGCGCGAGCGGATCGCCCACGGCGCGGATCACGCGGCGCTCCAGATCCGCCTCGCCGCCGAATGGATCGACGAGCACGCCGTCCACCGGATCGAGCGCGATCGCGTTCACGGTGAAGTCCCGGCGCGCGAGATCCTCGCGGATGTCGTCGAGGAAGCGCACGGCGTCGGGGCGGCGGCCGTCGGTGTAGCTCCCCTCGCCGCGGAGCGTCGTCACCTCGTACGGGCGCCCGCGGACGAGCACGCTCACCGTGCCGTGCTCGATCCCCGTCGGGATGACCCGCGAGAAGGCGCGCATCACCTCTTCGGGGCGCGCGTCGGTGCACACGTCGTAGTCGGCGACCGGCACGCCGCGCAGCATGTCACGGACGCTCCCCCCGACGATCCAGGCGCGCTTGCCCCGCTCGCGGAGGCGGGTGACGATCCCGAGGACGTCGGCGGGGATCGTGCGGGCGAGGGCCTGGGCGCGGTGCATCGGGCGTGGGTCGGGATGGCGGAGAACCCGGGTCGGGTCAAGGCCGCGGTGCGCGCGCGAAGAGGGCGCGTCCGGTCGCGAGGACGTCGACCTCGGCGCCCCCTCTCCGCACCCGGATGGGGACGACGCCGTCACCGGCGAGCGCGCCGATCACCGCCTCGCTCGTGGCGGCGCAGAGATCGAGCCCGCGCGCGCGGACGAGGACGTCGCCGACGCGCAGGCCCGAGCGGTCGTCGGTGCGCGTGACGTGGGGGCACCCGTCCTCCGCGTACTCGAGCGACACGCAGACCCGCGCCGCGCGGAGCGACGGGTCGGGCTGCCCCGCCGGCTCGAGGAACATCCGCGCGCCTTCGTAGTCGAGGAGCACGCGGTGTCGGCGGAGCACGTCGTTCCCCACCGCGCCCGTCGGCACGAGGTCACTGCGCCTCCCGAAGATGGACACGAAGGTCCCGTCGTCCCTCGTCGCGACCACCATGGGCCCGAAGGGCGCGAGATCGAAGGCGGCCATGCGCTCTCCGCGGTAGCTGCCGGAGATCGTGTCGGCGTCGCCGCACGCGAGCGGCTCGACGGCGGCGTCCGGGGGGACCCGCTCGTTCTCGAGGAAGCCTGCGGGCGGACCCGAGTCGACGAGCAGCGCGCCGAGGCTCGTGCGGACGAAGGGGTAGAGCGCGCCCGTCTGTCGATCCGGCAGCATCCCGAGCGGGATCCCGTCCCCTTGGATCCGCACGGCGCCCTTCTCGAGCAGGCCGAGCCGCCCGCGCGCCGCGTCGAGGCACACGACGAAATGGGACAGGAAGCCGGCGCCGATCTGGCCGTCCGCCTCGTCCTTGCGGACCTTGAACGGGTGCACGGACGACGCGCGCGCCTCGGGGGACTCGTCCTCGAGCGAGGCCCAGCGCGCCTCCGTGGGGAGCGTGATGCGTCGCCCGTTCGCCTCGAACCAGCGAGGCCACGACGACGGGTCGCCGAGCCCCGCGCGCGTGATCGCCGAGCGGTAGACGACGATCCCGAGGGCGTTGCCGCCCGTGTCGATCTGGAGCCGCAGGGGCCTCCCCGCGACGACGACGTCGAGGTGATCTCGGCCGCCGACGATCCGCATCGGCAGCGCGCGCTCCTCGCAGACCTCGCGCAGCGCAGCCTCGGGCGTCACCGCGCGCCGCGGCGCGCACCCGAGCGAGAACGATGGCATACTCAGCGCCGACATGAGCGACAGCGTAGGAATCGGAGATCTCATCTACGACTGGAACGAGCGAGAGCGGAGGGGGCGGATCATCGCTCGCGAGGTCGAGTTCTTCGATGAGACGCTGCGCGACGGGCTGCAGAACCCGAGCGTCCGCGATCCGTCGATCGAGCCCAAGCTGCGGCTGCTCCACCTGATGCACGAGATCGGCGTGCACGCGGCGGACATCGGCCTCCCGGGGAGCTCTCGGCGCGCATACGACGACGTCCTCCGGATGTGCCAGGAGGTCGTGTCCGAGAAGCTCCGCGTCGTCCCGGCCTGCGCGGGGCGCACGGTCGCGAGCGACATCGTGCCCATGGTCGAGATCTCGCAGAAGGCGGGCATCCCCGTCGAAGTGTACACCTTCATCGGGTCGAGCGCGATCCGCCAGCTCGTCGAGGACTGGAGCGTCGATCTGCTCGTCCAGCGCGCGGCCGAGGCCATCGACGTCGGCGTGAAGGCGGGGCTGCCGGTCGCCTTCGTCACGGAGGACACCTCACGCTCGCGCCCAGACGTCCTCGCGACGCTCTTCAAGGTCGCGATCGACCACGGCGCGAGCCGCCTGTGCGTCTGCGACACGGCGGGGCACTCGACCCCCGACGGGGTGCGGAACCTCATCGGCTTCACGCGCGCGATCATCGCGGGGATGGGCGCGCAGGATCGCGTGAAGATCGACTGGCACGGGCACAACGATCGCGGCCTCGCCCTCGTCAACGCGATCTACGCGCTCGAGTGCGGCGCGCACCGCGTCCACGGGACCGCGCTCGGCATCGGCGAGCGCGTGGGCAACGCGCCCCTCGAGCTCATCCTCCTCAACCTGAAGCTCCTCGGCCTGCTCGAGCGCCAGGACCTCACGAAGCTCCGCGAGTACTGCCACACCGCGGCGGACGCGGTGGGCTGGGACATCGCGATCAACTACCCGCTCGTCGGTCGCGACGCCTTCCGCACCGCGACGGGGGTCCACGCCTCGGCGATCATCAAGGCCGAGCAGAAGGGCGACGCGGCGCTCGCCGACAGCATCTACTCGGGCGTCCCCGCGGGCCAGTTCGGGCGCGCGCAGGAGATCGTGGTGGGCTTCATGTCGGGCGCGTCCAACGTGTCGTACGTGCTCCGGCGCCTCGGGCTCGAGCCCTCGAAGGGCAACGTCGACGCCGTGCTCGCGGCGGCCAAGCAGACCGATCATATCCTCTCGGACGACGAGATCCGCGCGGCGGTGCAGTAACGAGCGGCGCCTCGGCGCCGAGGGCTCGGAGAGGAAGCCCCTCGGACGACGAGATCCGCGCGGCGGTGCGATAAGGGACGGCTCGCTGGCGCCGCGAGCTCGGCGGGGAAGCCCGAGGGCGGCGGGGGGCAGGGGCGCCTCGCGCGCATCGTGAGCTGGCCGTCGACCAAGGTGCACGAGAGGTTGCAGCCCCCCTCGTACGCGATGCGCACGAGGCCGAGGCCGCTCGCGTCGCCTCCGACGCTTCCTCGCTCGGCGACCGCCGCGAGGGCTGCGCCGTAGGCGTCGCTCGCCGACGGGAAGGACGCGAGCCAGTCGAGCCGTTCGCGGAGGGCCGCGGCCCCCTCCAGGCTCGAGCTGTTGGTCACCTCGATGGTCACGGCCTCGCCGTCATGGAAGAGCGCGAACACGACGCGGGCGTCCCCGACGACGCCGTACTTGATCGCGTTCTCGAGCAGCTCGGCGCTCGTCATGGCGAGCGAGTCCTCGAGATCGGTGTCGGCGAAGACGGCGCCGACGCAGATGGCGACGGCCTGGCGCACCCTGTCCACGCGGGCCCACTGTGGTGGGATGAGGAGCTCGAGCTTCAACGGGTGCAGGCTCATCCGATCGGGACGAGCTCGAGGAGCCCGTCAGGCTTCACGAAGACCCGCAGCGCGTCGAAGCTGAGCTTCTGCCACTTCACCCGTGGATCGAACCGGAGCGACAGGCGGAGCCCCTTGGAGCGGCACTCCTGGATGAGCAGGATGATGGCGGTGATCGTGGACGAGTTGAAGTGCTCGAGCTTCTCGAAGTCGAGCGAGAGCGTGCTGCCCGAGGACCGGGCGCTCTCGACGAGCGGCGCGAAGAACGGCGCGAGGAGCTGGCTCGGGTTGCGAGCGTTGCTCTTGCCCGTCCACGTGAGCTTGAGGACACCTTGGTGCTCTTCGACATCGATCCGAAGATCGCCCTGGGCAAAGGCTTCGTGGCTCATCGGCTTGCACGATCGTTCCACCGCGTCGCGACCGCGTCAAGCTCGCGGCGCTAGAGGTGGTTGATGACGATGCGCTTGCCGTCGCGGAGCTCGACGGCGCCGCTCTCGCCGGAGCACTCCCAGCACGTGCTCCAGCCGACGCGCTTCTTGTTGAAGGACGTGTACGAGAGGACGACCGGGCCGGGCTCGTCCTTGAGGACGAGGCTGCTCGCGAGCCGGAGCTTCCCCTCGGGGAGCTTGTAGAGCGCGACGATGAGCGACGCGCTCTTCGCGCGGAGGGCGAGGACGAGCACCTCCTCCGTCGGTACGGGCGACCACAGCACGGGCGAGGTCGTGAGGAGCGGGCCCGGCTTCACCCCCGCGTCGCCCCGCGCGAGCACCGTCTTGATCGCGTCCTCCTCGGGGAAGAGCGCGAGATCCTTGATGTAGGGGGCGAGCTCCGGGATGCTCGAGAGCTGCCGCTGGATCGCCTTGAGGTCCACCTGCGTCTTCGAGAGCTGCGGCTCGCCGACGCGCGAAGGCGGGAGCTGCGCCGCGTTCTCGGGCCCCTTGCAGCAGCGGAAGCCGGTGTCCGGGCCCTTCGCGGTCGCGTCGATGGGGGTGCGCTTCGCGCAGCGGTGATCGACGCCGTCCGCGGTCGCCGTCGCGCCGCGGAGGACCGCTCGGCGCCGCTCTTCGCCGGGCATCGAGAGATCGCTGTCGGTCCACTCGCGGAGGGCGCCGCCCATCGCGAGCACGCCGAAGCCGGACGCGCACGAGGCGGGATCCTTCGCGCACTGGGGGTCCCAGCGGTTGCCCGCGGCGTAGAGCTCGCCGTCGTCTCCCTTGCACGCCCGCTCCCACTCGAGCTCCGTGCACAGCCGCTGCCCTCGCTCCTTGCAGAGCGCGCGCGCCTCGTCGCGGGTCACCTGCGTCCGCGGCGGCTGTGAGGGGTCGTTCGGGTAGGGGAGCTTGTCGATCTCGAAGGCGCCGAGGTCGACCGGCAGGAGCACCGGCTCGAGGAGCGGATCGCGCCCATCGTCTCCGGGCGTCGAGCCGGCGGTGAGCTTCCCGGCGGGGATCGCGACGCGCTCCGCGGCCTTCGCCTTCCGGTCGGCCTTCCTGGTCGGTCCTGCGCTCGTCGCCTCGCTCGGGAGGACCAGCCCGTCGGCGCCCTCCGGCCTCCCCGATGCTCGCTTGTCCGCGCCTCGCCCGCAGGCCGGTGCGCCGAGCGCCGCGAGCGCGACGACCGAGAGCCCCAGCGCGACCGCGCGTGACGTCCTGGACATCGGGCGCGGTGATAGCGCAAACGGTGCGTCTGCGCGACGCTGGAGGGCTGGATTTGCGCCATTTTTCCCGTGGTAAGCGGCGGGGTCTCGCGCTATCCCCGTCCTCGGGACATGTCCGATCACTTCTCCGAGTTCGGCATCAACGCCGCTCACGTCGAGGAACTCTACCTCCGCTTCCGGGAGAACCCGCAGCTCGTCGACGCGAGCTGGCGCGCCTTCTTCCTCTCGCGCAACGGCGTGGGCGCGACCGACTCCGAGCCCGCGGTGACGTCGGCCTCGGCATCCGTCGAGCGCCCCAGCGTGCCCGGCTACGCGCAGGCCCAGGTGGCGAACCTGGTGAACGCCTACCGTCGACGAGGGCACCTCTTCGCGGATCTGAACCCGCTCGCCGAGCCGACGACCCGGCGCGACGATCTCGAGCTCGCGCAGTTCGGGCTCTCGACGTCCGATCTCGATCGTCCCTTCGCCGTCGGAGACATGCCGGGTCCCAAGAGCCAGACGCTGCGCGAGATCCTCGCGACGCTGGACGAGACGTACTGCCGGTCGATCGGCGTCGAGTTCCGGTCGAGCGACGACCCCGAGATGAAGTGGCTCCAGTCGAAGATGGAGCGCTCGAAGAACCGCGTCACGCTCTCCAAGGAGGACCAGATCCGCGTGCTCCGCTGGCTCACCGACGCCGAGAGCCTCGAGCAGTTTCTTCATCGCAGCTTCGTCGGTGCGAAGCGCTTCTCGCTGGAGGGCGCCGAGTCGATGATCCCGCTCCTCCACCTCCTCATCGAGGCGTCGGGCGATCTCGGCGTCGAGGAGATCGTGATGGGCATGGCGCACCGCGGGCGCCTCAACGTGCTCATCAACATCATCGGCAAGGACGTCCGCGAGCTCTTCGCGGCCTTCGAGGACAAGCACCCCGAGCTGCACATGGGCTCGGGCGACGTGAAGTACCACCTCGGCTACTCGAACGACGTCACCACGAAGAGCGGGCAGAAGGTCCACCTCACGCTCGCCGTCAACCCGAGCCACCTCGAGTTCGTGAACCCGGTCGTCGAGGGTCGCGCGCGGGCGAAGCAAGACCGCCGCGGCGACAAGGAGCGCAAGCGTGTCCTGCCGCTGCTCATCCACGGCGACGCGTCGTTCATGGGTCAGGGGATCGTGTCCGAGACGCTCAACATGGCGGGGCTCGAGGGCTACGCGACGGGCGGCACCGTCCACCTCGTGGTCAACAACCAGATCGGCTTCACGACAGAGTGGACCGACGCGCGCTCGACGACGTACGCGACGGACATCGCTCGGATGCTGAAGGTCCCCGTCTTCCACGTGAACGGCGAGGACCCCGAGGCCGTGGTGCAGGTGACGCTCCTCGCGCTCGAGTACCGGCAGCGGTACGGCAAGGACATCATCATCGACATGTACTGCTACCGTCGCTGGGGCCACAACGAGGGCGACGAGCCGCGGTTCACGCAGCCGCTCATGTACGAGCGCATCGACGCGCAGCCGAGCGTCCGCGAGATGTACGTGAAGCGGCTCCTCGACATGGGGCAGATCTCGGTGCAGGAGGGCGAGGCGATCCGCGAAGAGAGCCGCGCGAGGCTCGCCGCGGCGCTCGCGGAGGCGAAGAGCGGCGACTTCGCCAAGCTCCCCGAGGCAGGCGGCGGCGTGTGGCGGGGCTTCACGGGTGGCCCCGACGCGAAGATCGCGGAGGTCGCGACGAGCGTGGCAGCGGACAAGCTGCTCTCGTTGCTCGAGCGGATCTCGACGGCCCCCGAGGGCTTCTCCGTCTTCCCGAAGGCGCAGAAGTTCATGGACGACCGGCTCGCGCGGACGCGGGATGGGGTGGCAGACTGGCACGTCGGCGAGGCGCTCGCCTTCGCGACGCTGCTCGACGAGGGCGTCTCGATCCGGCTCTCGGGCCAGGACGCTCGTCGCGGCACCTTCACCCACCGGCACTCGGTGCTGACGGACACGGTGACGGGGCAGCGGTTCGCGCCGCTCACGACGGTCGCGACGGAGCGGGCGTCGTTCCAGGTGTGGGACAGCCCGCTCTCGGAGCAGGGCGTGCTCGGCTTCGACTACGGCTATAGCCTCGACTCTCCGCAGTCGCTCGTCCTCTGGGAGGCGCAGTTCGGCGATTTCGCGAACGGCGCGCAGGTCATCATCGATCAGTTCCTCGTCGCGGCCGAGGACAAGTGGCGTCGGCTCTCCGGGCTCGTGCTCCTCTTGCCGCATGGGTACGAGGGGCAGGGCCCCGAGCACTCGTCGGCGCGGCTCGAGCGCTTCCTCCAGCTGTGCGGGGAGGACAACATCCAGGTGTGCAACCTGACGACGGCCGCGCAGATCTTCCATGTCCTGCGACGGCAGGTCCGGCGCCCGTGGCGCAAGCCGCTCGTCATCATGTCGCCAAAGAGCCTGCTCCGGAACCACATCGCCGCCAGCCCGCTCGCGGAGCTGGCCGAGGGGCGCTTCCAGCGCGTGATCCCGGATCAAGGCGGCCGCGATCCAAAGAAGGTGAAGCGCATCCTCGCCTGCTCGGGGAAGGTGTACTACGATCTCGTCGCGCGTCGGGAGGCGGACAAGCGCGAGGACGTCGCCATCGTGAGGGTCGAGCAGCTCTACCCGCTGAACGGCGAGCTGGACGCGGCGCTCGCGCCGTACCGCGACGGCACCGAGCTCCGCTGGGTGCAGGACGAGCCGCTCAACATGGGCGCGTGGAGCTACGTGGCGCTCGCGTTCCCGAGGCGCCTCGGCGCTCGTTTCCCGCTGTCCGTGGCGGCGCGCGCCGAGAGCGCGAGCCCCGCGACGGGCTCGCTCGCCGCGCACAAGGTGGAGCAGCAACACCTCCTCGACGAGGCGTTTCGCTGAGCCACGCGACGTGTGGCCCCGCCGGGGCGTGGCCCGATGGGCCGAGCGGTCGGCGTCGCTTCATCGACGGAGCTGCGCCTGGGCCGTCGCTGTCGTGGGCGCCTCAGGGGAGGAGCCTGACGAGGCCCTTCGGGGCCCTCGCCTCGGCCACACTCCCGCGCCGATCGGTCACGCCGTAGCGCACCGTTCCATCCGCCAGCTCGAGCGCGAACGGGGCCGAGGCGCTTGGGCGGCCGTCTCGCCCCACCATCACGACCACGACCGGCTCTTCCCCCGCGGGGATCGCGGCGTCCTCCGCGCACGCTCGCGAGACAGAGAACACGGGATCGGTGGCCATGCACCACGCGAGCGCACGCTCATCGGCTGGGCTCGACGGCGAGGCCCTCACCGCGCGAGCGGCCGCGGCACGGACGGTCGGTGCGACGTCCTTCGCGAGGAGGACGCGCTCGGTCTCTCCAGCGTCGGAGCAGCGTTCGCGACCCGCCGCGAGCGCGCGGAGCACCGCCGCGCGCACGGTGGCCCTCGCGTCGGACAAGGACGCGCACAGGCTGGCCTTGTCCTCCGGGGAGGGCGAGCGCGATCCGAGAGCGGAGGCGGCGTTCGCGGCGGCGCGGGCGTCCGCGTCGGCGAGGTGCGCGACCAGCGTGGCGCGCGCGGAGCCGTCCACCGATCGTCGGAGCGCGAAGAGCGCGGCGGCGCGCACGGACCCGTCCGGATCTCCCGCGAGCGTGCGCAGCGTCCCCGGTGCGTCCTGTGCACCGAGCGCCTCGGCGGCCTTCCGACGGTCGGCCACGTCCGCGGACGCGGCGAGCGCGACGAGCGCATCCCGCGCATCGGGCGAGCCCTTGCGGCCGAGCCCCTCGGCGATGGCGTCTCGCGTCGGGCCTTGCACGCGCGAGAGCCGTGCGCCTGCCGCGCGCGTCGTCGCCGCGGCCGCTCGTCCCAGGCAGCCTGCGAGCCCGGCTTCGAGCAGGGGCCTCTCGCCGAGCCCGCCGCGCTCGAGCCGATCGAGGAGCGTGGCGCACGCCAGATCTCCGCCACCCTCGGCGAGCGCTTCCGCCGCCGCCTCGCGCACCGCCGGCTCGATGTCTCCGAGCGCGTCGAGCAGCGCGGCGTCTGCTTGGCCATCCGGGATCGCTCCCAGCGCGCCGACCGCCGCCTGTCGCTCGGCGAGGACCCGAGACTTCGCGAAGGTGACGAGCGCGGAGAGCGCGCGCGGAGATTTCGTCTTCCCCAGCGCGGTGATGTACCGAGCTCGCTCCCCTGGACGTAGGGATTGTCCCTCGAGGAGCCCCAGGATCGCGTCCACGGGGAGCCCGCTCGGCGCGCGCGAGAGCGACGCCGTGAGGCCGGTGACGGCCTCGGCTCGAACCGCTGGGCTGGGGTCGCCGAGCTTCTCGACGAGCAGCGTCAGGGCGTCGGGCGCGTGCATCCTCATGAGCAGCTGCGCCGACGCGACGGCGCCGATCCGCCCGTCCCGCACGGCTTGGATGATCGCGGGCTCGTGCTCTCGTGCTCCCATCGTGATCAGCGCGTCTGCGAGGGCAAACGCGGTGCGCTCGGAGACGGCGCGTCGGAGCGCGTCCGCGAGCAGCGTCGCGCTGGCGCTGGGCAAGCGGAGGAGCGCCTCGCGCGCGGGCGCGGCGCTCTTGTCGTCGTCGCGGACGGCGACAACGATGGACGCGATCGCGTCTGCGCTCCCGATGCGGGCGAGGGCCATGAGCGCCGCGCGGCGCACCTCGAGAGGCTCTGTCTTCCGCGCGAGCTCGGCGAGGGGCCTCGTGGCCTCGATGACCCCGAGCTTCCCCGCGGTCCAAGCGGCTTCGCGCCGCACATCTTGGGCTGGATCGGCGAGCGCCGCCGCGACTGCTCTCCTGGCGCTCGGATCGCCAATCCATGCGATCGCCTGGAGCGCCGCGACGCGGACCTCTGGAGCAGCGTCGCGCGCTCGGGCCGCGACCTGGGACGTGGCGCGCGGATCTCCACGTCGGCCGAGGGCACGGAGCACCTCGACCCGGACCTCGGGCTGCGCGTCGTCGAGGCGCCCGAGCAGCGCTGGGACCGGATCTCCTCGTCGGAGCGCGCCGAGCGCCTGTGCTGCGACGCGCCGCACGGGTGCCTGCGTGTCGGAGAGCGCACGGGTCAGCGGCGCCACGGCGCGCTCGGAGGCGCCCAGCGCGAGCACCCTGCACGCCGCCACGCGGAGGCGCGCGTCCGCCTCGGAGAGCCACGGCAGCACCTCGGACTCTGCCTCGATGTGATGGGTCACCGCCGGTTCGACCACCGCGAGTCGCACCTCGGCGTCAGGGTCCGCGAGCAGCTTCGCTACGAGGGGCTCGGCGGCGCGACTCGAGAGCGCGAGGAGGCGCGCCGCGGCCTTCTGTCGCACAGCGGGGTCGCTCGATGCTGCGCTCTCGGCGAGAGAGGTCGTGTCCGTCGGCCACCCGGCGACTGCCGGGCCCGCGAGGGACATCGTGACGATCGAGAGCGCGAGCGGTCTCACGGGGCGCGAGCATACACGGGTCGTCGCGGCTGCGCCTCGGGGCACGGGGTCGACGGCAGCGCCCAGCGCGGCTCGCGCGGGCGCCCGGCCCCATCGTGGAGGCCACTGCGCGCAGACGCGATGACGCTGCCGGCGTCGGGCGCCCGTGCTCGCGAGAGTCCCTCGCCGGCCGCGCCCCTGGCGATCGGGAGGGCTCGGTCAGCCGGTCCGTCGCGGGCTCGGTCGAGGAGCGCGCGCGGCCTCCTGCGCGCTCGCCCCGAGCCGTCGATCGAAGGACTCGACCACCAGCTCGCGGAACGCCTCGATCCTCGCTGGCACGGTGCGCATGGGAGGGTGGACGAAGAAGAGCGACGCGCCCGCCGAGCGCCAGCGCGGGAGGACGTGGACGAGCCGCCCCTCGGCGAGGTCGGCTGCCGCTGCGATGCGCGGCAAGAGGCCGATCCCCGCCCCGGCGAGCACGGCGCCGCGGACGAACAAGAAGTCGTCGCTCTGGATCGCGCCGCGGACGGTGTGAGACACCTCGCGCTCGCCGTCGGTCAGCGTCCAGACCGCGCGCCCGTCGCGGGGGCGGAAGAGGACGGTCGCGTGCTCTCCGAGGTCGTCGAGAGAGACGGGCGCCCCGCGCGTCTCGATGTAGTCGCTGGACGCATAGAGCGCCGCCTCGATGGGGCCGAGCCGCCGCGCGATGAGGCTCGAGTCCGGGAGCCGAGCAGCGGCGCGGAGGGCGACGTCCACACCCTCGGCGGCGAGATCCACCGTCCTCGGCGTCAGCAAGAGCTCGACCTCGACGCGCGGGTAGCGCCGCGTGTAGCGCGTGACGACGTCTGCGAGGAACGTCGCGCCGACGTCGTTGGGTGCCGTCACGCGGAGGCGCCCCCGCACCGTCCTGTCGGCGCCGTCGACGACGCGCGCGGCGTGGTGGAGCGCCGCGATGGCGGGCGAGACCCCCTGGAAGAACGCCACTCCCTCCGCCGTGGGCGCGACGCTCCGCGTGCTGCGAACGAGCAGCCGGGCGCCCACGGTCGCCTCGAGCCGCCCGATGGCGCGGCTCACCGTGGACGTCGGCGCCCCGATCTCGCGCGCCGCCCGCGCGAAGCCTCCCCTCTCGACCACGCGGACGAACAGGGCGACGTCGTTGAGATCGAGGGCTTGCATGGCGCGCGTCGTGGAGGGCGCCATTGCGCCCACGCAACGATACTATGCGCGGATCAGCGACACGTCGATGGTGAGCTTCACCTCGTTGCCGACGAGCACGCCCCCCGACTCGATCGCAGAGTTCCACGTCAGGCCGAAGTCGCGCCGATCGATCGTCGTCGTCCCGGAGGCGCCGATGCGAGTGTTCCCCCACGGGTCCTTCTCCTCGTTGGTCGGACCCTCGACCGCGAGCGTGACGGGCTTGGTGACGCCGTGGATCGTGAGATCGCCGACGATCTCGAGCTGGCCCGCGCCCTTCGTGGTCACACGCGTCGAGGCGAAGGTGATGGTGGGGTGCTTCTCGACGTCGAAGAAGTCCGCGCTGCGGAGGTGCTCGTCACGCTTCGCCTCGCGAGAGTTCACCGTCTTCGCGTCGATGGTCGCCTGGACGGTCGTCGCAGCGGGCGCGGCCGGATCGTACGTCATCTGGCCGGTCACCCCCGTGAACTCACCGCGGACGTTGGTGATCATCAGGTGACGGACGGAGAACTGGACGGCGGAGTGCGAGGGATCGATGTTCCAGGTGGCCATGGTGGAGTCCTTGTGGGGGTGTGAGGTGCGCTCGTCGTCGAACGCAGGCACAGAGTGATCACGATCCCGGGCCTCCGCTAGCCCACGTTCGCGCCACGGATCGTTGCGTGTGTGCAACGGTCGACCGCGCCGCCCTGTCGCGCGGCGCGCCTCCCACGAGGCTCGGAGCCACCCCAGTGTGGCGCGTTCACTGCATCCTAGGCTCCTGTCGCGCGGCGCGCCTCCCACGAGGCTCGTCGCCCTCGCTCACGCGGCGTCGCCGATGAGGACGAGGCGCCCACCCGTCGTCCAAGACGCCGCGTCCGTACGCGACGTGCACGTCACTCGCTCGGTGCCGCTGGCGTGCGGCTCGTCGGCCTCTCGCCGTCGAGTCCGGTGATGCCGACGCGATTATCCCGCGCTCGGCGTCGCTCACTCGGCGTCGCCGGCGAGCTGGGCGGCGCGCAGCTGCACGGATGGGCGGGGGCGGATGGCGGCCAGCGCGCGACGGAGCGCGGTGATGCAGCGCGCGTTCTCCTCCTCGGTGCCCACCGTGATGCGCAAGAACCCACGCCCCGCGCGGTGCACCGCGAGCGAGCGGATGAGCACCCCCTCGTCGAACATCGCGTTCAGGATCTCGTCCGGGCGCGCGCCCGTGCGATGCACGTCGAAGAGGATGAAGTTCCCCTCGCTCGGCATGACGTCGAGGCCCGGGATCTCCGCGAGCTCGCGCGTGAGGTGGGCGCGACCCTCACGGAGACGGGTGATCCTCGCCTCGAACTCGTCGACGTCGTCGACGGCCGCGCTCGCCGCCGCGAGCGTCGTCGCCGGCACGTTCCACGGCACCTTCACGCGCATCATGAGCCGGATGACGGCGGCGTGCGCCATCGCGTAGCCGAGGCGGAGCCCCGCGAGCCCGAAGGCCTTCGAGAAGGTGCGGACGAGGATCGCGTTCGGGAATTCGGCGAGGAGGTGGGACATCGTCGCCTTGGTCGCGCCGAACTCGTAGTACGCCTCGTCGATCACCGTCGGCAGCCCGAGGCGCAGGATGCGGCGCAGATCGGCCTCCTGCATGCGATTGCCGGTCGGGTTGTTGGGGGTGCAGAGGAAGATGACCTTCGTCCTCTCGGTGATCGCGCCGAGCAGGGCCGGGACGTCGAAGTCGTGGTCTTCGGTCATGTGCACGTGCACCGGGACCCCGCCGACGACGCGGGTGCGCGCCTCGTACATCGAGAAGGTGGGGACGCTGAGGAGCACCTCCTCGCCAGGGCCGACGAAGGTGCGGATCACGATGTCGATGACCTCGGTCGAGCCCGCGCCGAGGATCACGTTCTCGTACCCGAGCCCCTCTCGATCGCCGAGCTTGCCGCGGAGCTCCTTGCCGCTCGACGGGTAGAGGTGGCCGTTCATCGCGGCGTCCATCACGGCGCGGACGACCCGCTCGCTCGGGGTGAAGGGGTTCTCGTTCGACATCATGCGCGCGAGGCCGTTCTTCGAGGCGGCCCGCTCGAAGTGGTCCTCCTTGTACGGCTGCGCGGCGCGGACCCAGGTGGGGGCGAAGAGCTCCATCGCCTCGGGATCGATGGTGCGGTGCCCCGTCGGCTCGTCGCCGAGGTCGTCGCCGAAGACGCGGACCATCGCCTCGGCGCGCGCGAAGGCGGCCGGGGTATCGACGTCGATCCAGCGCGCGTCACCCGCGTCGCACGCGAGGAAGAGGCCCCGCTGCGCGAGCGCGCGCACCCCGCAGGACAGGCTCGGATCGCCCGAGTGCGAGAGCTCCTCTTCGAGCGCCGCGATGAGCGACGGGCCGATGCGGAAGACGCCGGTGTCGAGCGCGTCGTACCGATCGATCTCCTTGCCGATGTCGACGATGCGGCCGGCCTCGAGCGCGACCTTCGTCGCGTCGGGGAGATCGAAGCAGCGCTCGATGTCGTAGTCGACGGCGAGCGCGCAGGCGCCCTTCGTGAGCTCGAGGTTCCGCAGCCGGCGGACGATCTCGGGCGAGTAGACGTGGTCGGCCATCGAGAGGATGCACTCGCGATCGACGTACGCCTTGGCCGCGAGGAGCGAGATGCCGTTGCGCTTGTCGTACGCCGGGTTCTCGACGAAGTGGAGCTCGAGCCCCAGCTCGGGCGCGGCCTTCAGCGCGCGCTTGATCTGCTCGCCCTCGTAGCCGACGACGATCACCGCCTCGCGGATCCCCTCGGACTGGAGCGTCCTCAGCACGCGCACGACGAGGGGGACGCCGTCGACCTCCTTTAGCGGCTTCGGGATCGGCTCCCCGGCGACGAGGCGGGAGCCGGTGCCGGCTGCGAGGATGACCGCCCGCGTGGGGGCCGCTGCGGGACGAGTGCGATCGAGGTGCGTCATGGGATGGCGGGCTTCCTTGGGAAGGCCTTGGGGGAGGCGGGGCTCGGGGAGGCGGCCTCCCGGAGAGGCGGCCGCCTGTACTACGCTTGGAAGGCTTCTCGCAAACCGATTCGAACTGGGCGAATTATTGGAGAAAAGAGGCGAGTTGCCGGGTGTGGTGCTGGGGCACACCGTCGTGGTTCGACCACAGGTGTGTCTCGAGCTGGGCCCGTGAGGACCGAAAAATCCAGGGCGCTCGAGGCGATCTGTGCACCAAGTGGGCCACACGGATGCTGCGAAGCGTCATTCGCACTCGGCGCGGGTGTTCGAGCCTGGCGCCCGCTCGAGCGAGGCCGGCGCCGCGGCGTGGGTCGTGGCGCTTGGCGGCTCGCCGCTGCGAGCTGGCGTGACCTGAGCGCACACCGCGACGCAGGCGCCTCGCGCCGAGCCCAGCATGTGGCGACGAGGCACGTCACGTCGTGGTGTGTCGAGGCAGAGCTCTCGATCCGAGGGCGGCGTGGGGTCGATGCGGCACGTGGCGTCGTCGTGTGCCGAGGGACGCGGTGAGCCGCGCGCCGAGCGGGGCGTGGGGTCGATGCGGCACGTGGCCTCGTCGTGTGCCGAGGGACGCGGTGAGTCGCGCGCCGAGCGGGGCGTGGGGTCGATGCGGGACGTGGCGTCGTCGTGTGCCGAGGGACGCGGTGAGCCGCGCGCGGCGCGCGTCAGAGCGACGAGACGGCGTGCGGCGCGTCGTCGATCGACGGGCGCTCGGCGGGCCTCGCCGCGATCTCGTCGAACGCACGCCGCGCGGCGCGCCGCTGCAGCGGCCGGAGGACGAGCCAGAACGCGCCGTTCATGATGACGAGGCGGAAGACGAGGAAGGCGTCCGCGCGGTCGAGCGCGTTGAAGACGCTGAGCCCGATCATGAGCGAGCCGAAGCCGTAGAAGCCTCGGTAGTAGGCCCAGATCCCGCCTAGGTGCTTGCGGTAGATCGCCGCGTTCGCTTCCGAGTACGGTGGGAGCTTGGTGAGCTCGGCCGGGGTCTCGGGATCGTAGCGGTGCGCGACCTGCTCCTGGCTCTCGACGTAGTAGAGGTAGATGGGCCACGCGATCCGGCGGAAGAGCCCGCCGTCGCCCTTCGTCGCCTCGAAGCGCGCGCGCGCGACCGTCGAGTCCTCGGCCTCGCGGTACGTCGCCGTCGTCATCGCAATCCACACGTTCTTGTAGTGATCGTACATCGCGGTGTGGAGCGAGCTCGTCACGACCGTGGCGATGCCGAGACAGACCACCGTGACCCGGAGCCACAGGGGCTCGGGCCAGAGGCGCGAGATGCCGACGAGGGTCGCGCCCGCGACCGCCGCCGCGACGATCGAGTCCGCGACGCCGTCCAGCATGCGTCCGAGCGGGCTCGAGGTCTTCCGCATCCGGGCGAGCTGGCCGTCGGCGCAGTCGAGCAGCGTCGAGAGGAAGACGAGCGCGCCGCCTGCGACCATGTGCAGGGGGAACCACGGCCACGCGATGAGCACCCCCGCCGCGACGCCCGCGACGATCGCGAGCACCGTGACGAGATCGGCGGAGATCGGCGTCGGGTAGAAGAGCTTCGCGATCACGTAGCCGAGCGGGCGGTGGAGCCACCGGTCGATCGGCTCTTCGACCTCGATCGGCTTCAGCGAAGCCTTGTACGCGTCCCAGAACGCCATGCGTCGGGCGCCCCGTAGCACGCGCCGGGCCGAGGTGGCGTCGATGTTGCATTGCGCATCGTGGAGCGGTCGCGCTAAAGGCGGCCGAGAGCCTACCGTGAAAAGACCGAACCAGATCGAGCCGCACCGAGGGAAGCTCGGGATCCTCCTCCCGGGCATGGGCGCAGTCGCCACCACCTTCATCGCGGGCTCGCTGCTCGTCCGGAGGGGCCTAGCGAAGCCGATCGGCTCGCTCACGCAGATGGGCACCATCCGCCTCGGCAAGCGCACCGACGGCCGCACGCCGCTGCTCCGCGAGTTCGTCGATCTCGCGCCGCTCTCCGACGTCGTCTTCGGCGGCTGGGACATCTTCCCCGACGACGCCTTCGGCGTCTGCGAGAACGCGAAGGTCCTCGACGCGCGCGATCTCGCGCCCATCCAGGACGAGCTCTCCGCCATCCAGCCCATGAAGGGCGCCTTCTTCCCCGAGTACGTGAAGCGCCTCCACGGCACGCACGTGAAGCAGGCGAAGACGAAGGCCGAGCTCGTCGAGCAGCTCCGCGCCGACATCCGTGAGTTCAAGCAAGAGAACGGCTGCGATCGCGTCGTCGCCGTGTGGTGCGGCTCGACGGAGGTGTACATCGAGCCTGGGCCCGTCCACGCGAGCGTCGCGTCCTTCGAGAGGGGCCTCCTCGAGAACGATCCCGGCATCGCCGCCTCGCAGCTCTACGCGTGGGCGTGCCTGAAGGAGGGCGTCCCCTACGCGAACGGCGCGCCCAACCTGTCCGTCGATTTCCCCGCGGCGTGGGAGCTCGCGAGGGAGACCGGGACGCCCATCGCGGGCAAGGACTTCAAGACGGGGCAGACGCTGATGAAGACGATCTTGGCGCCTGGCCTGAAGGCGCGGCTCCTCGGGCTCCGCGGCTGGTTCTCGACGAACATCCTCGGCAACCGCGACGGCGAGGTGCTCGACGACCCGGACAGCTTCAAGACGAAGGAGGTCTCGAAGCTCGGCGTCCTCGAGCACATCCTCGCCCCCGAAAAGAACCCGGACCTCTACGGCGACCTCTATCACAAGGTCCGCATCGAGTACTATCCGCCGCGCGGTGACGCGAAGGAGGGCTGGGACAACCTCGATATCTACGGGTGGCTCGGGTACCCGATGCAGATCAAGGTGGACTTCCTCTGCCGCGACTCGATCCTCGCGGCGCCCATCGTGCTCGATCTCGCGCTCCTCCTCGATCTCGCGAAGCGCGCGGGCTTCTCGGGGACGCAGGAGTGGCTGTCCTTCTACTTCAAGAGCCCGATGACGGCGCCGGGGCTCTACCCGGAGCACGATCTCTTCATCCAGTCGATGAAGCTCAAGAACACGATCCGGTGGATGATGGGGGAGGAGCTCATCACCCACCTCGGGAACGAGTACTACGACTGACGCATGTCGCGCGTGAGGCCCCGGGGCGTGGTATCGTCCCCGGGTCCCGCCTCGGGGAGTAGCACAGCCTGGTAGTGCGCGAGCTTTGGGTGCTCGATGTCGTCGGTTCGAATCCGGCCTCCCCGACAGATCCCATCCTAGGATGTATCGCGCCCCTCGTCGCAGGGGGGGCGCGTCGTCGAGGGGGCGTGCGCTCGCGCCGTGCGGAGGCTCGGTGAGTGGGGTTGCGACATCGCTCCACGCGGAGCCTCGGTGAGTCTCCTTCGTCGCTCGGGGGTCGCCGCGTCGTCGCGTGGACTTCCTCGAGCGCGCCTGCGCCTCGGGGCAGGGCCGTCCATGGCCGTTCGGGGCGAGGTGCTCACGACGACCCGAAGGCGGACTGGGGCCCTCGGCGCGAGGGGCGCTCGTCCGCAGATCCTGCTCACCGCGTCGCGGAGCTGGCTGCGCGCTCTCGTCGGTAGGGGTGGATCCGCCCGTCCTCCATCTCGAAGAGGACGTCAAAGACGTCGAGCGCCCGGTGATCGTGGGTGACCACCAGCACGGCCGCGCCGCGGTCGTGCGCGACCCGGCGGAAGAGTTCCATGACGCTTCGACTGCGAACGCTGTCGAGCGCGGCCGTCGGCTCGTCCGCGAGGATCAGCGAAGGCTCGTTGGCCAGTGCCCTGGCGATGGCCACTCGCTGCTGCTGACCACCGCTCAGCATCTCGGGGTAGGAATGCTCGCGGTCCGCGACGTCGAGGTACTCGAGCAGCTCGCGGGCACGCCTCCTGCCGTCGCTCTTGCCGCCAAACTCGCAGGCGATCTCGACGTTCTCTCGCGCGGTGAGGAACGAGGTCAGGTTCGCCTTCTGGAAGACGAAGCCGAGGTGCCGGCGGCGCAGGTACGCGAGATCGGCGAGCGGTGCGCCGTCCTTCACGACGAGGCGGCCTTCGAAGAACACTTCGCCCGTGTCGGCAGGTGAGACGAAGCCGAGCGCCTTGATGAGCGTGGACTTGCCCGAGCCGCTGGGCCCGAGCAACGCGGCCACGGTCCCGCGCGCGAGCGTGAGGTCGACGTGGTCCAAGGCCTTCACCTCGGTCGAGCCCGAGCCGTATGTCTTGCTCAAGTCCACGGCGCGAACCGCGTCGTTCATCGTCAGCCCTCCAGCGCGCCCGACGGATCGATGCGCATGACATGGATGAGCCCGACGACGCTCGCGAGCGTTACGATGCCCATCGTTGCGGTCGGCGCCACCCACGAGATGGTCTCGGTGATGAGAACCCGCCGCGGGAACAGGGGAAAGAGCAGCTCTCCGAGCGTGAACGCGACAGCGTAGCCCATCGCGCCGAGGAGCCAGGCTTCTTGCAGCACCAGGCCGAGGAGGCGTGGCTTGGGCGCACCCATGAGCTTCAGCACGGCGAGGTCGCGCGTCTTCTCGAGCGTGAGGTTGTACATGACCATCATCACGATCACCGCGGCGGTGAGCGTGAGGATCGCGGTGAAGAGCCCGATCTGCATTCGGGCTCGCTGGACGACGCCCCCCAGGAGGAGCGCTTCCTCTTCGTTCTGCGAGTAGACGCTGACGTCTCCCCAACTTCGCATGACCTTCCGCACCCCGGTGACTCGGTGTGGATCGGCCTGGACGAGCACGGCTGCCACGGGGGGAGACGCGAGGGCAGGCGCGCGCCACCGGGGATCGGTCGCGAGATCCTCGAGCGCGGGCTGCCCGCGGCCGAGGTCGGTGCGGCGCAGACGCTCGACGACGCGCTGACGTTCGAGCACGGCGGCCTCGGGCGGTTGGTCCAAGGCGACGAGCTCCGCGTCGCTCACGGTCATGAAGGCGACCGAGTCCCCGCCAGAGGTCAGCGCGTTGCTCGTGAGCCCCACCACGCGGTAGCGCTCCCCCGCGAGCGCCAGTTCCTCGCCGACGCCAAGCCCGAGCGAGGCGTCGACGATCATCTCTCCATGCGGTTGCCGAAGGCGTCGCCCGCGCACGAGCGGCAATGCGCCCCCAGGGTCATCCGGCCAGCCCAGGCCGACGAGCGCGATGCGCATCACGGCTCCGCGGTGCTCTCGCTGGATGAGCTGATACGTGTACGGGCGCGCCGTGCGTACGCCAGGCACGGCGGCTGCCCGCGCTTCGACGCTCGGATCGAGCCGGGAGCCTTCGGCGAAGGGACCGCGCGTGTCTCGCTGAACGAGCCAGAGATCGGCCCGCATCGCGCGCGTGAGGATCGTCGCGTCGTCGACCATCCCGGCGTAGATGCCCTGCATCGCCACGACGACGCTCAGGAGGAGCCCCAGCCCAGCCGCGGTCGCCACGAAGCGGGCTGGATGCCTTCGAACGTCGCGGAGCGCGAGGTTCATGGGGTCGCCCAGCGCCGCCCGACCGGGAGGGTCGTGACCGCACCCGGGGCGGACAGGACCGTGGCTCCCTCTGCGAGCCCATCGAGCACCTCGACGTGGTCGCTCCCGGTGAGGCCGAGCCTGGGCCGGACCCGCGCGATCTTGCCGCCCTGATCTGCGTAGACGAAGGCTCCCTCGTCGTCGTGATGGACCACGCGGATCGGAAGCCGGAGCACCTGGTCCCGGCGCCCGACCTCGACGCGCACATCGGCGCGCTGCCCGATGGCGAGGCGCCGCTCCAGCCGCTCGGGCGTGATCTCGATGAGGAGCTCGTGGGTCTGCCGGTCCGCCTCCCAGGAGATCCTCGTCACGCGGCCCGGCCACGGCGCGCCTGCCCCTGGGAACGAGATGATCGCCTTCTGGTCGACCGCCAGCAGCGGGAGCATCGTCTCGTCCACCGCCGCGTGGACGTACACTCGGTTCGTGTCGACGATGCGGAGCACGGTCGAGCCGATGGTGACCGTGTCACCGGGCTCGCGCAGCCTGCGCGTCACGAGGCCGTCGAAGGGCGCGAGCAGCGTGGCACGCACCATGGCCACGCGCCGCTGCTCTGCGCCGCCCGTCGCGACGTCGATCCCTCGCGTGGCCTCGGAGCGCTGGGCCAGGACGCGATCGAGCTCGGCGCGCGCCACGCGGAGGCGATCGCTCGCTTCGTCGCGCTGCTGACCCGAGATGGCGCCGGCGTCGGCGAGGGCCTGCGCCCGGGTCGTCTCGCGCTCGGCCGTCGCCAGGAGCGCCCGCGCGCGCTCCTCCTCCGCGGCGAGCCGTCGCAACGACGCGCGCGCCGCACCTACGCCCGTCTGGGCAGCGCGCAAGTCCGCTCGGGCCTGGTTCGTCTCGAGGCGAGCGAGCTCCTGGCCGAGCGAGACGCGGGAGCCCTCCTCGACCAGCACGTCGCTGAGCCGTCCCGCCAGATCGAACCCCACGGCGGCCTCGCGCTGGCTCTCGATGGTGCCCCGCCCGAAGGCCTCCTGGGTGATCTCGCCGCGCTCGACCCGGACGGCCTCCACGTGGACGGGGGACCAGACCCGGAGCCACACGACGAGCGCTGCGACCGCGGCGAGCACGAGGCCCCACAGCCCCCGGCGCGCGACGCCGAGCGCGCGACGGAGGGCGGCCGAAGCAGCCCCGGACATCACGGCGCGTCTCCCTTGCCGCCGCGCGACGCCTCGCCGAGGAAGGGCACCATCCGCCCGAGGACGCCGCCTCGCCGCGCCTGCTGCAGGAGCACCCCACCCACGTGGAGCAGCACGAGTCCGAGCAGCACGAACACGAGCGCCTCGTGGGCCTCGCGCGACACGAGCGAGCCAAGCGCCGGCGCCTCCGCGAGCTTCCCTTGCAGGTGCTCTGGCCACGCGCTCCGCGCGCCGGTGACGACGCCGCTGGCGCCGATGACGAAGACCACCGCATAGAGCAGCGCGTGGATCACGCCCACGCCTCGGCGGTGAAGATCCGAGAGGGGGAGCGGCGTCACGGTAGGCCCGCGGCGCCGGATGACGAGCCGCGCGACGGTGAGCAGCATGAGCGTCGCGCCTCCGAGCGTGTGGAGCCGCGAGACGAAGAGCCTCGCGCTCGAGTCAGCCGGAAGGTCCGTCATCAGAAAGCCCGCCGCCAGCCCCACGATGAGCCCTGCAGCGAGCCAGTGGAGCATGACGCTCCACCCAGACCAACGATCTTTCATGGTGTCCTCCGATCGATCACGTGCGGCAAGAGCTGCGCCTGGCAGATCCAGAACCCGGCGCGCAACGACATGGCGACGACGGTGCGCGACTCGAAGGCGCCTCCCGACAGCACATGCGCGCCGAACGCGACGAAGACGGTGAGCGTCGCGACAGCCAGCGCCCGGGCGAGCCACGTCGCCCACGACCGATCGCCGAGCGCCGCGAGGCCTGCGAGCAGGTAGGCGAAGCCGGCGCCGAAGTTGAACAGCAGCACGAACGAGACGACGTGGCCGGCCGCCGCGCGAGCCGCGGGTCCACCGAAGAGGACGTGCCCCCCCTCGAGCAACGTCGCCGCGCCAAACAGGACAGCGGACGCGCCGAGGGCCCAGCGGCCGAGGGTCGACCGTCGAGAGGATCGGGACATCGACGCGCCGGTCATGTCGCTCTCCTCGGTGAGGGCGTGACCGGGGGCGAACGGAGGAGCGCGACGAGGCTGCGCCGGACGGCCCGTGACCCTGCCGCGCGGTGCCCCGTCATCGACGCCGAGACCGCCAGCATCTGCAGGGTGCCCATCACGATCGGCGCGAGCGTCTCTGCGGCCAAGTCCTGGCGCACCTCCCCTGCGTCCTGGCCCTCGCGCAGACACTCGAGCACGAAGGCGCGCGTCTTCTTGACGCACGCCGAGAGGCGGGCCGAGCCGCCCTCCGGCAGCGCGAGGAGGAATTGATCCGAGAGCACCAGCCGCAGGATGCCGAGCTGCCCGCCCACGGCCGTGCACCGGGCCTCGATGAAGCGCTCGAGGCGCTCGACCGGGGGGAGCTGCGCTGGTGGATAGGTGGCCTCGAGGACGGCCTCGACGCGCGCCACGACGGCGTCGAGCAGGGCGTCGAGCGATGCGAAGTGCTTGAAGATGGCGCCAGTCGAGAGGCCGACCTCCGCCGCGAGGCTGCGCGTGCTCAAGGCTACGATGCCTTGGGTCGCGATGATGCGGAGCGCCGCGTCCGTCAGCTCGACCTGTCGATCCAAGGTGGGGCGCCGGAGCTCTTGCATGACGGAATAAGTAACCGCTTACTTACCAACTTGCAAGGCGCGCTGCGGATGCACGCGCCATCGCTCGGGAGTATCGGGGGAGGTCTCCCTCGACGCCCCGGTGAGGCGACGTCTCGACGTTCGCCCCGAGAGCCTCGATCTGGGGTTGGTCGGCGCCCTACGCCGGGGCGTGCCGCGTCTCCGCCGCGCCTGCGGCGTTCAGCGCGCGTCTCGTCGAGCCTGCGGCGAGAGCCGGGCGACCAAGAGCTCGACGAAGGCCGCCACCTTCGGCGAGAGGAGCCGCGCGGTCGGGTAGACGGCTTGCAGCGGGACGTCGTCCGAGCACCACGAGGGGAGGAGGCGCACGAGGCGTCGCTCGCGGAGATCTCCCTCCGCGGCGAACTCGGGCAGCCACGCGACGCCGAGCCCCGCGCGCGCCGCCTCGCGGACGACGTCGAGATCGTTCGCGACGACGCGCGCAGGCACGCGGACGGACACCCGCGCGCCGGTTCCGCGGAGCGACCACAACGTCGGATCGGGGCTCCCGCTGAAGACGATCCCCGCGTGGTGAGCGAGCTCGGCTGGCGCCTTCGGCGCGCCGTGCGCAGCGCAGTAGCTCGGCGCGGCGACGAGGACCCTCCGGATGGCGCCGAGCGGGCGAAGGACGAGCGACGAGTCCTCGAGCCGGCCCACGCGCACCGCCACGTCGAACCCCTCCTCGACGAGATCGACGCGCCGATCGTTGCAGAGCAGCTCGAGCCGCACCTCCGGGTACCGCGAGAGGTACTCGGCCACGATCGGCGCGAGCACCGAGAGCGAGAGCGGCGCCGTCGCGCGGAGCAGGCCCCTCGGCGCCGCCTCGAGCCTCCCGAGCGCGCGCTCGGCCTCCTCGGCTTGGGCGACGATGCGCGCGGTGTGGTCGAAGTACGCGCGCCCCGCGTCGGAGAGCCCGAGCTTGCGTGTCGTGCGCTGGAGCAGCCGCGCCCCGACGCGCTCCTCCAGCTCGGCCACCTTGCGGCTGACGGTGGACTTCGGCATCCCGAGGAGCCGCGCCGCCGCCGTGAAGCTCCCCGCCTGCACGACGCGCGTGAAGACGAGGAGCTCGTTCAGATCGAGCCGGCGCGCGGCGACGGATGGCCCCGCGACGCCCTGCGCGGCCCTGGCGCGCGGTCCTCTGGATTGTCCCGTGGGTGGAACGGTCTTCTTCACGAAGGTAGCCTAGCGCGACGATGCGCGCCGTCGCATCTTCCCGGGCGTGACCCCACCGGATCTCGGGCTCCACGTGGACGCGATCGGCAGAGGCGCCTCCGTCGACGCGCTTCCCACATGTCCCTGCCGGACGATCGCTCACGTGCGCTGGACGCAGCCCAGTCCCCAGACCGACGCAGCGTGGCCTTCGTCGTCCCGCTGGACGCATCGCGGCCCCGCGACCGACGGAGCTCCGCCCGCGCCGTCCCGCTCGACGCATCGCGGCCCCGCGACCGACGGAGCTCCGCCCGCTCGCTCTCGTCCGCCCGGGAGCGCGCCAGCCTCCACCTCCCGAACGGGAGGCTGACCCGGATGGGATCACGACGACACTTCCTTGGACTGGCGGTCCCCGTGGCGCTCGGCGCCACCTTCCTCAGCAGATGGAGAGATGACATGACCACGATGACAGCGACAGAGAGCGGCACGACCGACCTCGAACCCCGGAGCGGCCTCCGCGGGATCGAGGGCATCTACGCGGCCCCCCGGCCCCATTGGGTGGGCAATGGCTTCCGCGTCAGCGGCTATTTCTCCGCGATCCCGGACGCGATGCGCAAGCTCGATCCCTTCCTCCTCCTCGACTACAACGCCGAGCACCCCTTCGAGCCCACGGAGGAGCCGCGCGGCGTCGGTGTCCACCCGCACCGCGGCTTCGAGACGGTGACCATCGCCTTCCAGGGCAGCGTCGCGCACCACGACAGCACGGGCGCGGGCGGCGTGATTGGTCCAGGCGACGTGCAATGGATGACCGCGGCGCGCGGGATCCTGCACAAGGAGTACCACGAGCGGGCGTGGGCTCGGCGCGGAGGCACCTTCCAGATGGCGCAGCTCTGGGTGAACCTCCCTCGCGCGCACAAGATGGACGCGCCGCGCTACCAGCCCATCACGGCCGATCGGATGGGCGTCGTCAAGCTCGCGCGGGGGGGAGAGGTGCGCGTCATCGCCGGCGCCTTCGACGGCGTGAGCGGCCCCGCGCAGACCCACACGCCCATCACGCTCCTCGACGCGCGGCTCGCCGTGGGGGACCGCATGGACCTCGTGACCCCCCGGGCGGACAACCTCGGGCTCCTCGTGATGAAGGGCGAGGTTACGCTGAACGGCGCCGCCGCGAAGCTGCACGACTTCGTCGTGTTCGATCACGCCGGCGACCGTGTCGTCATCGAGGCGATCGCGGAGGCGCAGCTCCTCGTCCTGGGCGGCACGCCGATCGGCGAGCCCATCGCGCCGCACGGCCCCTTCGTGATGAACACGCGGCAAGAGATCGCGCAGGCGTTCGAGGACTTCCGGAGCGGGAAGTTCGGGTACCTCGACGACTGAGGTCCGCGAGGGCTCGGCCGACCCACGCTCGTGGTAGTGTGGTCCCGCGATGACGGTCACCCTGCATCGGTTCCCGATCAGTCACTTCTCGGAGAAGGGCCGCGCGCTCCTCGACATGAAGAGGCTCGACTACACGATCGTCGAGCACCAGATCGGCCTGCCCCAGCGCGCGCTCGTGCGCCTCAGCGGACAGCGGAAGGTGCCCGTGATCGAGCACGACGGTCGGGTCGTCCACGACTCGACTGCGATCGCGCTCTACCTCGAGGAGGCCTTCCCGGACCACCGCCGGCTGCTGCCCCCGGACGAGGCACGACGACGGGAGGTGCTCGACCTCGAAGAGCGCCTCGATCGAGCCTTCGCGACCTCGCCCTTCGAGGTCTGGATCGACTCGGTCCGCACCGAGCCAGAGAAGCTCGCTCGGCTGCTCGATCTCGAGGTCCACGGCGTGGGGCCTCGCATGGGCTCCGCGCTCGGCGCCTTCACCCGGTGGGTGACGGCGTGGGGCCCCGGTCGGCGCAGGCTCGAGCGGAGTCAGGGCGTCTTGCGCGCGATGCTCCTCGAGCTCACCGAGCGGCTTTCGCGCTCGCGCTACCTCGTGGGGGACGAGCCCAGCCTCGCCGACGTCGCGGCCGTCGGGCTCACGCTCCCGCTCGAATTCCCCCGATCGAAGCACCTCGCGCTCGCCGAATGGGCTGGCGTGGGCGCGAGGGGGTGGGCAGACCACCCGGACTACGCCCGCTTCTTCGAGTGGCGTCGCGCCTTCTACGCGGACTTTCTCGCGTAGACGCAGCGAGGGGACTCCGAGGGATTGCCTGCGCCCGGCGACCCTCTGGATCGGGCTCACCTCGCGGCGCTCGGGTGGGCCGCGCCCAGCGCCGATTGGATTGGGCGCGCGCTTCGGCTCGTGGTGCGGGCCGCGCCCGGCGACCCTCTGGATCGGGCTCACCTCGCGGCGCTCGGGTGGGTCGCGCCCAGCGCCGATTGGATTGGGCGCGCGCTTCGGCTCGTGGTGCGGGCCGCGCCCGGCGACCCTCTGGACCGGCCTCACCTCGCGTGGATCGAGGCGGGTCCGCTCGGTGAGCTGCGCTGCGTGATCAGCGGGCGACGATCGTGCCCTTGTACATGTTCATCCCGCAGGCGAAGCCCACACTCCCCGACGCGGGCATCGTGAAATCGATCTTCACGGGCTTCTTCAGCGGAAGATCCTTGCGGATGTCGAGCGACGGGAAGACGATCTGCTGGCCACAGCCTTCGTCCGTGGTGCGGGTGATGGTGAGCGCCACGGGCTTGCCCGCCGGGGCCTCGAGCGACGCGGGGTGGTAGCCCTCCGCGTCGACCGTGACGGAGAGCGCCGTCGCGCCGGGAGGAGCCGCCGTGGCCACGCTGCTCGTGCTCCCCGGCGGGCCATCGGAGCCGGACTTGCTGCAGGCAGAGAGGCCCAGCGCGGCGACGAGGGCGAGGAGGGCGGACGGGGCGCGGAGGCTGGTCATGAGGCGAGATCCTTTTCGGGAGGGGAGGTGAGATCCCCGAGGAGACGCATCGAACGCTGTCGAAGGATCAGGTAAGACGCAATGGCGCCGATGATTGCACACGCCGCCGCGAGGGTCAACACCCCAAACCACACCGGCGGGCGGCTGACGTAGAGCCGCGCGCCGGCGAGGATCAGCAGGAGGAGCGCCGCTCCACGGAGCACGCCCACGCTCCGATGGAGCGCCCCACGGTGCGGGAGCGCGGCCTCGTCGATCCGCCTCGAGAGCAGCTGCTCGCCCCTCCAGTACGTGTAGATGACCGGGATGATCTCGAGCGTCAAGAACGCGCTCGTCACGAGCCCGCCCACCATCGGCGCCGCGATGCGCTTCATCACGTCGGCGCCGCTCCCCTCGGCCCAGAGGAGCGGCACGAGCCCAACGAGCATGGTGGTCACCGTCATCAGCTTGGGGCGGACCCGCTGGATCGTGCCCTCGGAGTGCGCCTCGATGATGTCCTCGAGCGTGCGGATCCGCCCCTCGCTCAGGCGCCGTTCGTACGCGTGATCGATGTACACGATCATGACGACGCCCGTCTGGGCGGCCAGGCCCACGAGCGCGATGAGCCCGACCCACACCGCCGTCGACAGATTGTAGCCGAGGAGCCAGAGCGCCCACACACTTCCGACGAGGGCGAAGGGGACGGACAAGAGGACGATGAGGACCTCGGTGAAGTTCTTGAACTGCAGGTAGAGGAGCAGCACCGTCACGAGGAGCGCGATGGGGATGAGGATCTTCATGCGCGCTTCCATCCCCGCGAGGAGCTCGTATTGCCCCGTCCACTTGAGATAGTAGCCTGGCGGCAGGGCGAGGCTCCCCGCCGCTCGCGCCCGCTCGACCGCCGCCTTCGCGTCGGCGACGAAGCCCCCGACGTCACGACCCGGCTCGAGGTCCACGTACACATAACCGACGAGGAGCCCGGCCTCGTCACGGATCATCGGGGGCCCCCCCGTCACGCGGACGTCGGCGACCGCGCCGAGCGGGATCTGCCCCGTCGCCCCCGAGGGGGCCGAGCCGCTGGCGTCGGCGCTCGCCCCGGCGGCGCCGCGTGGGATGGGGATCGCCACGTCGCGAATGGCCTCGACGCTCGACCGAAAGTCCTGGGCGTAGCGGACGTTCACCGTGAAGCGGTGGCGACCCTCGACGGTGGTCGTGACAGGCAACCCCCCGAGAGCGGACTCGACGACGTCGTTCACGTCCGCCACGCGGAGCCCGTAGCGCGCGAGCGCCTCGCGGCTCGGGACGACGTCGACGTACAGGCCCCCCACCGAGCGCTCGAAGAGGACGCTGCGGGCGCCCGGGAGCTCGTGCATCACGCGCTCGACGGCGACGCCGAGGCGCTCGATCTCCTCGAGGTTCGTCCCGAAGATCTTGATCCCCACCGGCGTCCTGATCCCTGTCGTCAGCATGTCGACACGGTTCCGGATGGGTTGCGTGAAGGCGTTGGTCCAGCCAGGGAGGTGGAGCCGCTGGTTCAGCTCGTCCTCGAGATCCTCGCGGGTCATCGGCACGAACTCGGGCTGGAGCCAGGCGAAGAGCGGCCTCAGGACCTCGGGGGTGCGCCCGACGTACCAGCGTCGGACATATTTTGTCCGCCAGTCTTTGTGGGGCTTCAGTTGGACGACCGTCTCGACCATGGAGAGCGGGGCCGGATCCGTGGGGGTCTCGGCGCGGCCGACCTTGCCGAGCACCGTCACGACCTCGGGGATGCTCTTCAGGATCTCGTCCTGACGGCGCAGCTGCTCGCGCGCCTCCTCGATCGACACGTTGGGGAAGGTGGTCGGCATGTAGAGGAGATCCCCCTCGTCGAGCGGGGGCATGAACTCGCTGCCGAGCCGCTGCGCGACGGGGAGCGCCGAGACCACGGCCATCACGCCGATGAGCACGGTGGTCTTCGGGTTGTGGAGGGCCACGTGCACGAAGGGCTCATAGACGCGCCGGATCGCCCGCGAGACGGGGTGCCGTGCCTCCGAGAAGATCTTGCCGCGGATGAGGTGGTCTCGGAGCGCGGGGGCGACCGTGACGGAGAGGATCGCCGCCGAGAGCATCACGAATGTCTTCGTGTACGCGAGCGGCCGGAAGAGTCGGCCCGCCTGTCCATTGAGCCCGAAGACCGGGAGGAAGGACGCGGCGATGATGAGGAGCGAGAAGAAGATCGCCGGGGTCACCTCGCGTGCGGCCTCGCCGAGCAGCTTCGAGCGGGCCTCGTCCGAGAGATCCGGCGGGGCGCCCTCGAGCTTCTTGTGTGCGGCCTCGACCATGACGATCTCGGCGTCGACGGTCGCCCCGATCGCGATGGCGATCCCGCCGAGCGACATGATCGTCGCCGGGATGCCGAGCAGGTGCATCGGGATGAAGGCCGCGAGGACCGCGAGCGGCAAGGACACGATGGGCAGGAGCGCGCTCCGCGCGTGGAGCAAGAAGAGCACGATGACCACCGCGACGACGATCATCTCCTCGGTGAGCGCCGATTTCAGGGTGTCGACGGCGCGCTCGATGAGGTGCTTGCGGTTGTAGACCGGCACGATCTCGACGCCCTCGGGGAGCCCGCGGCGCAGATCGGTGAGCTTCTGCTCGAGTCGCTCGATGACGTCGCGCGCGTTCTCGCCGTAGCGCATGACCACGATGCCGGAGACGGCCTCGCCGCGACCGTCGAAGTCGGCGGCGCCTCGCCGGATGTCCCCCCCCATCGTCACGCGACCGACGTCCCGGACGAGCACGGGGGTGCCGCGATCGGCGCGCAGCACGATCTTCTCGATGTCCTCGACGCGGGTCAAGTACCCCCGCCCCCGGACGAAGTACTCGCGCTCGGAGAGCTCGAGGACGCGGGCGCCGACGTCGTCATTGGAGCGCCTCACCGCCTGGACGACGTCCGAGATCGTCAGATCGTAAGTCCGGAGGCGCAGCGGATCGACGGTCACCTGATACTGTTGCTCGTAGCCGCCGACGGAGGCGACCTCGGCGACTCCGGGCACGGCGGTGAGCGCATACCGGAGCGAGTAGTCCTGGAGCGCCCGCAGCTCCCCGACGTCGTGCCTCCCGGAGCGATCGACGACGGCGTACTGATAGATCCAGCCGATCCCTGTCGCGTCGGGGCCGATGCGCGTCGTCGCGTCGGCGGGCAGGCGGCCTTGGACGGCGTTCAGCTGCTCGAGGACGCGGGAGCGCGCCCAGTAGATGTCCGTCCCCTCCTCGAAGACCACATACACGAAGCTCATGCCGAACATCGTCTGCCCGCGGACGTCGACGACGTGCGGCGCGCCGAGGAGCGCGGTCACGAGCGGGTAGGTGACCTGATCCTCGACGAGCGTCGGGGAGCGGCCCGACCATTCGCTGAAGACGATGACCTGGGGGTCCGAGAGATCCGGGATGGCGTCGAGCTTGATGTGTCGAATGGCCGCGATCCCCCCGATCGCGAGCGCGACCGCGCCGAAGAGGACGAGCGCGCGGAAGCGCGCCGAGGCGTCGATGAGCCAGCCGATCAAGGGCGCACCGGGGCCGACGCGGCGGGCTGGGCGCTCGCGGAGGCGGCCGCGCCGCTCAGGGAGGCCGTGAGCCGGCTCTCCGAGTCGAGCATGAAGCCGCCCCGCGTGACGACGCGATCGCCCTCGACGACGCCGGACAGGATCTGGACGCGGCCGTCGCGGCTGACGCCGGTCTGGACGAGGCGCGGCTCGAAGCGATCGTCTCCGCCGGCGACATAGACGTACTCGTGCTCCCCGGTGTGGATCACGGCGTCGCGCGGCACGAAGAGTCCGCTCGACGACGGCAGCTCGAACTCGACCTCGCCAAATTGTCCAGGCTTCAGGGCGCCGTCCGGGTTCTTCACGACGAGGCGCAGGCGCGCGGTGCGCGTCGCCTCCTCGAGGAGCGGCTCGACCAGGCTCACGTCCGCGACGATGGGGGCCCCGGTGGCGCCGGGGAGGGAGAAGCGCGCGGAGAGGCCGACGTGAACACTGTTCCGATCGCGCTCGTTCACGCTGGCGACGATCCACACCGTGGACAGATCGGCGATTTCGTACAGCACGAGATCGGGCTCGGCGCGCGCGCCGAGGATGGCGTTGGTCTTGGTGACGTAGCCGGAGGCGGGCGCGCGGACGGCGATGGCGCGGATGGGCTTCCCGGTGCGGACGACCTCGTCGATGTCTCCCTTGGTGAGCCCGAGCAATTCGAGCCCGCGCCGGGCCGCGCTCGTGACCTCCGCGCCAGCGGCTCCGGCGCCGCCGTCCGCCCCGGGGCTGCTCCAGCGGTGGGCCGCGAGGAACTCCTCTTGGGCGCGGTAGATCTCGGGGCTGTACACGTACGCGAGGGGCTGTCCGCGCCGGACGCGGACGCCGGTCTGGCGGACGGCGACGCTCTCGACGAAGCCAGCGGCCCGGACGTGCGCCTGCGCGAGGCTGCTCTCGGGCGTCGTCACGACGCCGGGCACGCGAAGGCGATCTCGGATCGTCCCGCGCGCGACGAGGGTCGTGGAGATGCCGACGGCCTTCTGTTGTGCGAGGGGGATCGTGACGGCCGTCACGTCGGCCGGGTGGGGCGCGGCCGAGCGAGCGGGATCGGGGGTAGCCTCTGCCTTCAGGCGGTCCTCGGGGATGAGCTCGAGGCGCATGTGGCAGATCGGGCAGGTCCCTGGCTCGGAGGCGCGGACCTGGGGGTGCATCGGGCAATAGTAGCGATCGGGACCGTGGGCGGCGTGGCCCTCTCGTCTCGGTCCCCAATGGGTCCACACGCTGTACGCCGCGACCGCGGTGACGAGCGCGAGCAAGAGCCAACGAACGAGCGCCATCGTGCGGAGCGCCCGCGGCGACGGCGGCGCGTGCGGGGCCTCGGCGGGGGGTGGCGGGAGCAGGGGCGGGGGGGGGGCGTCGCTCATGGCGGGGGGACAGCCTCGACGGGGCTGCGGGGGAGAGGCGCGCCGACCGCGCGCTCGAGGCTGCCGACGCCGCGGGCGAGATCCCCGGAGAGCGTGACGAGCTCGACCTCGAGGTCGATCACCGAGCGCGAGATGTCGACCCACTCGAGGAGGCTCACGCCGCCCGTCGGGAAGGCCGCCGTCAGGGCGTCGAGCGAGCGGTGGGCGGCGGGCAAGGCGCGCCGTTGGACGAGCGTGTGCTGGGCCTCGAGGGTCCGAAGGCGCGTGAGGGCCTCGCCGATCTCGAGCTCGAAGGCGACGCGCGCTTCGTCGCGTGAGGCGCGCTCGGCGGCCTCCTCGGCCTCGGCGCGTCGCACCCTGTGGCGACCCGGGCCCCAGAGCCACGGCAGCGACATCGACGCGCTGAGGCTCACGCCGGGGCGCATCGAGGGGACCTGCATGTAGCCGGCGCCGAGCATGTACTCGGGGACGTCCGCCTCGGCCGCCTCGGCCTCGCGCCTCGCCTGGGCGGCGCGGAGGCGCGCCTCGGAGGAGAGCACGGCCCCGCGGGTCTGAGCGGCCCTGGCGTAGAGCTCGTCCAGCGTGAGCCGGACGGTCTCCGGTGGGAGGGCGGCGGGCTCGCCGAGCGGCGCGCCCGCCGGACGTCGGAGGAGCGCGTTCAGCGTCGCGTGGGAGCGGTCGACGTCTCCCTGGATGCGCGCGATGGCCCGCTCGGCGCGGCTCACCTCCAGCTCGACGCGGGCGACGTCTCCCACGCCGAGCGCGCCGGTGGGGATGCGCGCGCGGACGGCCTGTCCCATGCGAGCGAGGAGCGCGAGCTGGCGCTCCTGCAGCCGCCGCTCGGAGAACCCTTGAGCGTAGTCCGCGTAGGCGCTCGACGCTCGCTCGGCGATCACGCGCTCCTCGGACGCGAGCTCGGCGAGCAGCGCCTCGGCCTCCTCGGCCGCCGCCCGCTGCCGCGCTCCGAGCGCGCGCCCCGGGGGGAAGCGCTGCCGCAGCTCGAGCATGTACATGTCCGCCTCGCCCACGGCGTAGGGCTTGATCATAGGGAGATTCCATACTTGTCCTCCCAGCTCGGGGGCGGGCAGGACGCCGTCCGAGGTGCCGCCGCGCAGCGCCGCACGGGCCCGGTGGGCGAGGGCGAGGAGGGCGGGGCTCCTCGCGACCGCGCGGCTGGTTACGGCGTCTCGATCCAGGGTCTTCGTGAGGTCCGCGTCGTCGGCGGAGGCTCCGTCGGACGGGCGCCGCTCGGCGCGCTGCACGCGGTCGTCGACGGCGCTGCGGGTCCGGTCGAGCGAGGCGGGCGCGACGCTCGACGCGCAGCCGCCGAGCAGCGCCGTCGAGACGCTCGCCGCGAGGAGCCCTCTCGCAAGGGTCGTCATGTCCGAGTGCCAAGAGCGGAGGGCCATCGTCGAGAGGGGCTCGTCACGAGCGGCGAGGAGGCGTCGCGAACGAAGCGGGGCATTCGGCCCCGAGTATAGACACGCGCAGGCGGCGCGACGCCAGCGGTCGTGGCGTCGACGCCGTGCGCGGGCGTCCCCTTGCGCCTCGACGCCGATGGAGAGCGAAGAGCCGTGGCGACGGGGGCGGTCGGTCGCACCGGAGCCCCAGGCGCAGCGGCGACGCCAGCGGCGGGCTCAGGGGGCGCGGTGGTGACCTGGAGTCGCCTCACGCAAGGACCTGGCTCCGTGGAGCCGTCCGCAGGCGTCGGATGGACGTTGAGGCGGGCTCCGGGGCCCACGGCGGTGACGTGGGGCCGCTTCATGTCGGGCGCGCCTCTCCTCGGCCGGCGACACGCCACGCGCCGACCGTGAGGGCGACGAGGCCGGCGGTGAGCCACAGCGCGGCCTCGCTGCTCGCGCGATCGGGCGGCGTGATGCTCCCGCTGGCGAATCGCACCCCGAGCACGCTCGGCGCGACGAGGGTCGCCCCGAGGTGCACGCCGAAGAGCGCCCCGATGGGCGGCAGCGGCGAGCGGCTCCTTCGAAGCAGCACGACCGCCAGGGCGCCGAGCGCAGCGAGAGGCAAGAGCGGAGCCCATCGCCCCGTGAGCACGCTCGGCGCGACGAAGCCGAGCGCGAGCACCACGTCCTTGCCGCGAAAGCCGCCGAGCAGCCGATCGGGGAGCCAGAGATACAAGAGCCCGGAGCGCACCGCGAACGCCGCGGACACGACGAGCGCGAACGGCACCGTCAGGGGCGTGGGCGCGCCCGGCGCGAGCGTCGCGCGTCCGATCGTCACGGCGACGAGCGTCGTCGCGAGCACCCCCGTGAGCCCGAGCCCGGCGCCGCGGAGGAGCTCCTTCGTGTCTCGTCCCCGCCCGTGCCACGGCGCGCCCACCTGGCTCGCGACGACGTCGAGCAGGATCGCGGTCGCGAGGTCTGCGGCGACGCCTCGGGTCTCGAGGAGCTCGCGGGCCACCTGGGTCGCGGCCGCGGCGCCGACGAGCACGAGGAGCGGGACGAGGTAACGTCCGCCCCCCGTGGTCGGGATCCGGATCACGAGAGCGCCGCTCCTTTGGTGCTGAAGAACGGCTCGAAAATGTGAGGCGCCGTCGTCGGGATCGGGATCACGAGAGCGCCGCTCCCTCGGCGAGCAGGCCGGGGAGCCCGCCCGTGTGCAAGAAGAGGACGCGCCTCGCGCGGAGGCCCCCCTCGCCGTGGGGGAGCGCGGCGAGCCTCGCGATCGCGAAGAGCGCCTTGCCCGTGTAGACGGGATCGACGAAGAGCCCGTGGCGCCGCGCGACGTCCCGCACGAAGGCGCGCTGCTCCTCGCTCGCGACGCCGTAGGCGGGGCCCTTCCAGCGGTCGTCGACGACGAGATCGGCGTCCGCCGGCAGCGAGCCGTCGAGGGCGCGCGCCTCGCGCATGAGCCGAGCGATGACGCCCTCGAAATAGGCGCGATCGTCGCACACCGCGATCGCGCGCACCTCCCGCGCCACCCCGTACTTCTTCGCGCCGAGGGCGGCGCCAGCGGCGGTGCCGCCAGAGCCGCAGGCGTGCACGATCACGTCGAAGGGCGCCTCGGTCTGCTCGGCGATCTCGCGCATGCACTCGACGTAGCCGAGCGATCCGAGGCCGCTCGAGCCCCCCTCTGGGATCACGTACGCCCCGCCCTCGGCCGCAGCGACCTGCTCGAGCAGCCGCGCGCGCTCGCGGTACTCATCGGGCGAGATGGGCAGCATCCGGGCGCCGGCGAGCCGCATCAGCATCGCGTTCCCGGTCGTGGGGATGGGCGCGCTCTTGTCCTTCGTCCGGAGCAGCACCGTCGCGGTGAGCCCGAGGCGCGCGGCCACGGCGACGGTCGCGCGGCAGTGGTTCGACTGCACCGCGCCGCAGGTCACGACCCCGCGCGCGCCTCGCTCGAGGGCGTCGGCGAGCAGGAATTCGAGCTTCCTGACCTTGTTCCCCGCCTCGACGCCGCCGGTCGCGTCATCGCGCTTCACGAAGAGCTCGAGCCCCAGCTCGCCCGAGAGCCGCTCGTGTCGCTCGATGGGCGTCGGGACGTGTGCGAGGCGGAGGCGCGCGGGCATCACGCGATGCGGAGCAGCTTGTGTCCGGCCTCGACGGTGTCGCCGGGCTTCACGCTCACCTCTTCGACCCGGCCGGCCTTCGGCGCGCGGAGCTCGTTCTCCATCTTCATCGCCTCGACGACGACGAGCGGCTCGCCGGCCTCGACCTCGTCGCCCGGCGCGACGAGCAGCTTCAGCACGCGGCCCGGCATGGGCGAGGTGAGCTGACCGTCCCCGTCGGCGCGGGTCTTCTTGCGCGCCGCCGCGGCCGCGCGCGCGCGATCGCTCTCGACCTCGAGGTAGACGCGCCGCCCGCTCGCGATGACGCCGATGGCGGGGGGCCTGCCCTCGACGGTGAGGTCCACGACCTGCCCGTCCAGGATCATCGAGAGCGCGCCGCCGATCATGACGACGTCCGCCTCCACCGCCACGCCCTCCGACACGACGTCGTATCCCCCGGTCGGCCGCGGGACGATGTCGACGACGTGCTCTCGCTGAGCGATGGTGACGAAGTAGCGCATGCGGGCGGCTCGTTAGCCCGGAGCCCGGGGGCTCTCAAGAAGGGAAGGGCGGCAGCTCGTCGGCGGTCTCGCCGGAGTCCCTCGCTTCGCGGACCTTCAGGACGAGCTCTGGCGGCTTCACGGCGACGCGAGAGCCCTCGGGGACGCTCTTCGTGAGGAACACCGAGCCGCCGATCGTGCAGTCGGCGCCGAGGACCGTCCGTCCGCCGAGGACGGTGCTGTTCGCGTAGATCGTGACGCCGCGCTCGACGGTGGGGTGTCGCTTCTCGCCGCGGACGACGCGACCGTCCGGCGTCTTCGGGTGCGAGATCGCGCCGAGGGTCACGCCTTGGTAGAGCTTCACGTTCGCGCCGAGGTGGCTCGTCTCGCCGACGACGACCCCCGTCGCGTGGTCCACGAAGAACGACGGGCCAATCTCGGCACCGGGGTGGATGTCCGCGCCGGACTTCGTGTGGGCCCACTCGGTCATGACGCGCGGCATGAGGGGCACGCCGAGCCGATGGAGCGCGTGCGCGAGCCGGTAGACGGTGACTGCGAGCACGCCTGGGTACGCGAGCACGACCTCGTCGACGCTCGTCGCCGCGGGATCCCCGTCGTAAGCGGCCTGGACGTCCGAGATGAGCGTCGCCCGGATCTCGGGGAGCTGCCGGAAGAACGACGCGGTGATCTGGCGCGCGTGGCCTCGGACGAGGCGCGGTCCGGTCTCCCGGCAGCACTCGCCGGCGAGCTCCTTCTGGAAGCAGAGGCAGAGGGAGATCTGTCGCTCGAGCTTCTCGTGGAGCGCGAGCAGGGTGGCCTGGGTGCGCGCTGCGACGTCCTCGAAGCCGAGCTCCGCGTGCTCGCCGTGGTAACCGGGGTAGAGGACCTGGAGCGAGAGATCGATGCACTCGACGATGGCGCTGCGGGACGGGAGGAAGGCGCGGCCGACGCGGTGCGCGCGTGGATCGCCGCGGTAGCTCTCGACGAGCGCGCCGGACACGTCGCGCACGAGGACCTCCGGGGCGTCGGGGTCGTGGGGCATCGCGCCGAGCCTAGCAGCCGCGCCCGTGATGTGCCGAGGATCTCCGGGGCGTCGGGGTCGTGGGGCATCGCGCCGAGCCTAGCAGCCGCGCCCGTGATGTGCCGAGGATCTCCGGGGCGTCGGGGTCGTGGGGCATCGCGCCGCGCCAAGCCGCGACGCCCGTGATGTGGGGCGTCGTCTCCCGGACGGGATCCACGCCGCTCCGCCAGGCCCCAGCGAGCCTCGAGGGAGAGCCCATGCGTCACGCGCGTCCCCTCGACCACCTCGCGCCGAGGATGGGCGAGCGCCGACGAAGGCTCCGTGAGCCATCGGTGTCGCGTCGCACCGAGCGTCCGCGCGGCGCGGCTCCGTGACAACCCCGGCGAACCGCGGTAGCGAGCGCGCCATGCGCACCGCGCGGCTCTCGTTCTCCGTCGTCCTCGCCTCGGGCTCTCTCCTCTTCGGCTGCAGCGGCAAGGAGCCCGCGCCTCCGCAGCCGCCTCCGCCCCCGACGTCCTCCGTCACGCCCCCGGCCTCGTCCGCGCCGGCGTCGTCGAGCCCGCCGGCCGGCCCGGAGATGCTCGAGGCGCTGCCGTCACAGGCTCCTCCAAGCTTCGCTCCGGGCGATCCGGCCGCGCCCCCCGAGAAGGCCCCCACCGTCGCCATCAAGGCCCCCGTGAAGGATCAGGTGATCAGCCGCGACAAGGCCGGCGACTTCGAGGTGCGCCTCGACGTGAAGAACTGGGAGACGAAGCACGGCGCCCACGTCCACCTCATCCTCGACGGCCGCCCGTACCTCCGCGTCGACGATCCGAGGCAGCCCATCAAGCTGAAGGACATCGATCCGACCCTCGAGCTGAAGGACGGGCAGCACCTGCTCGTCGCCTTCCCCAGCCGGATGACCCACGAGTCCGTGAAGCCGATCGGCAAGTCGTCTCCCGCCGTGATCGTGCCGTTCTGGATCGGCAAGAAGGGCGAGGTGACCTGGAAACCCGGCGATCCGACGCTCGTCTACAGCCGCCCGAAGGGCGCGTACGACGAGGTCCCGCCCGAGGGGCTCCTCGTCGACTTCTACCTCTTCCATGCCGAGCTCGGCGACGGGAAGTACGCCGTCAAGGCCACGCTCGACGGCCCCGGCGCGGCCGGCGTCTCCACGGTCATCAAAGAGTGGCGTCCCTTCCGCATCCTGCACCTCGCCCAGGGGACGTACTCCCTCGCGATGACCCTCGTGGACAAGGACGGCAAGCCCGTCCCAGGACCGCAGAACGACGTGAAGCGTGAGTTCACGGTGAACCGCGCCGCGGCGCCCTCCGCTCCACGCGCAGGCGCCGGGGAGCACGCGGGACACGCGGCCCCTCCGCCCTCGGCGAGCGCCCCCGCGAAGTGAGCGCGCGCGTCCTCGAGGCGGATCGTCGGCACGTCTGGCACCCGTACTCGCCCCTCGGCGGACCCCCGCCGCTCGTCGTCGCGCGCGCGGAGGGCTCCCGGCTCTTCCTCGCCGACGGGCGCGCGCTCTACGACGCCAACTCGTCCTGGTGGGTGGCCGCGCTCGGGCATGGTCACCCCAAGCTGAAGGCCGCCCTCCACGAGCAGGTCGAGGGGCTCGCGCACTGCGCGCTCGCCGGGCTCACGCACGAGCCCGCGGCGCTCCTCGCCGAGGAGCTCGTCGCGCGGACGCCCGGGACGAGCCGCGTATTCTACACCGACGACGGCTCCACGGCCATCGAGTGCGCCGCGAAGCTCGTCCTCCAGCACCACGCGCAGTCGGGGCGGCCCGAGCGGCGCCGGTTCCTCGCGCTCGGGGGCGCCTTCCACGGCGACACGATCGGCGCGTCGAGCCTGGGCGGCGTGGAGCTTTTCAAGAGGCCGTTCGGCTCGGTGCTGTTCGAGTGCGCGCGGGTCGAGCCGGGCGACCACCCGGGCGCCTTCCGGGCGCTCGAGCAGGCCATCGACCGGGCAGGGCACGAGCTCGCGGCGGTCTTCGTCGAGCCGCGCGTCCAGGGCGCGAACGGCATGACGATGTATGGCCCGGATCTCCTCGCTCGGCTCGCCGCGCTCGCGAAGGAGCGGGGCGTCGTGCTCGTCGCGGACGAGGTGTTCACGGGCTTCGGCCGCACGGGGAGCTTCTGGGCCTCGCACGGCGCCGGGGTTCGGCCGGACGTGATCTGCACGGCCAAGGGGCTCTCGGGGGGCATGCTGCCGATGGGCGCGGTGCTCGTCGCCGAGCACCTCACGGCGGGCTTCGATGGTGGACGGGAGCGGGCGTTCTTGTATGGGCATTCGTTCTGTGGGAACCCACTCGGCGCGGCGGTCGCGCGCGCCGTCCTGCGCGTGTACGACGAGGAGCGTGTGCTCGAGGGGATCCCCGAGCGCTCGGCGCTCTTGCGAGCGACGTTCTCACGGCTCGCCGCGCTCCCCGGGGCCTCGGCGGCGCGCGTGCTCGGCATGATCGCCGCCGTCGATCTCGGCGGCGCGGGCTACCTCGGCGACGTCGGCTGGCGCGTCTATGACGAGGCGCTCCGACGGGGTGCGTACCTCCGCCCGCTCGGGAGCACGATCTACGTCACACCGCCGCTCAACATCCCGATGGACGAGCTCCGCGCGCTGCTCGAGATCGTGGAGCTCTCGGTGCACGCGGTGCTCTCTCGTGGGTGAGCGCGCCTTCGAGGCTCACCGGATCGATCGCTCGGGCGCTGGCGCATGCGCGTGGAGCGCCACGAGCGCGCGGGCGAGCGGCGAGAGCCCGAGCCCTCGCGCTGGTTCGTGGACGTCGTCGACGTGTCGCTCGAACCCATGATGGCCGAACGGCGGGATCCTGAGAGCCTTCGCCGGTGGCTGCGCGGCCTCATCGGCGGTCGTGGCTCCTCGTCCCCGTCGACCTCTGCGGTCCATCGTGGCGACAAAGGCGGCCCGTGTCGAGCCTGCTCCGTACGATCCCGGGTGGTGACCCCCTCGCGCGTCTCCGTCGTGCTGTTCGCGTCCTGTCTGGTGGCGTGCGACGCGGGTGCGCCGCGCCCGAGCCCGGATCCGTTCGGGCTCTCGCCGCGCCCGAAGGTCGCGCCGCACTCGCGGCCTCCGTCTCCGCTGCTCACCCAGACCGATCCGGTCGCGCTCGAGGCGCCGGTGTCCTCGGTCGCGCCCTCCGCCACGGCGACGACTGGCGAGCCCGACGAGGAACCGCCTCCGCATGACGACGCGGAAGAAGGCGGCTGCCCGGAGGGCATGATCCTCATCCATGGGGACCACTGCCTCGACGTCCGTCAGGACTGCCTCCGCTGGATGGATCCTGGCCTGCCGCTCGCCCAGCAGAAGCGCTGCGCCGAGTTCGCGCCGTCGCGCTGCGTGGGCAAGACCCGCCACCTCCGCTTCTGCATCGACACGTACGAGTACGGGCCGTCTCCAGAGGAGAAGCCGATGTCCGACGTCTCGTGGACCCAGGCGAAGGAGCTCTGCGAGGCGGCCGGCAAGCGGCTCTGCAACGAGGTCGAGTGGACGTTCGCCTGCGAAGGGGAAGAGATGCTGCCGTACCCCTACGGCCTCGAGCGCGACGCAGCGCGCTGCAACCACGACCGCGACGACCTGCTCGACAAGAAGGGCAAGATGGCCGACCGGCGGATGCCAGACGCGGCGCTGATGGAGTGCAAGAGCCCGTTCGGCGTGATCGCGATGACCGGCAACGTCGACGAGTGGACCCTCCGCGACGGGAACGCTTGGCACCCGTGGCGCGCGTCGATGAAGGGCGGCTGGTGGCTCGCGGGGCGAAACCGCTGCCGCCCCGCGACGACAGGCCACGACGAATTCTACCACGACGTCCAGTCGGGGTTCCGCTGCTGCAAGGATCCGACGACCTCCCATCGCGACGTGAACGACGGTTGACGCGTGTGGCCGGAGCGCGGGTCACGCTGTCCGAGCGTCTCTGCCTCTGGAGGCTCGTGGCGGATGGCATCCGGGTTGCTAGGCTTCCCGCACTCCCCTGGAGTCCCATGCGCGCGCCCGTCTTCTCCGCTGCTCTCCTCGTCGCCGCAGTCCCGCTGCTCGCCCCTTCGAGCGCGCGCGCCGATTGCCCTCCTGGCGCTTGGTTCTGCGCCGACGTGACGACGGGGGGGGGAGAAGGGACCGCGCCTGCGCCGGCCGTGCCCGAGCGCCCCGCGCCGAGCCCTCCCGCGGGCGAGCGCGCCGTCGGCGAGCCGAAGCGCATCGACGCCCCGCCCGGAGCGGCCGTGCAGGTCCCGCCGGGCGGCGGGGGGACGACGATCATCATCCAGGCGGCTCCTCCTGCCTCGACCGATGGGCCGAAGGGCGCGATCGCGACGCCCTCCGGGCGCAGGGCTCCGCCCGTTCGTCGGGTGTACTCGCCGCCGCCGACGCAGCCTCCCCCGCGACAGCGCGTGCGACCACGCCACCGCCAGTGGGGCTTCGACGTCCACCTCGTCGGCGCGATGATGGGCGGGAAGGGCGACCAGCGTCAGCCACGGCGCGCCGACGACGCGGGGATGGGGGGGCTCGGGTTCATCCTCCGCTACCGCCCGATCCCTGCCTTCGCCCTGGATTTCGGCCTCGATTTCGTGGGTGGCCGTGACTACCAGGGGTACCGCCGCTCGGAGGTCCCGTTCATGGTCAACGGGCTCTTCTACGTGAACCCGCGCAACCCGGTGCAGTTCTACTTCCTCGGCGGGCTCGGCTGGTCGGGCGCGACGGTGGAGCGCGTGCCCGGCTTCGAGGAGCGCTGGTCGTACTTCGGGATGCAGGGCGGCGTCGGGCTCGAGGTCCGCGCCACGCAGGCGGTGTCGTTCCACGTCGACATGCTTGGCTTCCTCCGCGGTCGCACCGACGACGCGGCGCGCGTGGCCCCCGAGTTCGTCGATCCGACGACGGGCCGGGCGACCAATTCGTCCGGCGGTGGGCTGCTCCGCGCCGGCGTCACTTGGTACTGGTGACGGAGCCGGAGGCCGTCCGCGGGCGCGCGAGCCTCGCGCCGGCCCACGCGCTCGCGCCGACGACGAGCGCCAGCGGCAAGAGGATGACGACGCTCCCCGCGCCCGAGCCCTGGAACAGCGTGAGCACCCACGCGAGGCACGAGACGCCGACCGCGCCGACGAGCGCCTCCTTCGGGCCGGCTCTCCCGCCGAAGCGTCCCACGAGCGCGCCCGACGACGCGGACGCGACGACCGTGCCGAGGAGCGCTGGCCCGAGCAGCGCGAGCCGCACCGTCCACTGGAGGCCGGCGGGCGCTTGGGCGAGCGCCTGCTGCACGTCGAGCGGGGAGCCAGCCGGGAGGAGCCTCGCGAGGAGCGCCCGGGAGACGACGGTCGCCAGCATCGTGAGGGGGAGCCACAAGAAGAAGGTGATCGCCGCCGAGATCACCGACCAGTGCCACCGGGGTCGCTCGTCGGCGTCCTCGGGGGGCGGGACGGTGCCGGGGGGCGGCGCAGGGCGCTGTCCCAGGATGGGGAGCTGCCGAGCCAAGACGCGGCTTCGTATCGCTCTGCCCCGCGCGGCGCAAGCCGTCGCGGGCGCCGAGCGACCGCCGTGCGCGCCGTCTCGCTCTGCTCGG
>CAYNEK010000003.1:14944-63446 GCA_964396175.1 uncultured Polyangiaceae bacterium | reverse complement strand
TGCGGCGCAATTCGTGCGGACGCCGAGCGAGTGCCGCGGAGCCCGGGCGCGCGCCGTCTCGCTCTGCTCGGTGCGGCGCAATTCGTGCGGACGCCGAGCGAGTGCCGCGGAGCCCGGGCGCGCGCCATCTCGCGCTGCTCGGTGCGGCGCAAGCCAGACGACGTCGGGCGGCCGCCTCACCTCCCGCGATAGTCGGCGGCGGCAGCCTCTACGATGCCGAGGTCGCGCGCGGCCTGCTCGGCCTGGACGACGAGATCGGCCGTGAAGAGGGTGATGCCCCAGATCCCGTTCTCGCGCCGTCGGAAGGGATAGCGGGTCCCTCGCGCCGTCTCGACGGTCGCCCGATCGTCCGCGCGCTCGATCGCCTTGATGCCGGACAGATCGTTGCGGAGGCGCTGCTCGTACCCGCGCTCTCGCGCGACGCGCGAGAAGTAGTCGGGGGCGTCCTTGGCCTCCTCGGCCCGTTTGTAGCGCAGGAGCGTCACCGCGCGCTCGGGCTCTGGATAGGACGACGAGACGAGCTCGTGCGCGCGCCGCTCGCAGTCGAGCTGCGAGTGGACCGCCCACTGCGCGCGCGTCTCGAGGTAGGCGAACGCGTCGCCGAGCTTGCCGCGGGTGACGGCGAGCACGATGCGCAGGTAGGCGCCCTCGGGCGTCGTGTCCGGCGGGAACTTCCGCCCTGAGAGGCTGACCCAAGCGATCGGCGCGACCACGAGCGCCGCTGCGCCGCCGACGAGGAGCGCTCGACGGGGCCAGCGTGCGCGCTTCGAGGGCGGCGCGTCGCGCGTCATGGCTCCGGGTGGTGACCCATGATCCAGCGCCTCGTCGTGGGGAGCCTCTCCAGCGATGGAGGCGGCTGGGTCGGGCGCGACACCCAGTAGACGTCGAACGAGACGATCCGATCCTCGGGAGGGCGTCGCTCGAGCTCCTGCCACGCGAGGAGGTGGTCGCGGAGCGCGTCCCGGTACTTGGCGTTGACGTCCCTCCTCATGCGGTCGTGCAGCTCGTACCAGAGCTGCGTCATGAGGCTCCCGTGCCGCGCGTCGGGGAGCTCGAACGAGGGCGCGGCGCCCATCGCGAGCGGATCCACGTGTCGACCGTCCGTCGTCACGGCGTCGACGACGAGGACCCCGTCGTCGGTCGGCGGCGCGGGCGCGAACATCGACCAACCTTGGTAGAATCGCCCGTACTGCGCGACGGCCTGCCACATGGGGGCGTGTCCGACGAGCTCCTTCAGGGCACGCGGCACCTTCCGGTTCTCCGCGATGACCTGGTTGCCCAGCCCCGCGATGAAGACGAGGATCGTCGCGTTGTAGAGCGCGGCGCGCGCCTTCGGGAAGAGGGGCGACCGCGCCCGGGGTCCATCGTCGAGGTCTTCCCCCGTCACGCCTCGAGGGAGCCCGCACGCCGCGAAGCCGAGCGCGACCGACCACGCGGCGCGACGGTCCGCGACGAAGTCGTAGGCGCGGTCGACGACCGCTCGGACGCCCGGCAGCGCGAGCAGCTTCGCGACGCCGACGCCGTACGGCAGCGCGCGGAAGATCTGGCCGATCGCCGCGCCCCGCGTCCACGATCTTTGCCCGCTCGTGTCCGAGACGACGATCGTCCGCTCGACGGTCTCGGGCGTCGTCCCCTCGGGCAAGAGATCGGCCCGGTCGTTCGCGGCGAAGGTGAGCTTCCCCAGCGGATCGAGCCGCTTCATGACCCGCGAGAACAGGTGGCAGATCCCGCAGCTCGCGTCGTAGTGCACGACGCGTCGGGGCAGCCTCGGGCGCATGCGCCGCGCGAGCGCCTCCCAGTCCTCTCGCCCGAGCAGGAGGGGAGCGTGCAGCATCATCACGAAGGAGAAGAGCCCGTAGTGTCCAACCGTCTGGAAGCCTGCGTGCAGCATGATGATGGTGAACGCCGCTACGCGCCGGCTCGCGCGGAGCCACACGATCGAGGTGATCGTCAGCGTGACGACGATCGTGAGCTCGAGGACGAGCGTCCCGTACGTGAGGAGCTTGACGACGACGAGCGGGATGATGGGTCGCAAGAGGACACCGAGCGGGTTCACCAGGCGGTCGGTCCAGAGGACGTAGTGCACCGCCTCGCCGGCGCGCCAGATGTCCCCGTCCTTGTGGACGGTGTTGAAGTAGTAGATGACGACGAGGTTCGCGACGAGGGCCGCATAGGCGAGCGAGACGACGGGTCGGGTGTCGGCGACGGGCGAGGCGCGGTCGTTCAGCGCGTCCGGGTCGTGCTCGCCGCGCGCCGCGAGTGAGGCGAGCATCGCGTCGAGCGAGAACCGCCGCCCGAGCGGCAGAAAGACGGTCCACAGCGCGAGGAGGTTCGCCACGACGTCGCCGCCGTTCTCGAGCATGATGTTGCGGCTGTGCAGGCTCGTGACGAAGACGAGCGCGCCGATCTGCGCGAGCTTCGTCTTGTAGCCCACGGTGTAGAGCGCGTAGATGCACGCCCCGACGGCGAAGGCGACGAGCACCTCTCCCCGCGTCGAGAAGGGGTGCAAGAGGCTGAAGACGTTCCCTCCCATGGGCCGGAAGAGCGCCAGGTGGTTGGGGAGCATCCCGCGGTTCGTGTAGAAGAGCGTGACGTCGGGCAGGCGCCGGACCAGATCGACCAGCAAGAAGACGCCGAAGAGCACGCGGAAGAGCCCGAGAGAGCGCGGGTCGGCGGTCGCAAAGTCGCGGAAGGATGTGGCGAGCCCCGCGCGCTCACGGCGACCTGCATCGGGCTCTGCGTCGCGCGCCATCACGGAGTCGATACGAAGCCGCGAGGGAGATCGTCAAGCCCGGCGATTGCGGCTTCCGTGCGGGGCCGCTTGGTGTAGGGTCGCCGGTCTCTATGGCCGAGGACCACTTCGGCATCGTCGGATCGACCCAGGCCGGGGCCTACCGTGTGGAGGCCGTGGTGGCCGAGGGCGGCTTCGCTGTGGTCTATCGAGCCTACCACGACGCCTTCCAGGCTCCGGTCGCGCTGAAGTGCCTCAAGATCCCGCAGCAGCTCACCGCGGAGCACCAGGCGGACTTCTTGGCGAAGTTCCGCGAGGAGGCGGCGCTGCTCTTCCGGCTGTCCGCGAGCATGCCGGCCGTGGTCCGTCCGCTCCACGTCGACCAGCTCGCGGTTCCGGACGGCCGGTTCGTGCCCTTCATGGCGCTCGAGTGGCTCGACGGGGAGGGGCTCGACGCGCTCATCGCTCGCCGCGCCGAGTCCGGCAAGCCCCCGCTCTCCGTCCGTCGCGTCATCCGCCTCCTCACGCCGGTCGCCCGAGCGCTGGCGCGCGCCCACCACTTCCCGACCCCGGACGGCGCCATCGCGATCGTCCACCGCGATCTCAAGCCCGACAACATCTTCATCGCCCGGGTCAACGGCGAGGAGGTCGTCAAGATCTTCGACTTCGGGATCGCGAAGGTCCGCGGTGTGGCGGAGCAGGTCGCGGGCAGGATGTCGCAGTCGGGGCAGATGTCGGCGTTCACCCCCGGCTACGGCGCGCCCGAGCAGTGGCTGCCGAAGCGCTGGGGACAGACCGGGCCCTGGACCGACGTCTTCGGGCTGGCGCTGACGGTCCTCGAGGCCGCCGCGGGCCGGCCCATCATCGACGGGGACACCGCCGCGATGATGGGCACCGCGTGCGACGAGCAGCGGCGGCCCACCCCGCGCAACGAGGGGCTCGAGGTCTCGGACGAGGTGGAGCAGGTGTTCGCGGCGGCGCTCGCGGTCGATCCTCGGAAGCGCTACCCCGACGCGGGGAGCTTCTGGGACGCCCTCGAGAGCGCCGCCGGGCTCGAGGTCTCGGCGACGCCGACGATCGCTGGCTCGCGCCGAGACGCCCGCCTGGAGGGCGGGATCGGCCCGTCGGAGCACAGCTCGGTCGCCCCCGCCCCGCGATCCGTCCGCCCCTCGGCGCCTCAGCAGGCGCCGACCCAGGACGCCGGGAGCCTGCTGCCGCGCGCCGCCCCCGCGCCGACTCCTCCGCCAATCCTCGTCCCGGACATCCCGGACATCGATCTGTCCGTCCCGCAGCCGCCGCCGAAGGCCGCAGCCGCCGCGACTCCGGGCCCCACGCCTCCCGGCCCTGCAGCCGCCGCGCAGCCGACGCCTGCGCCGCGCAAGCCCGTGGTGCTCGACGACGACGAGCCGCTCGATCTCGCGCTCGATATCAAGGACGGGGCGGGCAAGGAGCTCCCCGCCAAGCTCCGCGCGAGCGCGATGAGCGGGGGGATGTCGGCGCCGCCGTCGGCGCGTGGCGCGCCCCAGCCCGGGGTCCCTGCTGCGGCGGTCACGACGGGGAGCTTCGCGAAGCCGCCGGCTCCTTTGCCCCGATCTCCTCCTCCCCCGACGGCCTTCGCGCGGCTCAAGGTGCCCCTCGGCGTGGGCGGCGCGGGGCTCCTGCTCATCGTCGTCGAGCAGGTGTTCGATCACGTGTACCACTCGCTCCTCGAGCTCGGCGGCGTGCGGCTCACCTGGGTCGCTGGGCTGCTCCTCGCCGCGAGCGTGGTCTGGACCATGAAGGTCCTCATCTTCTCGCAAGATGGCTGACCGTCGCCTCGAGGCGAGCGAGTCGATCGCGACGAGGTTCGACGGCGTGATGAACGCCGCGACGTCGCCGCGCGGCTGGCTCACCGATCTCTCGCTGGCCGCCGCCGTGGCCGCGGTGCCGCTCGTCCTCTTCCTGAGGCAGGCGATGTTCGACAGCCCGACGTCGCCCATCGCGCTCGGACTCCTCGTGCTCGCGCTCGCACCGGTCCTCGTGGCGGTCGGGACGGCGCTGTCGCTCCGCTCGGCGCGCGAGAGCGTCGTCGACTTCCTCGCGTCGCTCCCGTTCCCCGTCGAGAACCTGAACTCCCTCCTCGCCGGGGTCACGGACGAGTTCGTCGTCGTCGTGCCGGACTGCGTCCCTTTGCCCGAGCGCCGCGAGCTGCAGCCGAAGCTCGACGTCATCCACGAGGACACGCTGCTCACCGAGACGCACGAGGACTGCCACGAGCTCGTCATCAAGATCGGCGTCGTCCAGAAGACCTACTTCCCGCTCCGCGCGGCTCACCGGCGCTACGCGCGCTTCCAGCGCGTCCTCCGCGAGGTCGTCGTCCCGCTGGCGGGGACGGTCGGGGTCGAGCGCGTGCGGATCTGCTAGCCGACGGTAGCCTCGTGGCGGAGGACCGATCCGCCGGCATCCGCGCCCGCTCGTGAGGCGGAGCGTGCGGTCGGGCGGGGACGGTCGCGCGGCGCTCGATCGGGAGGTCGAAGCGCCAGGGTTCGTGTACTAGGCTCGGCGCATGCCGACCGGCCGCACGCTCCGCCTCACGGGCAAGGTCCTCTACCTCACCGAAGATCCCGAGAAGCTCCGCGCCCAGCTCGAGGGCACGCTCACCCTGACCCGCGCGACGGCGGGGAAGCTCATCGACAACATCTCGACCGACGAGCTGACCCCAGGGTGGGTGTGCTATTATTACGATGAGACGCTCGCGAGGTACTGTCTCATCGGCCTCCGGGGGAGCGTGGTCGGCAAGGACTCCATCAAGGACGGTGGGTTCCAGATCATCGTCAGCGGCCGATCGAAGGGCTGCGGGAGCTCCCGTGAGACGGCGCCCTACAGCGAGCTGCACTCGGGCATCGCGCTCGTCGTCGCGGAGAGCATCGAGAAGATCTACGGGCAGAACGCGCAGAACATCGGCCTGCTCACGACGACGGACCTCTCCGTGCTCGACCGGCTCGAGCGGGGCGAGGAGATCCCGATCGAGGACTTCACCGACGGGCTCGATCCCATCTCGGCCGAGGTCGTGCGGCGGGGCGGCCTCTTTCCCTACAACAAGGCGCGCCTCGCGGGGCTCACGAGCCCGCCGCACGTGACGACGCCGCCGCGCCCGATGACGCTGGCCGAGAAGATCATCGCTGCCCACGCCGTCGTCGACGCGAAGGCAGGCACGCTCGGGGTCTCTGCCGTCATGCCCGGCGACGCCCTCTTCGTCCGCACGGACGTCCGGTTCAGCCACGAGTACGTGACGCCGATGGCGGAGGCGCTCTTCCTCCAGGGGCTCGGCGAGGGCGCGCAGGTGTCCGAGCCCGAGACGGTGTGGGCCTTCCGCGATCACCTGACCTTCCTCGATCGCGTGATGCCGAAGGCGCACCGCGAGATGGGGCTCGCCGAGCAGGCCGCGAGCCTCGCGACCGTGCAGGAGAGCTTCACGAAGCGGCACAGCATCAAGCTCTACGGCGAGGTCCGCCGGGACGGTCACCTCTCGGGCTCGGAGGCCATCTGCCACAACAAGGTCATCGAGGAGATCGCGCTCCCCGGGCAGATCGTCGCGGGCACCGACTCGCACACGTGCATGGCCGGCTCGCTCGGCTGCTTCGCCTTCGGCGTCGGCTCGACCGACATGGCGAACGCGTGGTTTACGCGGGACGTCCGCGTGAAGGTGCCCGAGAGCGTCCACTTCGTGCTGAAGGGCGGGCTGCGGGAGGGCGTCGCCGCGAAGGACGTGATGCTCCACATCCTCTCCCTCGACTTCTTCAAGACGGGGCAGGGGATCGGCAAGGTGCTGGAATTTTCGGGAGACGGCGTCACCGGGATGTCGCTCGACGAGCGGTCGACGCTCACGAACATGGCCGTCGAGGCGGGAGGGTTCACCGGGATCATCGAGGCGGACGAGGTGGTCGTCTCGTACCTCGTCGCGCAGCGCGGGCTCGACGCGGGCGAGGTGCGCCGTCGGATCGTGAAGGCCGACCCTGGGGCGAGCTACCTCGCGACCTACGAGATCGATCTGGGCTCGGTGCAGCCGATGGTCGCGCTGCCTGGCGATCCGCGCAACGGCATCCCGCTGACGTCGCTCCGCGAGGCGGGCGACGTCACCATCGACATCGCGTATGGCGGATCGTGCACGGGCGGGAAGAAGGCGGACATGGACATGTACGCGTCGGTCCTCCAGAAGGCCGTCGACAAGGGGCGCCGCGTGAAGGACGGCGTGCGCCTCTACATCCAGTTCGGCTCCCAGGACATTCGGCGGTACGCCGAGGAGCGTGGGTACGTGGAGCTCTTCGCGAAGGCTGGGGCGGAGCTGATCGATCCGTCGTGCGGCGCGTGCATCAAGGCGGGTCCGGGCGTGTCGGACGCGCCAGGCCAGGTGACCGTCAGCGCCGTGAACCGAAATTTCCCTGGCCGGAGCGGCCCGGGCAAGGTGTACCTCGCGAGCCCGCTGGTCGTCGCCGCGAGCGCGATCGAGGGCCGGATCGTCGGCCCAGAGTCCATCTGAGCGCTCCGCTCGCGCGGCCTCGCGGTCGGCCCTTGGAGCTCCGGCGTCTCGAGGGTGTACGATGGGGCCATGGTCGGTCGCGTCGTGGTCTTGCTCGTGGGCACGGGGCTCGTCGCGCTAGGGGCGGCGTGTGGCAGCGGAGCTGATGAGGCTACGATGCCTCCCGCCGCGTCGGGTGCGTCGGGCAAGGGCGGTAGCGTCAGCGGCGGTGCAGCGGGCGAGGGCGGGGGAGCCGGCGGCGGCGCAGCCGGCAAGGGAGGCGCCGCGGGTCAGGGCGGGGGAGCTGGTGGCGGCGTGAGCGGCGGTGCGGCGGGTCAGGGCGGGGGAGCTGGTGGCGGCGTGAGCGGCGGTGCGGCGGGTCAGGGCGGGGGAGCCGGCGGCGGCGCAGCCGGCAAGGGAGGCGCCGCGGGCGAGGGCGGGGGAGCTGGTGGTGGCGTGAGCGGCGGTGCGGCGGGTCAGGGCGGGGGAGCTGGTGGCGGCGCGGCCGGTCAGGGGGGCACGGGGAAGGTCTTGCCCGGGTGGGAGCTCGAGGCGGGGCTCACGGGGCTCGCCCGCGTCGGGCTCAGCTGCGCCGGCCTCGCGCCTTACGCTGGCCCGAAGAAGCCGCCCGCGGGGACGGTCATCAGCGAGCGCCGCGTCGAGGCTGCCCTCGATCTGTCCGCCGGGGACATCACGATCGAGCGGAGCTGCATCCGACCGACCACGATCGGACACGGCCTGCACCTCGTCACGACGACCGACAACGATCACTGCACGAAGGACGGCTGCGCGCCGACGACCGGGGTCGTGACGATCCGAGACAGCGAGATCGACGGGTCCCAGATCGCCCTCGAGGACGCGGCCTACGCGTGCGCCTTCATCGGCGTGGGCGTGCTGCTCCGCAACGACATCCACGGCATGGGCAGCGGCATCTGCTTCTTCAACACGGGGCATACGCTCGACGCCATCGCGGAAGGGAACCTCGTGCACGCGCTCCGCGCCTCCGGGGATCCCGCGGGGAGCGGCTCGCACAACGAGGCGCTCACGATCCGCGACTTCGATCGGAGCCAGGCGCCCTCTCGCCGCGCGCGCGTGCGGTACAATCGGCTCGACTGCCAGACCGGGAACGACACCGGCGCCCTCTTCATCCAGACGTATGGCGGCGACATCGACGGCGTGACCCTCGAGGGCAACCTGCTGTCGGGCGGGGGCTACCAGCTCATCCTGGAGGCCGGGTTCGGCCATGTGTACGGCGAGGACATGGGCGCCATGAACAACCGCTTCAGCGGCACGGGGTACGGGCCAGGGTACGCCGATGGCAAGGGGCTCGGGTACGGGTTCTCGGTGTGGGAGGACAACGCGATCGACGACCCCTCGAAGCCGGATCACAAAGGGAAGCCCCTCGGCCCGCTGTGAGAGAGCTGGACCGGAGCGCGCCGCCCGGGTGATCGTCTCGGGCCGCGCACGTTGCGCCGATCGCCGCGCTCCGCACGGTCCCGGCCAAGCGGTGACCGCCGCGGGGTCTCTCGGTCGCCGTGCCTCGCTCGCTCGTCGCATATCCCTCCTTCTCGGCGCCGAGGGCTCGGGGGCGCGATGGACCTTGCATCGGCGAGCCGAGCGAGTATGGTGCGCCGGCTTCTCCCCGGGTGGCTCGTCCTGCGAACCCCCGTCCTGGCCCCCTCGGGCCAGGGGGGTCGCGCCGCGTGCCTGCCGTTCGCAGCGATCCCAGGCCCGATCGGTGGGTCCTCCGGGGCCGCTCGTCATGGCAGAGTTCCCCCTCCACATCGCAGACCCCAAGGTCGACGCCGCCGCGCTCGCGGGGATCGTCGAGCCGATCGCCTACGCCCACGGGCTCGCGGTCCTCGAGGTGTCGCTGCGGCGCGAGCAGCCAGGCTGGATCCTGCGCGTGACGGTCGAGAACCCGACCACCGTGGAGCCAGGGTTCGGCGTGACGCTCGACGTCTGCGCCGAGTGCTCGAGGGATCTCTCTCACGCGCTCGACGCCGAGGATCTCGTCCCCTTCCCGTACACGCTCGAGGTCGGCACGCCGGGCGTCGAGCGCCCGCTCCGCTCCGCCGCCGAGTTCGCGCGGTTCCAGGGCAAGCGGGCGAAGGTCGTCCTGCGGCGGCCGACGGCGGACGGACAGCGGGCGCTGATCGGCGAGATCCAGGGGGTCTCTGGCGCGATCGTGAGCCTCGACGTCGACGGGCACGCACGGTCCTTCGACGAAGCGGACCTCGACCGAGCGCACCTCGTGTTCGATTTCGGGCCCAAGAGGCCCAAGAGGAGGCCCGCGACGCGGCCCTCCGCCAAGAAACCCAAGCAGGACGACGCGTGATGGCAAAAGCTGCAGCAAAAGCGGACACTGGCATGGAACAGCACCTCGGCCCGATCATCGACGCCGTGGCAAAGGAGAAGGGGCTCGATCGGCGCGTGCTCGTGGAGGGCATCGAGGCCGCGATCCTGAAGGCGGCGCAGGGCGCGTTCGGTCTCGGCCGCGAGTTCGAGACGCGCTTCAACGAGGAGACGGGCCGCGTCGATCTCTTCCTCTACATGACGGTCGCCGAGACCGTGGAGGACCCCGAGCGCGAGATCTCGATCGCGGACGTCCAGAAGGGCGGGCTCGAGGCGGAGCTCGGCGAGGATCTCGGCTTCCAGATCTTCTGGCACCCGAACGACGCGGCCAAGGCCCGCGAGCAAGACGCGACCTACGGCTCGCTCTTGAACGTGAAGCAGGCGCGGATGCAGTTTGGCCGCATCGCGGCGCAGGCGGCCAAGGGGGTCATCGTCTCGCGCGTCCGGGACGCCGAGCGCGACATCATCTTCAATGAGTACAAGGACCGTCAGGGCGAGCTCATCAAGGGGATCGTCCGGCGCTTCGAGAAGGGGAACAACATCATCGTCGACCTCGGCAAGACCGAGGGCGTCCTCCCCGCGAAGGAGCAGACCCCGCGCGAGACGTACCGGCCGGGGGATCGCATCGTGGCGCTCGTGAAGACGATCGATCGCGAGGCGCGCGGCCCGCAGGTCATCCTCTCGCGCCAGGACAAGCACCTCGTCGCGAAGCTCTTCGAGGCCGAGGTGCCCGAGATCTACGAGGGGATCGTCAAGGTGATGGCCGTCGCCCGCGAGCCGGGCGCGCGCTCGAAGATCGCGGTCGCCTCGCGCGACTCGGACGTCGATCCCGTCGGCGCGTGCGTGGGCATGAAGGGCTCGCGCGTGCAGGCCGTCGTGCAGGAGCTCCGCGGCGAGAAGATCGACATCGTCCCGTACGACGCCGATCCCGCGAAGTTCGTCATCGCGGCGGTGCAGCCCGCCGAGGTCCACAAGGTCATCGTCGACGACGCCGACCACCGGATGGAGCTCGTCGTCCCGGACGAGAAGCTCTCGCTCGCGATCGGCCGGAAGGGCCAGAACGTCCGCCTCGCCTCGCAGCTCACGGGCTGGCGCCTCGACATCATGAGCGCGTCGCGCTTCCGACAGATCGAGGACGAGTCGATCCGCGATCTCCGCGGCATCGAGGGCGTGGACGACACGCTCACGCGCGCGATGTACCGGGCCGGCTTCCGCACGCCCGAGGAGGTCGCGGACGCGACCGTCGAGGAGCTCGCGGCCGTCGCGGGGCTCGACAAGCCCGAGGCCGCCGAGAAGGTGCGCGTGGCGGCCGCAGGCGCGGTCGAGCGCCGCCGCAAGGAGCTCATCTCCGCCGCCAAGCAGAAGGTGGAGGATCTCTCGGACAAGGAGCGGCTCGCGCTGCTCCGCGGCGTCGGCGAGCGCACGGTGGAGCTCCTCCTCGAGGCGGGGCTCTTCGCGGCCGAGGCCATCGTGACCGAGCCGGAGGAGAAGCTCGCGGACCGCGTGGGCGTCAACCCGCGGAAGGCCAAGCAGCTCCGTGAAGCGGCGGAGCAGTTCCTCTCCGTGGACTGGCCCGAGATCGAGGGGGCGCGGGCCGCGCTGCCGCCGCCAGGTGCTGGGGAGAGCGGCAGCGAGGCATGACGGCGCGTCGCTCGGACCAAGGCGAGGTGGCGTCCGTTCGCACCTGTATCGGGTGTGGACAGAAGGCGCCTCGGCGCGAGCTGCTCGCGCTCGTGCGCCACGGGGCCTCGGTCTCGGTGTTCGCCGCGTCGCCGCGCGGGCGTGCGAAGGGGCGCGGCGCGCACGCGCACCCGACGGCGCGTTGCCTGTCTCGTGCAGCGCAGCGCGGGCTGTCGCGCTCGTTCCGCGGTGAGGTCCGGGTGGAGCAGGGCGCGCTGCTTCGCGCGGCGCAGGGCGCGCTGGAGGCGCGGCGGGACGAGCTCTTCGCGATCGCGGAGCCCGGGCCCGGTCGCTTCGTGGTGCTCGCGGCGGACGCGAGCGCGGGGGCGGTGGCCACGGCGACGCCGCTCGTCGCCAGCGGTCACGTCCTGGTCGCTGGGTCGTCTCGTACGCTCGGCGCGCGTCGCGGCGTCGGCGTCGAGCTCGCCCACCTGGCGAGCGCCGCGCGGTTCTCGGAGCTGCGAAGCACCGTCGAAGGTCTGAGGAGTCTCTCGGAAGGTCTCTCATGAGCAAGGTACGGGTCTACGAAGTCGCGAAGCAGCTCGGCATGGAAAACAAGTCCCTCGTGGACCTCATCGTGAGCCATGGCTTCGCCGAGGTGAAGAACCACGCGAGCACGATCGACGAAGACGTCGTCGATCGCGTGAAGCAGGTCCTTCTGCGCCAGAAGGCGCCTGCCGAGCAGAAGGTCATCGCGGCCGGCGTCGTGAAGCGCCGGAAGGTCCAGGAGCCGGCGGCCGCCGAGCCCCTCGCCTCGGCGCGCGTCGAGGTCCCGCCGCCCAGCCCGTCGGGCGCCGTCCCGCCCATCCGTCGAGCGCGTCGCGAGGAGCCATCGTCGGGCGAGCTGCGACCCGCCGACGTCGCCGCCGAGGCGGTCGCGGTCATCGAGCCCGAGCTGCCCCCGACGCCCGAGCCGGAGCCGTCGCCCGAGCCCGAGCCCGAGGCACCCGCCGCCGTCGTCGAGGCCGAGCCCGAGGCGCCGTCGAGCCCAGCGCCGGCCTCAGCCGAGCCTGCGCTCGCGGCGCCGTCCATGGTCGATGCGCCCCTCCCCGAGCCGCTCGAGGGCGCGGCGGCGCCGGCCGTCGAGCCTCTGGCGACCGCTCCGCTCGCGCCTCCGATCGCCGAGCCGCCCGCCCCGAAGGTAGAGCCTCCCCCTTCGTCCGAGCCTCCGCGCCGCAGCGTGGCGCCGAAGACGGGCATCGAGGTCTGGGCGGGGCGCCCCGGCGTGCCGATGCCGCCACCTCCGGTGTCGCGCCCGGTTCCCCCGGCGGCGAGGCGCGTCGAGTACGACATGCGCGCTCCCTCCGGGACGCCGACGCGGCCCGGTCAGCAGCCGCTCCGCGTGCCGCAGCGCCCTGGGCAGCGTCGACCTGGCCAGAACATCCGCAAGGGCCCTGTCGCCGTCTCCACGAAGGAGATGTCCGCCGAGAAGAAGGTCATCCGGATCGAGGAGAAGATCAACCTCCAGACCCTCGCCGCCCGCATGAGCCTGAAGGCCACCGAGGTGCTGATGAAGCTCATGTCGCTCGGCATGCAGGGGGCGCACATCAACTCGTCGCTCGACGCGGACACCGCGAAGGTCCTGGCGGGGGAGTTCGGCTGGGAGGTCGAGGACGTCGCGGTGACCGAGGAGACCCGGCTCACGGAGGCGCGCGGCGAGGACGCCAAGTCGACCGAGGGCGCCGAGCCGCGGCCGCCCATCGTGACCGTGATGGGGCACGTCGATCACGGCAAGACCTCGCTGCTCGACCAGATCCGCAAGTCGAACGTCGCGGTCGGCGAGGCCGGCGGGATCACCCAGCACATCGGCGCCTACCGGGTGTCCACCCCTCGCGGCCCCGTGTGCTTCCTCGACACGCCGGGCCACGAGGCGTTCACGGCCATGCGCGCGCGCGGCGCCGGGGTCACCGACATCGTGGTCCTCGTGGTGGCCGCCGACGACGGCGTGATGCCCCAGACCCGCGAGGCGGTGAACCACGCGCGCGCGGCGAAGGTGCCGATCGTCGTCGCCGTCAACAAGGTCGACAAGCCCGAGGCGAACCCGGAGCGCGTCCGTCGGCAGCTCATGGAGCTCGGCCTCGTCCCCGACGATCTCGGCGGTGACACCCTCTACGTCAACGTCTCGGCGAAGACCCGCGTCGGCGTGGACGATCTGCTCGACACCCTCGCGCTCCAGACCGACGTGATGGAGCTCCGTGCGAGCCCGTCACGCGCGGCCCGTGGCGTCGTCATCGAGGCGCTGCTCGATCGCGGCAAGGGGCCCGTCGCGCGCGTCATCGTGACCGACGGTACGCTCCGCACGGGGGACTTCGTCCTCTCCGGGCCCGCGGTCGGCAAGGTCCGCGCGATGACGGACGACCGCGGCCGCATGGTGCAGTCCGCCGGGCCGTCGACGCCCGTCGAGATCCTCGGCCTCTCGGACGTCCCCAACGCGGGCGACACCATCGACGTCATCAAGGATCCCAAGAAGGCCCAGGAGATCGCCGAGCAGCGCCGCCAGAAGGCCCGCGGCCAGATGGCCACGGCGACCAAGTTCACGCTCGAGGATTTCGCCGCGCGCGCCTCCGCGGTCGAGCAGCAGGAGCTGCGCGTCATCGTGAAGGGCGACGTGCAGGGCTCGGTCGAGGCGCTCGGCGAGGCGCTGACGAAGCTCACGACGCCGAAGGTCCGCCTCGCGGTCATCAACGCGTCCGTCGGCGCGATCACCGAGGGAGACGTGAACCTCGCGATCGCGTCGAAGGCCATCGTGATCGGCTTCAACGTCCGCCCCGCGGGCAAGGCGGTGCAGCTCGCCGAGACCGAGGGCGTGCAGATCCGTCAGTACTCGATCATCTACAACGTCATCGACGACGTCCGCGCCGCGATGGAGGGTCTGCTCGCCCCGACGTACCGCGAGACCGAGGTGGGCAAGGCCGAGGTCCGGAAGGTCTTCAACCTCTCGAAGGCAGGCACGATCGCCGGCTGCATGGTGATCCAGGGCCTCGTCAAGCGGAACGCGAAGGCTCGCGTGCGCCGCGCGGGCGAGGTCATCCACGAGAGCAAGGTGACGAGCTTGAAGCGCTTCAAGGACGACGTGAAGGACGTCGCCGAGGGCTTCGAGTGCGGCATCGGCGTCGATGGATTCGAGCAGCTCCAGGAGGGCGACATCATCGAGGTCGTCGACGTCGAGGAGGTCCGCCAGAAGCTGTGAGGCTGCCGTCCAGGCCCCGGGCGCGCTCGGCACGATCGGGGCGCCTGGGGTCGGAGACGTGTGGTTGTGCGTCGACGACGGAAGTCTGATAGAGTGAGGACGATCCATGTCTCGCAAGACGATCTCCCTGCTGGCGGTGTTCGCGCTCTCGCTCTCGGTGTCGGCGTTCGCCGACGACAAGGGCACGAAGGATGCGAAGAAGGACGGCGCGGGCGCCGAGAAGGACGACGCGGCCGCAGACAAGGGCAAGAAGAAGGCGTCGCCCGGCGAGAAGAAGGACCCGAAGGGGATCACCGGGATCTCTCCCTTCTACGAGAAGTTCTCGAAGGGCGAGGCCTTCATGGCGGCGCGCGACTGGGGCTCGGCGATCACGGCCTTCAAGGAGGCTATCGCCGCAGACTCGAAGAACCCGGCGGGCCACCTGGCGCTCGGCGCCGCCCAGATCGAGAAGGGCGATCTCGTCGAGGCCGAGCCATCGTTCCAGAACGCGCTGCGCGACGCCGATACCGACCCAGCCGCGAAGGCGAAGGCGCTCTTCTCGCTCGCCGATCTCAAGGAGCGCGCGAAAAAGTACGAGGAGGCGAAGGCAGCCTGGGCCGAGTACGCCAAGCACGTCACCGGGAACGCGAAGGCCAAGGGCTTCCTCGACACGCCGAAGGAGCGCCAGAAGGCCATCGACACCTGGCTCGAGGTCGAGAAGAAGGCCGCCCTCGTGAAGGAGCGCATCGCGAAGCGCGAGCAAGAGGTGAAGGCGGAGATGGAAAAGGCCGCCAAGAAGGACGCCGACGCGAACGACAAGAAGCCGCGCAAGTAGGCGCGCGGCGCGAGGCCCTCGATCGATGAAGCGAGACTTCCTGGCGCTCCGCGATCTGTCGCGGAGCGAGGCGCGGCGGGTGTTGGCGCTCGCCCGCGAGCTGAAGGCCGAGCCCAAGGGGGCGAGGATCGGCGCCCTCTCTGGTCGCGCCGTCGCGATCGTGATGGAGAAGGCGAGCACTCGGACGCGCGTGTCGTTCGAGGTCGGCGTCGCGCAGCTCGGCGGGCACCCCGTCGTGCTCGGCACCCAGGGGAGCCAGCTCGGACGCGGCGAGCCGATCCGTGACACCGCGCGCGTGCTCGCGCGCTACTGCGACGCGATCGTGTACCGCACCTTCGAGCACCAGAGGCTCGTCGAGATGGCCTCGTGCGAGGTCCCCGTCGTCAACGCGCTCTCGGACGACGGTCACCCGGTGCAGGTGCTCTCGGACGTCTTCAGCATCGAGGAGGCGCTCCGCCGCCGCGGGGACGACGCAGGGATTGCTGGACGCCGCGTCGCGTGGGTGGGGGACGGCTCGAGCAACATGGCGCGGTCCTTCGTCGAGGCCGCTCCGCTCTTCGACTTCCACCTCGCCGTCGCGGCGCCATCGGCGTACCGTCCTCCCTCGCGCGAGCTCGAAGCCGCGGGCTCGCACGTCTCGCTCCACGACCAGCCGGGGCCGGCGATCGAGGGCGCCGCGGCCATCAACACCGACGTCTGGACGAGCATGGGGCAAGAGGCGGAGAACCAGGCGCGCCTCTGCGCCTTCGCGGGCTGGACGGTGACGGAGGCGATGCTCGCGAGGGCTCCTCGAGACGCGATGGTCCTGCACTGCTTGCCCGCGCACCGCGGCGAGGAGATCGATGACGCGACCCTCGAGGGCGCGCGCTCGATCGTGTGGGATCAAGCCGAGAACCGCCTGCACGTCCAGAAGGCGCTGCTTCTGTTCTTGATGGGCCTCGGCTGAGGACGAGCGTCCCCGCGCCAGGCGTGGCGAGGCCATCATCACACCGCGTGAGCAGCTCTCCGCTCCCCGCCGACCTCTCGACGAAGGCGGTCGTCCTCGTGGCGAGCGGCGCTTGCGGGTCGACGCGGCGTCGTGGCTCTTCTTGCTGAGCCTCGGCCGAGGAAGTACGAGCCGATGCCATGAGCGTCGAGGTCCAGAAGATCGAGATCGACCAGCGCGTCCGGTGGTTTGCCCCGCCAAGGATCCTGAAGGACTTCAAGGACGTGGTCGACGACATCTACCGGGACGATCCCCTGTTCGTGCGACCTCTCGACTTCGATCTCGGCCAGAGGCTCTCGCCCAAGAACCCGTTCTTTCTCCACGCGGAGGGCGCGGCGTTCGTCGCGTATCGCGGCGGCCGCGCGGTCGGCCGCGTGACGGCGCAGATCGATCGAGAGCACCTCGCGCGGCACGGGGACGACGCGGGCTTCTTCGGCTTCCTCGACACGATCGACGACGAGGAGGTCGCGAAGGCGCTGCTCGACGCCGCGGCGTCGTGGCTCCGAGAGCGCGGCATGAAGACGATGCGGGGGCCCATGAGCCTCAACATCAACGAGGAGATGGGCTGCCTCGTCGATGGCTTCGACACGCCTCCGATGCTGATGATGCCGCACCACCGCGCCTACCAGGGCGGGCTCATCGAGCAGGCGGGCCTCACGAAGACGAAGGACGTCTTCGCGTGGAAGTACATCCCTGGCGAGCTGCCCCCGCGGGCGAAGCGCGCCGCCGACGAGATCGCGAAGCTCCCCGAGGTGACGACCCGCCACGCCGACCCTCGGCACCTGGCGCGCGACGTTCGCATCCTGATGGACGTCTTCAATGACGCGTGGAGCGACAACTGGGGCTTCGTGCCGCTGACGGAGCCCGAGCTCAAGAAGATGGCCGACGACATGTCGCTCATCCTCGTCCCGGAGCTCACGCAGATCGTGTCGGTGGACGGTGAGCCGGTGGCGATCGCCGTCGCGCTCCCCAACATCAACGAGATGATCCAGGATCTCCACGGGAAGCTCTTGCCCACGGGCGCGCTGAAGCTGCTCTTCCGCCTCAAGGTGCGCGGCCCCGACACCGCGCGGCTCATCCTGCTCGGCATCCGCAAGAAGCTCCGCAACGTGCGCAAGTACGCGGCGATGAGCGCGTTCATGTACGGGAAGCTCAACGAGGCAGGGCTCGAGCTCGGCATTCGCTGGGGGGAGCTCTCCTGGACGCTCGAGGACAACGCCCCAGTGAACGTCGGCATCAAGATGATGGGCGGGAAGGTCTACAAGACCTACCGCGTGTACGAGCGGGCGCTGTAGCGCCCGGAGGCGCTCCCTCTCGGGACGGAGGCGCTCCTCGGGGACGCGCGGGCGCTCTCGGTCACGGAGGAGGTCTCTCGGGACGGAGGCGCTCCTCGGGCAGCGGACCGTACAGACCTGCCCATCGTCTGAAGAGAGGCTCGCGCGCGTGGCGCTGTCTGCGTGTGCTGGGAGCGACGCTTGCTGGTACCGTGCGCTCCACCATGGCCCGCCACGTGGTCATCCACGGTCACTTCTACCAGCCCCCCAGGGAGAACCCGTTCTTCGGTCGCGTCCCTCGCGAGCCCTCGGCGGCGCCCTTTCACGACTGGAACCAGCGCATCGCGTCCGAGTGCTACGCGCCGCTCTCGCGCGCTCGTATCCTCGACGCGGAGGGGCGCGAGGTGGAGCGCTTCAATTGCTACGAGGCCATGTCGTGGAACGTTGGCCCCACCTTGCTCTCGTGGATGGCGACGGAGGCGAAAGAGATCCACGCGACCTTGGTCGCCGCCGACCGCGCGACGCGCGGCGGGATGGCGCAGGCGCACGGGCACATCATCTTGCCGCTCGCGACGAGGCGCGACAAGGAGACCGAGGTGCGGTGGGGGCTCGCGGACTTCCGGCACCGCTTCGGGCGCGAGGCGACGGGGATGTGGCTCCCCGAGACGGCTTGCGACACCGAGACGCTCGAGGTGCTCGCCGCCGAGGGCGTCGCCTTCACGGTGCTCTCGCCGCGGCAGGTGCGCCGCGTCCGCAAGAGGGGCGCCGCTCGCTTCGTCGACGTGACTCCGTCGAGGCTCGACACGCGCGCGCCGTTCGACGTGCGCCTCCCCTCGGGGCGCTCGATCGTGGCCTTCGTGTACGACGGCCAGCTGGCGAACGACGTCGCCTTCGGCGGGCTCCTTCACAGCGCGGACGAGCTCGTCGACCACGTGCTGTCCAAGTTCTCCGGCGCTGGGGACGAGCTCGTGCACCTCGCGGTCGACGGCGAGACCTTCGGGCACCACCACCGCTGGGGCGACATGGCGCTCGCGCGCGCGCTTTCGCGGCTCTCGCGTGAGGAGGGCGTGCACGTGACGAGCTACGCCGAGCGGCATGAGGCCATGGTGCCCGTCTACGAGTGCGAGCTCGTGGAGCCCTCGTCGTGGAGCTGCCCGCACGGCGTCGGCCGCTGGTCGCGCGACTGCGGGTGCAGGTTCCGCGAGGGCTCGTCGCAGGCGTGGCGGGCCCCGCTGCGCGCCGCGATGGACGGACTTCGCGACGAGATCCAAGGCGCGGTCCTCTCTCGCTGGCCGGACGCCTTCGAGGCGCGAGACCGCTACATCGAGGACAAACTGGGGCGCCGCGGCCCCTGGACGCCGAGGGAGCGGACGCTCCTCGAGGTCCTCGACCACGCGCTCGCCATGTACACGAGCTGCGGGTGGTTCTTCGACGACGCCGATCGGATCGAGGGCACGATCGTGCTGCTCCATGCGGAGCGCGCGATCGACCTTTTGTGGGAGCTGGGCATCGAGGTGGGGCGCGCCTTCGAGGTGGCGCTCTCGCGCATCTCGACCGGTCGCGGCACCCTGCTCGAGCACGTCCGCGCGTCCTCCGCGGCCGCGCGCTCGACCCCGCCCTCGATCCGTCCGCCGCCCCCCCCCAGCCGCTGAGGCCCCGCACGCTCGAGGCGCCCAGGTCCCCAGCGAAGGGGAGATGGCGGGCCAGGGAGGCGGCCCCGAGGCACACGGCGGGCGGCGCTGTGGTCCACGAGCCGCGCTCGAGGTGGCTAGGATCTGTGCGATGGGGGAGCCGACTCGCTCGCACGCCGAGTCGAAGAACGCCGCCGCGCTCGAGGTCGCTAGGTCCCTGCGATGGGGGGGGAGAGGACCCGGGTGGCGGCGCCGAGGACGCCGCGGACGATTTGGCGAGAGGGCCCCCTGGCGCGCGAGCCGGCGCGGTGGTATCCTTGCGCCCGTCGAAGAGCCCATGGTTCGGTCCGAGTGCCCTCCGCTTGGCTTCCCTGCCGTCGATCCGCGAGCTGCGCTCGCCGGGTCGCGAGGGAGGGCCGTCGTGGGCGCGCCGAGCGACGGTGAGCTCGTTGTCACGTCGGGCAGCCGACGTCCACCCGCGCCGGGAAGCCGGCGCACCCACGGTCGACCGGCTCGGTCGGCACACAGAGAGACGATTCAACATGACGTTCACAGAAGCGGCGGTGGAGGTTCTCCGCCTGGTCGGGAAGCCCCTCCATTACAAGGACATCACCGACATCGCGATCCAGCGCAACCTGCTCTCCCATGTAGGGAAGAGCCCCGATGTCACCATGGGAGCGCGCCTCGCCGCGCTCCTCAAGAAGGCCCCCAAGGACAACCCGCTCGTCCGGACGAAGTCGGGCGTGTTCGCGCTCCGCGCGTGGGAGGATGGCGGCCCGCCGGGCCCCGCCGCCGAGGCGAGCGGTGCGGTCGCGCTCCCGTCTGGCGGTGATCTCCGCGCCGAGTCGGGCGGCGAAGAGCCCTCGCCCGAGTCGGGCGACGACGTGCTCGTGACGGCCTCGGACCAGGCCGAGCGTGCGGCCATCGAGGACGACGAGCGGCTGCCACCCGCCCCCGACGAGCAGCTCCGAGCGAACCTCGCCTCCGCCGCGACCGAGGTGTTCGACGAAGAAGAGGATGACGACAAGCCGATCCTCGGGGGCGACGAGCCCGCGTCCGATGGCGGCGCCCGTCGTGGGCGACGGCGACGTGGGCGGCGACGTGGCGAGCGCGGCGAGGCAGCGCCGGCCGAGGGGAGCGAGGGGCTGCCGTCGTACACGGTGTCCCCGGCGTTCGACGGCGGCACCGCCAAGAGCCCCGAGGACGCGGGCGATGACCAGCCTCGCGACGAGGCGGCCGATGGCGCGGACGCGCGGGAGCCTCGTGAGCGTCGGGAGCGCGAGCCCCGCGAGGCGAGGGACATCGAGGACATGGTGGGTCGGGATCTCTCGGATCTCGTGGCCTGGCTCCTCGGGGGCTTCGATCGCAACGGCGGCCCGGTCGCGCTCCAGAAGCTCGCCGACGCGGCCGTACGCAAGAACCGCCTCACAGGGGACGTGCAGCTCATCGCCGCGCAGCTCGCCGCGGCGGCCCGCGCGGACAACGCGCGCCGCGCGGTGGAGGGACGGCGCGCGCGCTTCCGGCTGTCGGCCGGCCGCATCGCCCACGCCGACTGGGGGATCCCAGGCGAGCTCGTCCGGCTCGAGCGCGAGGCCCAGACCGCCATCGATCGGTGCCGCGCGGAGGCCAAGAAGAGCCTCGCGCGGCGGATTGGCGAGCTCCATGGGGCGGGCCTCGTCGAGCTCACCCTCTCGCTCCTCGAGCGCCACGGGGTCTCTCAGGTGAAGTCCGTGCGCCGGCCGGGCGGCTCGGGACACGAGGCGCTCTTCTCCGCGACGCTGAAGGGCGCGGGCGGCGAGCTCCCGATCGGGATCGTCATCCGCAAGGATCGTGGGGAGCTCAGCCGTGAGCGCGTGATCGAGGCGCGCGGCAGCGCCCACCACTTCGGGGATCCGGCCCAGCTCTGGCTGGTGACGGCGGGCCAGTCGCTCTCGGGCGCCCGCGAAGAGGCTGGGGCCGTAGGCGCGCTCCCCGTCTCGATCCTGGACGGCCAGGCGCTCGCCAAGGCGTGCGAAGAGTCCGGGATTGGCGTCACGCGCGTGGCCTTCACCGTGACGTGGCCTGATGTCGAGCTCTTCGAGTCGATGAGGGCGTGACGATGCGCTGGGCGGCGGCGGCGAAGTCCCTCGCCATGACGCTCGGCGCCGCCGTCGTAGGCTGTGGCGGATCCCCGCCGCCGTCCCGGTTCCCTGACGGGCAAGCCGCCATCGACAGGATGCGCGCGACCTACGAGTGCCTCCGCGGCGTCCGCGGCGAGGCGAAGATCGATCACATGAACGAGCGGGGACGAATCCGCGGGAACCTCATGTTCTTCGCCGTCGAGCCGCAGCTCGTGCGGTTCGACGTCGTCAGCCCCTTCGGTGTCACGCTCGCCACCTTGACGAGCGACGGTCGGCGGTTCGCGATGACCGATCTTCGCGAGAAGAAGTTCTTCGAAGGGCCCGCCTCTCCGTGCAACATCGCGCGGCTCACGCAGGTCCCCATCCCCGGTCACGCGCTCGTCTCCCTGCTCCACGGGGAGGCGCCGGTGCTCGTCCACGAGCCTGCCGCGGCGTCCATCGCGTGGCGCTCGTCCGGCCTCTTCTCGCGCTCGTCCTTCTATGAGGTCGTGGTGGCGAGCACGCGCGACGCGAGGGAGACGATCCGGCTCGTGCCGCACCCGGACGACTTCGCGAAGCCATGGTCTGAGCAGCGCGTGAGGGTGCTCGGCGTGCGCGTCGAGCAGCAGGGGGTCGTCCTGTACGACGCGGATCTCCACGACCACGCGCGCGCCGAGATGGCAGGCCCCATCGTGGACGAGGACAACATCGAGCCCCCGATCCCGCCGAACGGCCCGGCGTGCTCGGTCGACATCCCGCGTCGCATCCACGTGTCCGTCCCGGGCACCGAGGACGACGTGCGCTTCTCGTACACGGAGGCCAAGCTGAACCCTCCGCTCCCCGACGGCGTCTTCGTCCAGGAGATGCCGAGCGGGGTCCAGCGGATCGTCGTCGGTCCGTGCGACCGCTGAGCGTCAGGGCGTCGGCGACAGCGAGCGGAGCCAGGTCTCGAGCGTCCAGAGCGAGAACGCTTGGTACGCGCGCCCCGCGTCGAGCGGCCCGGAGAAGAGGCGCCGCTCGATCTCGTCGCGATCGAGGAAGCGATGAAGCCGCGAGGTGCTCGACCGGAGCGCGTCCTCGAGGGCCGGCTTGAGGCCCGTGGAGAGCCACGTGGCGAGCGGGATCCCGAAGCCGCGCTTCGGGCGGCGGAGGAGCTCCTCGGGGTACAGATCGGCGAAGGTGTCGCGCAGGAGCCGCTTCGTCGTGAGGCCGCGGACCTTGTAGTCGTCCGGGAGACCCCCGACGAAGTCGATGAGGCTCGAGTCGAGCAGCGGGCTGCGTGTCTCGAGCGACACCGCCATGGAGCACCGGTCGACCTTCACGAGGAGATCTTCGGGGAGGTACGTCCGGAAGTTGTGATGCAGCATCCGCGCGAGCGGGCTCTGCCCCTCGGTCTCGGCGAAGACGTCCTCGGTCGGACGGGTGAGCGTCGCCGGATCGACGCGGTGCTCGGGCCGCAAGAGCTCGCCCACCGAGTCCACGGAGAAGACGCCGTTCCAATGGAGGATCCGGTGCGCGAGCGGGCGCTCGACGGCCTGCGCGAACCGGAGGGCTCTCCCGGTGGCGGACGCGGTCGTCCGGGCCGTCGGCAGGAGCCCGCTCGCCTGGGCGCCGGCCGCGAGGGCCCGCCCGAGCCGCGCGATGGGGTGCGGCACGTGCTCGGCCAGCATCCCACCGACGAAGCGAGGGTAGCCGCCGAAGACCTCGTCTCCACCGTCCCCGGTGACGGCGACGGTCACGTGCGCCCGCGCCAGCTTGGACACGAGGTACGTCGGGATCGCGGACGAGTCCGCGAAGGGACCGTCGTGGTGGTGCACGAGCAGCTCGATGGGCGGGACGTCGTCGACGGAGACGATGAACTCCTCGTGGATGGCGCCGAGGAGCCTCGCGGACACCTTGGCGTCCGCGGACTCGTCTACCGATGCGTCGTCGAAGCCGATCGAGTAGGTGTGGACCTCCCGGCCGAGGTCCTTCGTTGCGACGCCGACGACGGCCGTCGAGTCGAGACCCCCGGACAGGAAGGCGCCGACCGGCACGTCCGCCTGGAGCCGATCCCGGACGATCTGGCGCATACGGTGGCGAAGCTCGCGCTTGGCCTCGTCGTACGGGATCCGAAGGTCGTGGGGCGTGAAGCGCGCGGCCCAGTAGCGACGCGGCTCGTGCGCGCCCTCGCCGAAGCGCGCCACGTGGCCGGGGAGCAGGTGGCGGACGCCCTCGTAGAAGGTCCCCGGAGCCGGGACGTAGCCGTGCAGCAAGTACTCGGGGACCTTCGAGAGGTCCGCGCGGACCTCCAGCGAGGGGACGGCCGAGAGCGCCTTGATCTCCGAGGCGAACGCGACGCCGCCGCGGGGCAGCGCCTGGACGTAGAGCGGCTTCTCGCCTGCGCGGTCCCGGGCGAGCATGAGCGAGCGCGCCCCGACGTCCCATAGAGCGAACGCGAACATCCCCTCGATGCGCCCGAGCGCGGCGTCTCCCCAGGTCGCGATGGCTTCGAGCAGCACCTCCGTGTCCGACGTGCTGCGAAACTGGATCCCGCGCGCCTCGAGCACCCGGCGCAGGGCACGGTGGTTGTAGATCTCGCCGTTGAAGACGATGACGCTCCGCCGGTCGTGGCTCCACATCGGCTGCGCGCCGCGCGCCGAGAGATCGACGATGCGGAGCCTCGTGTGCGCGAGCCCGAGCTCGCCGACGGAGACGACGGCGTTCGCGTCGGGGCCCCTGTGCTGCAAGGCCGCCGCCATCCGGCGCAGCTCGGTCTCCTGGACCTCGCCCCCGGGCCGGAAGATGCCAGCGATGCCGCACATGGGCGCCGCCCGTAGCCCATCCAGGCGAGCGCAGGTAGCCCGCCCCGGACGAGCGCCGATTTTCCGCCAGGTGCTCGCGTCTTCTCGCCGCCGCGCGTACACTCAGGGCCCCCGTTCATGGACGTTCGCTGCGACCGCTGCCAGACCGAGTACGAGTTCGACGAGGCGCTCGTCTCGGAGCGTGGCACGAGCGTCAAGTGCATGAACTGCGGCTTCCAGTTCAAGGTCTACCGGCGGAGGGCGGCTGGTGGCCCGGACGTGTGGGGCGTGCGCACCCGGAGCGGGAAGAGCTTCGAGTTCCGGTCGCTCCGTGAGCTTCAGCGCGCGATCTCGCAGCGCGACGTGACGGCGGACGATTCCCTGACGAGGGACGGGGCGACACGCACGCTCTCGCAGATCCCCGAGCTCGCGCCCTTCTTCGAGGAGGCGCGGCGACGATCGGTACCTCCAGCGCGTGGGCCGATCCCGACCCCGCTCGGGATCGGGGATGCGCCTCCACCGGCGCCGGTCGAGGGGAGCGTCGTGATGCGCCTGTCGCCGCCGAGCGCTGCCGGGCCCTCGCCCGCGGCGGCGGTCGAGCCCGACCCCCCGACGATCCCCATCCCGGCGGACCTCGAGTCCACGCACGACGCGCTTCGTCCTCCGATCGTCCGCGCCGCCGTCCCGCGGACGCGCGAAGAAGCAGAAGAGCCCGCTCAGCGTGCGAGCGGCGCGACGGTCCTCGACGACGAGGACGAGATCCCGCCCCTCCCAGCGCGCCGGGCGTCCGGGCTTAGCATCGCGCTCGGGGTCTTCCTGGTCGCGCTCGTCGCGGCGGGCGCGCTCGTCGGAGCCAAGATCATGATGGACGACCGCCAGGCGTCGGCCGCTGCGTCGGCCTCCGCGGCGGCGAGCGGGAGGATCGACGCGCTCGTGCGTGAGGGTGAGAACGCCCTGCTCGCCAATGATCTCGAGGCAGCGAAGGAGCGCTTCATCAAGGCGAGCGCGCTCGCGGAGGCCGACGCGAAGGTGCTCCTGGGGCTCGCGCGACTCGCCTGCGCCGAGGCCGACGTGGCGTGGCTGCGCGCGCGCGTGCTGCCCGAGGACTCGCCGGATCGCCTCGTCGCCGAGCGAGAGCTCGCCGCTGCGTCGAAGCGCGCCGTCTCAGCAGCCGAGAAGGTGCTCGTGGCGGCCCCAGCCGATCCGGCGGCCGTCGCCACGAGGGTCGACGCGCTCCGCATCGCCGGAGACCTGCGCGGCGCGAGGGCGCTCGTGGCGAAGCTCTCGCCGACGGGGGACGCGGCGTACGTGGTCGCGGCGGTGGAGCTGCTCGACGACCCCCCGGCCATGCCGCGCGTCCTTGAGCACCTGACGCTCGCTGCGCGCCGCGAGACGAGCCCCGGTCGAGCGCGGGCGCTCCTCGCCTACGCGCTCCACCTCGCGGGGAGGGACGACGCCGCGAAGGCCGAGCTCGAGATCCTCGCGAAGGCGGCGCACCCGTACGCCGCGCTCCGAGAGCTGCGTGCTGCCGTGCTCGGCGCGGCCCGGGCAGCGTCGTCGGCGACGGCGTCCGCGGCGGCCTCGGCGAGCGCTGCCCCGGGACAGCCCGTCGACATCGCGGCTCTCCCGACCGCCGGCGCGGCGCCGGCCGCCGCGCCGGGAGGACAGCGACCCCAGGTCGGGGGCGGAGGCACGGGGAAGGATGACGTCGAGTTCAGCGAGGCGGAGCTGCAGCGTCGACTCTTCGGTGACCAGAAGGGGCATCCAAAGGACCCAGCGCCCAAGGAGGCGCCGCGGAAGGACGACACCAAGGCGCCTCACATCGACACCTCCGACCTGCCCGGCGTCGTGCCGTGAGTCCCCGCGCCGGGATCGAGGAGGGCAGGAGACGCCTGGTGTGGACGCGCTCGCGGGGCTTGGCGTCGTGCTCACGCGCTGCCATGATCGACGAGGACGTGGACCTCACCACGCCGAGCAGCGGTCGCAGGTGGCCGTGATGCGCGGCGTATCGGCGCTCGTCGCCGCGGCGGTCGTCCTCACGAGCCCCGTCGAGTCCTTGGCCGACGGGGCGGGCCCGCCGTCGATCGGGGCGTCGACCCCGCCGCCGGCGTCGGGGCGCAGCGGCGGGGGCGACGCCTCGATCGAGCTCGATCTGTCGCGTGGCGTGCCCGAGGCGTCCACGCCCGGCTTCCTGGCACGCCCGCGGCCGACCTTCGCGGACGTCGTCGTCGCGCTCGCGAGCCTGCGCGCGGACCCGAAGGTTCGGGGGATCTTCGTGCGAGGGGGGAGCGCGCGCCTCGGGTGGGCGCGGACCTCGGAGCTCGCGCGGACGCTGCGAGCGCTGCGACGAGACGGGAAGGTCGTCTACTGTCACGCCGACGACGTCGGCAACCAGACGGCGTGGCTCTTCGCCGAGGGGTGCGATCGGACCTTCGTGAGCCCGGCGGGCACGGTCGAGACCGTGGGCGTCGCGGCCGAGCTGCTCTTCGCGAAGGACCTCCTCGCCAAGCTCGGCGTCCAGGCCGACATCCTCCAGATCGGGAAATACAAGGGGACGGGAGAGACGCTGACTCGGTCCTCGGCGAGCGACGAGGTGAAGACCTCCGTCCAGGGGGCGCTCGGGGACATCCGTGAGGCGTGGATGTCGTCCGTCGTCGCGGCGAGGCCGGGCGCGACGGGGCTCGAGTCTGGGCCTCATACGCCGGTAGAGGCGAAGTCGCTCGGCCTCGTCGACGACGTGGGTTACGCGGACGAAGCTCGAGACTCGCTCCTCGCGAGGGTCGGGGCACGGGCGGTCGTCCCGCTCGTCCGACGCTCGGGGACGGGAGGCGTAGCCGGGCTCCTGCGCATCCTCATCGGCGCCGACGGCCGCGCGGGCCGCGGGAAGATCGCCGTGCTCCGGGCGTCGGGTGCGATCGGCATGGCGCCCTCGCGGGGGCTCGGAGGCGGAGACGGGATCGACGCGCGCACGCTGCTCCGGCAGCTCTCCAGGCTGGAAGAGGACGACGCCGTCAAGGCCGTCGTCCTGCGGATCGACTCTCCCGGTGGGTCGGCGCTCGCCTCCGATCTCCTCTGGCATGGGCTCAGCTCGCTCCGGAAGAAGAAGCCCCTCGTCGTCAGCGTGGGGGACATGGCGGCGAGCGGTGGATACTACTTGGCGTCGGCCGGCACGAAGATCGTCGCCGAGCGGACGAGCATCGTCGGATCGATCGGGGTCGTGGGGGGGAAGGTGGCGTTCGGCCCCGCCCTCGAGCGCTACGGGGTCGTCGTCGAGCCGATCCCGGCCGTCCCGGGGTCCGATCCGCACCGCGCCGTCTACATGTCGGGCCTCTCGCCGTGGGATGACGCGACGAGGGCGCGCGTGCTCGCGGGGATGCAGGCAGTGTACGATCTGTTCTTGCGCCGCGTCGAGGAGGGGCGAGGCCTCACAAGCGCCGAGGTCGAGCGCTTCGCCGAGGGGCGGATCTGGTCGGGTGCGCAAGGCAAGGCGCTCGGCATGGTCGACGAGCTCGGCGGGCTCTCTCGCGCGATCGAGGTGGCGAGGGTCGAGGCGAAGCTCGAGGAGGGGACCGACGTGCGCCTCATCGAAGAGCAGCGGGGCCTCCTCGATCTGGTCGACGACGACGAGGACTCGACGGCGACGGAGCTCGCTCGAGCTGGGGGACTTCGGCTTCCGGATGCGCTCACGGAGGCGGCGCGTTTCGTCGAGGCCTGGTCGCCGCTGTTCGCGTCCGAGCGCACGCTGGTGGCCTTGCCGTTCGGCCTGTTGGTGCGCTGACGCGCGATCTGGCTCGTAGGACGACTTCCAGAGCGGTGGGTGCGCTGGCGCGCGGTCTGGCTCGTAGGACGACTTCCAGAGCGGCTGGTGCGCTGGCGCGCGGTCTGGTTCGTAGGACGACTTCCAGAGCGGTGGGTGCGCTGACGCGCGGTCTGGCTCGTAGGACGACTTATAGAACGGATCGGTGTCGTCTTCGCCTGCCTTGGCTCGGCGGATGCGCGGTCTGATTCGTAGAAGGACGCTCAGAGGCGTCGTGCTTCGTCGAGAACTTCTCGGCTCTGCTTGCGTCCGGGGGGCTCGGGTGGCGAAGCTTGGCTTGCAGAGGCGCTCCTGGAGTGACCGGGCTCGTCGAGGGCTGGGTGACGGCGTCGGCGTCGGAGCGCGCTTTCGTGGCCCTGCCGTTCGGCTTGTTGGTACGCTGACGACGACACCGTCCCCGCGTCGAGCACACCTCCGGCGTGGGGGACGGCCGAGCCCACCATGGCGCGCCTCCGAGCGTGTCCGGGGCGTGCGACATGAACCCCGATCCCCCTCCACGGCCGAAGACTCTCCCCCCTCCCGAGTGGGACCGAGCGCCTCCAGCGAGCGTAGCGGCGGTGGGTGGGCTCCTCGGGCTCGTCGAGGACACGTCGCCCCTACCCCACGCCAGTGGCCCGCGCGCGGAGCTGGCTCACCGCATGGCGCGACTCCAGGACGCGCGCGCGCGGAAGGATCGGACGCTCGAGCGCACGGCGAGCCTCGACGTCGCCAGGTGGCTGCGCGCGACGGGGACGGAGCTCGACGTCGCGCTGCGGCTCCTGCGGCACGCCCTCGCGCTCGGCGACGCTCGGGAGCTCCGCGACGAGATCGTGGCGCTCGCCGTCCAGCTCGGTCAGCACGATGTCGCCGCGCGCGAGGCGAGCATGCTGGCCGAGCAAGCGACGGGTCGCGACGCGTCCCGCGCGTACCTGCGCGCCGGGGAGCTCTTCGTCCGCGCGGGGGACGCCGAGGCGGCGCGAGAGGCCCTGCGCGCGGCGGCCACGCTCGATCCCGAGTCGCCGCTCCCGCACGAGGTCCAGGGGAGCATCGCCCTGTGGCGCGAGGGATGGGCGGAGGAGGGCGCGCGCGCCTTCCTGGTGGCCGCGCAGCGGAGGCTCGAGGCGAAGGATGCCGAGGGCGCCATGGAGGACGCGCTCCGCGCGCTCGAGGTCTGCCCCGGCCACCGCGCGGCCCGCGAATTCTGCGTGACGTGGCTCTCGGAGCGGCACCGCGAAGGCGCCGCCGATCACCTCCTCTTCGAGCTTGCGCGGCTCGCACCGGCGGAGGCCATGGACATTCATCGCCGACGTGCGGGCGCAGCGCTCGCGCGTGGTGAGATCCCGACGGCGCTCGCCGCGGCCCTCGACGCTGGCATGGACGCCGCGCTCGGCGGACCTGACCACGAGCAAGTGGGCCGGATCCTCGAGCGCGCCGGGCTCGGCGAGTGGATCTCCGCCCGGCTGCTCGTGCAGGCGCGGCTCTTGGAGGGGGCTCCCCGCGCGACGTTGCTGCTGGAGGCGACGCGGTCACTCGCTGGCGGGATCGGGGCCGATCTTGACGTGGCGGGAGCGCTCATCGAGGCCGTCGCCGCGGACCCATCGAGCCAGGACGCGCGGCTCGCGCTCCGCGTCCACGCGGAGCAGCGTCACGACCCCTTCGCGCTCGTCGAGGGGCTCCTCGGCGGCGCGGCGAACCAGCTCGCCCCCCGTGAGGCGCGCGCGTCGTGCTGGCTCGAGCTCCAGGCCGCCGCCGAGGGGCCCATCTCCGATCCCTCGCTCCTGCTCGCGGCGGCCGAGGGGCTCGCGGAGATCGGAGCGCGCTCGTCGAGCGATCTCGACGCCGTGCGCGTCCGCGTCGCGCCTCGCCTAGCCCTCCAGGACGAGGCGCTCGCGCAGGCGGAGCTGGATCGCGATTCCATCGAAGGTCGGCGCCGCGTGCTGTCCCTCCTGCGGGGTCGACCGCGTGACGTGGGTCGAGCCTACGACGTGGCGCTGTCGCTGTTCCGTGAGCTCCCTGGCGAATCGGGCCTCCTCTGGATCCTCGAGCGCTGGGCCGCTCGCGCCGACCGAACCCTCGACCTGGTCGCGACCATCGAGGCGGTCGCGCCGTCGTCTCCCCGTGGCGCCGCGGTGCAGCTCCGCGTCGCGCAGGTGGGGATCCTCCTTCGGATGGGTGACCTCGACGGGGCGGCGCTCTCCGCGCTCCGCCTGCTCGAGGAGGCGAGGGGACACCGGACCGCGGCCTGCTTCGCGCTCGCGCTGTCTGCGGTGACGGCGCGGTCTGAGCTGCGTGTCGCGGGGCTCGAGGGACTCTCGGCCAGCGTGTCCGCGGAGCTGCGCGCCGCGGCCCTGTCGACGGCGTGCCTCCTCGCGGCGGGCGAGGGCGACCAGGCGCGCGCCGCGGCGCTCGGCGCGCAGGCCACGGCGGCCGACCCGCTGTCGGCGCGCGCGGTGGCGGCTGGGATCCTCGGCCTCGGGCGGGAGCGCGATGCCACCACCGTCGCCGTGCGAGAGCGCGCCGCGGGTGTCCTCGTCCTCCGAGGGGACGCGTGCCGAGAGCAAGCCGCCATCATGGAATCCCTCGAGGAGGCCCCGCTCGCGCTCGTGTGGACGGAGCGGTGGCACGCGCTCCGCCCCGCGGACCTGAGCGTCCTCGAGGTGCTCGTCCGCCGGGCCGTGGCGTTGCCCGATCCGAGGCGGCTCGGTGATGTCTGCGAGCGGAGCCTCGCGCTCCCCGTGCCGGCCACATCGATCGCCCCCGTCCTCTCGGCTGCGCTCGGGGCGCTCGCTCGTCGCGACGCCACGCGCGCGGGGCGGTTCGCCGCGCGCGTGAGCGAGCGGATCGGCCACGCGGACGCCGAGCTCTCGCGGGCGGTCGTGTCGGCCCTCGCCTCCTCGGACGACGGCCGGGCGATGTCGCTCGCGATCGAGCGGCGGCTGCCCCACGCCGTGGGCGCCGAGCGCGCCGAGTTGCTCGCCACCCAGATGGGGCTCGCGGCCCCGATCTCCGACGAAATGGCCTCGCGTGCGCTCCTGCGTGCGGTCCGGGAGGGGATGCCAGACGAGCAAGCTCGGTCGCTCGTGTCCCCGGGCTGGAAGGAGGGCGATGCGCTCCTCGCTCGTGTCGAGATCGACGCCGAGCTCACGTCGAGGGACGAGCGACGCTCCAAGGACGCCGCACAGCTCTACCGCACGCTCGGTGGCCTCCGCTTCGATCTCGCCGACGACGCGCACGGCGCGGTGCGGGCCTGGTTGCGCGCAGCGGAGCTCCATCCTCGCGACGGTGTGGGGACGTTCGTGACGGACGTCGTCCACTATCTCACGCCGACGCAGGCGCTCGCTGCGGTGAGGGCGACCGCCGATCAGCGGAAGGCCCCCGAAGACAAGGCCTTCGCGCTCTCCTTGCTCGCGCAGGTGATGGCCCGGCTCGGGCGTCGAGAGCTCTCCCTGTCGGTCGCGGTGGAGGCACACGAGCTCGCCCCGAGTCGCACCGATCTCCTCGCGCTGGCGGAGCACCTGCTCGCGCCGCCCGAGACGCTGGACGCGATGTATCGGCGTGCGGCGCGCGTCGCGCTGGGGCCCTTCGGGCGGCGGGCGGCCCACTACCGCGCGGCGAGGCAGCTCGAGCGGCGCAGCGCACCCGAGGCAGCACTCGGTCACGCGGCGTCGGCGTTCGAGTCGGTGCCGACGCTCGGGATGCCCTTCGTCCTCCTCACGCGGCTCGCAGAGCGCCTCGGCGCCCCGGGCATCGCGGTGGACGCGATCCTCGCGGTCGCAGAGCGGGAGCCCGACGAAGGGGCGAGGTCCGAGTGGTATCATCGAGCCGCGGGGCTCCTGCGCGGCGGCGAAGAGGGCGCGCGGCGGCGGGTGGACGTGCTCGTGCGCGCGGCCCGCGCCGTCCCGGACCGTCGCACGGTCGCCGAGCTCGGCGCGTCCTTGGGCGCGCTCGTGTCCGACCACGGGCTCTCTGTCGTCGAGGCGGCGCAGACGCTCGCCACGCTCGCGCAAGAGAAGATGAGGTCGGGGGAAGGCCCGAGCGGAGCGCGGGTGTGCCTGGCCTTCGCGCGGGCGGCGCTCGTCTCGCTCGAGGCGCACTCGCTCGCCGCGGAGGCGCTCTCGCGCGCGCTCGGGCACGACGCCGACCTCGAGGACTATGAGGAATTCTTGCCGTACGCGTCGGCCCTCGTCGAGGTCTCTCCCGACCTCGTGGCACGCTGCCTCGAGCTGAACCGCAAGCCCTACTCGAACGTGGGCGCGCCCGCCTTGAAGCTCGCCGCGCGGATCGCCGAAGAGCGTGCGGATGATCTCTCGCTGGTCGAGCTGCTCGTCGCAGCAGCGAGACGCGCCCCGGACGAGGACGACCTCGTCGCGCGGGCGGTCGAGCTCGCGCTGTCGGTGGGGCGCGATGACCTGGCGAAGCTCGTCGACGACGCGCTGCCGGTGGCGCGTCGAGCGCCCGCCCTCATCCGGCTCGCCGAGAAGCGAGAGGAGCGAGGAGATCTGCCGGGTGCCATCGCTGCGCTCGAGAAGGCGCTCGCCGGCAAGCCGAGGGGCAAGATCGTCGAGAAGATCGACCTGCACCTGAAGCGGCTCTACGGCGCTGCGGGGCTCGACGCGCCCCTGCGAGACCAGGCCGAGCGTGTGGCACGGCGCGCGGAGCTCGCGCCCGCGGAGAGGGCGGCGGCGGCGCTCGAGGCCGCGCGCTTGGCGGACCGGGCAGGGGACGCCACGGGCGCCGCCGAGGTGCTGCTCTCGACCCTCCGCGCCGGGGTGGGGAGCGGCGAGCTGGTGCTTCGGCTGGTCGACGCCGCGCGCCGCTCCGGGGACGACGCGCTGCTGGTCGCTGCGCTCGAGCAGTCGCTGGTCGCGCCTTGGCCCACGACGCCGAGGGCCGAGCTGCTCCGGGAGCTCGCGCCGCTGCTCGCGATGCGAGGACAGGGTGATGCCGCGAGGGCGCGAGCGAGAGAGCTGCTCGCCGAGGCGCCGGGCGAGCCAGAGGTGCTCGTCGCCGTGGAGCAGACCGGCGTCGCGGTCGGGGACTACGACCTCGTGGTGGACACGCTCGAGCGCCGCGTCGCGCTCTCAGAGGCGGACGAGGCGCGTGTCCTGCGGTTGCGGCGCGCCGCCGTGCTCGAGCAGCGCCTCGGTCGGCTGGAGGACGCGAGGCGAGAGCTCCTCGCGCTGCTCGAGCACGGCGAAGACCCGACGGCGCTCCGGTTCCTCGCCGACATCGAGGAGCGGTGCGGGCGAGCGTCGGACGCGGCGCGGCTCTGGTCGCGGCTCGCCGAGACCGTGGAGGACCCGCGGGAGAGCACCGAGCACCACGTCCGTGCTGCCGAGCTGCACTTGGCCGCCGGGGCGATCGATGACGCACGCGCCGAGGGCGAGCGCGGGCTCGCGAGGTCTCGGGTGGAGCGGCTGCTCGCGCTCCGGGTCGAGATCGAAGAGCGCGGCGGGAGCCCACGTCTCCTCGGGGACGCGCTCGACGAGCTCGCGCTCTCGTCCATGGCGTCGGCCGAGGACCGCGCGGCGCTCCTCGTGCGGGCCGCCCAACAAGCGCTCGTCGCCGAGGACTCGCTCGTCGCGATGACGCGCGCGCAGCGCGCGGCGAGGATCGCGCCGCTCGATCCCAAGGCCCAGCTCTTGGCCCGGCTCCTCGAGTATCGCGGTCGCGGGGCGGGGGCCCCGCAAGAGGCGATGTCCACCCTCGAGGAGCTGCGTCGCGTCTTGCCACGGATCGCACCGGCGGACGGCCCGCTGGCGTCGTTCTTGCTCGCAGAAGCGCTGGACGTGACCTCCGGCGGAGGCGCGGGGATGCGGGAGCTCGGCGCCCGACACGCCGAAACGGGACCTCATCCGCTCCTCGCGCTCGGGATGGCCGAGCGCTTGGTCCGATCTTCGAGCTACGAGGGCGCGCTGTCTCTCTTCGACGAGGCGCTCGCCGGCGACCTGCACGCGGTGCGGCGGCGTGGCCCGGTCGCGTTGGCGGCGGCGGAGGCGGCGGTCAAGGCGGGGGATCCCGAGCGCGCGCTCGGGTACCTCCTCGAGGCGCAGGCCGACCCATCGACAGCCGCGGCTGCACGCCAGCGAGCAGCGCAGATCACCCCACCCGCGTCTCTTCGTGCGCCGCCTGACGGCCGCGCCGAGCTCGAGGAGCTCGCGCGCCGTGCGGTGGGCCTGGATCGCGCGCGACTCCTGCTTCGCCTCGCGCGCCTCGTCTCGAAGGACCCGGGGGAGATGACCCAGGTCGAGACGTTGCTGCTCGAGGCGCACGACATCGCCGAGATCGACCGGACGCTCCAGGTCGAAATCGCAGCGGAGCTCGCCGGGCTCGCGCGGCGGGAGGCGCCGAGCCTCGAAGCGCCCCGCGTGGAGCTCGCCGTCGCCGCGGTCCCCGCCGACGAGGACCGCCGTGCCGAGGCCGGTCTCGCCTCCGAGATCGTCGCCTCCGAGATCCCCCTCGCCGAGCCTCGCTCGACCGAGGTTCGCTCAGCCGAGGTCGGCCTCGCCGCCGAGGCGCTTGTCGCCCAAGATCTCCCCGGCGAGGACCGACGCTCTGACAGGCCGATCGCCGACATCCGACCCACCCTCGGGCCTGTGAACATCCAGCTAGCAGAGGCCGAGAGGACGACCCTCGCGCCTCCCAAGGAGCGGATCACCCTGGCGACGGCGCTCGATCGCGCGCTGGCTCACCCAGGGGACGTGGGGGCGCTCGAGGCGCTCCGAGAGGCCGCCGTTGCGGACCGATCGGAAGCCCAAGCGCGCGCGGTCGAGCAGGTCCTCGCGGTCTTCGCGGGGCTCCCATCGCCGCCGCCGCCGCCGCTTGCGGCGCAGCGCGAGGAGCCCGAGATCATCGTGAAGCTGCTCCTCCGGGGCGCGGTCCACCCGCTCTTCGAGGTCGTCGCGCACGTCTGGGATCACGCTCCGCACCTCTTTCGTCAGGACCCGTCGACGTACGGCGTCTCGGGGCTCGACCGGGTCTCCTTCGGCGGCGTGACGCCAGCGTCGCGCGTGTACACGCTCCTCGCGAGGATGCTCGGGACACCACGTACGCCCCTGTTTCAGCGTCGAGGCGGGGGTGAGTGCGCGGCGGAGGTCGCGCTCCTCGGTCAGCCGGCCGTGATCCTTCACGGCGAGCCTCGTGAAGACTCGCCCGAGGTCGCCCACAGGCTTGGCGCTGCGCTGACGAGCGCCACCTCGGACCGCGCGCTCCTGGTCGGCCTCCCGTCGCAGCGGCTGGGGGCGCTGCTCGACGCGATCGAGCTCGCGTTCGGCCCGCCCGAGCACCGCAAGCGACCGACCCCCACCGTCGCCGCGACCGCCGAGGTGCTCTGGCAAGCGATCCCCGCGCGTGCGCAGCGGCGTGTGGCCGAGCTGGCCGTCCTCCCGGAGACCCTGCGCGTCGACCAGGCGGTGCTTGCCGCCTCACGTGTCGCGGCGCGCGCCGGACTCTTCGCGAGCGGGGACTTCGGCGTGTCGTTGCGCGAGGCAGCGAGGGGGCACGGGCTCCTCCCCGCGGCGCCGCCCGACCGCGTGCGCGCGATGCTGGACGCGATGAAGCACCCACTCCTCTACGATCTCTATGGGTTCGCGCTCAGCCCAGAGTACGCGTCCGCGCGCTTCGGGGCGCGAGGGCGCACCTCGAGCGGGACGATGCGGGCCTCCGGGCGGCGCCGCGGATGATCGAGTCCGGTCCGTCTGCGCTGCGAGCAGCAGGAGCGGCCTCCGAGCGCGCGGGGTGGCGCTGGGCCCGCGCGGTGATCGGCGCGTCGGCGCTCGCGGCGTCGAGCTGCCTCGTCACCTCGACCCAGGATTTCCCGGAGCCGGTGCGCTCGCGGCCTCGCCTCTCCGGGGCCAACGCGTCACCCCCCATCGACGCCTTCGTCCTCGTGTCCAGCGAGAAGCAGACCGTCACGTTTCGCAGCCGTGTGAGCTCGGAGGACAACAACGAGGACGTCATCGCCCTGCTCTTCGTCGGAGACTCCAACGACGTCTCGGCCGTGTTCGATCGCGCGCGCGTCCCAGCGGGGAAGCTGAACCAGGAGGGACGCTTCGTCGAGCTCACCTACGGCCTCTCGCAGCGGAGCCTCTTCTCCGGGCAGCGCGCGCCCTCGGGGTGCTACCCGGTCACCATGGTGGTGAGCCACCGCTTCGACCTCGCCGGCCACCCCGAGGACCCCGACGACGTCGATCGGCTCGTCTGGTGGGTGCTCGCGGGGAGCCCCGACCAGATCGACCAGATCAAGGCGCTCGGGGGCTGCCCCACGCAGCCATGAGGGCGCGCTTCGTGGGTCTCGCCATGCTCCTCGTCGCCGCTGCGGCGTGCGGGGCCCCACGCTCGGATGAGGAGGAGCTCGCAGGCGCGCGAAACCTCTGCCTGACAGCGGATGCTTGTCCACCTGGCTCGACCTGCGTGGACAGGACCTGCTTGGCCCTACCGCCGTCTTCGCTCGAGCTCGTTGCCGAGATCACCCCGTCGGTCGCCTCGGGGCTCGGCGCGATCCCGAGGTATCTCCCATTGCCGATCCTCGAGAGCCAGCGGACCTTCTTCGAGCGCGGCGAGGGAGCGGGAGGCCCAGGGGCGCTCGTCATGCCCGCCCTCGAGGCGCGCACCTATTCCATCCCTCCAGCGTCCCCCGATCTCCTCAAGATCCACCCAGGCTGCCCCTTGGCGCAGGTCCCCTTGGTCGCGACGCTCGTCGCCGCGGGGCCGCTCGAGGGGCTCGCGCCGGGCGCCTTCGCGAGGGTGGACGCGGCGCGTCACGTCGCGCTCGCGGTGCAGGATCTCCCGTACGATCTCTACGTTCGTCCCGAGGCGCACGCGGAGCCGGGGGATCCCTGTCAGATCGCTCCGTTCCTCGTGCGTGGGGCGGTCGATGCGACCCCGTTGCCGCAGCTCCCACGACAGCTGCGCGTGCGGCTGCTCGGCCCCTCGTCCGGGAGCCTCGCGGGCTATCGCGCCGAGATCGTCGATCAGGCCTCGGGGCTCCGCGTCTCGACCGTCGGTCGGCTCTTCGAAGACTCGCAGCCAGGCGCGCTCCTCGTGGGGGTGTCCGAGTCCGGTGGCGTCGGCCTCGTGGACTTCTACCCTCCGGCCTCGCCGGCGGCGTACTGGCTCGTGCTCTCGCCGCCGCCTGGTGTGATCGGCCCGAAGCTCGCCTTCGACGCGAGCTTCTTTGGTGACGAGGAGACGGTGATCGATCTGTCGACGCTCTCGGTCTCACTCGCCGAGGTCGAGGCGCGCCTCGTCACGGTGGGGCCTGTCCCGGGGACGACCGTCGGCGCCGCCGGGACGCTGCTCGCGCGGGCGCGGAGCTCTTCTGCCGGGGGCACCCCGGGGATCGACGGCGTCCCTCCGGGGGTGCTCGCCTGGTTCGAGGCCGAGGTGACCGCGGACCCCACGACGGGCATCGCGTCCTTCGTCGCGCCCGTCGGCGTCTACGACGTCGCGGCCATGGGCGGGGCCTCGGCGGGGATCGGCCGGGCGGCGGGGCCGTGGGAGCTCCGTCCACCACCAGGCCAGAGCAAAATATATGGAATGTCCATACTCTTGCCCAGCCGCGCGCGCCTGCGGATGGACGTGGTCGCGCTGGGTCAACCTGGGCAGGACGTCGCCGTCGAGTGGTCGCCGGTCCCCACGACGCCGGACGCGCTCGAGAGGATGTTCCGTGGGGCGAGCCTGTCTCCGCGTCGAGGAGGGAGCACGACGGACGTGTCTGGGGCGCTCTCGGCCACGCTCGAGCAGGGTGGTTACGACGTGTCCGTGCGGTTCGAGCCTCGCGCGGCGCTCCCCTGGATCGTGGCCCCTGAGGTCGCGGTGGACGGTGACGCGGCGCTCGCGCTCTCGGCCACGGCTCCCTATGAGCTCCGCGGCACCGTCCTCACGCCGGAGCCGGGGGTCCCGTCGTCTAGCCTCCTGCCGCTCGCGGGTGGCGCGCTGCGGATCTTCGCGCGTCACGCGGGGCGACTCCTCCCGGTTGCGCTCGTGCCGATCGGTCCAGACGGCGCGTTCCGCGCGTTCGTCCCCTCGGCGTGGACGGCGCCGAGCGAGGGGACTCAGCCTTGAGCCTTGGCCAGGGCCATCGACGGCGAGGGGAGTGTTTGGTATGGGCGTAGATATGCTCCGTCAGCGGAAGGATCCTGCCGGTGTGCGAGCGCAAGCCTCTGCGCTCCACGAGGTAGGGAACGTTCTGACGGTGGTCATCGGCCTCCTCGATCGCATGGCGTCGACCGCCGATCCGGGAGAGGCTCGTCGACTGCTCCGGCTCGCGCAGTCGCGCGCGGACGACGGGCGTCGGCTCGCCCGTCAGGCGATCGGCGCGTGCGTCGACGGTCCGCCAGAGGATGACTCGCTCGGGGCCCTGCTTCAGGAGGCACGGGAGGGGCTGGCGTCGCGCGCGGCCGAGGCGGGAGTGGAGCTCTCCGTGGAGCTCGTGGACGACGCGCTCGTCGGTTCGCCACGCGCCCTCCTCCAGGTGGTCACCAACCTGCTCCTCAACGCCGCGCGCTTCTCTCCGCCCGGGACGGTGGTGCGCGTCACGGCTCGACGCGCTGGAGACGAGGTCCGGATCGTCGTCTCGGACGAGGGGCCGGGCATCCCTCCGGAGCGTCGCGCCACCGTCTTTGCGGGTGGGACGACCGATCGCCTCGGCGCCGGGATCGGCCTCGCTCACGCGCGAGCGCTCGCCCTGGAGCACGGCGGAGATCTGTCGCTCGGAGCGGCCGCGTCCGAATTCGTCGTCGTCTGGCCCACGCAGGCGCCGTCATCGCGCGAGCTCTCGTCGACGCGCCCCGAGGCGTCCATCCGCGGCGCGCGCTGCCTCGTGCTGGACGACGACGTGAGCGTCCTCGAGCTCCTCGATACGGCGCTCACGCACCGCGGTGCAGCCGTCACCCTGGTGAAGACGGCCGCGGCGGCGGTACGGGCGCTCGGAGAGTCGAGCTTCGACGTCGTCCTCATCGATCTCTCGCCCTTCCGCGGCATGCCCCGCGCGATGCTCGTCGAGCTCGTCGCCGCGTGCGGAGACGCCGGCGTGCTCGTGGTCTCCGGGTCGGCGGATCGAGAGGCGCTGGGAGCGCTCCCCGAGGCGGTCTCCTGCCTGCGCAAGCCCTTCAGGATCGACGACCTGGTCACCGCCGTCACCGGTCTCTTCCGCCTTGACAAGAGGAGGGGAGAGGGACCATAAGCCGAGTCCCTCGGTTCTTTGCCCCGGGACGTCGCTCCCGGACCAATCACCTCGCGAAGGTGGCGGAATGGCAGACGCACTAGCTTGAGGTGCTAGCGGGTAACACCGTGGGGGTTCAAGTCCCCCCCTTCGCACTGGATTCGTTGGCGGCGCACGACGGAGGCGCCACGGCCACGACGCATCACAGCGTCAAGAGGGCGGGTGGTCCAGACCGCGTACGCCCCACGCGCGAGCGATCGTGGGTGTGGGTCGGTCCCGCCGCGCCGATCCACCCGCCCGAGACGACGCCCGCCGCCCAGCGGTGTGGACGCGGATCCTCAGGCCCCCGACCGACGCAGCCGCGCCATCGGCCGCCCACGGGAGTGGCCCCTTCGCGCGGCGTGCGCTAGACTGCTCGATGTCACAGGCGCTCGGGTGATCGCCGGTCCGCATCCGCGGGCGGGAGGAAAGTCCGAGCTCCCCAGGGCAGAGTGCCGGCCAACGGCCGGTGAACGCGAGTTCGAGGACAGTGCCACAGAGAACAGACCGCCACCCCGCGCCGCGAGGTCCGGGAGGCAAGGGTGAAACGGTGGGGTAAGAGCCCACCGCGCGCTCGGTGACGAGCGCGGCACGGAAAACCCCACTCGGAGCAAGGCCATGTATGGGTGCGTGCGCAGGCTGCCCGCCGAGCACCCGGGTAGGCCGCTCGAGGCGTCCGGCAACGGCCGCCCTAGAAGAATGATCACCGCCGTCGGTCGGGGCGACTCGCCGACGGGACAGAACTCGGCTTATGAGCGCGTGTGACCGGAGAGGCTCGACGAAGGTCGGGCCTCTTTGCTGTCCGGGGCCACGCGCGCTGGGCTCGTCGGCGCGTGGGGTCGCAGCGCCTCGACGAAGGTCGGGCCTCTTCGGTGTCCGGGGCCGTGCGCGCAGGGCTCGTCGGCGCGTGCGACCGGAGAGGCTCGACGAAGGTCGGGCCTCTTCGGCGTCCGGGGCTGCGCGCGCTGGGCTCGCCGGCGCGTGTGACCGGGGCGGCTCGACGACCCTTGGTGCTCTCGGGCGTCGTGCGCGTGGATCAGATGGGCGCGTCGGGATCGGTGCTCGCCCCGTCGGGACACGCCTTGCAGCGCTCTCGCACGCGCGCCCTCGCCTCGCGCAGGCGCGACTTCGCGTCGTCGCAGCGGACCTCGTCCTCGCCGACGGCGCAGATCCTCCGTGCGGCCCTCTCGAGGACCGACAGGGCTCTGCACGCCTCGGCGCACCGAGAGAGCGAGCGCGATAGGGTCGTGGCCTCTTGCTCGAAGGTGCGGATCGCCTCCGGGAGCGTGAGCGCGTCGTCCACACCGTCCCTCGTGGCTTGCGAGCCAGGGGCGCGTGAGGTCGGGGCCGCGGCACCACCGAGCGCGGGGGCCGCCGCGGTCGGCGACGAAGCCGGCGCGCCGGGCGGCGTCGCGAACCTGGGGCTCGGTGCCTCGTCCTTCTCTTGGGTCACGGCGCTCGCGGGGCTTCGCGTGGGCGGCGCCGGGCGGTTGGGTGCGGCGCACGCCGTGAGCCCGCCGAGGGTCGCGAGCGCCAAGAGTGAGTACGCGCGATGCGGTGCCCGGGCGAGGGCTGCGGTGCGCGGCCTCGGTGGTCCCTCGGTCGGCGTGGGCTGACGGCTCACCGAGGGCCTCCCGGCTTGGGGGCCTTCTCCTCGATGACGCGCTGGAGGATCTGGATCGCCTCTTCGCTCGCGGCGACCGCGCGTCGCTCGGCGGCCTTCGCGGCCTCGACGTCACCGGCGGCGCGGAGCGCCTTCGCCCGCTTCTCCTCGACGAGCCCGCGCACCTCGAGCAGCCTCCCGCGGAAGAACGTGGGCTCCTTCGCGAGGGTCAGCCCCTCGCCCACCTGGTGCTCGGCGCGATCGAACTCTCCGAGCCCCGCGAGGAGCTCCGCCATCCGTGCGTGGCTATCGGCGAGCACCTCATCGACCTCCGGCGACGGCCCTGGCCGCGGCGCGCGGAAGAGCCGATCCATCGCCTCGACGGCCTTCTGCGGATCGTCGTCGCGCTCGGCGAGGTCTGCTTCCCTGTGGAGCGCGCGGGCGAGCGAGAGGTAGGCCAGCAGCGACGAGTCGACGACGGCCCCGTCGCTCGCCGCGGGTGCTCCGCGCGGATCGCAGCCGGCGAGTCCACCCAGGAGGAGCGTGGCCGCGAGCACGTAGCCGAGCGCTCGGCGGTCGATCATCTCACCCCCCAACGCGCAAAGCGGTTCTCGCGGAGATCGCGCGCCCTCGCGTGGGCGATGCGCTCGACGCGCTCGGTCGTCGTCGCGCCCGGGCCCGCCGGGCCCGTGAAGAGCTCCTCTGTGGAGCGGCGCGCGAGCTGTGGAGCCACGGGGGTGTGCGAGAGGTCGCGCTCGCCGTGCGCGACGACCGCGAGCGCCGCGGCAGCGGCCACGACGACCGAGAGGCTGACGACGACGGCACGCCTCGTCGAGCCCCGCGGCTCTTTTGCCAGCGCGGCGCGCAGGATGCGCTCGTGCGCGAGCTCGTCCAGATCGGATGGCGCCGTCATCACCGCGAGCCTCCGGGCGAAGTCGACGTCGAAGGACGGCGCGTCGCCGTCGAGCCCTCGGCGCAGCTCTTCTGCGAGTCGGAGCTCCTCCGCCGTCGGCTCGGGCTCGTCGTCGACGACGGGGACGGGGCGCTCGTCGGCGCTCATGCGTCCTCGCTGTCTTCGGTGAGGGCCTTCTTCATCGCCGCGAGCGCCCTGTGAAGTACCACGTCGAAGGTGGCGGTGCTCACGGAGAGCGCCTTCGCGACCTCTTCGCGCGGGCGCTCCTCGAGGATGCGCATGCGGATGGCGGCTGCGTAGCGGGGGTTGATCTCCTCGAGCGCCGCGAAGACGCGCGCCCTCTGCCGAGCCTCGTCGTCCCGCGCGATGACGAGCGCGTCGGTGCGCGTCTCGGGCTGCGAGCTCGCCGCGTCGAGCTCCCTCTCGAGGATCTCGGCCTCGACGGGGGTCTCGCGCCGCCGAGCGCGGAGCAGATCGAGCGCGATGCGCATCGAGACGACGCGGAGCCACGGGTAGATCCCGACGTCCTGCCAGGTGAATTGGCCGAGCTTGTCGAGGATCTTCTCGTACGTCATCGACAGCGCCTCCTCGGCGAGGCCGTGTCCGAGCCGCGGGAGCAGCACCGAGCGGAAGAGGAGCGGCCCGTACTTGCGGAGGATGGCCCCCAAGGCGGCCCTGTCGCCTGCCTGGGCACGAGCCACCAAGCGACGCTCTTCGGCGAGCTCGGGCCGGTCGTCGGGCACGTCGCGCACGGTAGTCGCCTGCCTGGGCTCCGTGGGGAGAAAGGCGAGGAGGCCGAGGTCGAGGGCGAAGGTGCCGTCCACGGACCGGAGAACGGACGCCGCACGCCCGAGCTTACATCCGCCGCGGATCGGCGGTAGATCGCTCGCCTAGCCCATGCTCGAGCCGGTCTGTCCGCCCCGCGAGGCTTCCGCGCCATGACCTCTCCGCCGATGTGGGCGCCCTGGAGGATGGAATACATCCTCGGCCCGAAGGACAAGTCGCGCTGCGTCTTCTGCGGCTACGCCGAGGACGTGGTGGACCGCTTCCGCGAGAACCTCGTCCTCTTCCGCTCGAAGTCCGCTTACGTGGTGCTGAACCGCTACCCCTTCGCGCCCGGGCACCTGATGGTCGTCCCGCGACGACACCACGCCTCGCCCGCAGAGCTGACCCGCGAGCAGCACGACGAGGTCTTCCGCCTCGTGACGGAGTGCTCGGTGCGCCTGAAGGCCGCCGTCGGCGCGGGCGGGCTCAACGTGGGGATGAACCTCGGGGACGCGGCGGGCGCCGGGATCGCGGAGCACCTCCACGTGCACGTCGTCCCGCGGTGGGCGGGGGACAGCAACTTCATGCCCGTCGTCGCGGGCATCCGCGTGATGCCCCAGGCGCTCCTCGACACCTTCGACCACCTCGCGCCATCGTTTCGCGATCTGGAGGGGGAGCACGCCCGATGAGGAGGGTGGGCGTGGCGGTCTTCGCGTCCATTGTCGCCGTGGCGGCGTGTGGCGGGCCGGAAGACGTGCCGTCAGGCGTGTCGGGCAGCGCGGGCGGCTCGCAGGCTGGCGCGGGCGGCTCGCAGGCTGGCGTGGGTGGCTCACAGGCTGGCGTGGGTGGCTCACAGGCTGGCGCGGGCGGTGGTGTGAGCGCCGGGGCTGCAGGTGCGCCGAGCGCGTGCGTGGTCAAGGACTTCCTGGCCGATCTCGGGAAGGATCACCTCCTCGTCGGCGGCGCGATGACGGACGCGACGCTCGGGATGGCCCCCTTCGACGTGCGGTACCAGTACCTCTCGGGAGGCTTCCCGGACAGCGGGACCTGCGCGAGCTGTGCCACAGGCTGCTCGACGAAGGGCCAGCCCTGCGACAACCAGGCGGGCGGATGCGCGTGGTGGGGGTGCTGGCAGTGGGACCAGGCCCCGCCCGGGCAATTCGTCAAGGACTTCGTCTCGAAGACCAAGAAGACCGGCGCGATCCCGATGATAACCTACTATGAGCAGCTCCAGGACTCGGGGGCGAGCGAGGGCAAGGGACAGCTCGCGGCGATGACCGATCCTGCGAAGATGAAGCGCTACTACGATGACGTGCGCTTCCTCGCGGACACGCTCGGCGACGAGCCCGCGCTCCTCCACCTCGAGCCGGACCTGTGGGGCTACTTCCAGCAGATGGGCGCGCCGGATCCCGCGAGCGTTCCGGTGGCGGTCTCGACGGCGAGCCCCGAGTGCGCAGGGCTCCCGGGGGACGCGACCGGCTTCGCGAGGTGCCTCTTCAAGATCGTCCGCGCGCGCGCGCCGCACGTCAAGATCGCCCTCCATGCGTCCCCGTGGGCGACGAACTTCGACGTCACCACCAACCAAGATCCGTCGCTCGACGTGGCCGCAGAAGCGAAGAAGCTCGCCGCGTACCTCTCGAAGCTCGGCGCCGGAGAGGCCGACTTCCTCCTCGTCGATATGAGCGATCGGGACGCCGGCTTCGATCAGAAGAACGGCGAGGACACCTGGCTCGACGCGACGAACACGACGCTCCCGCACTTCCATCAGTCGTTCGTGTGGGTGAAGGCGCTCGGCGAGGCGACGGGGCGCCCGATCTTGTGGTGGCAGCTCCCGCTCGGCAACGCGTCGCAGAACGACACGAAGAACCACTGGAAGGACAACCGCGTCGCGTATTTCTTCTCCCACCTCGACGAGGTGCGCGCGAGCGGCGTCGCGGGGATCCTCTTCGGGGCCGGGGAGCCTCAACAGACCACGCCGGAGTCGGACGGCGGGCTCTTCGTCCAACAGTCGAAGGCGTACTTCTCGTCGGGCGCGGTCGCGCCCCTCTGCCCGTGAAGACGCTGCGCCTCGTCCTCTTGGCCGCGCTCGTCGTGCTCGCGGTCGTGGCGGGGACCGCGTCGGCCGAGGAGCGCCCCACGCTGTCGGGCACGTGGGCGGCGAGCCCCATCACCGAGCGCTGGGCCATCGGGGATTGGGGGGAGGCGTGCGGCCCTCGCCCGGCTCCCCGTGGTGCGCCAGGCGGCTCCGTCGTCGTGACCGAGTCCGGCGGCGAGCTCCAGTTCTCGGGGGGCGGATACCCGCGGACGAGCGGTTGCTTCGAGATGGGAGGAGGCATCGCCGTGACCTCGCACAGCGCCTCTCCGCGCTTCTGGAGGACGCGGTGCGGGACCCCCGCTGGCGACGTCCGGAAGGCGACCGTCGTGACGACGCTGTCCGCGACGGACACGTCCATCTCCTTCGACGAGACGGGGGAGTATCAGTTCACCTTCAAGGATCAGAACTGCACCGCCAGCGTGCGACGGAGCCGGAGCTATACCCTCGTACGTCGCGCGGGGGACGAGGCCCCACCTCCCGCATCGTCGGCGCCTCCTCCTCCTGCGACCACGATCGCCCCCGATCCTCCGAAGCGCGACGAGCCCGGAGACCGGGATGCGGCGTGCGTGGTCACGGGAGAGGCCAGCCGCATCGAGGTCCGCCCATCGAGGAAGGTGCTGAAGCCGGGCGAGTCGTTGGCGCTTCGTGTGGTGGTGCTCGACGCGGCGGGCTGCCGCGTGCCGCTCGCGCCGAGCTTCTCGTCGGCCTCCGACAAGGTGACGGTGAGCCCGGCGGGGCTCGTCACCGTCGCGAAGGACGCGCCCGAGGGAGAGACGACGGTGCAGGCGACGGTGAGCGGTCGCTCCGCGAAGGTCGTCGTCGAGGTGCTGTCGCCCGAGCGCTACGAGAAGCTGCTCTCGACGGGCGGGCTCTCGGCGGTCGAGGACCAGGCGGCGGCCGTCGCGATCGTGGCGACGAGCGGGCTCGGCGGGCGCGCCGCCGAGGCGAAGGACGGCGGCGGGACGCGGCGGATCGTCTTCTTGTCCATCGTAGGGCTCGTCGTCGTCGCGCTGGTGATCGCCGGCGTCGTGCTCCTGCGGCGGCAGCGCCCCGAGACGGAGGAGGTCGAGGAGGTCGTGCAGGGGCCTGCACGGAGCACGGTCGTGAGAAGGAAGCGCCTCGTCCCGAAGGCGCCCACGCAAGGGCTCGTCTGCAAGACCTGCGGGGGCACCTACCCCCCTGGGTCGGTCTACTGCCCCAAGGACGGCAGCCGCCTCGACACCTGAGTCGCAGGCGCGCCTCTCGAGGCCGATGGAGCGGGTCTTGCGCCGAGGACACGCGCCAGCCCGGCGCAAGGACCGACCCGCGCCGCGTCGCCGCGTTCTCGTCGCACGGCGTGGAAGGGCTCTCAGCCTTCCCCTCGTCGGGAGCTGGTGGCTCCCTGTCGAAGGATCGCGCCGGGCGCCAACCCTGGGCGCACCTTCTCAGCGCAGGCCCGATCCGACGAGGCCGCTGTCGGAGGATCGCGCCGGGCGCTAACCCTGCTCGAGCGCGCGGGCCTCGGCGTCACGGCGCCAGTCGATCGGGAGATCGAGGAAGCCTTCGTTGCACAAGAAGTCGTAGATGGCGCTCGACGCCACGGACACGAGCTCGCTGTAGAGCTGCGGCCGCGACACGAAGGCGACGGTCTCGCCTCGGAACTCGTCGCTGCCCCGCGCGAGCTCTGACGTCACCCGTGGCACGACATCGGCAACGAGCACCCCCAAGAGCCTCCGCTCGAACGCCTTGCGGAAATCGCTGAACTGCTCGTGGAGGATCTTGTAGCCGAGCGCGTTCGGTGCGCGGCCGGTCTTGGCCTCCGTGAGCACCTCGCGCGAGAAGTCCTCGATTGTCGGCGGGAAGGTGCGCTGGAAGAACTCGAGGAGCGCCGAGTTGGTCACGGCGAGCACGCGCTTCAGCTCCGGGCTCCTCCGGGCGAGGAAGGCCACGCGCAGATCGCTCGTCGTCTTCTCGAGGAGGGCCATGGTGTCCTCGCGCGTGTCCGCGTCCACGTACTCGAAGCCCTCGAGCTCGGCGCGGAGGCGGTTCTGGTAGCGGCGCAGGACGTAGAAGAGCGCCTGCTCGGAGTGATCGATCTGGCGCACCTTGGCCGCGCTCTCGGCCGCCCTCTCGGAGAGCTCCGAGTCGAAGAAGAGCTTCGTCACCCGGCGTGAGATGCCCTTCAGCACCTGCTCGACGAGGACGGAGATCTCGTTCTGGCGGAAGAGGCGAGAGAGGAGCGCCGAGAGTGAGCGAACCTGCTCCAGCTCGGCGGCCGCGCGGCTCTCCGGTGAGCGGTCCGCGGCCACCTTCGCCTGGAGCTCGCGGAGCTGCGCGACGACCTGCGCGGTGATCGCGTCGAGCTCTGCGTTCGTCTCGAGCTCCTCCTTGTAGTGGACGACGCGCGCCTCGACCTGCTCCTCTCGCAGGATCATCGCGAGCTCGGCGAGCTCGTCCACCTCGGTCTCCTCCTTGGGGGTCGAAGGCTCTTCGCGCGGCTCGGGCGTGGGGGGCGGCATCGCTGCGATCACCATCATACACCGCCGAGAGCGGGATCGTGTGCGCGGCATTCTGTAGTAAGGCGTGGACACCCGCATGCGCGCGCTCCTCTCGTCGCTGCCCCTCATGTTCCTCGTGGCGTGCTCCAAGCCCAAGCCCACGGGGGACGCGGCGCGCGAGCTGGTCCCCTCCGCGTCCGCGTCTGCCGCGCCCGTCGAGGCGCCGCCGATCGCCTTGCCGACCGCGATCGCGCCGGCCGCGTCGTCCGGCATCACGGCCCCCCCGACGTGCCTCGAGCGCTCGCAGAAGGTCTGGGCGAAGAACCCCAACAAGCTGACCGGCCTCAGCGTCGCCGAGCTGCGGGACGGGCGCGTCGCCGTGGGGCTCGCGATCGGGAACACCCCGCACGTCCTCGTCGTCGGCAGCGACGGTCAGGGCTCCCTGAAGAAGGTCGCGGTGGCGGGGCGGCTCGCGAAGGAGCCGTCGCGCGCCGAGGGTGTGCGGCACATCATGCGGGTGACCCCCGTCAAGGTGGACGGCGGCGAGATGCACGCCTTCGTCGACTATCACGACGAGCTGAAGGACGGCCGCCGCGTCGTCGCGTGCGGACCTGGCGAGCGCGAGGACCCCTGGATGGGCTTCTCGGGCGTGTCGCTCTACGAGCAGAAGGAGACGGATCGTCCGACCGGCGACGAGCTCGCGGCGAGGTTCAAGACGAAGTCGCCGGACGGCAAGGAGCGGTACCGCGAGGTGCGCGACTGCCGCACCTTCGTCGGGCCGGACGCGGGTGAGTCCTGGATCGTCGGCTCGGAGCTTCGTGGCGAGCTCGAGGGCGCCAAGCCCGCTTGGTCGATGCACCTCGTCGCCGTCGACAAGGCCAGCCGCGGGAGCGAGCGCACGCTCCACGAGACCGCCGTGAAGGATGGGCTCGCGAAGCCGACCACCTACGAGGTCCCGCAGAGCGCGAGGCTCGCCGACGGCTCGTACGTCGTCGTCGCCCGCCGCGGCGCCCAGCTCCTCGCCACGCTGACGAACGCGGACAAGACGAAGAAGGGAGACGTGCGGGCGTACGACGGCTTCCCCACGGTCGCGGACATTGCGGAGGACGGCGACGACGTGGTCGTCTCGGTGGCCTTCGGGCGCGCGAAGGGGCAGTACGACATGCGCGCGATGCGCCTCGTCGGGAAGAGCCCCGAGCTCCCGAAGCGCGTGACGAAGGTGGCCCTCGACGACGACGACGAGGACAGCGAGGTGGATCCCGACTTCACGCGCGACTCCCGTGGCCGCCGCTGGCTCAGCTACATCGACGGAGAGCGCGGCAAGGGGCACCTCGTCATCGGGGCGATCGACGCGAACTTCCGCGTGATCGGGCGGCCGTACGCGGTGACGGAGGGAGACGAGCGCGCGAGCGAGGCCCGCCTCGTGCCGATCAAGGACGGCGCGATCCTGGTCGCGTACATCCGCGATCTCGGCGGAGGCACCGAGCTGGTGACCGAGGACCTCGTCTGCTCCGTGTCGAAGTGAAGGACGCCGACGCCTTGCCGCGCGCGTCACGAGGCGGCGCTTCGTAGCTCGTGCGCCGAGCCCGTGAGGGCCCGAGGGACCGCTC
>CAYNEK010000003.1:2259-14844 GCA_964396175.1 uncultured Polyangiaceae bacterium | reverse complement strand
GAGGCGGCGCTTCGTAGCTCGTGCGCCGAGCCCGTGAGGGCCCGAGGGACCGCTCGCGGCGCGGGCGGAGCTGGGCTACCGATCGGGCCATGCGCCTCGGCTCGACGCTCGCTCTCCTCGGCTCGCTCTCCCTCTGCGCTTGCGGCGGGGGCTCTTCGGATGGCTCGTCGTCCGCTCCTCCAGCGAGCGGCGGGGCGGGAGGAGCGTCGGGGAGCGGCGGGGCGTCGGGGGCGTCCGGCGCCGCCTCGGGCTTCGCTCCTCCGAAGTACGAGCCAGGGCCTCGCCCTGAGAGCGTGACCTTCCCGCCGAGCTTCCTCTTTGGCGCGGCGAGCGCAGGACAGCAGGTGGAGTCTGGGCTCCAGACCGACTGGGTGAAGTGGGCCGACAAGCCTGGCAAGGTCCAGGCCGGCAGCAAGCCCGACGGCGGCCCGGACACCTTCGCCCACCTCGACGAAGACGTCGCCGCCCTCGCGGACGCACACCTCGGAGTCTACCGCTTCTCGATCGAGCTCGCGCGCGTCTACCCGACGAAGCAGGCCTTCGACGCCGACACGCCCGATCCGGACGGCGTGGCGAAGTACGACGCGCTCCTCGCGAAGCTCGCGGCCGCGGGCGTCGCCCCGATGGTGACGCTGCACCACTTCGCGCACCCGACCTGGCAGGTCGACGTCGACGCCCCGAAGGAGCCGCAGGGATGGGAGCGCGCCGACTCGGTCGACGTCTTCGCGACGTGGGCCGAGCGCGCCGCGAAGCGCTGGGGCGATCGGGTCGACTGGTGGATCACGATCAACGAGCCCAACGTCGAGCCCTCCGTCGGCTACCTCCTTGGCGGCTGGCCCCCGGGCGTCGCGGGCCCCGACCGGATGATGCTCGCGCAGAAGCACCAAGCGTACGCTCACGCGAAGGCGTACGATCGCATCCACGCCGCCGACACCGTCGACGCGGACGGAGACGGGAAGCCGGCGATGGTGAGCATGGCGCTCCACCAGCGCGTCTACGTCCCGAAGGATCCGTCGAGCCCCGAGGACGTCGCCGCGGCGAACCACGCGTCGTACTTCTGGAACTACTGGTACCTCTTCGTGGCGACCCGTGGCGATCTGGACATGGACGTCGACGAGCGCCTCGACGGACCGAACGACGTCGCCGCGAGCCCCGAGCTCGCGCACCGCCTCGACTACATCGGGCTCAACTACTACGGCCACTCGATCGTGTCGGATCTGGCGGCGGCGATCCCGTACCTCGGGCGCCAGCCCGCGCAGCTCGGTCTCCCCACGGGCAAGCCTCGCAACTCGATGGGCTGGGACATCGTGCCGGAGAGCTTCGGTGAGGTGCTCGATCAGACCAAGGAGTTCGGGCTCCCCGTCTTCGTCACGGAGAACGGCGTCCCCTCCGACGCGACGGAGCCGACGCGCCCGCGCTTCATCGCCGAGCACCTCTTCGAGGTGGGCTGGGCGATGAAGCGCGGCGTCGACGTCCGTGGCTACACGTACTGGTCGCTCACCGACAACTTCGAGTGGCAGAGCGGATACTGCCCTCGATTCGGCCTCTACCTGGTCGATTTCTCGAGCCCACAGCGACCGCGGAGCCCCGCCCCCGGGCGTGACATGTTGCGGGCGATCGCCGACGCGCGCACGGTATCCCAAGCGACGATCGACGCGCTCGCGCCGTACCCGATGTCTCCCGCCATCTCCTGCAAGACCTTCTGAACATGCTCGATCCTGCCGCCCGCTGTCTCTCGGTCCTCTGTCACGATGTAATCTTCTCGACGCTCGCCAAGGAGGAGGCCGACGTCGAAGCATGGCGTGAGCTCGCAAAGGTGCGGCTCGACGCGCACCGACGTGCCTGGCAAGGCGAGCTCGTCGCGTCCCCGTCCGAGCTCGACGGCTGGGTGGTCGAGCTCTCCCGGGTGCACGCGCCGCTGGCGATCCCTCGCTTCGTGCCGATGCACGAGCTCCTCGATGCCGTCACGCTGGCGGGTGGAGCCCGCGGCCTCCGCTCGATCTTCTCGTCGGCGCCGGGCGAGAAGGCGAAGGCGCGCGCGCGGCTCCTCGGCGCCATCGCCGCGCGCATGGCGGCCTCGAGCATGGCAGCGAACGGCGCGCTCACCCGCGACGAGGCGAGGCTCGTGCGCGCCATGGCGGCGACGCTCGGGCTCGGTCCCGAGGACGAGGCCGCGATCGCGGCGACCCCGGCGGGCGCCGCCGAGACGATCGACCTCGCGGGCGAAATCGAGCCGAAGCTCGCGCGGCTCCTCGTGCGCGGCGCGTGGGAGGCGGCGATCCAGGACGGGCTCGACGTCCCCGACGAGGGCGCCGTCGCCGTGATGGCGAACCGCATCGGCGTCCCGATGGAAGAGTCGGGGGCCCTCGGGGCGAAGGTGAAGGAGGCCGGCGACGAGCGGCACGCCTTCGGGGCGGCGACGCTCGAGCTCCTCGCCTTCGTGCTCCGGGACGAGCTGCCGCGGGCGGCGCCCATCGCGCAGGCCATCGCGGATCTGCTCGTGCCCGGCCCGTTCCGCGCCGAGGTGCTCGCGCGGTTCTCGGGCGCGTCCGCGCCTGCGGCGCCCCACACGAAGCCTGGCGGCAAGGCGGCGCGCCACGCGATGTGCGCCCTCGCGTGGGCGGCTAGCGTGGAGTCGAACCCCACGATGACACGGAAGGCGATCCTCGCGGCGCGCCTCGACGCGGGGGCGGGGGCGCTCGGCGCCGCAGAAGACGCGACGAAGCAGCGTCATGAGGTCGAGCTCTTCCTCGACGCGCACGTCGCGGCGCTCGCGGGTACGGGCTGACGCCCCCGATCGCGCCCGCGCCCGCGCCGCCTGCGATCACGGCGCGCTCTGCCCGCGTCCTGGGGCTGATGTCTCCTGGCGTGTCCGCGCCCGCTCGCCTCGAGGCACGTGCGGCCGGCTGCACACGACGACCGAGCCCACGGTTGCAGGCCGCACGGCGCCGCGTCCCGTGGTCGCAGCGTCGCTCAGCTCGACGCGCTCACCCTTCGGCGCCGCGCGACGAGGGCGGCGAGCGCCGCGAGCGAGCCGACGTACGCCATCGACGACGGCGTCACGCCGACCGCGCACCCCCCTTCCGAGTCCGTCTCGCTGGGCGTAGCCGAAGCCGCGGGCGCGCCGCTCGATCCAGCGGTGGCGCCGGCCGCGCCCGCGGCGCCCGCCCCACCTCCCGTGCCGTCTGGCTCCTCCGCCTCGGGCTGGAAGCGCGCGTCGTTCTTCGGACAGGCGGACGTCGCCGCGGTCTTGCAGGCGGGATCGCCCGGCGCGGTCGCGCAGTGTGTGGAGAAGGTGAAGGCGAGATCCTTCGACGGCGAGGCGCCGTGCAGGGTCTTCACGGTGCTCTTGACGGTCACCGTGTAGGTCGCGTCGGGCGCCCAGTCCTCGCTCGGCGTGATGAGCACCGCGTTGGCCCAGGTGTCGCCGCGGTACGGCGCGATCTTCGCGGGGACTGCCTCCCCGCTCGCGTCGGTCAGCGTGATCGCGCCGTCGAGCGCCTTGCGGTCGAGCCCGATGCCGAAGAAGAGCGCGATCCGCGCGTCCGCGCGCGTGTGATCGAGCGTGACGAGCGGCAGCGCGTCTTCGGGGTAGTGTCCGATGAGGATCCCGTCCGCGGAGGGATCTCCGTCGATCCGCTTCTCGAGCTCGCGGTAGTACCCGAGGGCGACCCGCGCGCCGAAGGGGTAGGACCCGGGGACGTCGGGCCGGAGGAGCGACGCGCGCGCCCAGGGGTACTTCGGCGCGAAGTCGGCGACCCCGGGCGCCAGGATCTTCACGACGGCGGCCATGCCGCTCCGCGCGGCGCTCATCGCCTTCTCGATCGCCTTGTCGGGCACGGGGTGCTTCACGCCAGAGAAGACCGTGGAGGCGAAGGTCGCGTCGTGGGCGAGCTCGGGGATGAGCTCGCGGCGCAGATCCGCGACGAGGAAGACGTCCATCGACATGTCGAGAGCGTCTTCGCCGCCCGGGTCGACCTGGAGGACCCGATCGTAGAAGAGCGAGTCGAAGGTCGAGTCCGTGATGCCGTGCGCCGCGAGCCCGAGGAGCTGCGCGATGCGGGCGCGACCGGCCGGATCGGCCCACGGATCGGGGTGCGCCGCGCGGACGGCCTCGACCCAGGCCTCGACGAACTCTTCCCAGTGCGGGATCTCGCCCTGGTCGTGATCGGCCGAGTTGGTGTAGCCTGAGTCCGGGAAGAAGGCGCCGTTGATGAGGCGCATCTCCTCGTCGAGCAGGAGCGTCTTCACGCGGCCCGGGGCGAGCTGCTCGGCGGCGCACATCGCCATGTACGTGTGGCCCTGCATGCCGGTCGCGCGCGCGGGACGCGTCGTGGTGGCCGCTAGCGCGAGGGACGCCGCGGCGAGCGCGAAGTGGCGGACGCGCGCGCTCACTTGGGCGGCTCCACGGGGGCGCAGGTGGTCGAGCCGGCGCCGTAGAAGGACAGCCCCGCGGGCTTGTTGGGGATCGTGAGCGCCTTCTGTGTGCCCGTCGCCACGTCGTACTCGAAGAGATCGCCTCCGTCGGTGAAGCCGTAGGCCGCGCCCGCCCAGAAGGCGAGCCCGAAGACCGACGAGTACTGGAGCTTCTTCGGCGTGGCGCCGGCCGCGAAGCCGCCGTCCTTGGGGTTCACCTCGACGATGCAGTCGGCGCAGTCCTTCCCCTTGATGGTGAGGTAGGTCTTGCCGCCGATGACGGAGACGATGTCGCCGCTCGACTGGTAGCCGGCGGGGAGCGAGCCCTTCGTCGTCAGCTTCCCGGTCGCGGGATCGATGAGCACGTACGACGCTCCATTGTAGCCCACGAGCGCCTCGGCGTCGGGGAGCGCGGTCCCCTCGGGGACGTACGAGAGCGAGTTGGGGTACGTGCCCGTCGAGACCGTCGCGCACTGGGCGGTCTTCTTGTCGATCTTGACGAGCGCCGTGAAGGTCGTGCCCATCATGGCGCCGGTCTTGTCGAGCGCGATGTCGATCACCGAGCCCGGGCAGCCCTTGAACTTGCCGATGGTGGTGACGGTCTTCGACGTCGGATCGACGCGGAAGAGGGTGTCTCCGCTGTGCCCCCACACCTCGGCGTCGGTCTGCACGCCCGCGCAGTCGTTCGTCGCCGCACCGCCGCTCCCGGCTCCCGGGACGAACCCCCCACCCTGTCCCGCAGAGGGTCCGCCCGCCGTTGCGCCGCCCGCGCCGCCTCCAGAGGCCTCGCCTGCCGCCCCGCCCGAGCCCGTGCTCGAGCCCGCGGCGCCGCCGCCTGGATCGTCGTCGCCGGCGGCGGAGCCGCACGCGAGGGGGAGGAGCAGCAGACCACAGCCAAGGAAGCCCAGGGCGCGCATCGAGCCCGATCTTACCTCACCCGCGGGCTCGACGCAGGGAGCGATCGCGGTCGGGCGCAGGGGTGCGGGACGGGCCGAAGCGCGGCGGAGAGGACGGCCTCGGCGTGGGGGACTGGTCGCCAGCGCGCGCCGGAGAGCGCGAATCGGCGCGCTCGCGGCGCCGGCGCGAGGCCCACGCCGCCGTCCTGCGGGGAGCCCAGCCGGATCGAAGCGGGGTGACCCGCGCCATTTCCCTGGATAGCGAGGGGTGTTTGGTTGTACGGCGCCTCTCCCATGTCCAAGGAACGCACCCTCAGCATCATCAAGCCCGACGCGGTCGAGAAGCGCCACCATGGCAAGATCCTCGCGCACCTGCTCGAGGCAGGCTTCGACGTCCTCGCGATGAAGCAGGTCCACCTGACGCGCGCGCAGGCCGAGGGCTTCTACGCGGTGCACAAGGCGCGGCCGTTCTTCGGCGAGCTCGTCGACTTCATGACGCGGAGCCCGGTCGTCGTCCTGGTGCTCGAGGCGGAGAACGCCATCCAGAAGTACCGCGACGTCATCGGCGCGACCGATCCGGCGGCGGCGGCCGAGGGCACGATCCGCAAGCTCTACGGCGCGAACAAGGGCGAGAACGCGATGCACGGATCGGACGCGCCGGAGACGGCGGCCTTCGAGATCTCGTACTTCTTCCCGGGGTACGAGGTCGCGGCGCGCTGAGCCGCGTCCTCATCTGACGGCGAAGGGGCCCGGGGCGGCGACGCTTCGGGCCTCTTCGTGTCTCGTGTCGGAGAGCGGCGATGGGCGCGCTCGACGACGGGCGCGGGCCTCTTCGTGTCTCGTGTCGGAGAGCGGCGATGGGCGCGCTCGACGATGGGTTGGGGCGCTTCGGGTCTTTCCGTTTCTCGAGGTCGGGCCTAGAGATCCTCCTCATGTCCTCGTACGTCATCCCCTCGCGCCAGGGGCGCCCCGGCGACGATCCCATCTTCGCGCTCAGCAAGGCCGCCCGAGAGGCGAAGGCGCGCGGTGAGCGTGTCTTCGACGCGACGCTCGGCGCGCTCATGGACGACGAGGGGAGGCTCATGACGATGCCCGCGCTCACCAAGGCGCTCCGCGAGACGCCCGACGCGGTGCTCTCGGCGTACGCGCCCATCGGCGGCGCGCCCGCGTTCCTCGAGGCGGTGAAGGACGAGCTCCTCGCCGGAGAGCCCGCGCTCCGGGGCCGCGCCGTCGCGGTCGCCACGCCCGGGGGGACGGGCGCGCTCCGCCTCGCGGTCACGAGCTTCCTCGACGAGGGGCAGGCGCTCCTCACCACGTCGCACTTCTGGAGCCCCTACGACACCATCGCGCGGGAGCACGGACGACGCGTCGAGACCTTCTCCATGTTCGCGGTGGGCGCGCTCGACGCTGCGGCGCTCGATCGCGAGCTCGCGAGGCAGCTCGAGGCGCAGGGGAGGGCGCTCCTCCTCCTCAACGACCCCTGCCAGAACCCGACGGGCTACTCGATGTCGGATGAGGACTGGGCGGGCGTCTCCAGGGTGCTCGCGCGCCACGCGCCAAAGGGGCCCATCACGGTGCTGCTCGACATCGCGTACGCCGCCTTCAGCCCCGGCGCGGTGAAGCGCCCGATCGCGGCGCTGTCCAAGCTCTCGGGCGAGGTGCAGGTGGCCTTCGCGTGGAGCGCGTCCAAGTCGTTCCTCGCGTACGGGCAGCGGGTGGGCGCGCTGGTCGTGGTCCCGCCGCGGGCCGACGACGCGAAGGACGTCCAGGCGGCGCTCGTCTACTCGTGCCGCGGGACGTGGTCGAACTGCAACCACGCGGGGATGTCCGCCGTCTCGCGGCTGCTCGTCGACGGGCCCGAGAAGCAGGCCGCCGACGACGAGCGCCTCGGCGCGACGCAGCTCCTGGCCGCCCGGGTCGCCGCGTGGAACGACGCCGCGCGCCCCCTCGGGCTCGAGTACCCGCGGTACGATGGGGGCTTCTTCGTGACCGTGACGTCATCCGATCCGAAGGCGCACGCGGCGCGGCTCCGCGAGCGCGGCGTGTACGTGGTGCCGCTCGCGTCGACGCTCCGCGTGGCGCTCTGCTCGGTGCCCGTCGCGGACGTCGCGGCGGTCGCGCGCGCGCTCGCCGAGACGGCGTGAGCATCCTTCGGGACGGGCGTCCCCGTCGCGGCCGTCGCGCGCGCGCTCGCCGAGACGGCGTGAGCATCCTTCGGGACGGGCGTCCCCGTCGTGCGCGCGCTCGCGGAGACGGCGTCAGCTCACTTCAGCACGGACGCGCACACCGCCCATGCCTTGCAGCCGGCGGTGGCGACGCCGCGGTCGTCCGTGCAGGTGACGCGCCAGCCGTTGCCGTACGGGCGGCTCGCGACCACGATCGGCATCTTGCCAGGGGCCTGCATCGACTCGGCGATTTCGTGCCCGCCGCCGACGACGACCGTGCCGCCGGGGCAATTCGCGAAGCCGTCCGCCGAGCTCGACGAAGACCACACCTTGGGCTCGTTCGTCGCCGCAGACCCCGCGCAGGCGGAGAGCGTGAGCGCTGCGCCGAGCGCCACCGCCGCGCGGATCGTCAGGGCTTGTTCTTTCGCCACTTCCTGAAGTCTTCCTCTTGCACGCGCGCGAGGCGCCGCTGCTCTTGGATGAGCCCGCCGTAGGTCGCCGGGACGCTCGCGTCTCTTGCGAATGCGTACATCACCCGGAGCGCGGCCTCGGCGTCGTCGCTCGCGCGGTGGGCGTTCTCGAGCGAGATCCCGAGCCTGCCGGCGACGTCGCCGAGGGTGCGCCCCTTCTCGTAGCGCTGGATGGACCTCGCCCACACGAGCGGATCGAGCCACTCGACGCCCGCGCGCACGGCGGGGACCGCGGCGCGGGTCGTCGCGACGCCCGCGCGCCGGAGCTCCTCCATCAAGAACCCCCGGTCGAACCCCGCATTGTACGCCGCCGGCACGGCCTCCGCGAGGACGCCGAGGATCTCCTCCGCGAGCTCGGCGAGCCGGGGCGCGTCGCGCACGTCGTCGTCGGTGATGTGGTGCACGTCGGACGCGGCCTTCGGGATGGGGATCCCCGGGTTGATGAGCCAGTTCTTCCGATCTGTGATCTCGCCGCCCCGGCCGATGATGATCCCGAGCTCGACGATGCGGTCGGTCGCAGCGTCGCGGCCGGTCGTCTCGGTGTCGAGCATCGCGATGGGCAGATCGAGCCACGCGGTGTCTGCGGGCCACTCCTCGGCGAGCCCCACGATCGCGACCTTCAGGAGGTGGGCGATCCCCGGGTAGTGCCGCCCCGAAGGGAAGCAACCGCAGGCGTCGGTCGTGCTGCGCACGGGCTAGGGCTTCTTGGCGGGGGCGACGCCGGCGAGCTCGAGCTCCCCCTCGATCCACTCGTCGAAGTCCTCTTGGAAGCCTCCCTTGTACTCGCGGCCGTTGATGTAGACCGTGGGGGTGTGGTCGACGCCCGCCGCGTCGGCCTGCTTCTTGTCGCGAGCGAGGCGCTCGGTCGCCGCCTCGCTCGCGCTGTCCGCCTTGAACCTCACGAGGTCGAGGCCGACGTCCTTCGCGTACTTCTCGAGGTCGGGCGGATCGAAGGCCGGCTGGTGCTCGAAGAGGATCTTGTGCATCTCCCAGAACTTCCCCTGCTTCTCGGCGGCGAAGGCCGCGCGCGCGGCGGGGACCGCCCTCTGGTGGAAGGAGAGCGGCATGTGCTTGAAGAAGAGGCGGACCTTGCCGGAGTGCTTGCCGAGCGCTGCGTCGAGGATGGGCGAGACGGCGCGGCACGCCGGGCACTCGAAGTCCGCGAACTCGACGAGCGTGACGGGCGCGTCGGCGGGGCCCTTCGAGGGCGTGTCGGTGACGTCGAGGCTCTTGGCGCGGGAGGGATCGAAGCGGGATTTGTAGGCGTCGAAGGCCTGCTCCTTCGTGGCGCCGTCGCGCACCTGGCGGAGCAGGTACTTGGCGGCGGGGAGGCAGCGGTTGCAGGAGCCGGTCTCCTTCGCGCACACGGCGAGCTTCGCCTTCGTGTCGGGGCACGGGGCGTCGAGCTCGGAGAGGTACGCGGCGAACTCGCGCTTCTCGCGCGGGGTCAAGGCCGACGCGTCGACCCCGGGGATCTCGATCTCGGCAGGGGGGGCGGCGCGGGAGGGCGCGGTGGTTGCGCTCGGCTTCTGCTCGCCGGGGCCCTTGCAGGTCGCCTGGCTCACCGCCATCAGCGCGAACAGGCCTGCGGGCGCGAGGAATCGAAAGAGCGGCATCGGCTGCGCAGCGTAGTTTGACCGAGGCGGTTCGCCAAGTGCGTCCTTCGCGGCGCACATCACGGAGGCGGGGGCTGCGTGAGCGGGCGAGCCGCGAGCGCCCTCGATGCCACGCGGCCTGGGTGAGCGGGCGAGCCGCGAGCGCTCGCGGCGCTGCGCGATTCTGGGTCGACACGGCGGAGCTTCACGCGCGCCGCGCTCGCCGACGGCCTCGACCCGCAGCTCACCGCGCGAGGGGGGGCGACACGGCGGAGCTTCACGCGCGCCGCGCTCGCCGACGGCCTCGACCCGCAGCTCACCGCGCGAGGGGGGGCGACACGGCGGAGCTTCACGCGCGCCGCGCGCTCCCCAGCGGCTCTGCGACCTCGTCGCGGTGCGGAAAAACTAGCGCTTGTGGAATCGCCCCAGGTGCGGTTACTCTCGGCCCCTCTCGCGCGGCGACGCTTGCGCCCGCGGGTATCCGCGCAGTCCTCTCTCACCACGAAAGCACACGGAGGAAGCCTTGTTCTGCCCGAACTGTGGGACCCAGAACCCCGAGACGGCGACGACCTGCACGAAGTGCGGGTTCACCCTCAAGGGCGCAGCCGCCCCGAAGTTCAAGGGGACGATGCTGATGATGAACTCTCCCGCGGCGGGCGCCGGCGCGCCCCCTGCCCCCGCGGCGCCTCCGGCTCCTGCAGCGCCGAAGCCCGGCGCGCAGATGAAGGGCACGATCGTCGGCGTCGCCCCGCCCAGCATGGGCGCGGTCGCCCCGCCTGCCCCGCCTGCACCCGCGCCGGGCGGCTTTGGTGCGCCCGCCGCCCCGCCTGCTGGCTTCGGTGGTCCGCCCCCTGCTCCTGGTGGGTTCGGCGAGCCCCCTCTGGCTCCTGGCGGGTTCGGTGGTCCTCCGGCGGGGGGCTTTGGTGGTGCCCCGGCTGCCCCTGGGGGCGTCAACCCGATGGGCTCGACGATCGTCGCCGACGCGGGGGGCTTCCCTCCTCCGGGCGGTGGTTTCGGTGCTCCTCCCCCGGCTCCGGGTGGCTTCGGTGGCCCCCCTCCGGGCGGTGGTTTCGGTGCTCCTCCCCCGGCTGCGGGTGGCTTCGGTGGCCCTCCCCCCGAGGGCGGCTTCGGCGCTCCGCCCGCGGCTCCTGGCGGGTTCGGCGGTCCTCCGCCTGGCGGCGGGTTCGGCGGCCCTCCCGCCGGTGATCCGATGGGCGCTCAGCCCCCCGCGCAGTTCGGCGGGCCTCCGGGTGGCGCGCCGATGCCTGCCATGGGCGGGGCCGCGATGGTCCCGATGGGGGCGGGCGGCGGCGGCGGCGAGCCCCTGGGCGTGATCCGCAACCCGGTCCTGGTCGCGCTGATCTCCTACCTCTGCTGCCCATGGTACGGGATCTATCAGCTCTACCAGATCGAGGGAGAGCTGAACCGCTACCTCGGCAAGAGCCAAGGGGCCTCGATCCTGTGGTTCCTCTTCGCGCTGATCCCGCTGCTCTCGATGCCCAAGCTCATCGGCGAGGCGCGGGCGAAGGCGGGGACGGCGGCGCAGGGCGACGGCGGGCTCATCGGCTACCTCTTCCTCGGGATCTTCCTCATCCCCAAGGACGCGAACGAAATCTGGGAGCGCCTCGGCGTTCAGCCTAAGTTACCTCACACAACCCAAGAAGGAGCAACGACCATGCAACCTGGATACGGTGGAGTACAAGGCCCGCCCGGCGGCGGCCTCGCGGCGGGAGGTCCCCCTGGGACGATCCGCAACCCTATGGTGATCACGCTCGTGTCGTACATGTGCTGTCCGTGGTACGGGATCTACCAGCTCTACCAGATCGAGGGAGAGCTGAACCGCTACCTCGGCAAGGGCCAAGGCGGATCGATCCTGTGGTTCCTCTTCGCGCTGATCCCGCTGCTCTCGATGCCCAAGCTCATCGGCGAGGCGCGGGCGAAGGCGGGGACGGCGACGCAGGGCGACGGTGGCCTCCTCGGCTACCTCTTCCTCGGGTTCTTCCTCATCCCGAAGGACGCGAACGAGATCTGGGAGCGCCTCGGCGTCCAGCCGACGTGAGCCCGCTGGGGACACGGAGGCCTGCGCGCCTCCGTGTCCTCATGTCGTGACCCTCACTCATCGGGTGCTGGCGGCCTGAGCGTCGTGACGACCCTCGAGCATCCCTCAGCGACTCGCGCTCGGCGGGCCCTCCGCGGGCTCGCCGTGTTTGCGTCCCTTGGCGGGCTCGCGGCGCTCGGGCTCCTGCCTTGCCCCTTCGCCTTCGTCACCGGGATCCCGTGCCCTGGCTGCGGCCTGACCCGCGCGACGAAGTCTCTCTTCGCGCTCGACGTCCACGCAGCGCTCCGCTTCCACCCGCTCGTCTTCCTCGTCTTGCCCACCCTCGCCGCGTGGTTCGGCGTCAACCTGTTCGTCTACGTACGGGACGGTCGCTGGGGCTGGGTCGAGGAGCGCTCGGGGCGTGGGGTCACGCTGGCGGCGGCCGTGCTCCTCCTCCTCACGCTGTCCGTCTGGGTGGCTCGCTTCTTCGGCGCATGGGGCGGGCCCGCGCCCGTCGGCGGATGACGCGGCCCCAGCTCGCCGAGCTCGCCTGGCTGCTCGGCTCGATGGTGGCCGGGCCGCTCGTCGCGTGGGCCTTCTTCTGGTTGGATGGGCTCTCCGGGCGGCTCGGGCAGCTCCCAGTCATCGGCGGATTGTTCCGCTGGTGGGACAATGGTCGCTCGAGCGACGTCTGGTACCCGGCCACGCGCTCGCTCGTCGTCTGGGGCTCGCTCCTCGGCGTCGCGCTGCCGTCGTTCTTCTCGTGCGCGTGCTTCGTGTGGGTGACCCGCTCCGCGCGCGCGCCCTTCGCGCGGCTCGTGAAGGCGACGCTCGGCTTCGTCGCGGCGACGACGCTGCACACCGTCGTCGTGAGCCTCGTCGTGGCGCCGTTCGTCGGAGGGTGACGCGGCGTCGGCCTCGTGGGGTGCGCGGGCGGCGGCCGAGCACCGTCGTCGTGGCGCCGTTCGTCGGAGGGTGACGCGGCGTCGGCCTCGTGGGGTGCGC
>CAYNEK010000003.1:0-2159 GCA_964396175.1 uncultured Polyangiaceae bacterium | reverse complement strand
GGGCGGCGGCCGAGCACCGTCGTCGTGGGCCTCGTCGTGGCGCCGTTCGTCGGAGGGTGACGCGGCGTCGGCGGGGTGCGCGGGCGGGGCGTGGTCGTTTGTGGGGAGGCGCGTGCTCGCGGCGACGACGCGCCGATAGGGACCGTCTTCGGGGGCGTGGGTGGGCGGCTCGACGAGGGGACCCGTCGCCCGCTCTCGGCGCTTTGGGAACCCCCGGCGCTCGTGTAAGAGCACGCGCTCCCGCGTGTCCTCGGATCTCCTCCGCAACCTCGTGCTCACCCTCGTGCCGATGGTGCTCTCGCTCACCATCCACGAATTCGCGCACGCGTGGGTCGCGACGAAGCTCGGGGACGACACCCCGGATCGGCAGGGGCGGCTCACGCTGTCGCCGCTCGACCACATCGACGTCGTCGGCACGCTGCTCATCCCGGCGATGAGCGTCATCTGGGGCGGCTTCGGCTTCATCGGCTGGGCGCGCCCCGTCCAGTGGAACCCGGCGAACATCCGGCGGGACGTGACGATGCGCACTGGCACGATCCTCGTCGCCGCCGCCGGCCCGCTGTCGAACCTGCTCCTCGCGCTCGGCTCGCTCGGCGCGCTCGCGATCCTCGCCAAGGTCGGCGTCCCACCGACGCCCGCGGGGAGCGCTGGCGTGTACTTCGCGGAGTCGATGTTCGCGGTGAACGTCGGGCTCTTCGTGCTCAATATGCTCCCGATCCCACCGCTCGACGGGAGCCGGCTCTTGCCGCGCAGCATGGATGACTGGGTCGCGAGCGTGTCGCGGTACTCGTGGATCATCCTGCTCATCATCATCAACGTCAGCGTGACCCGATATTACCTGCTCGAGCTGCCGAACCGCGCGATCCGGGGCCTCCTCCTCTCGATGTTCGGCTTCGCATGACGACGCCCGAGGAGCCGGTCGAGCGCGATCCCTTCGCGTACAACGTGGAGCTGCCCCAGTTCGAGGGGCCGCTGGACCTCTTGCTCCACCTCATCCAGAAGCACGAGCTCGACATCCTCGACATCCCGATGCAGTTCATCACGTCGAAGTACCTCGCGTACCTCGACGTGATGCGCGAGCTCACGATCGACGTGGCGAGCGAGTACCTCGTCATGGCCGCGGTCCTCACGCACATCAAGTCGAAGATGCTGCTCCCGCGGGTGCCGTCCGACCAGCCGGACGAGCTCGAGCAGATGCTCCTCGACCCGCGCGAAGAGCTCGTCCGGAGGCTCCTCGAGTACCAGAAGTTCAAGCAGGCCGCGGCGGAGCTCGGCGCGCGGGGCACGCTCGGCGCCGACGTCTTTGCGCGCCCCGAGCTGCCCCCGACCGCGCGGCCACCGCTCGACGAGATCCCGCTCGCGAAGGTCCCCGTCTTCTCGCTGCTCGACGCCTTCCAGAAGCTCCTCCAGCGCCGGAAGCTCACGCTGACGCACGAGGTCAACTTCGAGAAGCTGACGATCACGGATCGGATCTCGCAGCTCGTCACGGTGCTCGAGGTGCGGCGGCGCGTGGCCTTCGAGGATCTGTTCGAGGACGCCGCGTCGAAGTTCGATCTGGTCCTGACCTTCCTCGCGCTGCTCGAGATGTCGAAGATGCGGCTCACGCGGCTGTTCCAGGCGGACGCGGAGTCGGGCATCTACGTCGAGTACGCCGCGAGCGCCGACGACCCGCAAGACGAAGCCCCCGAGGAGCCGACGTGACCCGCCGCAAGACCCCGCCCACCGACACGCCCTCGAACCCCGTGGAGCCAGCGCCGCCTCGGCCGAGCGAGGACGTCGGGCAGGGCGCCGCCGCGCCGCCGGCGGACGGCTTCGTGACGATCGAGGACGAGGAGGCGCGGCGACGCGAAGAAGAGGACGCGGAGCTGCGCGACGCGGAGCGCCGCTTCGGGCGGGGAGCGCTCGTCGACGAGCCTCTCGGTGGAGAGGAGCCGTCGTCGGCCGAGGCGGCCACGGACGCTACGGAGGAGCCCGCGCGCGGGCTCTCTCCCCAGCGTCGAGGCGGCTCGTCCGCGCGTGGCGCGAGCGACGACGGCGCCGAGCACGACGACGGTGCCGAGCACGGGCGCGTGAGCGACGGTGGCGTGTGCGAGGGCGCCGACCGCGAAGGCGTCGGCGCCGAGGGCGCGCGTGATGGCGTGGAGCACGAGGGCGACGAA
>CAYNEK010000002.1:138835-142843 GCA_964396175.1 uncultured Polyangiaceae bacterium | reverse complement strand
CCGCCCGCGCCGCTCCCGGCCTGTCCGCCCGCGCCGCTCCCGGCCTGTCCGCCCGCGCCGCTCCCGGTCACGCCAGGCGCGTCTCCCGAGCCACAGGCGACCGCCAGCCCGACCACGATCGACCCCGCGCTCACGGCGAAGACGCCTCGATGTACCATCAACAGCCTCCTAACATGGCGGGCTCCGCGCCGCTCCCGCCCGACCCTCGTCCCCCGACGTCCACGGCGCGTGACGCCGCGCACGCTCGCGTCATGGGGCTCGCGATCCCTCCGCGCGCCGGCTGCTCGGGGCGCTCTCACGCGCGTTCGGGCCGCGCCGCCGTCAGGCGTCTTTCGACAGCACCACCCACTTCAGGTACCGCCCCTCGGCCCAGGCCGGGGTCGTCGGGTGATCGAAGGGCTGCCCGCCCACCTCGAGCACCGTGAAGGCGACGCCGATCGCCGAGACGTCGAGCGTCGAGAGGAAGTCCCCTTGCCCGATGTGGCTCGAGCACGACGCCGCGCAGAGGACGCCGCCCTGCCGCGTCACCAGCGCGGCCGCGCGGTGGAGCCGCCGGTACGCCTCGAGCGCGCGCGGCTTCGCCCTCTCGCTCGGCGCGAAGCTCGGCGGATCGCTCACGACCAGATCCCACACCTCGCGCCGCTGCGCCCTCCGCGCCAAGAAATCGAAGACGTCGCGCGTGACGAAGGCGTGCGCCTCGGGGTCGAGCCCCTCGGCGCGGAAGCTCTCCTTCGCGATCTCGTGGCCCTTCGCGGCCACGTCGACGCTCGTCGTGTGCGTCGCGCCCCCGAGCGCCGCGGCGAGGCTGAAGCCGCCCTGGTACGAGCAGAGGTTCAGCACGCGCTTGCCGCGCGCGAGGTCGCGCACGCGGCGGCGGTGCTCGCGCTGATCGAGGAAGGCCCCTGTCTTCTGTCCGTGCCCGAGATCGACGACCATGCGCATCCCGTGCTCGGTGACGACGAAGGGCTCGGGCACCTGGCCGCGCCACGCGACGACGCCGTCCACGGGGCCCCTCGGATCCCGATGGAGCACGGTGGGCTCGTCGAGCGACGCGAGGAGCGCCCGTCGAAACCGCTCAGCGAACGCGCACGGCGCGGGGCCGTCCGTGCGGACCACCGCCGCGGCGCCGTACCGATCGATGACGACGCCGGGGAGCCCGTCGCCCTCGCCGTTCAGCAGGCGGTAGGCGGTCGTCCCGGGGAGCGCAGCCGCCGGGCGTCGCGCCTTGGCCGCGACGATCCGCCCCGTGACCCACGCCTCGTCGATCGCGCGCGAGGGATCGCGATCGAGCACGCGAAGGGCGATGGGGCCGCTCGGGTCGAGGAGCGCCGTGCCGAGCCGGTCGCGCCCGTGGGCGAGCGAGACGAGCTCGCCGAGCTCGCCCGCGGGCGGCGTCGCGCAACCCTCTCGATAGACCCAGGGGTGCCCGCGGACGACGGCCGCGGCGGCGCGGGGCCGAAGCTCGATCGTGCGCCCCTTCTTCACCGTCACTCCGCGATGGCGAGGCCGAATTTTCGAGGGTCTGCGGCGGGCAGGAGCCTCAGCCCGCCGCCGGGGACGGGCACGAAGTCGACGCCCTGGATGCCCGAGAGGTTCTGCTCGCGCGTCACCTTCTCGCCGCGCCGTGTGAGCTCGTCCTCGAGGGCGCGTGGCGCCCCGGGCTCGAGCGCCACGGACCCGTCGGGCCAGACGTGGAGCCTCGGCTTGGAGACGAACTCGCGCACCGTCTGGCCTCCCCACGCCGTCGCGAGCGTCGCCAGCGCGACCCCGGTCGCGATGCGAAACCCGCCCGAGCCGCCGAGCGCGACGACGGGCACGCCGCCCCGCGTGACGAGCGTCGGCGTCATGCTCGAGGGGGGTCGGGCCCGCGGGCGCGCCGCTCCCGGCGAGGCCTTCTGGCCGAGCGCTCCGAGCCGCTTCGTCGGGACGAAATCGAAGAGCTCGTCGTTCAGGAGGAGCCCGTCGTCCGTGACGAGGCGCGCGCCGAAGGGTTGGTTCACGGTGGTCGTGAGCGAGACGATCATCCCGGCGCCGTCGACGACGACGAGGTGGGTCGTGCCGTGCTCCTCCGCGACGAAGGCCTGGGTCGGGCGCGTCCGCTCGGGATCGATCGAGGCCCGGCGCGCCCGCAGGCGCTCGGCAGCGAGGAGCGGCGCGAAGTCCGGTCGCGTGAGCTCGGGATCGCCGACGTGCGCGAAGCGATCGGCGAAGGCGCCGCGCAAGAGCTCCGCGAGGACGTGCGCGGCCTCTGCCGAGTCGAGCCGCGCGAGGAGCGGATCCTTCTCGAGCGCGAGGAGGAGCTCGGCCGTCATGAGCCCCCCGCCGGACGGCGCGGGCATCGTGTGGAGCCGCTCGTCGCCGATCGAGACGACGAGCGGCTCGCGCCAGACGGGCGGGTTGGCGGCGAGATCCTCCAGCGTGAGCGAGCCGCCCGCCGCGCGCACCGACTGGACGATGCGCTCGGCGATGGGGCCTCCGGTGAGCGCCTTCGAGCCCTGCGCGGCGAGGGCGCGGAGGGTGCGCGCGAGCGGCGCGTTCGTCATTCGGTCCCCGGCGCGCAGCGGCAAGAGCCGCTGGAGCGCGGGCACGCCCTCGACGAGCGCGCCGAACCGCTCGAGCCCGCGGGCCATGTGTGGAGACAGAGGGACCCCCTCCTCGGCGAGGCGCGCGGCCTTCGTGGCGCAGAAGGCGAGCGGTTTCGTGCCGAAGCGGCGCGCGAGCTCCTCGAGCCCCTGCGCCTCGCCGGGCGCGCCGACGCTCGCGCCGGGGGGGACCGGCGATCGGTCGAACACGGTCGGATCGAGCGCGCTCGGCGCGCGCTCGCGGAAGTCGAGGACGCTCGCCTTTTGGGTCGTGGGGTCCCACACGAGGGCGAAGCCGCCGCCGCCGAGGCCGCTCGAGATGGGCGCGGCGAGGCCGAGCGCGAGGGTCGCGCAGACGGCGGCGTCGACGGCGTTGCCTCCCTCGTTCGCGAGGACGTCCCGCGCGAAGCGGGTCGCGGTGGCGTTCTCGGTCGTGACGGCGAAGCGTCGACCCTCGGGCACGAAGTCGCCGGGCACGGCGACGGGCCGCGCGCACGCGCCCGCCAGGACGAGCGCGAGCGTCGAGCCGACGCGAAGGAGCCGCGGAGCGAGCTCGGTCATGGGCGAGGCAGCGGGAGCCACCGCGGCGTCGAAGGGCGGCGCGCGCTCGCGACGAGCAGCGGCAGCGGGCGCGCGCTCACGGCGAGCAGCGGCAGCGGGCGCGCGCTCACGCTGGACCCAGGCGCACGACGTGCCGGAGATCGTCGACGAAGGCGTCCAGCGCGGCCTCTTGCGACGGCGTCGTCGCGAGCGTGATGTCCCCTCCCTGCTCGGCGAAGAGCGCCCCCAGCCCCTCGTGGGCCTCGAGGAGCGCCTTCACGACGACGACCTCGGCCGGCGGCACGCGGAGGTGTCGCAGCACGAGGTCGGTGGCTTCGCGGGCGCCGAGCGCGCGGCTCACGCCCGGTGGGCGCAGGAGATGCGGCCGCGGCGGCCCTTGTTCTTGGCCTTCAGCTTCGCGCGGTAGCGGGCGCTGCGGTTCTTGTCGGTCTTGCGGGACTTGGCGTTCTTGAGGAAGAGGAACATGGCGATGGCGCGGGGATCCCGCGGAGGGGTCGCGACTCGTAGCCAACGAGCCGCGCAAAGGCAAGCGCCGCGCGCGAGGGGCTCGTCGACCCAAGGAGAGGAAGCCCCCCGCGTCCCTCGGCACGTGACCCGGCTCGCGCGCGTCGCCTCCGGGACGAGCCGAGATGCAACCGGGACCCTCTGGACGCAACCGGGACGGCTTTCCAGGCAACCGGATCCACCCAAGGCGGAATCTTGCGAGCATAATTGTCGTGCGATTGAAATTGTATCCAACCGCGGTGAAATTTTTGTGACGCTGACGCGGAGCGTTACGACAAAATCCGTCCGGGCTGTGACAAAATCCGATCTGACTGGAACAATTCTCGTCCCGGTTGCGTCCGGGCGGCGCCGGTTGCGTCTC
>CAYNEK010000002.1:134979-138735 GCA_964396175.1 uncultured Polyangiaceae bacterium | reverse complement strand
GGGTCGTGCCGGTTGCGTCTCGGGTCGTGCCGGTTGCGTCTCGGGTCGTGCCGGTTGCGTCTCGGGTCGTGCCGGTCGCGTCTCGGGTCGTGCCGGTTGCGCGCCGGGTGGTGTGGACCGCCTCGCGCGCGGCTCGCTCGCGGGTGCGCGCCGTCGCGCTCAGAGCCCCTTGCCCGAGAGCACCAGCAGCCCCTGCTCGGGGGGCACGCCGACCCGGATCGGGAAGCCGTAGTGCCCCGTCCCGCGGTGCACGTAGAGGAGGTTCTTGCCCTGCGCCCACAGCCCGTGATCGGGCACGCGCGTGAGCGCCCGGAGGATCGTCTGCGGGAGCCCGAGCCAGAGCAGCCCGAGCTGCCCGCCGTGCGTGTGCCCCGACAGCACCAGATCCGCCGCGCCGTCCGGGACGTGCCGGAAGAGCCCCGGATCGTGGAGCAGCGCGATCCGCGGCACGCCCAGGTCCCGCGGGAAGCGCGCGAAGACCTCTTCGAGCGCGCGCACCCTGTCCTTGAAGCGGAAGTCGACGCCCAAGAGCTCGACCGGCCCTCGGCGCGTTCCGACCCGGACCAGCTCGTCCACGAGGAGCCGGGCGCCCACCTCCGAGAGCGCCGCGCCGACGGTCCGGGGGGCTTCGAGATCGTGGTTCCCTCGGCACGCGAACACGCGCCCCGAGAGCCGGCGGAGCGGCGAGAGCGCCTCGGCGAGCAGGCGCGGATCGTCGTTCGACTCCATCGTCAAGAAGTCCCCGGTGAGCAGCACGAGATCCGGGTCGTCCTTGGCGATCTGCTCGGCGAGGCGGCGGAGGCGCTCGACGGTCATCATGGGCCCGATGTGCGTGTCGGTCATCTGCGCGACGCGGAGCCCCTCGGGCTCGTCGGTGCGCCGGAGCACGCGCCTCTTCAGCGGCCGGAGCGCGCCCCGGTCGGCGCCGTCGAGCGCGACGACGACGAGCTCCCGACGTGGGAAGAGGCTGTCGACGAGGCCGAGCGCCGCGACGACGTACGGCACGAAGGCTCCCTTCGCCGAGCCCGCGAGGGCCCACGGCGTCGCGAGGAAGGTGCCCGCCCAGAAGAACGACGCCGGGAACTGCACGAGCGCCTTGAAGACCGCCGAACGCGGCCGCGCCCACACGAGCGAGCCGAGGTGCAAGAACACGGTCGCGTGGAGCGCGACGAGCGCCGGGAGCGCCGCGCCCGCGTGCCGGGCGAGTGAGGTCGCCGCGAGGCCGTGCACGAGCAGCATCACGCCCGAGAAGATCGCGAAGAATCGCCCCCGGAAGACGAGCGCCAAGAGGACGACCGTCGCGCTCGCCGCGAAGGTCGCTTCGCCGAAGCTCACCCGAGCGCCTGCGCGAGCGCCGAGAGCCCCGCGCCCGGATCGCACGGGTGACCGAGCGCGCGGAGCGCCTGCCCGATCGCGCTCGTCACGGCGACGACGTCGCCCTCCGAGACGGCGCCCATGTGCCCGATGCGGAAGTAGCGGGCCTTGATCTCGGGGTGGAGCCCGCCCGCGAGGACGACGCCGCGCTCCTTCACGGCGCCGAGCAGGGACGGATCGATCCCCTGCGGGTACGACACGGCCGAGAGCGTGTTCGCGGAGAGCGTCTCGTCGCGCGGGATGAAGTGGAGCCCGAGCGCCGCGAGCCCCGCGCGGAGCCCCCGGGCGAGGCGCGCGTGACGAGCGGCGCGAAGCTCGCGTCCCTCGGCCGTGACCATGCGCAGGCTCTCGAGGAGCGCCGAGACGAGGCCGGTCGCGGGCGTCGCGAAGTACGACGGCTTCTTCTCCAGGTACGCCGTCATGATGGGCATCCACTCGGCCCAGTCGGCGTACAGCGACGCGGGCGCGTGCGCGCGGGCGCGGCGCGCGGCGAGCGCGGCCTCGGAGGCGGTGAGGACGGCGAGCCCGGGCGGCGCGCCGAGGGCCTTCTGGCTCCCCGCGAGGACGACGTCGAGCCCCCAGGCGTCCTGCTCGAGCCGCTCGGCCGCGAGCGAGCAGACGGCGTCGACGACGACGAGCGCGCCGGCCCTCTTCGCCGCGCGCGCGAGGCCCTCGAGATCGGCGCGGACCCCCGTCGAGGTGTCGACGTGGGTGATCGTCACGACGGCGGCCGGCTCCTTCTCGAGCGCGCGCGCGAGCTCGTCGGGCGTCGGGGCCTCGCCGATGGGGGCGCGGAGCTGGGTCGGCGCGCCGCCGTGGCGACGCACGATCTCGGCCATCCTGTCGCCGAACCAGCCGGTGTGGACGACGAGCACGCGGGTCCCGGGCTCGACGAGGTTCGCGATCGCCAGCTCCATCGCGAGCGTGCCCGAGCCCGGCACGATGAAGGGGAAGCACGCGCTCGCGCCCGCGACCTCGCGCAGCCTGCGGAGCGCGTCGCCGTGGTCTTCGATGAAGCTCGGATCGACGTGGCTCCTCGTCTTCTGGGCGAGCGCGGCGGTGACGCGCGGCTCGAGCTCGATGGGGCCTGGGATCATGAGGAGGCGGCGATCGGTCATCGGTGACGAGCGTAGTCGCGCCCCCGCGAGAGGTCACGACGCACGAGCGCGCCCGCGGTGTGAGAGCCAGCCCTCCCCGCCGCGCGCACGGGGCCAGGGAAATGGATCACCCTGCGCACGCCGAGCCTCGACCCTCCCCTGCCGCGCGCACGAGGCCAGGGGCTGCCACCACGGATCGTCTGCGGGCAGGATCGCCCTCCCCGCTGCGCACGCGGGGCCAGGGGCTGCCACCACGGATCGTCTGTGGGCAGGATCGCCCTCCCCGCTGCGCACGCGGGGCCAGGGGCTGCCACCACGGATCGTCTGTGGGCAGGATCGCCCTCTCCGCCGCGCGCACGGGGCCAGGGCCTCGCGCGCGGCTCTGGCGCGGCGCGCTGCGGGCGCCCTCGGGCCCCCGGACATCGCGCCGCCACGAGCCTCCTGGGCCGTGGTAGGAGCCCCGCACCATGAAGCTCAGCGATCTCAAGATCATCGTCACCGGCGGCGCCCAGGGCATGGGCGCCCACTTCGCGACACGTCTCCACGAGGCCGGGGCCAAGGTGGCCGTGGGCGACCTCGACGAGGGGAAGCTCGCCGCGCTCCCGGAGGGCGTCTTCCGGCGGAGGCTCGACGTCTCGAGCGAGGCGGACTGCGAGGCGTTCGTCGCCTGGGCGGCCGAGCAGATGGGGGGCCTGAACGGCCTCGTCAACAACGCGGGGATCCTGCGCGACGGCCTCCTCGTGAAGAAGGACAAGACGACCGGCGAGATCACGAAGATGACCTCCGCGCAGTGGAACGCCGTCCTCGGGGTGAACCTCTCGGGCGCGACCTTCATGGTGCGCGAGGTCGTCGCGACGATGGTGAAGGCGGGGGCGCGCCCCGGCGTCATCGTGAACATGTCGAGCGTCGCCCGCCACGGCAACCGCGGGCAATCGAACTACGTCGCGGCGAAGGCCGGGCTCGCGGCGAACACGGTGACCTGGGCGCGCGAGTTCGCGGCGTACGGCATCCGCGTCGGCGCGATCGCGCCCGGCATGGTCGAGACGCCGATGACCCAGGGGATGAACCAGAAGGCGAAGGACGCGCTCGTCGCGGCGATCCCGGTGGGCCGCATCGGGTTGCCCGAGGACCTCTGGGTCGCGGTCAAGTTCGTGCTCGAGTGCGACTACTTCAACGGCCGCGTCATCGACGTGGACGGCGGCCTCGCGATGTGAAGCCGGCGCGGGGCCGCGACCGCGACGACGGCCTCGCGATGGGAAGCGGGCTTGGGGCCGCGACCGCGACG
>CAYNEK010000002.1:90607-134879 GCA_964396175.1 uncultured Polyangiaceae bacterium | reverse complement strand
CGACCGCGACGACGGCCTCGCGATGGGAAGCGGGCTTGGGGCCGCGACCGCGACGGCGGCCTCGCGATGGGAAGCGGGCTTGGGGCCGCGACCGCGACGACGGCCTCGCGATGGGTGGTCCAGAGGGGGCGCGGGCCGAGGGGGCGCTACCCGTGCTCCGCGTCCGCCGCGGGGCGATCCTCTCGCGCCGTCCGCTGGACGGCGAACGCGAGCCACACCATGCACGCCACCGTCACCGCGAACAGGAAGATCCAGGTCGACGTCCAGAGCCCGATCGCGTCGAGCAGGTAGCCGAAGACGATGGGGCACACGAAGCCCCCGAGCCCCCCGATCACGCCGACGATCCCCCCGACCACGCCCACGTCCCGCGGGAAGTAGTCGTAGATGTATCGGTACACCGCCGCCTTGCCGATCCCCATGGCGATGCCGATGGCGAACACGAGGGCGGTGAAGACCCAGACGTTGGCCTGGAAGGAGATGTGCGTGACCCCTCGCGCGAGGAGCTGCTTGCGCGTCACGCGATCCCCGACGCGGACGGCGGGCTCCTGCCAGCTCTCGATACGGGGCCAGAGCATCAGGGGCTCCCGCTTCGCCTGCTCCGACTCCACCTTGTGCGCCGGCGCGGCGCGGAGCGGGTGGACCTGTCCCTCCACCCGGATCGAGGTCGGCGTGATCTCCTCCACGAGCCCGGGGCGGAGCGCCATCACGCCCGGTCCGGGCGACTCGATGTCCATCTTGGGGAAGAAGAGCAGCGCCGTGCACGCGGCGATGGCGGCGAACATCCAGCCGAGCGTGCGCCTCGCGCCGAGCCGGTCGCTCATCCAGCCCCCGAGCGCCCGCACGACCCCCGAAGGAAAGGAGAAGATCGACGCCATCATCCCCGCGCCGACGAGGCTCATCGAGTAGACGTTGAGGTAGTAGGGGACCAGCCATTGGGCGAGCGCGACGAACCCGCCGAACACGAGGAAGTAGTAGAGGCCGAAGCGCCACACACGGAGCGTGCCGAGCGGCGCGAGGAAGTCACGGAACGATCGCTGCCCCACGCCTTCGGGGCGCTTGTTCACCGTCCCGAAGAAGAAGACGCACGCCATCACGACCAGGACCGCGGCGTAGATCCGCGGCAGGGTGCGCCAGCCTTCGAGGTTGCGTCCGTCCGACGTGAGCCACGCGAGGAGCCCCGGCGCGGCCAGGGTGGTGATGGCGGAGCCGGCGTTTCCGGCGCCGAAGATGCCGAGCACGGTGCCCTGCCACTCGCGCGGGTACCACACGGACGTGAAGGCGATCCCCACGGCGAAGCCGGAGCCTGCGACGCCGAAGCAGGCGCTGCACAGGAGGAAGGAGTAGAAGCCGCTCGTCAGGCTGAGCAGGTAGGTCGGGACCGCGGCGAGCAAGAGCAGCCCCGTGAAGACGGGTCGGCCGCCGAACTTGTCGGTGAGCAGCCCGCTGACGAGCCGCAGCACCGAGCCTGTCAGCACCGGCACGCCAATCAACAGCCCCATTTCTCCCGATGTCCAAGCGAAGACCCGGTTGTCGATGAGCCAGGTGACGAGCACGCCGTTGAGCATCCAGACGGCGAAGCACAGGGTGAAGGCGAGCGTGCTGAGGCCGAGCGTCAGGTGGGCGCGGCGTGTGTTCGACATGGGTCCTCCCGATTGTTCAGCCAGGGTTGGGCCAGGTGTCCTTGGCCTTGTCCCACCAGGTCCCCCTCCAGCTCCCGAAGTCGTACCGCTCCCCGGACAGGCGAGTGTAGTACCACCAGTTGATCGCGGAGCCGACGACGTAGAAGCCCAATGCGCCCCAGAAGAACGCCTTGGCCGAGCCATACGCCGAGATCGAGAGCCCGATGAGGGACGAGAAGAGCAGCGGCCCGAACGCCGCCCACGCGCCCGTCCAGCCCAGGATCTGCGCGCCCTGGCGGGGGTTGAAGGCGAAGATGATGGGGAACTGACGGAAGGTCGCGAAGTTGCCGATGCCGCTCATCAGGAACATGAAGAGCATGATCCAGAGGAACCCATGGAACTGACCGACGGAGGTGGGCGTGAGGTAGCCGCCGAGGAGCAGCATCAAGCAGCCCGCGATCAGGCCGAGGCCCGAGATCTGGGTCCAGATGCTCCCGCCGAACCGATCGGCCAGCGGCCCGCCGACGAAGCGCACCGCCGAGCCGATGAGCGGGCCGAGGAAGGCATACGTGAGCGGATCCGGCCCGCCCGGGAAGCCGCCGTAGAGGATCTTGATCATCAGCGGGAACGCCGCCGCCAGCCCCGAGAAGCTGCCGAACGTCATGATGTACGTGATCACGCAGAACCAGGCGTGCTTGTCGTTGGTCATGCTCCTCAGCATCTCGCCCACGGCGGGCTTCTTGCCGGGGATGCTGCGGAGGACCAGCGCACAAAGGACGCCGGCGACGAGCAGGAAGGGGACGTACCAGAAGGCGGCGTTGTGCAGCCAGAGCGACACCAGCTTCTCCCCTTTGGTCACGGTGTGCGGCGCGCCCAGCGCCGCGACCAGCGGGAAGCCGACGATCCACGGGCTCACGAACTGGACGATGCTCACCCCGAGGTTGCCGATCCCCGCCTGGAGACCGAGCGCCGTCCCCTGCAGGCGCTTGGGGAAGAACACGGACGTCGAGGGCATGAAGGACGAGAAGTCGCCCCCTCCCATGCCGCAGAGGAAGGCGATGGTGAGGAAGTGGGCGTACGGGGTCTGTAGGTTCTGCACGGCAAACCCGAGCCATACCATCGGGACGATCTTGACGAAGGTCGCCGCCGTGATGGTGAGCCGGGTGCCGAAGACCGGGACGAGGAATGTGTGGACGAGGCGCAGCAGGCCGCCCGACAGCCCCGGCATCGCTGTCAACCAGAACAGCTGCGCCGTGGAGAACTTGAAGCCGACGGTGGGCAGACGCACCGCCACCGCGCTGAAGACGAACCACGTAGCGAACGACGCGATGAGAGAGAGGGTGGTGACGAGCAGGGTCCTCCACGCGCGCGCGCTGCCCTCCGTCCTCCAGAACTCGAAGTCCTCCGGCTCCCATCGGCTCAGCCAGGTTGACATGCGATCCTTGTCTACCGTCGGACCGAATGTGTCAACATTGAATGTCACGCTCCCGATCCCCGGAACGGTGGACGGAGGGGTCGCGCCGGTCGGGGCAAAGGGGCTGGTAGGCGATCCCCCTCGCCCAATGGCTGGATGATGAGCGAACGGATTGCGTGGTCGCCGCAAGACGTGCATCGGTTCGCCACGGATTGTCTCGTGCGGGAGACGCGAGGGCGGGCGTGATGGCGGCGAATCGAATGCGCTGACGCCGCAAGACGTGCGGCGCTGCGGCCGCCGAGCGCGCGGGAGGCGGGCTGGACACGGGCGAGCGGCGGGTGTGGGCGACCCGTCGAGGGACCGACGCGCCACGCCCGGATCTCCCTTCGATTGGACGGGGGGCGTGCCTCACGGTGCGGGCGGACCGGCGGTCGGCGAGCGTCAGGCCCCGGGGCCCTCGCGATCGCCTGCCCGTCGTCCGCGCCGCCACGCACGATCCAGACTGGGTCGTGGGTCGAGGTCTCGGACCTGCTCCGTGCCCTGACGGAGCGCCGTGCGAATGGATTGCGGCGCGTTCGCAAGACCTGCGTCGACGCTCCGTGCCCCAGCGCTGGGGCCCTCGTGGCTGAGCCCACACGGACGCGAATGGATTGCGGTGCGTTCGCAAGACCTGCGTCGAGGCTCCGTGCGTTTGGCACTGGGGCCCTCGTGGGTGAGCCCCGCGTGGACGCGACTGGATTGCGGACCTGTCGCAAGGCTTGCGTCGGGGCATGCTGCAGAGCGCGGCGCCGGGGGGAGGATCTGGCGAGGGTCCGCGGGGACGCCGGAGCGATCTCCCGCCGGGTGTGGCGAGGCGACGGCGGCGTCGCGAGCCGGCCGACGCCCCCGGGATCGACGGGGTGCGGCGGCTTGGACGGCGCCGCGCCACCTGGCCGCGCTCGGCGCTCGCCTCTCCGTCAGCCCGATGACCGGCTAGCGCTCGAACATGGCCAGCAGCCGGTCGAGCTCGTCGAGGCTGCCGTAGTGGAAGGTCACGGTGCCCTTCCCGGACGCGTCGGCGAGCTCGACCCGCGTCGCGAAGCGGCGCGAGAGGCGCGCCTCGAGATCGCGCACGGCAGCGCTCCGCGTCTCCTTCGCGCTCGGCGCCGAGGCGCCGCTGCCCCGCGGCTTCGAGGCCTTGCGCACGAGCGCCTCGGTCTTGCGCACCGAGAGCCCCTTCGCGACGACCTCGTCCGCGAGCGCCTCGATGCGCTTCGCGTCCACGGCGGCGAGCAGCGCGCGGGCGTGCCCCTCGCTGAGCTTGCTCGACGAGACGAGCTTGCGGACCCGCGCGGGGAGCTTGAGGAGCCGGAGGCTGTTCGTGATCGTCGTGCGGTCCTTCTTCAGCGCCGTCCCGAGCGCCTCGTGCGTGTAGCCGTGCTCGGTGAGCAGCCGCTCGAGCGCCTCGGCGAGCTCGAGCGGGTTCAAGTCCGCGCGCTGCACGTTCTCGATGAGCGCGAGCTCGAACGCCCGGCTCGGCGAGACGTCCTTCACGGCGACGGGCACCTCGCGGAGCCCCGCGCGCTGCGCCGCCCGCCAGCGCCGCTCTCCGGCGATGATCTCGAACTTGTCGCCGGGGACGCGCCGGACGACGAGCGGCTCGAGGAGGCCGTGATCCGCGATGGACTCCGCGAGCTCGCGGAGCGCCTCCTCGTCGAACTGCTGCCGCGGCTGACCCTTCTGCGGGACGATGCGCTCGAGCGGACAGACGAAGAGGCCGCTCTCCTTCGCGGGCGTGCCGGGGCGAGGGGCGGCCGGCGCGAGGAGCGCGTCGAGCCCGCGCCCGAGCCCGCGCGGCTTGTCTGCCGTCACGGGCGCGTCTCCAGGATCTCGCGCGCGAGCCCGAGGTACGCCTGCGCGCCCTTCGACTGTGCGTCGTAGAGGAGGGCGGGCTTGCCGTGCGAGGGCGCCTCCGAGAGCCGAACGTTGCGCGGCACGATCGAGTCGAAGACGCGGAAGTGCCTCTTCACCTCGGCGGCCACCTGGTGCGCGAGGTTGTTCCGCGCGTCGAACATCGTGAGCACGATGCCGAGGAGCTCGAGCCGTGGGTTCAGCCCGCCGCGCACGCGATCGATCGTGGCGACGAGCTGCGTGAGCCCCTCGAGCGCGTAGTACTCGCACTGCATCGGGACGAGCACGGCGTCCGCCGCGCCGAGCGCGTTCAGCGTGAGGAGGCCGAGCGCGGGCGGACAGTCGATGATCACCCAGTCGAACGCCTCGCCCCTCTTCGTGGGCAGCGTCGCGAGCATCGAGGTGAGCTTCTTCAGGCGGTCGTCGGCGTCGACCAGCTCGAGCTCGGCGCCCGCGAGATCCTGGGTCGCGGGCGCGACGAAGAGGTGCGGGAGCTCGGTCGGGTGGATGACGTCCGCGAAGGCCGCGGTCCCCGCGAGCACGTCGTACACGCTCCGCTCGAGCGTGCGCGGGTGCGCGCCGACGCCGCTCGACGCGTTGCCCTGGGGATCGAAGTCGACGAGCAGCGTGCGCCGCTCGGCCGCGGCGAGGCTCGCGGCGAGGTTTACCGCCGTCGTCGTCTTGCCGACGCCGCCCTTCTGGTTGGCGATCGCGAGGATCCGCATGATCTCGGACCGTCGCCGTTACCGGAAAGGCCGCCGGGACGCAGGGAAATCGCGCGCCGTGAACCACCCGGCGGTTCGCGCTTGACATTTCGGATCCCGTTTCTTGGGAAGTGAAGGTCTCTTGAATACAGTGTGCGCAGATGTAGGTGCAAGTGGTTCTTCCCTGATGCGTGACCGCCTCTTCTCTTCGGATCCTCTGCTCGAGCGTGACCTCGTGTCCGTGGAGCGGGTGCTCCGAGAGCGCTTCTGGGCCCCCGCTCTGCACCCCTCGCCGTCCAGCGACGTCCACCCTCTTGCCCTCGACTCTCGGAGGATCTCCCATGTCCGCACCCAAGGCCTTTTACAGCACGTTCGCCGACTTCTCTCGTGAGGAGATCCGCCCCTCCTTCAAGGCAGGCTTCTCGATGGAGGACCTCGTGCAAGAGGCCACCTTCGATCACGACGCGACCGACTGGGACAAAGATCCCTACGAGCTCGACGACGAGGACGACTGAGCTCGACGGCGCCGTCCTGCGTCGAGCTGCGCCGGGGTCGTCGAGGGCGAAGGGCTCCCGGCGCGCGCGGCGACGAGCCTGCTCCCTCGCTCCCCCTTCTGCTTTCTTGGTCTCGTGTCTCCGCCCCGGCGCGTTGCCTCCGCGCCGGGGCTCAGTATTCCATCGGCTCAGTGCGCGTGGCCGTCGTGCTCTCCGCCGGTGTGCGGCGCAGGCTCGGGCGCGTCCGCTCCGTCGAAGACGCCGAAGCCCATGCCTGGTCCGCCCATGCCGCCCATGCCCGGACCGCCCATGCCCGGCCGCATCATCATCGGACGGGGCTTCTCGAGCGACGCGGCGAGCTTCTCGCGCTGCTCCGGCTTCAGGATCGGCAAGAGCTCAGCGAGAAAGGCCGCCTCGCGGGTCATCGGGGCCTTGCCCCTCTTGTCCTTCATCGCGCCCGGGCCAAACTCGAGCTTCTTCGCGTCGAAGGCGTCCCCCTCGAACGCCGTGTAGAAGGCCTCCATCTTCTTCTTCCACTCGTCGCGCATGAGCTGAACCTGCGCGGGATCGGGCAGGTCCTTCGCGACGATCGCCTGCACCTTCTTCTGCTGGTCGGCGTCGAGCTCCAGCTGCTTCCCGAGCCGCTCGGTGCGCCGCTTCGCGAGCTCGGCCGGGTCTCGCTTCTTGTCGGCGGGGCGCGCCGCGTCACCCTTCTTGTCGTCGGCGCGGGGGCCGCCGTCCTTGAGGCCATGGTCCTTCACCGCCGCGACGAGCGCCTTCCGCTGCGCGGGCTGGAGCGCCGCGTGGAGACCGTTCAGCGCTTCGGCCTCCTTGTCGTGGCGAGACATCATGCCCTTCTCGCCCTCGGCGCGCCGCGCCTCGAGCTTCGAGAGATCGATCTTGCCCGCGCGGACGCCGGCGACGAGCTCGGCGCGGGCCTCACGCATCTCCTTCATCATCTCGCCCGGCGGCCCCTCGGGCTTCAGGCCCTCCTCGAGCTTGGCGATGGTGGCCTTCTGCGCGTCGGTGAGATCGGAGAGGGCGCTCGCCTCGGCGAGGAGGTGCGCGCCGACAGACCCCATGCCGCGCCCGCGCATCGCGCGCATGCCTCGCACGTCACGGCCCGCGGACGTGGACGCGGCGGCCGACGCAGAGGCGGTCGCCGTGGCAGGCGCGGCCGCCGACGTGGTTGGAGGGGTCGGGGTGGGCGCCGGTGCGGGGCTCGGGGAGTTGCACCCGAGGAGCAGGGACAGCGGCGCGGCGAGGACGATGATGCGACGGGGGGTCATGGGGATGATCGTGGCTCCTTGTGTTCGGGCCCGAGCGTGGATCACCCGCCGCGTCGGGCTCGTGAAGAAGTGTGCGCTCGGGGCACCCACGGCGCGACGCGCGCGGCAGCGTCCCAAGCGAGCGCCTCGTAGAAGCGGTGTCCCTCGGGGCCGACGACCAGTCGCGCCTTCGCGCCGGCCTCCGCTGATCGGTAGATCGTGCAGACCCGCGCGAAGGCGCGCTGCACCCCGGCGAGCGGGAAGATCGGATCGTCCTTGCCCGCGACGAGGACGATCGGCCGCGGCGCCACGAGCCCCACGATGTCCGGGAGCTCGGCGAGCGTGAGGACGCCAGGCACGTAGTTGTCCGCGCAGTGGTGGATCGTGGCGATGGACTCGCGGAAGGACGAGAAGGAGCACGACGCGATGAGCAGCGCGATCCGGCGGTCGAGCGCGGCCGTCCACATCGAGATGGTCCCGCCGCCCGAGTTCCCCATGACACCGACGCGGGCCGCGTCGATCCGAGGGTCGGTCACGAGGAAGTCGAGCGCGCGCTGCGCGTCGTACACGCGCTCGCCGAGCAGCGTGCGGCCGAGGAGGAGCGCGCGCATCGCGGCGTCGTGGCACTCGTTGTGGAAGCTCCGCCTCTCCTGCGCGAGCTCCCGGCGGTCGCCGAACGAGCGCTGCTCCACCGCGAGCGCCCCGAGCCCGCGGCGCAGGCACCCGAGCGCGAAGGCGCGATCGCCGGGCACCTCGACCGGCGTCTCCTCGTCCTCGCCGAGCCCCACGGAGGCCCGCGCGAAGGCGTGGTGGCCGCCGAGGCAGATCATCGTCGGCACCCGGCCGACCGCCCCGTGCGGTATGCAGAGGAACATCGGGACGTCGGCGCCCGGCTCGGATCGGAGCACGAGCTTCTCGACGGTGCCGAGCTCTATGGTCCTCTTCCACAGCCGCTCGACCCGCGGCGTCTCGGGCCTGGGCATGCGGTCTAGCCCGGTGGCGTGGACGAGCGCCCTCCGCAGCGCGCGTCGCCACGCCGCGAGATCGCGCGTGGGTGAGAAGGCGAGCCGCCCCGACGCGGTGAGGAGCGGGGCGTGGCACGCCGACGGGGACAGGGAGAGCCGGCGCACGGTGGCCTCAGCGATCGCGCGCGCAGCGAAAGCCGAGCGCCGCGTGGCGCGTCCCGGGCGTCACCGTGCGGCGCATCTCGACGGTGAGATCCGCGCGATCGGTCGAGGCGTACCCGCCGCCGCGCACCACGCGCCCGCGCTCGTCGCCCGTCGAGGTCCACTCCGCGACGTTGCCGCGGAGATCGACGACGCCGAGCCCATCGTCCTCGGCGCCCGTGCGTGTCACCGGGCACGTCGAGCGGCGCACCATCACCCCCGACCAGCACACGCCCGCCTCGGGGGAGGATGCGCCCGCCGCGCGGCCCCACTCGCGGTCCGTCGGGAGCCGCCGGTGGACGAAGGCGCAGTACGCGTCGGCCTGCCGCGCGTCGACGCAGTTGACCGGGTGGCTCTGCTCCTGGAGCGTGTCGCGGTTGCACTCCTTGCCTTCCCCCGGCGCGGAGCACTCCGCGCGGCCCACGCACTCGAGGTACGCCTGCACCGTGACCTCCGTCCGATCGAGGCAGAAGCTCGCGCCCTCGACCTTCACCTCCGCCATGTCGCTCGGGCAGCCCTCGGGCCGCGCGGGCTCGGCGGCCTTCTTCTGCGACGAGCAGGCGACGAGGACGATCGTCAGCGTGAGGAGCGCGGCCTTCATGGCGCCATCCTGCCCGAAAGCGCGCCGGACGGGGAGGCCCCTCGGGGCCGCGCGAACACGGTATGCTCTCAGGTCGTCATGACCGATCCCGCATCGACCGACTCTCCCGCCGTCGCCTACGAGCGCGAGACCGAGCGCGTGGCGCCGTACCACGCGACGCTCCTCTCGGAGGTGATCGATCTCGCGCTGTCCGTGGTCCCGTCGCCGCGCCGCTGGCTCGACACGGGCTGCGGCCCGGGGCGGCTCGTCGAACTCGCGCGCGCGGAGACACCCCAGACCGACTTCGTCTTGGCCGATCCCGCGCCGCCGATGCTCGCCTTCGCGAGGCAGCGCCACGCGGAGCTCCCGGCCTCGTCGTTCGTCGCGGCGCCGTCGCACGCGCTGCCCGAGCTCGAGCCGTTCGATGTCGTGACGGCGATCCTCTGTCATCACTTCTACCGCGACGAGGCCGGGCATGACGCCGCGCTCCGCCGCTGCCGCGCCCTCGTCCGTCCGGGCGGGGTCTTCGTCACGGTCGAGATCGTGCGGGCCGACACGGACGCCGGACACGACGTACAGCGGCGGCGGTGGGCGGCGTGGCAGCGGCGGCACGGTCGCGCCGAGGAGCCGATCTCCGCGCTCGTGTCGAGCGAGGGCACGCAGTACTTCCCGCGCCGGGCGCGCGAGCTCGGGGAGGCGATGGGCGTGGCCGGCTTCGCGCCCGTGGAGCTCTTCTGGCGCGCGCATCAGCTCGCCGGACTCTTCGGGATCGCCAACGGCTGACCCGCGATGCTCACCTCGGAGGAACCCCGGACGGACGCCTGGATTGGCCTAACGATCGGGGGCCTCCTCTGGCTCGTGGGTACGATCGGGCTCTTCGTCGCGGAGAACGGGGAGGCGGCCGTCACCGCCTTTGCGGCCACGATGGGCGTGGCCTTCGTCGTCGCGCTGGTGCGCGACCTCGCTCGACGTCGTCGGCTCTCGGCGCTCGTCCGGGAGTACGTCGCCCGCTTCGGCGCCGCGCCCCCGGGCTACTCGCTCCGCGGGACCGGGCTCGGCTGGGCGGCGGGCTCGCTCTCGGGGCACCCGGTCGCGGGCGGGCTCCTCGGCGCCGCCGCGGATCTTTGGAAGATGGCGCGCAACGAGCGGGGGATGTCCGCGGAGCAGCGCGCCCTCCACGGGAAGATCACGGCGCTCCAGTCGTGGTCGTCGTTCCATGGACTGTATCTGCTCGGGGTGTTCCTCACGCTGAGCGCGTGCGCGGCCTGGGTCGTGAGGCTCCTCAGGGCGGGCTGACCCGAGCGCCGCGGCGGGGCCGTGGCGCCGACGCGAGAGCGCTCCCATCGTCGGAGGCGTGACGCCCGCGCGCACACGAGCGCCGCGGCGGGGCCGTGGCGCCGACGCGAGAGCGCTCCCATCGTCGGAGGCGTGACGCCCGCGCGCACACGAGCGCGGCGTCACCTCACCGACGGGCGCGGGCGCTCGCGTGGCCGAGCACCGCGTCGCGGAGCACCTCGACCGAGATCGGCTTCTCGAGCACGGCGCCGCGGAGCTGCGCGACGAAGCGCGCCGCCTTGGGCGTGAACGCGCCGCCCGTCATGAAGAGGAACCGCTCGGCGAGCCCGGGCCGCGCGCGCCGGATCGACTCGTACACATCCATCCCGCTGATGTCCGGCATCATGAGGTCGCACACGATGACGTCGAAGGTCTGATCCGAGAGGATGGCCTCGATCGCCTCGCCGCCCGAGCCGGCGACGACCACGTCGATCTCGGGGGCGAGGGCGCGGCAGAGCGCGTCCCGCACGAGGGGCTCGTCGTCGACGATCAGGACGCGCGCCATGGCCTCGCGTCGCGCCGCGCGCATCCGGCCAGACGAGGGGCGTCGGTTCGACGGATCGTGCACGGGGAGCGTCACGACGACGCGGCTTCCCGAGGCGCGATCCGCGGACCTCGGATCGTGCGTCAAGGTCCCGGCGAGCCGCTCGACGACCTTGCGACAGAGCGCGAGGCCGAGCTCTCGTCGCCCCTCGGCGCCGTCGCGGGGATCGAGCGGGTCCTCCGATGAGGGGAGCCTGTCGATCTGTCCCGTGTGGCTCACCGTGATCTGCACGCGCCCGTCGCGGTTGGTCTCGATGAGGACCGCGACCTCGTGCTGCGCGGCGCTCCCCTCGGGCAGGGTGGCGGCGGCGCCGAGCAGGAGGTGCGCCAGCGCCTGTCGCAGCTCGCTCGGGCTGGCTTCCACGGCGCGGACGTCGGCGTACGTCTTGCGCAGCCGGGCGCGGTGGCGGATCTCGTTCGACGTGACGGCGATGGCGGCGTCCATGGCCTCGCGGACGTCGACCGGCTCACGCTCGTGCGAAGGGGACGTCGCGAAGAGGGAGAGATCGCGCACCGAGGCGGCGACGCGGGAGATCCCGCCTTCGACGATCTCGAGGGCGCGCTCGGCGCGCCGGAGCCGCGACGCGCGATCGTCCGGCGCGGCGTCGCCGACGCCGGTGAGGGCGCGCTGGGCGGACGAGAGTTCAGCGAGAGGTAGGTGAGCGGGTTGCTGAGCTCGTGCACGACGCTGCCCGCGAGCGTCCCCAGCGCGGCGAGGCGCTCGGCCTCGACGCGGCCGTTGCGCTCGCGCTCGCGCTCGGTGACGTCGAGCACGACGCCCACGACGCCGCTTGGGCCCGGCGCGAGGCGGACGTCGAAGGCGTGCCCCTCCACGGTCACGAGCGCCTCGGCGGGTGCTCCCTGTCGCGCTCGAGAGAACGCCTCGAGCAGCGCCGGCGCTCGGTCGCCGAGGAAGCGCCCCTCGGCGGGCTCGCCGAAGGGCCACGCGCCCGCGCCGACGACCCAGAGGACGCGGCCGTCTCCGTCGAGCGCGAAGAGAGACAGCGGCGCGGCGCGCGCCGCGAGCGCGACGGGCCCATCCGGCTCGCTACGTCTTGGAGCCGTCACGACAGCCAAGGGCTTGGAGGATCGAACGTCACGCCAACCTTCAGTATCGCAGATCCAGAAGCCGCTCGCCACCCGCCCGTGGCGCTGCCGTCCCAGCCCGCGCCGGGCGGGCGCTCGGCGCGTCGCCTGGACCTGCATCGACCTCCTCGCCAGAACTTGGCCCACGTGCGCGGGGCCGGCTACCCGCGGCGCATGGAGCCCGATCCGCGTCACCCGGAGTCCCCGTCCCATGAGCCGCCCCTCCCGAGGGTCTTCGGTCGGTACGTGCTCCTCCGCCTCCTCGCGAGGGGGGGTATGGGAGAGGTCTACCTCGCCGCGAGCGGCGACATCGAGGGCGCCGAGCGCCCCGTCGTCATCAAGGTGATCCGGCGCGAGCACGCGAAGGACCCGTCGTTCCTCGCGCGCTTCCTCGACGAGGCGCGCGTGCAGAGCCGCCTCGGGTACCCCGGCGTCGCGCAGGTCGTCGAGGCGAGCATGGAAGGGGACGAGCCCTTCGTCGCCGTCGAGTACGTCGAGGGCCGCAGCCTCGCCGAGATCCGTGCGCGGGCCGTCCAGCAGGGCATTCGGGTCGGCTGGGCCGACGCGAGCGCGCTCGCCGCCCAGATCGCCGAGTCGCTGGCCGTCGTGCACGAGCACAAGGACGAGAAGGGGACGCCCCTCACCATCGCCCACCGCGATCTGTCCCCGCAGAACGTGATGGTCAGCTTCGACGGCGAGACGAAGCTCATCGATTTTGGCACCGCGCGCGGCGCCAACAGGAAGAGCCGCACCGTCGCGGGCGTCGTGTACGCGAAGCCGGGGTACGTCGCCCCCGAGGTGGCCAATGGCATTCCGGGCGGCGCCGCCGTGGACGTCTACGCGCTCGGCGTGATGCTCTGGGAGCTCGTCTCTGGACGTCGGTTCCTCCAGGGCGACGCGCAAGAGCACATGATCGCCGTCGGCCAAGACAAGCGCCCGCTCCCGCCGGTTGCTGCTTCGGCGGAGGCTCCCGCCGCGCTCGACGCGATCCTCGCTGGGATGACGGCGCACGATCGCGAGGCGCGTGTGTCGGCCCGCGAGGCCTGCGCGTCACTCATCAAGCTGCTCGCCGCGGCGCCGGCGCTCGCGTCCGGTGAGCGCAGCGTCCGAAGCCGCGTCGCCGCGCTCGCGACGTCGCTCTGGCGAGACGAGCCCGTCAGGAGCCGCACCGAGTTCCAGCGCCTGCTCGTCTCGGGGCGCGCCGTGCGCAAGGAGACACGGGAGCGAGCGACCCGAGACGCCGAGGTGTCGGCCGCGGAGCCTGCGCATCAGCGAGCCCCCGCGGAGCCCGCCGCCGATCCTTCGCTCCTGCCCGGGACGCGCTATCGCATCGTCCGTACGGTGGGGGAGGGCGCGAGCGGTGTCGTGTACGAGGCGCGCCACGCCGATCTCGATCGCAAGGTCGCCGTGAAGGTCCTGTCTCCAAGCCGCACCGCGCGTCCAGATGACGTCGCGCGCCTCCGCCGCGAGGCGCAGACGCTGGGCGATATTTCGCATCCGGGGCTCGTCCACGTCCACGACTTCGGGATGACGAGCGACGGGCGCGCCTTCCTCGCGATGGACTTCCTCGAGGGAGAGTCGCTCGATCAGCGGCTCGGCCGCGACCCCGAGCTGACGTGGCGCGAGGCCGCCGAGCTCGCCGTCGAGGCGCTCTCCGCCCTCTCCGCGGCCCACGGTGCCGGGATCGTCCACCGCGACGTGACCCCGGCGAACCTCATGCTCCTGCTCGACGGGGGGGTGGGGGTGCTCGACTTCGGCGTCGCCTGCGATCCGATGAACGGCGGCGAGGAGGCGCTGCTCGACGAGGATATGACGTTGTTTGGCACACCCGAGTACATGGCGCCCGAGCAGGCGGACGGCGTCGTCGATCCGCGCTGCGATCTCTACGCGATGGGCGCGGTGCTCTACGAGGCGATGACGGGGCGCCGGCCGTTCGCGGACAAGGACGGGCTCTCGGTGCTGTCGGCGAAGCGCAAGGAGACGCCGGAGGCGCCGAGCCACCGCGCGCCGACCCGGGGCATCCCCGCGGCGATGGATCGCATCGTCCTGAAGGCGCTCGCGATCTCGCCGACGGAGCGCTTTCAGACCGCCGAGGAGATGCGTGAGGCGCTCTTCGCGGCGCTCGCCGAGGGCGAGAAGGCGCGGGGCGTGCGGCGGGTCGTCGGCAAGGTCGCCGTCGGCCTGGCGATGACGCTCGCGCTCGGGATCGTGGGGCTCGGCGTCGCGCAGCGGAACCCCGCGGTGCGCGAGAGGGTGGACGCGGCCTTCGCGAAGATCGGGCTCGTGAAGCCGAAGGCGCCGCCCGTGGTCGTGGCCGACGTCACGCCACCCGCGGATGCCGAGGCCCCCGCGGCGCCCGCGGCCGCGTCGGCTGACGCGGCGCCGGTCGAGGTCGTGGCTGTGGCGGCGCCTCCCGACGGAGCGGCCGAGGGGCCGTCCGCGGGTGACGCAGCCCCGGCGCCCGCGGCCAAGCCCAGCGACGATCCGGCCTCGCCGCGCATGCAGGCGAAGGCCGCGATGGAGAAGCGCCGCTGGCGCAAGGCGAAGAGGCTCATCGAGGCGTGGATGAAGGACGATCCGAGCGACGAGGCGAAGCTCGCGCTGGCGACGACGCTGCCGCACGTGGGCAGGAGCAAGGAGGCGATCGCGACCCTGAAGGAGCTCGTCGAGTCCACGCCGACGAACGACGCCGCGCGCGAGCTCCTGCACGATCTCGAGTCGAAGCGCGCCTACCGGACCGCCCAGCACAAACCCGAGGCGAAGGGCGACAAGGCGCAGAAGGGCGCCAAGAGGTCGAAGGGCGCGAAGAAGCCGAAGAAGAAGCCCTGAGCAGCGCCGAGGTCCAGCGCCCGCGCCCGGCGCCGCGCCGCATGAGGGGAGGTCCTCGAGGAGCGCGCGGACGTGGCGGACGCGCGGAGCCGCGGTCGAGCTCCCCTGCGCGTCACATCGTCGTGCTTCCCGTTCCCGCTCCGGGCCGTGTCTGACGATCCCCCGTCGGAGAAGGCGAAGGAGGATCGACGATCCTCGACGAGCTGAGCGTCGAGCTCGGGCAGAGGGTCACGCGCGGCACGGCAGTGGGGCTCTCGGGTGCGACCAGGCCGCATCCGCGTGGGATGCGCTTGGAGAGCTGCGGTCCGTGTTCGTGCACGCCGATCCCGCTGAAGCTCGGGGGCGTCCTGGGCCACGGGGTCCCGAAGATGAGGGACTCCGCGACGAGCGAGAGCTACCCCGGACGTCGCGCCCGCCAGCGGGCGCTAGAGCGGCGCGGCGAGCTTGGGCATCCGCTTCATCGCGGCGTTGATGCGATCGATCTGGAGCGGGAAGGTCATGTGGCCGCCCCTGATCCAGAGCACCTCGGGGTGCCCCCACTCGTCGGCCTGCTGCCGGACCAGATCGGCGCGGAGGTAGGCGTCCTCCTCCGCGGCCACCCAGAGCTGCTTCTCGGGCGCGAGGAGGGGCTTCGCCGTGCTGATCGCGAGATGCGAGAAGAGCTCCTTGCGGGCGGTCTGGTCGAAGCCGAGCCGATCGAGATCGGACTTCATTCGCCAGAGGATGCTCGCCTCTTCGACGGCGGCGGCGAGCTTCAGGTGCGCGATCATCGGTACGATGTAGTCGGGCGCAGGATCGACGCAGGCGAGCACCATGGTGATGCTCCCGCCGAGCGAGAGCCCCGTCACGCCGATCTCCTCGTACCCCTCTGCGCGAAAGTGCGCGATGGCGCTCCGCACGTCCATCACCGCCTGGCGGACGGCCTCGAGCGAGCGCACGAGGTCCGCCGTCCAGAACCACTCTCCGTGGAAGAGCTGCCCCCGCGGGCCGCGACGGCCATGAAAGGGGAGCTGCACGTGCGCGACGTCGACCCCGAGGTTCTTGTACCAGGACGGCATCAGGGTCGCTTCCTCGACCCACGAGCCGGGCTCGAGCCAGCCGTGGACGTAGAGGAGCAGGCTCTTCCGCTGGCCGCCGCGCGGGTGCATCCATCGCGACCAGGCGATTTGGTTCTTCCGGTACTCGTGGTGGTGGCGGCGCTCGTACTTCTCGCAGAGGGGCTCGTGCGCGCTCTTCCACGACAGGGTCTCCGTGACGCGCGCACCCGAGACGAGCGGCGCGCGGCGGCGCACGACGGGCGCCCCGGGCGGCGCGGGGAGCAGCTCGGCGAGCGGCCGGTCGACGTACGGGGTGAGGTCCTTCGTGGTGTCGTGAGAGGCTCCTCGCATGTGGAGCAGCCGCGAGAAGGTCCCCACCACGGTGTCGACGCGTTCGCCGTAACCCATGGCAGGCATCGTAGCAGGGCGCGCCATAGAGCGCGCGGATCCACGCTCGCGGCGCGCTCTCTTCGCCGCCCCGCCCGTACGGGCAAGACGCGCGTGGAGCCTGGTGGAGATCCACGCTCGCGGACGCGCGTGGAGCCCGGTGGAGATCCACGCTCGCGGACGCGCGTGGAGCCCGGTGGAGATCCACGCTCGCGGACGCGTGGAGCCTGGTGGAGATCCACGCTCGCGGACGCGCGTGGAGCCTGGTGGAGATCCACGCTCGCGGACGCGCGTTCTCCGACGGTCTGCTCGACCCCCACGCCCACGGCGTGGGCGCGCGGTGCGTCTCGTCGCGGTCGATGGCCTGGTCCGGCGCGCCTCGCGGGCGCCTCGACGAGCTCGGACGGGCCCGACGCTGGCAGCGCATGTCGCGACGGATCTTGACGTCCATGGCACGAGGCCGGAGGAGTCTCTGCATGAGCGCGGGCGAGCCCCAGACGCGCGAGGCGCGACCTCTCCAGGGCCTCCGCGTCCTCGTGACGCGTCCTCGCGAGCAGGCGCACGCCCTCGCGGCGCGGCTCCGCGAGGCGGGCGCAGAGCCCGTGATCGCGCCGCTCATCGAGGTGCGCGCGCTCGAGGACGAGGCGCCGCTCGTGGAGGCGCTCGGGCGCATCGCGACGTACGACGTCCTCGCGCTGACGAGCGCCAACGCGGCTCACGCCGTCCTTCGGGTCCTCGAGCGGAGCGGACGAGACGCGCGTGTGCTCGCTGCAGCTCGCGTCGCCGTGATCGGCCCTGGGACCGCGGAGGCCCTCGCGCGAGCCGGCGTCGTCCCCGATCTCGTCGCCGAGGAGCATGTCGGGGAGGGGCTCGCGCGCGCGATCCTTGCCGCTCATCACGCGCCGCGCGTCCTTCTGCCGCGCGCGAAGGTGGCGCGCGACGTGGTGCCCGAGGCGATCCGAGCCGCGGGAGGGATCTGCGATGTCGTCACGGCGTACGAGACCGTCGCCGCACCTCCCGGGGACGTCCGCGCGGTCGTCGAGGTGGTGGACGTCGTGACGCTGCTCTCGCCGAGCACCGCGCGGAGCCTCGCGGAGGCGCTCGAGGGCGATCGTGAGCCGCTCGTCGGGAAGCTCGTCGCGAGCATCGGCCCTGTGACCACCGCCGCGTGCGCCGACCTCGGCCTCCGGGTCGACGTGGAGGCCTCGCCGTACTCGACGGAAGGGCTCGTCGCCGCGCTCGTCGAGCATGTCAGGTGCGGTGCTCCGCATTCTCGGACGTAAGGTCGCGGGGCTCGTCGGCGACGCGCTCTCCGCGAGCGGCAAGGCACGACCTCCGTGCAGCCTGCTTTGCTTCGCGAGGTCGCGGTGGCAGAGGATCGCCCCGCGATGCCCTGGATCCGCGCCACGCTGAAGAACAACAAGGTCTACGCGCGCGCGGACGGGGAGGGGCGCCTCGTCGTCGCCGAGGGGACGGTGGAGATCCGATACAAGCCCAACGACGGGCGACGCTACCGCGCCCGCCCGGCCTCGCTCGTCGTCACGGACGGCACGCCGCTCCCCGACGAGACCTGTGGCGACGCCTCGGACGTCGCGCGCGACGCGGCGCCTCGACCGAGCACGTCCCCGAGGAGACCCGCCGCGCCCAAGGCGGCGCCCGAGAGCGCGCTCGATCCGTCGCGCGGCCCCATCGCCTACACCGACGGCGCCTGCAGCGGGAACCCGGGGCCCGCCGGCGTCGGCGTCGTCCTCCACCTCGCCGATCGGCGCGTCGAGGTGAGCGAGTGGCTCGGCCAGGCGACGAACAACATCGCGGAGCTCACGGGCATCCTCCGCGCCCTCGAGCGCACCGACCCATCCTTGCCCATCGTGATCCACACGGACTCGTCGTACGCCATCGGCGTGCTCCAGAAGGGCTGGAAGGCGAAGGCGAACCAGGCGCTCATCGCGACCATCAAGGACGCGATGCGGGGGCGCGCGGTGCGGCTCGTCTACGTCCCGGGTCACGCGGGCGTCACCTGGAACGAGCGCGCCGACGAGCTCGCTCGGCTCGCGGTCACGAGCCGGAGGACGACGTCCAGCGAGCACCCGGTCGCCTCGAGCGCTCTGCGCCCTGCGCCCTGACGCCGAGCGCCCGGCTCGCGCTCAGGAGCCGTCGGGTGACGCCGAGGGAGCGCCCGCCCGCTTCGAGAGCCGAGCCTTCGTCAGCGTGACGGCGAGCTGGCCCGCGTCGTTGCCAATCGTGGCGCGGCCGAGCCCCCGCGCCGCGACGAGCGTCGTGCCCGAGCCACACATCGGATCGAGCACCCAGTCGCCGGGCCGCGTCGTCGCGCGGATGAGCCGCTCGAGGAGCCGCAGCGGCTTCTGCGTCGGGTAGCCGGTCGTCTCCTGGGCGAGTGGGGTGTTCGCCGCCATGGCCGGGATGTCCGTCCAGACGCTCCCGAGCCTTCGGCCCTCGTCCGCGTAATAGCGGTAGACCCGCCCGCCGATGGCCCGCTCGCGGTAGCGCCGCCCAGAGGCGTCCTCCCTGCGGAAGTGTGTGCCGAGGCTGCCTTCGGCGTAAGGCTCGCGGAGATCGGGGTGGGCGTCGTCCCACCGCGTGCGGTCGCGCGGGCTCCGCGCGTAGACGAGGAGCGTCTGGTGGGTCCTTGGGACGCCCTTCCCTCGTGCGCCATTGCCCGGCACCCAGATGATCTCGCCTCGGTACGCCCCCTCGCCGAGCAAGCCGTCGAGCCCCACCTTGGCGTCGTGCACGGCCCGCGCGTCCATGTGGACGACGAGGGATCCCTCGTCGGCCATGCGCGGGACGAGTGGCCCGAGGGCGTCGATGAGCAGCGACACCAGCTCGGCCGTCGTCTCGAATGCGTCCTCGAAGGCGCGCGCGCCGTCGCGCCGAAGGCCCCTCGCGCCCCGCGCCGTGTGAGCCTTCCCGACGTTATATGGAGGATCCATATATATGAGCCCGAACTGCGCCCGCGCTGCGGTGGGGTGCTCGTCGAGCCTCGCCGCGAGGGTCCTCGCGTCTCCGTGGAGCACCTCCACGAAGCTCGCGCCGCTCTCTGTCGCCTCGCGCATCGGCACGCGTCCTTCAGAGGAGGGGATCGAGCCCCTCGGCCATGTCCTCGGGGGTCATCGCGAGCTCGGGTCGAGGCGCCTTGAAGGGCCACGTCGGGGTCCCGTCGACGCAGCCGCGGACGGCCTCGTCGAAGGTGCACGCGACGCGGACGTGGATGTGGTCGTCGTGCGGTGCGGCGTCCCTCGGCTGGTGCATCACGGCCGTCGCGCGGAAGATGAGCGCAGGGTCCTCCCCCTTGGCACGGGCGTGCTGGATGACCATCGCCTCGAGCCACTCTGCGATGAAGATCCAGCCGATCTCGGCGTGGGGCGAGGAGACGAGACCCCGGACGAGCTGCCAGGTGCGCGCGACGTCGAAGCGCACGTAGCTCTTGCCGGCCTTACCCCCGATCTCGGCGAGGCCGTCCGTCCCGACCTTGACGAACCCTGGCGCTTCGATGGGCACCCCCTGGAGGGTCGTGAACATGAGGAGGATGTCCACGTCGCGGCCGGTGCGGTGCGACGCGTGCCCGCGCAGCCGTCCCCCGCGCCGCGCTCCCAGATCGCCGATGAGCACCTTGGGCGCCGAGGGATCCTTCGTGACCTCCCCGGCGGCGAAGAGCAGCGTGTCGACGAGCTCCTTCGTGCCGTACACACGATCGGAGCGCGGCCGGAGCCGACGGAAGCCGCGGCCTGTCACGGGGAGCGCCGTCGACTCGGTCAACAGCCCGAGGTTGGGCGCCCCGATGGAGCCCGACACGCCCGGCGCGAGCGGCGACGGCACGCTGGCACACCCGGCGGACGCGAGCGCGCCGACGATCGCGGCGACGAAGAGCGAGCGTCTGCCGGGCGGAAGCGCCAATCAGCCGGCTCCTCGCCGCCGCGCGACGACCAAGAGTGTGTTGGGGGACGGTTCGTTCACGGAGGTGGGGGGCAGTCGGCTGGCTTCTCGACACAGCCTCGTCGGGCCCCGACCAGCGCACAGAGGCGTTTGTCCCCGCAGTCGGCGTCGACGACGCAGGTGTCCTCGTCCGTCGTGCAGGCGAAGGTCGGAGCAGGGAGGCCGCACGCTCCAGGTGCCGGCGCCGCGCGGGTGCTGAGGCAGAGCCCGCCCTCGCAGTCCTTGTCGCTCGTACAGCTCGTCTTCATGCAGGTGCCCTGCTTCGCGCCACACACGCAGGTCGCTCCGCCCGAGCAGTCGGCGTCGGTCGCGCAGTACGCCACGCAGCCACAGAACTGGCCTGCTCCCGAGGTATGTAGCTCGCAGCGCCCCGATGGTCCGCACTCCGAGTCCATCGAGCATTGCCCCGGCGGGCCGCCCCCAGGACCCCCAGGGGACGCCGTGCAGGAGACGCCCGTCGTCGCGACGAAAGGACACGAGGCGAGATCCTCCGCGAGGTGGAGCGCGCCGTTGTCGCAGGTCTCCGTCCCGGTGTCCTTGCCGTCGGCGAGGTTCGACGCGGGGGATCCGCAGGGGGTCTTCGAGCCTGCGCCGCCCGCGACACCGCCGGGCGTGCCTCCCGCGCCGGCTTGCCCCGCGCCGGGGCCCGATCCCCCAGCGCCCTTCCCGCCGGTCCCGGGGTGGGTGGTCGCGTCGTTGCCCGAGTCGGTCCCCGCGCAGGCGAGGAGGGCGACCGAGGAGAGGGCGAGGGAGCCAGAGAGGACGGAAGCGCGAAAGCGAGTCATGGTCTGTATTCTACCGTAGCGCGCCCCTCGACGCCAACGCTCCGGCGCGGTCAGCCGAGCTTCGCGCGGAGTCCGCCGAGCCGCTCGATGCGGCGAAGGAGGCCGTGGGTGAGCTCGTCCTCGTCTCCGAGCCACGTGAGCTGGTTCTTCGCGCGCGTGACGCCCGTGTAGACGAGCTCGCGGGTCTGGATGGGCGAGGCTCGCCCCGCCAGCACGAGGGCGACGCGGTCGAATTGGGATCCCTGGGATTTGTGGATGGTCATCGCGAGCGCGCCCTCGTGTGCCGGCAGGCGCGACACCGGCACCGCGCGGACGCCCGCCTCGTCCTGCTCGTCTCGGAAGACCGCGACGAAGCCCTGCGCCACCCGGAGGACGAGCCCGACGTCGCCGTTCATCAGGCGGAGCTCGTAGGCGTTCTCGGTGATGAGGATCGGGCGACCGCTCCAGTGGCGTCGACTGGAGGCTCCCCCGCCGAGGTGAGCGCGGACGCGCGCCCCGAGCGCCTCGTCGAGCTGCGTGACGCCGAGCGGACCGCGTCGGTGCACGGTGAGGACGCGGTAGCGGTCGAGCGCCTCGAGCAGCGCGAGCTGCAGGCGTCGGTCGTCGAGCGAGGACCCGTTGCGCGTCGCGTCCGTGAGCAGCGACGCGTACCCTGGCACGTGCCTCGCCCCGCCCTCCGCGTCGAGCAGCTCGAAGCCGCCGACGTAGGGTGACACGAGCGCGTCGAGCTGCGCCTCCGTGGGCGTGGCGAGCGGGCGCCCCTCGGTGCGCGCGGGCCCGCCGAGCCACCGGATCCGCGCACCCGGATGCCGCTCCTCTGGGGCATGCGCGCGACCCGTCATCACCTCGACGGCCCGCGCGACCTGCTCACGCTCGGCCTCGTCGCTCTGCTTGCGGCCCTGCAGGCACGCAGCGACCCGCGCGACATCGGGCGCCCCCGCGAAGCGCTGCGACCGGGTGAAGCGCTGGACCTTCTCGGCCATCGAGGGCGCATCGACGATGTCTGCGAGGACGGTGCCAGCCTCGACGCTGGCGAGCTGATCGCGATCACCGAGCAGGATGAGCCGCGTGTCGTCGCCGATCGCCTCGAGGAGCTGCCGCATGAGGACGAGATCGATCATCGAGGCCTCGTCGATGATGAGGACGTCCGCCGCGATCCGATCGGAGGGGCCGTGCCGCACGCTCCCGTCGGGCCGCACGCCGAGGAGGCGATGGAGGGTGGCCGCCTCGAGCCCCGAGAGCCGCGCGCGGAGATCCTCGTCGACCTCGAGGCTCGGGCTCGCCTTCGGATCGGCGGCCTCCCGGAGCGCCTCCCTCATCCGCACCGCAGCCTTCCCGGTCGGCGCGGCGAGGCGCACCGTGAGCTCGTGATCTGCCTCGAGGAGCGCCGCGAGCAGCCGGGCGATCGAGAAGGTCTTCCCCGTGCCGGGGCCCCCGACGACGATCGCGAGCCGCGAGGCCTCGGCGAGCCGGACGGCCGCCGCCCCCTCGCCCGTCGCTGCGCCCGGAAAGAGCCGCGCGAGCACGCTGTCGATGCCGGTGACGCGGGCCCGGGTGGGAGCCCTGAGCCGCGCTCGTGCAGACAGCGCGCTCGCGAGCCGCGCTTCTTCCGTGTGCATCCTCCGCGTCGAGAGGAGCGTCCTCCCGTCCACCTCCTCTGCGACGAGGAGCGCTGCGCTCCCCAAGATCAGCGGGGACGAGAGCGTTCTCTCGAGCCAATCGTGCGGCTCGGGCCAGGGGAGGGCGGTCCGCGCGGCCGCTGCGTCGTCGCTCCGTGGCGCCCGCTCGTCGTCGACGGTCCTGGCGACGCTCAGGAGATCGACGCCGACGTGACCCACGCGCGGGCCCCGCGCCGCGAAGGCGAGCCCGAGCATCCGAACCGGATCCTCCTCGCCGAACCTCGGCGCGACGAGCGCGATCGTGTGGACCTCGGCCGGAGCGAGCACCCCTTGGTCCAGGAAAGGCCGCGCGAGCGCGAGGAAGCCCGACGTCACGGAGCGCCCCTCCCTTGCGTCCAGGGACGTGGGGTGTCGAGGGAAGGCCGCGCGAGCGCGAGGAAGTCCGACGTCACGGAGCGCCCCTCCCATGCGTCAAAGGACGTGGGGTGTCGAGGGAAGGCCGCGCGAGCGCGAGGATCCCCATGGATCATGGCGCGAGAGCTCCGGGAGCGAGGGCCTCGTCAAAGGCCAGGACCACGTCCTTGGGCCACCTGTCTCCGAAGACCCCCAGACATCGCCCCGAGGCGGGATCGCGCGGGGTTTCGGGCCCCGCCATCCCTCGCAAGAACAAGTAGAGATAGCCTCCGACGTGGGCGTCGTAGTCGTAGCCGCGGAGGCGCGCCGAGAGATCGCGATGCAGCGCCACCGTGTAGAGGAGCGCCTGAAGAAAGTAGTCTGCGTGGGCCATCTCCTGGCCAAGGCTCGAGTCCGCGTAGTCGCCCGGCTCGAGCGAGCCGAGGCGGTTCGTCTTGTAATCGACGATATGGTATCGTCCCTCGATCGACCGGAACACCAAGTCGATGGATCCCGTGAGGATCCCGGCCATCCGCGAGAAGAGCGCCGGAGTCTGGCTGTCCCCGAGGCGGGCGTCGACCCAGGCGTCGACCCCGGGGTGACACCGTCCTCGTGCCCGCCCGAGCGCCGCCACCGCGCGTTCCGGATCGGCGAGGCCGAGCGCCTGGTCTCGATGGAGCGCTCGCTCGACGAAGTGTGTGCCTCTCCCGAGGCAGAGATCGAAGGTGAGCTCGCTCAGGCGGTCCATGGGCCCAATGTCCCGCAGGCACAGCCCCCGCGGGAGCCGCAGCGGATCGGTCCTGCCCGTGTCGAGGGGTGTCGAGAGGATCGCAGGGAGCCGCTCGACGAGCTCATCGACGACGTCCTCGTCGCCCGATGGCCCCTGCCCTCCGCCACCCACGGCGGCGCTGTCTGCCACGGACCGCTCGCCGTCGCCTGCCGCGACGACCGAGGCGCCTTCGTCCGCGGGGCTCTGCAGGGTGCCTCTAGGCAGCTCTCGCGTCGGGTCTGCCTTCATCCCGGCCTCTGTGGCGGCCTCTCTCGCCATGGCTTCGAGGCCCCGGCCGTCGAAGGCCATCAGGGTGTCGAACGCGAGGAGCTCGAGCACGCGGTGGACGAAGGTCCCGTAGCCCTTGCCGCGCCCGAGCCTCAGCCTTGGAGGTGTCTCGAAGTCCGTCGTGGGCGGCGGGTCGACGGGCTCGCTGGCCGCCCTCGCCAGGGATGAGTCGTCCTCGATGGGTTCGGGCGCGTCCTCGACGAGCTTCTCGTCCGGATCGAAGGTGCGCGAGATCCGACTGAAGCTCGTCACGATCCAGGGGCTCTCGAGCGTCGCGCGCTGAACGGGCCAAGGTGCGGCGCGCAGCTCCTCGTCCCGCTTCGTCGCGGTCACCGCCCTCGATGGCTCCGATCCGGCGCTCTCCCTCGGGTCCGTGCCGGAGGGGGCGTCCCCGGGATCGCGCCCTCCTGGCGCGGGACGTCGCCCGCGCGTCTCCGCGGACCACGCGATGCTTCCGTCCGAGTCGCTCGCGAGCTTCTCGAGCCGCGCCTGCGCGTTGGTCCAGCCCTTGTCTCCCTTCTTCGCGAAGGCGGGCATCGCGTCGTCGTCGAACCCGATCTCGTCCCGGTTACGCAGGAGCAGCCGCCCCATGGCCGTGGCGCTCGCCTTGCCGCCCGCCATCCCGATGGGACCATACCAGACGATGGTCCGGTGCTTCGCCCGCGTGAGCGCTACGTACGTCTTGCGCAGCTCCTCCCGCCGGTCCTCGTCCCTGGCCTCGCTCCGCGCCGCCTCCCGTCTGCCGCTTCCCTTGGGCTCGACGTAGAGCACCGCCTGGCTCCGGGCGGGTGCGCTCGCCAGGCCGTCCATTGCGATCGCCTCGCGGCGCCCACGGACGAGGAAGGGCCCCTCATTGTCCACGTTGGTGCGCGCGGCCCAGGCGAAGGGGAGGAGGACGATGGGGTACTCGAGCCCCTTGCTCGCGTGCACCGTCGCGATCTTCACCGCCTGGGCGTCGCTCTCGAGCCGCTGCGCGTTGGCGTCGCCTCCGACCTCGGTCTGTGCGATGATCCAGGCGGCGAGCGCGGCGGGGCTGGGACGGCGCGCGCGCTCCTCCGCGTGGACCAGCTCGAAGAGGTGCCGAAGATCGGTCGCGTGGCGCTCGCCGTCCGGGAGGGCAATCACCCGCGCGAAGATGCCGAGCGCATCGGCCTCGTGGTCGAAGCTCCGTGCGAACCCGTGCCGCGCATAGTGCCGCTCGGCCGCGGCGAGCCGCGCGGTCCAATCGACCCAGCTCCGCACGGCGTCGCGGCCGTCGGCCTCGACGCCCATGGCCGTGCCCCCCGCGGTCGAGCTCGCTGTGGTCGGACCTGCCGTGGTCGAGTCGGCCGTCTTGGGGCTCGCCGTCGTCGTGCCTGCCGTGGTCGCAACTCCAGGGAGCGTCCCGTCCGCGGCAGCGAGGGCGGTCGCGAGCTCGACGGCCGTCCAGCCGACGAGCGGCGTCACCGCGGCGACGCGGGCGCTCCTGTCGCGTCCCCCCCCCGCGATCGCGCGGAGCCAGGCGACGAGCCATCGGGCGGGCTCCGAGTCGAAGACCGAGCGTCGCGTCTCCGCGACGGCGGGGATCCCGCGGTCCGAGAGCGCCCGCTTGACGAGGGCTCCCTGGGCGTGCGTGTGGACGAGGACCGCGAGATCCGCGGGCCGAACCTCCCGCGCGTCGTCCCCCTCTTGGATACGTCCACGACGACCTTCGAGCCATTCGACGGCCTCCCGCGTCGCCAGCCTCGCGGCGAGCCGCTCCTCCTTCGTCTTGACGGGATGACCCTCCTTTCCCCCCGTCAAGCGGGCGTCCATCCAGCGGATCTCGAGGCCGGCTCCCGCCGTGAGGCGAGGGTGCTTCTGGTTCGGCGTGATCTCGACGTGGTCGATCCCGGGGGAGTCGAAAGGGCGAGAGCCCTCACGGAACAGTGTGTTCGCCGCTCGTACGACGCCAGGGTCGGAGCGGTAATTCGTCCTCATCGTCCGCTGCCTCGAGGACTCCACCGACGTCTTGGCGTCGAGGTACACGTGGACGTCCGCGCCCCGGAACGCGTAGATGGCCTGCTTGGGGTCTCCAATCAGGAAGAGGCGGCAGCCGCGGTGAAAGGCGGCGCGGAGGACCCGCCACTGCGCGGCGTCGGTGTCCTGGAACTCGTCGACCAGCGCCGCGTCGAAGCGCGCGCGGATCCGCTGGGCGAGGGGGCTCTCCGCGTCGCCCGTGGCGGCGAGCCGCTCGGCGAGCCGCGACAGCATCCCGTCGAACGTGAGGACCCTCCGCCGCCGGAGCTCCGCGTCGACCCGCCCGCGCACCTCCCGCGCGAACGGGGCGAGCGGCGCCACCGTGTCGCGAAAGTCTCTCGAGCCGCTCGCGTGCTCGTAGACTGCCACGAGCAGCCGCCACCACGGGCGACTCTCGACGGGGGCCCGCAGCTCTCCGTCCTTCGCTCCCTTCAGGAGGGACTCCGGCGCGATCCGGAGGTACCTGGGCTCTGTCCTCGGGTCGATGGGCGTGAGCGCACCATCCTTGAGCCATTGGCCATACTCCCGGATGGATACGTGGAGATTCGTGGGCTCGGACAGCTTGAGGTGGCCCGTCTCGACACCCCCTGCCACATCCTGCCGGAGCGCGTCGAGCGCGGCCGTCCCCTCGTCAGAGGTCCACCAGGCGTGGAGAGCCGCCGTCTTCGTCGCCCAGTCGCGGACGCGCGCGCGGACGTCGTCGAACCCGCCGACGTCCTTGGGTGACACCTCGGGTGCGGTCGCGGAGGTCATCTGCTCCGCGACCAGCACCAGGTTCTCCCGCGTGAAGCCGAGGCTCGCGAGCGTCTCGAGCTCGCCGCTGGAGACGCTCGCCACGACCTTCGCGAAGGTGTCATCGACGATCTCTCGCAGAATGTCGCTCGTGTCGGCCAAGAGCTCGAGCTCGGGCTCCTCGCCCGAGTCGAAGGCGAGCTCCCGGAGCATTCGGTGGGAGAAGCCATGGATGGTGGAGATGGCCGCCAGATCGAAGCTGCGGAGCGCGAGCTCGAGCCGCAGCGCCGCCGTGTCGCGAGGGACGGCCTCGACGATCCGCGCGAGCGCGAGATCCCCCGCTGGGGCTTCCTTGGCCTGCACCGCGTCGAGCGCCCGCGTGAGCCGCGCGCGGACCCGGGCTCGCAGCTCGGCGGTCGCCGCCTCGGTGAAGGTGATGGCGAGGATGCGCTCGATGGGCAGCCCGTACTCCGCGACGAGTCGGGCGAAGATCCCTGCGATTTGGAAGGTCTTGCCTGTGCCGGCGCTCGCCTCGAGGAGCCAGGTCTGCCGCTCGGGCAAATCCACTGTTTCGTCCCAGGCGGCGCTCGTAGGAGGTTCGTGCTCCATGGGCTCCTCGTCGGCCGACGCTGCTAGGCCCGTGGCCGTGTGTCGATGTCCTCACCGGACCCGCGGCGCGGGTCGGGCGGTTGGTCGTCGGGAATGGCGGAGGGTGCTCGGGTCATTGGGGATCCTTTGCGCGTCGTCTCGGCGCCTTCGGGGCTGCGTGCTCGTCCCTCGCCCCGGGCGAGGGGCCTGCCGCGGTCGTCGTGGACCGGCGCGCCCTCGATCGGGGCGGATCCTCCTTGGGTTCGGCCCCCTCGGAGGGCTCGCGCGAGGTGCTCTCCTTGGTCGATCCGGCGCGGCTCTTCCTCGAGGTGGACGATGTCTCCTTGCGTTTCTCCTGCTCGGTGGGCCGGGGCGCGCCCCCGGTCGAAGGGCGGGCCCCTTTCATGGGCGGCTCGACCGGGTTCATCCGGTCGAGGAGCGGCCCGTAGAGATCCCTCGCGAGGGCGATGATGGCGCTCCCGTCGCCCCGCAGGTCGTCGAAGGTGAGGTGTCCGAAGAGCGCCTGGACGAAGGCGTCGTCGACGTCGCCGTTGCTGGCGGTCGAGCCCTCCCATGCGCTCCTCACCGTGTTCGAGAGGCTACCCTCGTCCAAGGCCACCGCTCCGTCGCTCGCGTGCTCCTGGCCCGTCTCGCGGGCGGCCTCGGTCGCCCTCCGTCCTGGGGACGCCGTCTTGGCATCGCAATCGCCCGCGTCGGTGGGTGCGCTTCCGGCCTTGGCGGCGATCCCCCTTTTCCGCCTGGCCTCCTCGCGGACGACCTCCCACGACAGCTTCGGGAAGAGGAGCACCACCTCGGAGCGTATCCGCTGGTACAGTCCGACGAGCCCGTCGAGCAGCGCCTCGGCTTCGGAGACCTCGGTGGGAGCGACGAGCTTGACGTGCTTCTCGGTGCCGATGAGGTGGGCGTCGCGCACGGGGTGCTGCGCGGCCTTGGCGACGAGCAGCCCAATCCACGCCCGGAGCGTCTCGCTCGCGCTCGGCTCCTTGCTCGGCAGCCGCCACACCAGATCGAAGCGCCCGTCCACGTGGCGGACCTCCTCCACTGTGTCGTGGAGGAGCAAGCCGGCGACCACCGCCCGAGCCGTGAGAGGATCGCTCGGATCCCCTTCGAGCGCGGCCGCGTGCTCCGCGATCGCCTGGATGGCCTCTGCGGCGCTCTGGAGCAGGCTCTCCCCGAGTGATCCGATGGCGAGCCCCCCTTCGCCGCGGAGACGCGCCTCGAGGGCCTCTCGAGGAGGTGTGGTCTCTGCGCGGCTCTCTTGGATGAGGAGCTCCCGATACCTCCAACCCTCCAGCGCCGAGGTGTCGAGGGGCTCGCGGTCGAAGAGCTCCTCGTCTCCGTCTTCGAGCGCGAGCCCGAGCCGCCTGGACAGCAGCTCCTTCTGTGGCTTGTGGAGCGCGCGCGCGAGGGCTGTGGCCGAGAGCTCGTGGGGTGCGCCCCCGTCTTCGGAGAGGCGTTCGTCCCGGCGTGTGGCGCGGAGCCCGGACAGTGCGCGCGGTCCGCGTGCCTTCGCGACGAGGTCGACGAGCGCGGGATCGAACGGCCGGCGCGCAACGTCCGCAAAGCCCCGCGCGCTCCAAGGTTGCAAGGGGTGTCGCACCACCACGGCGTCGAGGTTTTCGCGCAGGCCGATCCCCCGGGCGACGAGCTCCTTCAGCTCCTCGACGGCGACCGACATCGGGATGGGCTCCCCTCGGCTCTGCTCGAACCCAGTGCCGAAGAGGAGCAGCGCGTCGCGTGCACAGAGGATCGCTTCGAGGAAGAGGTGCCGATCGATGGTGCGACGGTCCCACTCGCCGCGCCGACGAGCGGCGAACGGATCCCACGCTGCGACGGGGGCCACGCGTGGGAAGGCGCCGTCGTCGAGCCCGAGGATCGCGATCACGCGGAAGGGCACCGAGCGCATGGGCTCGAGCGACGAGACCGTCACCGCGCCGGTGATGGGTCGATCCCCGCGTTGGGGGAGGTCGAAGAGCCCAGCCAGGAGCGCGCTCACCGCGCCACGGGTCCACTCGAGGTCGCTCGAGGCCGGGCCGAGCTCGGCGAGGAGCACGCTGTCCACCTGCGCGCGGAGCCATGCGTTGCGATCGTCGACCTCGGTGAGGGCGTCGAGCGTCACCCGAAGGCGCCGGAGCCACGACGCAGGGGAGCCGCTGCCGCGGAGGGACGAGAGCGTCTCCCGGACGCGCGCGCACGCCTCCGCGAGCTTCCCGAAGCGAGCCACCCGGTCGCGCGTGCCGAGCTCCCACGGGACGGCGGGGCCGAGCGTGCCGCCGGGTGCGCCCTCCAACACGGCGAGCCCTCCCGGATCGTGCGAGAGGACCCCGAGCGCGAGCCGCTCGAGCCCGAAGCGAACCGTGTTCTGATCGAGCGGCGGCTGCTCGTGGTCCCCTCGGTCCTGCGCGTCCCATCCCCAGCGGATGCCGGCGCCCGCGATCATCGCGCGGAGGTCCGTCAGGTCTTCGTCGTCGAGATCGAAGCGACGTCGGACCGGCGGGAGCGAGAGGAGATCGAAGAGGCGCGTCGCCGTGATGCGCTCCTCGACGAGGGAGAGGGCGACGAGGAGCGCCTCGGCCACCCCATTGGTCGATCGCAGGCCCAGATCGGCGATATGGACCGGGATGGGAGGGATCCCGAGCGGGTGGCGCGCGAAGACCGCGGCGACCAACGGCCCGAACGTCGCGAGGTCGGGCGTCATGACGAGCACGTGGCGGGGCTCGAGCGTCTCGTCCGCGACGAAGCGACGGCGAAGCTCGTCCGCGAGGGCCTCGCACTGGCGGAGCGCGCTGTGGCATGCGTGGATCTCGACCGATGGACATCCCCGGAGGGTGGCCCACGGCGCCTCCGCGGCTGGAGGGTTGTCTGCCGCGCGATCGACGAACTCGTGCAGCCGATCGAGGAGGGTGGGTGCCCTCGTGGGCGCGTGGTGCGGCGCCGAATCGGCGTGCTCCTCGTACGGCAGGCCTTCGAGCCATGCCTGGAATTCGCGGCTCGGCGCGCCCGAGGTGGCGAGCAGGACGTTCTGTCGATCGAGGTCGGCGAGCGCCGCGTCGCGCTCGGCGAGGGTTGCGTCGCGCTCGCCGTCGGCCTTGGCGCGGCGGACCGCCGCGCGCGGATCGCGGATGTCGTCCCACCAGACGGACGACGGCGCGAGGGCAAAGAGAGGCACCTCGAGGTGCCGCGCGAGCTCGGCGATCCAGTCCTTGTCACCCACCCGGAGCGTCGAGAGGCCAAAGACGAACAGTGTACGGTCGCAGCGTGCGGGGGGCAGCCGAGAGAGCGCCGCGAGCCGTGCGGCGGGGGAAGGCTCCTCGAGGTCCGCTGCGAGGTCGTGGAGCAACGTCGCGAGCCAACGGTGCTCGTCCGGCGCGGAGGCAGGATCGACGCTCCAATCGAGCGCGTCGCGGTGGCGGTCGTGGAGCAGTCGCTCGAGCGTCGCGCTCACCTCGAGGGCGAAGGAGAGCTCGCGCGTCTGGACGGGGCTGGAGCGCCCGCGTGCCTCGGTGGCGGCGGAATCTGGCGCCTGAGCGGCGCTGGAGGGCCCGCGTGCCTCGGCGGCGGCGGAGGGATCCCGCGCCTCGGCGGTGGAGGGATCGCCGAGGTAGGCCCGGACGCGCTCGAAGGCTGGATCGTCGAGGTGCGCGCGGAGCTGCGAGAGGACACGCCTCGCGAAGGCTGGGCCTGACCACTCGCTCACGCCGGCCTCACGCCGCCAGAACGCGGTCCGATCGCCTGGGGGTGGTCGCCCGAGGAGCCAGCGCCCCGCCCCGGCGAACGCGGCGCCCGGAAACACGAACTCCACGCCCGCGATGCTCCCGAGCGACGTGGCGAGCTCGTGGCGGAGCCAGCGCTCCATCCCGCGGCTGCCGACGACGACGGGGACGGGCTCGAGCGGATCCTCGGGCCAGGACGACGCGAGCGCGTGGGCGAGGTCGGTGACGAGGTCTTCGACGCGCTGGCTCCTCGAGACGTGGAGTGTCACGAGGGCTCGTCCTCTTGCGGGGCGTCGTCGGTCGCGAGACGGTCTGGCCGGTGCGCGGGCGGGGTGTCGTCCGGTCGCGCGTCGTCGGTCGCGAGACGGTCTGGCTGGTGCGCGGGGGGGGCGTCGCCTGGTCGCGCGTCGTCGGTCGCGAGACGGTCTGGCTGGTGCGCGGGGGGGGCGTCGCCTGGTCGCGCGTCGTCGGTCGCGTCTCGGTCGGGCTCGTCCTCTTGCGGATCGGCCTCGTCGGTCGCGTCTCGGTTGGGCTCGTCCTCTTGCGGATCGGCGCCTGCGAGAGCATAGCGTGCGCCTCGCTTCGTGCCACGCTGCACGATCTTGCCCTCGTCCTTCGCCTGCTTCGACGCCGACGCCCAATCGCTCTCGAGCTCGAGCCCGGCCTCCTTGGCGCGGGCGAGGATCTCCTGCTTGCGGAGGGGGACGCCCGCTTCTTCGAGGATGTGGACGATCGTCTGGACGGCGCCCTCCTCCGAGGAGCGGCGGGGCGCCGGGGCGCGCTGGGGCGCGGCGGGGCGCTCGTGGCGCGGGACGCGAACCTCGGGGGCCGGCGGCTCCTTTCTCGCCTCGGGGGTCGCGAGCGTGACGACCGTCAGCGCCTCGGGGATCTCCTCGTGCGCGAGCGACACGACGTGGTCGTGGTGCGTGAAGAGGAGCACCTGCACCGTCTCGGAGAGGGTGGCGAGCACGCGGAGCGCGGCGCGCGCACGGCGATCGTCGAGGTGCACGAAGACGTCGTCGAGCAGGAGCGGGAAGGGCGTCGTCTTGGCGGCCTCGGCCACCACGGCGAGGCGGAGCGCGAGCCAGAGCGCGTCGTGCGTGCCGTCGGACAGATCGGAGAGAGGCCTCTCTTCTCGATCGGCCACGAGCGCCGAGAGCGTGGGATTGGACTCCCGATCGTCATCGTCGAACACCAAGCCCTCGTACGCACCCTCGGTGAGCTCCCGAAAGAAGGAGGACGCGCGGTCGACGATGGGCTCGACGTCGAGGGTGACCCGCTGCTTCGCCTTCCCGAGCAGCCACTCGGCGACCTCGAGCTCCAGGCACTCGACGGCGCGGGCGACCGACCTCGCGCGCGCGTCGGCGATCTGCTGCAGGACCTCGGCGTAGCGTGCCTCTGCGCCGAGCTCGCTGCGCCGGGTCTCCAGCGCCCTCCGATCCCCGATCGCCCGGCTGCGGCGCGCGTCGGCGCGCTTCGCGTGCTCCGCGAGCTCGTCGCGTGCGGCGGTGAGCTGAGCCTCGGATCGCCCGGCGATTTCGGTCCGGGCGGCGTCCAGCCCCATCGGCCAATGCACCTTCAGCGCTGCGAGGATGCGGTCGCGCTGGGCGTCGAGCTCGTAGACGCGCGTGATCCGGCGCGTGGCGCTCTCGCGCTCGAGCGCGGTCGGTGCTGGGCCGAGCCCTGCCCTCGCCGCCTGCTCCGCGAGCTCCTCCTTGGCTGCCTCGTGCTTCGTCGCGAGATCGAGCCTCCGGTCGCGCGCGGCCCGCTGGCGCTTCGTGGCCTCTTCCAGCGTGCGACGCTCTTCGGCCGCGCGCTCGGTCAGCCGCTCGAGCTCCCTGGCGCAGCCGTCCTCTCGGAGCGTCGCGATCGCGGACAGGGTCGGATCGATCGCCAGGATCCGGTCGCGCAGCTCGCGGACCCGCGCGGACTCCTTGGCGATTCGGTCCTCTCGGCGTTTGAGATTGGCCTCGTGAGCGTCGAGCTTCTTCAGCGCGTCGGCGAGCTGGCGCTGCCGTGCGAGCCAGTCTCGCACGACGGCCACGTCCGGTCCGATGGCGGCGGGGATGCCGCGCGACAGCTCGCTCCACGCGTCACCCCAGCGCGAGAGCTCCTCCTCGGACAATGTGAGCGATCGCTCGCATTCGTGGAGCCTCGCCTCGGTGGCGGCGAGCACGGCGGCCGCCTTGCCCGCGCGCTGGTTGTGCTCCTCGCGAAGGCGGAGCCCACGCTCGAGCTCGCTCCGCAGGGTGGGGACGAGCTCGAGCTCGGCGAGCGACGGCGCCGTCGAGACGAGGAGCGTACGCAGGTCCCGGCGCCGCGCGGCGAGGTCTTCGTCGAGCCTGCGCACGTGGGCGGCGGTGGTCTCGACCCGCGCCATCGTCGAACAGAGCTGCGCGTGCTCTCGCAACCACGCCTCGGGATCGCTGGGGGGCGCGAGGAGGAAGGGGAAGAGATCCGCGTAGGCTCTGTCCTCGTCGACTGCGCGCGCCTCGACCCTCTCGAGCTCCTCCTTGGTGCGCGAGAGCTCGTCTTCACGGCTCTGCTCGGCGTGCTTCGCCTCGTCGAGCTGCCCGAGGCGCTGCGCGTGCGAGAAGCGAAGATCGGCGAGCCGATCGGCCCCGTCCACCTGCTCCACGTAGTCGCGCTCGAGGCGGGGGAGCTCGCGCGAGCCCCCCTCACGAAGCGACGAGGTCCAAGACGCGGTGAGCGTGGCGAACGCCTCGTCTCGCTGGCGTCGCGCGGCGGCGAGCGCCTTCTGCGTCACCACCGGCTCGCCCACCTCGAGCGCTCTCCCCTTCGCGCGCGCCTCGCCGAGGCGCGCCTCGGCCTCGGCCAGCCGCTCTCGAAGCCTGCGGGCGTCCTCGCGGGCCTCGTCACGAGCACGGAGCGCCTCGCGGATTGCGCTCTCTCGCGCGAGCTTCAGCCGGAGGATCTCGGGCTCCTCGAGGGCCGCGAGGCCGAGCCGAGAGGAAGCCTCGGCGGCTGACGTGCGCAGCGCTTGCTCGTCGAGCTGCTTCGCGCCCCGCTCGGCGCTCAGTCGGTCGATCTCCTGGAGCTCGGCGAGCGCGCGCAGGAGGGCGTCGACGGGCCGAGGCGCCAAGATCGCCGCGCCAGGGCGAGCCTCCTCGACCTCGAGCTGCGCTTTCGTGCGCTGACGGCGCGCCTCGTCGACCTCGCGCCGGAGCTTCGCCTCGAGCGTGAGCGCCTCCTCGAGCTCGCGCCGTCGAGGTGCGGGGACGACGAGCGCCTCGGCCCGCGAGACGAGCGCTCCCTCGTCGCCGCGATCACCGAGGTCCGAGACGAGCCTCTTCAGCTCGTCTCGCGCCTCCGTGAGCTTGGGGGCATCGTGGGACAGCTCGTCCCAGAGCGAGGTCAGGGTGGCGGCTTCGCGCGCGAGGCTCCGCGCCTCCTCGGCGAAGCCCGCGAGCGGCGAGACCTCCCCGGCGTCTCGGACGGCCGCGTCCGCTCGCTCCTCCTCCGCGTTCGCGTCGCGCAGCGCGGCGCGCGTGTCCTCGAGCGTCCCCGCGACGGCCTCGATCCGCGTGGACCAGTCCCGCGACGGCGTGGGACCAGCCTTCGTGAGCTCATCGAGCTCGGCCTGCACGGCGCCGAGGATCTCGTCCTGGACGAGTCCCTGCGACAGGGTGCCCAGGTGGCGCGCCTCGTCGCCGAGGCGATCGCGCTCCTTCTCGGCGTCGATGATCTCCCCTTCGAGGCGATCGATTTGCTCCGAGAGGTGATCGTATGTGGCAAACCGTGGGCTGTCTTGGAGCGCGGCCTCCGCCTTGGCCCAGGCGCCGGCGTGCAGCTTCAGCCCGTCCTTGCCCTTTGCGCCGCTCATCGCGTGCTCGAACCGCGAGGCCATCGTCACCCTGAGCTTCTCGATGTGTGCGGCGCTCACGCCGGTCGTGGCGGCCAGGAGGAGCGTGCCGAGGGGCCCGTCGTGGGTGAGAAACCGTGCCTCACCGCGCACGGTCGCGTGGGTGATCCGGAAGACATCTCGGAAGCGTGGAGCGTGACCCTCGGCGAGCAGGCTGGCGAGCGCGGGCTCGAGGGGCGTCGCCCAGGTCTTCCCCCTTCGCTGGAGCCGCACATCCCCCGAAGGATCGAGCTGGACGGTGGCCTCTGCGTCGAAGCTCGCGACCCTCTGGAGCGGGGCGACGAGCTCCCTCGATGGTCCGAAGAAGAGCGCCTCGAGCGCCCGGACCGCCGTCGACTTCCCCGCCTCGTTGTCGCCGAGCACCACGGTGACGCCGCGTCCGAGCTGGAGCGCCGGGAGGCTCTCCCAGTGTCCGACCCGTGTGAAGGTGAGCGACGTGATCCTCATCGCGATGTCACGAGCGCTCGGCGCGCAGCCTCTGGAGCGCTCGGGCGAGCAGCTCCACGACGGCCTCATGGTTGGGGACGCCCCCGCTCTCGACGAGCGCCTCGATGGGGTCGCGGAGGCCCGCCCCGCGGGAGGAGCCCGCGCCGCCGCCTCGTAGGCTCCGGCTCACCTCGCCGACGAGCCGCGCGAGCTCGTCGGGCGTCTGGTCGGCAGACTCGAGGTCCCTCGCGAACCGTGTGAGGAGCTCGTCGAGCGCGTCCCTGTCCTTGTCCCGCGGCCTCGCCGCGAAGCGGACCTTCTCGAGCCAGAGCTCGTCGGACAGCCGGACGAGCTCGCCTCGCAAGCCGTGCCGCAGCGCCTCGTCGGTGAGCGGCGCGGCCCCCGTCGGGAGCTCCCCTTCGACCGTCACGCGGACGGCGGAGAGGCGACCCTCGGCGCGGTCCCTGTCCGTCTCGCTGCGCACGCGCTGTGCCACGGCGGGGACGAGGGGCCCGTCCAGCGTGGAGGCGTCGATCGAGAGATGATGCCAGCGCACGACGTCGAGCGGGCGGTGTTCCAGCTCGAGGATCTTGTCTCCCTCGTAGCGCACGAGCGTCGCGCCCTTGGAGTCGGTCTCTCGCGCGTGGCGGCCCTGCAGGTTCCCGGGGAAGACGATGCGGACACCCCCCTCATCGAAGCTCCCACGTTGGTGCACGTGACCGAGCGCCCAATACTGGTATCCGCGCCGGGCGAGCTCCGCGGGCGTCGTCGCGGCGTACGGGTCATGCATCGGGCTGCCTCCGAGGGAGGTATGGAGGATCCCTATATTGAGGAGGTGGGGTGCTGGCTCGGGGTAGGTTCGCGCGAGGTTCTCGCTGCAGTGCTGCTGCGGGTAGCTTCGTCCGTGGACAATCACGCCTGGCACGGGCGTCACGCTCGTCGCGCGATCGCTCGGGAGGACCGTGACGTTGCCGGGGAGGCGCATGCTGCGCGGCGTGAGCCCGGCGTGGTCGTGGTTGCCGAGCGCGATGACGATGGGGATCTTGGCCTCGGCGAGCCGCTCGAACTGCTGACGCAGGAAGAGGGCGGTCGGGTACAAAGCGCCCGAGTCGATCACGTCGCCGGCGAGGACGACGAAGTCGACCCTTTCGTCGAGGGCGAGCTTGACGAGTCCCTCGGTGGCGCGGCGGGTCGCGCTGCGGAGGCGCTCCATGGGCGCCCCGTCGTGCTCTTCGAGGCTGAGGAGCGGCGAGTCGACATGCAAGTCGGCGGCGTGGAGGAAGGTCCTCATCTCTCAGGCGGGGGGAGGCGAGCAGCGTATCGCGCGAAGAACGCTCCGACAAGCGGCGTGAGCGCTGGGATCGAGGGGCGGTCCGCGTCGCTCGACGACGATGGAAGGGCCGGTCGCGAGGGCGCCATTGGGTGGTGAGGAAGGTCCGCGCGTTGCTGGACGGCGCGGATCCGAGCCAGGTGGCGGCCGGCATGCGACGGTCGGCGACGCTCCGGCGGATCGAGCGACGCGCACCGGTCGATGACTGCGCCGCGTACATGCTCAAGCTGGCGCCCTACCTGCGCTACGGCGCCGCGTTGCGCGAAGGCCTGCCGATCGCGACCGGCGTGATCGAGGGCGCATGTCGGCACCTCATCCGGCGGCGCCTCGACATCGGCGGCGCACGCTGGGGGACCGAAGGCGCCGAGGCCGTCCTGCTTCTGCGCGCCGTCATCCTGTCGGGAGACTACGATGCCTACTGGGAGTTCCATCGCCACGCCATGTTCGGGCGCGTTCACGCGAGCAGGTACCGCGGCGACGTGCCCAACACGAACCCTTCGCGGCCAGGGCTTCGATGCGTGAAATTAGCTGGATTTGCTTCCGTCGTGAAAGAGCTGCTCCCAACAAGGAATACGAGCGGACGCTCGAATCGAGTCGCGCGGACGGATTGCGCGCAAGGACATCCGGGATGCTACGCCGCCTCGGCGGCACACCGACGATGCGAGAAATTTGAACAGTTCTGTGAAACGCCCTCTGACGCCACTGGCGGAAGGTGAAGCGGTAACTCACCCGGCGCTGGGCGCGTCATCGTATCCACCATCGCTCGCCGGGGCGGAGCGAGCTCACTTGTCGCACAAGCGTACCGTGGCCGCCGTCGAGATCTCGACCCGCACCGCCCCGTGCTGGTCCCGCTGCTCGTCGTTGACGCCCTCCGGGGGCCGAGGTGTGCTCTCGGCACATGTCTCGCTGGTCCGCCCTCATCGCGCCCGTGCTCATCGGCGCTTGCGCCGCTCCGTCCCCCCAGGCGTCTCGCGAGCCAGCCCGCCCACCGCCGCCCCCGCCGAGCGCGTCCGCGAGCGTCGCCGCGCCCGCCGCGCCCGCCGCGCCCCATCCTTCGAGCCCACCGCCTGGGCTGAGCCCCCTCCTCGTGTTGACGAAGGTGGGGGGCGCCTCGAGTGAGGTGCTGACGAGCCCGCTCTTCGCCGCCACGCGCGGCTACGCGATCGCCGCTGCCAACCTCACGCAGCCGTGGGATCCCAGTGGCGCGTGCCTCGTCGCGACGCCGAGCTGCATGCTCTACTCCATCGCGAAGCGCCCCGACACCCCGAGCCTCGACGAGGTGCCCGAGGACCTCGAGCCGATGGGGCCGGCGCTGTCCGCGCCCGTCCGATGGAGGAGCCTGTCGGGCGGGCGCGATGGGATCTATGGGCTCGTCGAGCACGAGAAGGACACCCTGCTCGATCGCGTGGACGCGGACGGGAAGGTGACGCGCTTCGTCGAGATCCCGGGGCTGGCCTCGCTCTCCGCGCGGATCATCGAGACAGCGACCCGGACGTTCTTGCTCCTCGAGGACCTGGAGGAGGCGCGACTCCGTGTCGTCGAGATCGGATCGAAGGACGGGAAGCCCGTCGTCGCGCTCGACGACCAGATCTCGCTCCCGTACGCGCTCGTGCTGCCGCGGTTCCCCGGCGCTCCGCTGGCGGCGATGCGAGCCCGAGAGGTCGAGATGAGGAGCCCCGACTCCTCCGCCGTCTGGGGACCCTACCGGACCTTCGCCCTGCTCGACGACGCGGGCGCGCCGACGGACGAATGGGCCCTCGCGATGGTGCAGGTGAACCCACCGCCGCCCGAGTGGCCCGAGGGCAAGGCCTTCCACAAGAAGAAGGGGAAGGCGAAGAACGAGTGCGGCGGGAAGCCCTCGCGCCCCCTCTCCGACAAAAGCGTCGAGAAGGTGATCCGCCTCCTCCGCTTCCGCGGCGCCGCGCTCGCTTCGGATCGGGTGCTGTTGGTCTCGAACACCTACGCACACGATCTGGCGCCGCTCGCGGCAGCGCCGAAGCCCGGGCTGGCGGTCGAGATCGACGGGGTCGCCTATGGCCCGGACGACAAGAAGCAGAAGGGAGGATCGGGAAAGAAGATGCCCCCCCGGCCGTGGCCCGCGGTGACGGGGCTCCCCTTCGACCACACGGCGCAAGGCGGCGAGATCGCGGACATCGCGTTCGATCCAGCGCGCGAGGAGGGCGTGCTCGTGTACGGAGACGGGGACTCTCGGTGGATCGTCGCCTTCGACGCCGCCGGGAAGCCCAAGGGTCCACCCCGGCAGACAGGGTACGCCATGGGCAATGTCCTCCACGTCGGCGGCGAGTGGGTGCAGGCCACGTGGGGGGGCGTGACCTGGCTCACCGGCGAGCACGCCGGGAAGATGGTGCCTCACGGCCAGGAGGCCCTGGCGGTCGGCTGGACGTCCGACGGCGATCGAGTCCACTTCTTCTTCGATCGCCGAGGAGAGCTGTTCCTTCTCTCCTTCGATCCCTCGACCAATGCCTTCGCCGCGCCCGTGGCGGTTCCGTACAGCGCGGTGGGCCGGAGGTTGGGCTCGAAGGCCGTCCTCATCGACGAGAAGCCCGCGCTCGTCGAGGTGTTCGAGCGCTCGGCGCGCGTCGTCAAGCTCGACGGAGAGACCCGCGTGCTCCTCGACTTCGCGGGGCGCACCCCGGTCGGGCTCGCGTCGGTGCCTGGCGACGTGGTCCTCGTCACGCAGTCGAGCCAAGACGCGACCGCGCACTGGCTGCTCCACGAGGGTCGGGCCTCGGTGCCTCGGATCGACTCGTTCTCTCTGCAGAACGTGGCCGGGTGGCCCAACGGCTCGACCCGCTTCGGCTCGACCCCTGGGCAGGTGGTCTCCAGCCCCGAGCTGGCGGGGGCGCTCGCGCAAGGCTGCAGCGGCGCGATCCAGGTTGGACCCAAGGCCTGGGTGCTCGGCTGTGTCTCCCCGACCGATCCGCTGAAGCCCGGGCGGAGCGTCGGGCTGCGCACCTTCGTGGAGTGATCGGGCACGCCGATTGAGCCCTCTCGGGCGGGGCGCCGCGCGCAGCGTGCCTCGTCCTCGGGTGTGGGGCGCCGATCCCCGGGGCCGGGCTCGCTCGCCGGCGCCGATCTTGGCTGTGTCCCCGCGCGCGGGGCCCATGCTGGGTCGAGCTCGGATGAGGATCGGCGCTGGGCCGGGTCCTCGCGTCGCCGCGCTCGGCCGAGACCCGCACCGAGGGCGAGGCTAGCTCCGGACGAAGAGGAGCGCGACGTACACTTGTCCGTCGGCGCCGCGCGCCCGGCCCAGCCCGAACCGATCGAACCGCTCGCCGAGCAGGTTCCCGCGGTGGGAGGGGCTGTTCCAGAAGAGCCGGTGGGCCGTCGCCTCGTCGCGCGCGACGGCGACGTTCTCTCCGACGAGGCTCACCTCGAGGCTGCGAGCGACGCGCTCGGCCGGATCCCCGTCGCCGACGTCGTGTGCGATCCGGCGCGCCTTCGCCATCGCCTCCGCGTGCGCCGCCGCGAGCCGGTCGAGGGCCTCGTCGCGGCGGAGCTCGGTGAGCCCCTCGCGCGCGCGGACGAAGGCGAGCAGCCGCGCCGCGTCGGGCTCGTCCTTGGGCCCAGCGTCGTCGACGGACGCGGTGCCCGTCCCCGCCGCGACGACGAGCTCACCGACGGGCTTCGGACCGCCCTCGAGCTCGGCGAGCACCTGCGCGACGAAGCGGCCGGGGCGGTCGGCCCGGAAGCGCGCGAGCACGCGGCCGTCGTGGAGCGAGGTGGGCACGCTCACGGGGAGCCCGCGCGGCCCGAGGACGACGACCTTCGCGTGCGTCGCGTCGACCAGGAGCGTGCCCTTCACCGTGATCCAGCTGCCCACCCGCACGCTGGCGGGCACGCCCTCGAGCTCGAGGAGCCGCCGGGCGGCGAGCACCACGCGCTCGCCCGGCACGTCGCGAGCGATCCCGCACGCGCGCTCTCCCTGGACCGTCCCGAGGAAGCGCTCGATCCGCGCGAGGGCCTCGTCTCCGTCCAGCTCGCCACCCGAGAGCACCAGGGCGTGAGGAGCTGGGTGGCGAGACCCTTCGTCCCGCGCGAGGAGCCCCAGCTCATCGGCGTGAGGGATCGGCGCCCCCGCCGCGCGCCGCTCGGCGACGACGTGCGCGGCGCGGGTGAGCGCCGGATCGACGACCGAGCACCGGCGGAGCCAGGGATCGTCCTCCGCGTGGGCCTGCGCGGCGGAGAGGACCGCCGACAGCGTGACACCGAAGCAGAGGAGCGCGCGCACGACGGCGAGACCAGGGACCATAGCGCCGCCTTCGGGGACGGGCCAACTCGAGGACCGTCACGCGGCGTGGGAGAGGGCGCCGTGGGAGGTGCGGAGCGCGGGGAGCTTCCGCTGGCGAAGCGCCGTGGCGGCGACGAAGCCGGCCATCGTGAGGCGCATCGTCCTCACGTCGAGGAGCCCGCGCTGGTGCAGCTTCGACACGCTGGCGCGGAGATCGGCCCGGCGCACGCGGACCTTCGCGGCGAGCGTGTCGAGCGTGGAGGCGCGCCCGCGGGTCTGGGCCGAGAGGAGGGCGACGAGCAGGTGCGCGGCGAGGTGGTGTTCGTTCATGTTCAGGGGAGTACGGTAAACGCTGAACGCACGCACAGTTTTCGGCGTCGATTTTTGCCAAGTCCTTGGAATATTTGGGGGTTCGCATGTTCAGGGTGGCTGGACACGGCCTGGGTCACCAGGCGGGGCGGTCGCGCTCGCGGGTGACGCCGCCCGCTGCCGGCGCCAGGCATGGCGGCTGTCACGTCACCAGGTGGGGCGGTAGCGCTCGCGGGTCACGCTCGTGGCGGTCTTCACCTCGGGGAGCTTCGCGCCGCGGGCGGCCTCCCATGCTCCCCGGGCGGCCTCGCGGAGCGCGTCGGGGCGCAGCGCGACGAGGTGGTGGAAGAGCCCCGCGAGCGCCACGCGATCGACCGATCCGCGGACGATGAGGGGCTCGGGCGTCCTCCCCGTCCGCTCGGCGAGCTCTCCGAGGATGGCCAAGGACACGTAGGTGTAGGGCGTGCCCCACTGGGCCGCGTCGAAGGCGTAGCGAGCCAGGAGCAAGACGTCGAGCGAAGGGCGGGCGCTGTCGGCGATCTGCGCGAGGAACGCCGACTGCTCGTCGCGCACGCGCGCCGCGAGCGAGCCCGGTGGCGCGTCGAGCGGGTTGTCCAGGCCGACGAGCCGTGCGAGCCGCTCGGGGACCGGCTGGAGCCCGCTCCCGTAGTCGAGCCGGTGCTGCACCTCGTGGCGCTCGACGCTCGCGCCGACCAGATCACGCGCCGCGAGGAAGGCCCCGAGGAGCCGCGGGGTGACTAGCCTCGCGTGGAGCTCGTCCCACTCGTGGAGCTCCCTCCTCGCGATCCGACGCTCGAGCTCGGTCGAGTAGTCCGCCTCCGGCACGAGCCGCTCGGGGACGCGGAGCCGGTGCCCGAGCCCCGCCATGGTGCGCGACCACGACACGATCAGCGCGCGCCGCCGGGCCAGGAGCTCGCCCACCTCGCGGAGCGGCTCTCCGTCGCGGGTCGGCATCGCCTCGCGCACGACCTCGCCCGCGCGCGCGCGGAGCGCCGCTTGCCACCCCGAGCCCGGATCGACGCTCCGCTCGTCGAGGAGCTCGGTCGCCTCCTTGGGGGCGAGCGCCGGGAGCACGTACACGACGAGCTCGGCCTCGAGCTGGTCGAGCAAGATGAGCGCTGCCGAGGCGCGCGGGCGCGTGTAGCCGAGCGCCGCGGGCCGCACCCCGAGCCCGTCGATCCGGAAGAGATGGAGCGCACGCTCGGTCTGCCCCGCCACCTCGAGGGTGTCCTCGCGCTCGACGTAGTAGCCGTAGGCGATCGGGCTCCCGGCGATGACGTCGGTGTCGACGAAGTAGGGGAGCCTCTGCGCGGTGAGCGCGCCATCGAGCGCCTCGCCCGCGGCGAAGAAGGCGTCGTGGCTGCCCCCCCGCGCGGCGGTCTCCATCGCCGCGAGCAGCGCCGTCATGGGGGCGCCGATCCCCACGGCCTCCGCGCGCCGCCCGACCTCTACACGGTGCGCGGCGACGGTCGCCTCCGTCGCCGCGCCGAGCCGCTCGCGGCTGACGAGGACGACGTGCCCCCCGAGCCCGCCGCCGACGACGCGGCCGACCGGGGTCTCCCGTGGATCGAAGGGTCGCGGGCGATAGCGGACGAAGAGCGCCGTCGTCAGCGCGACGAGCAGGACCGACAGCAGCGTGAGCGAGGCGATCCGTCGCGATCGCGAGGTCACTTCGACGTCGTGGGGCAGCCGACGGAGACGGTCACCTTGGGCGCCGCCGCGTCGAGGTACGCCGCGCAGGCCTTGCCGAGCAGGGCGGCGTGCGGCCCGTCGACGAAGTCCCAGCACGGCGCGTCCTCGCACTCGTCTTGGGGACTCGCGCGGCGCGGGACGAGCGCCGCCCCCGCGCCGTCGTGGAGCGTCAGGTTGACGAGGGTCGGATCCGCGCCTGGGGGCAGATCGAACGCGCACCCGAGCGCCGCGGTGCGGAGCCGGACGAGGGTCTTCGCGAGGGTCACGGCGTCTGCGCCCTTGGCGAGATCGCGGTGACAGGGGACGGTGGGGATGCCGCCGCCCGGGAAGAAGGTCGCGCCCGTGCAACCAGGGGTCGCGAGGGTGCTCCCGGCGTAGGCGATCGCGGAGAAGGCGAGCGGGACGGCGTACGGAGGCGCCGAGCAGCCGTTGGGATCGTACTCGGCCGATCCGGGGAGCCCGATGACCATGGTCTCGATCCCGAAATTCTTCCGGGCCGCGCCCACGATCCCGGCGACGTTGGTCGGGTCTTCCCAGCCCGTCGCGCAGCCTGAGCAGTCGCCGAAGCCCGTGCGCCCGGTGTCGCCGTTGCAGCCCGGCGAGCCGTCGCTCAGCACGAGGACGAGCCGCTTCGCCTCCGGGGCGAGCTTCGTCGCGGAGAGCGCCTGCGCGATCGAGGCGTAGAGCGGCATCGCGTCGGGCTCCGTCTCCGGAACGGGCTCGGTGCTCCCGAGGGTGGTCTTCAGGTCGCTGCGCACGCCGGAGAAGCCGGAGGATTTCTCGGTGCCGGTGTCGGTGAGCGGGATGCTCGGCGCCGAGGCGCCACAGCTCACATCTTCGGGTGGGCCAGAGGTGCACGCGGGCTTCGCTGTCTTGGCGATCGCTGGCGCGAGGAGGAGCCCCACCCGCATGCCGTCGAAGATGTCCTCGTCCACGGCGCGGACGAGGCCCTCGACGAGGGTCTTCCAGCGGGTCCCCTGGCGCATGGACGATGAGCGATCGACGACGAAGAGGAAGCTCGCGGGCGGCTGCACGGCCGGGTGGTCCACGCCGACGCAGGCTCCCCCGCCACCCTGACCCGCCTCGGCGCCCGCGCCGGCGTCGCCGCCCTGCCCGGCCTCGGCTCCGGCGCCTGCCTGGCCCCCCG
>CAYNEK010000002.1:33829-90507 GCA_964396175.1 uncultured Polyangiaceae bacterium | reverse complement strand
CCGCGCCGGCGTCGCCGCCCTGCCCGGCCTCGGCTCCGGCGCCTGCCTGGCCCCCAGCGCCGGCGTCGCCGCCCTGCCCGGCCTCGGCTCCGGCGCCTGCCTGGCCCCCCGCGCCGGCGTCGCCGCCCTGCCCGGCCTCGCCCGCTCCTCCGCCGTGCCCGCCTTGCACCTCCGACAGATCCACGCACACGCTGGACACGCAGGTGAAGGGCGCGAAGCAGGTCCCGTTCTCGAAGCAGGCCTGCCCCTTCTGTCCGCGCTGCTGGTCGCTCATGAAGATGGAGTCGTCGCTGCCTCCGCACGCGAACCCGACGAGCCCCACGAACCCGAGCAAGGCGAGGGCCGCGCGCCGCATCAGGAGGATCTCCGATCCGCGAGCAGACCCGCTGGGACGCGACACGCTGCCCTCGCCGCCGCGCGTCGCATCAGAAGGACCTCCCGAACGCGAGGCCCGCGCTGCCGCTGCCGACCCACGGTGCGAGGCGCGCGTCTCCCCGTGCGGGAGACGACGCGAGCAGGTACCCTCCGACCGCGAGCCCGACCGCGCCGAGTCCGAGCCCCGCCGCGCTCAGCCCGCCGAGCGTGCGGCCTGCCTCGACGGCGTCGTAGCCCTTCTGGTTGCAGCGCTTCTCAAGGCAGTTGTCGTCGGCGGTCGACTTCTTCTGGAGCGTGAGCCAGCCGAGCACGGCGCCGGTGGCGAACACGGCGCCGCTCACGCCGAGGGTCACGAACCCGGCCCTCCGACGCGCGAGGGCGTCGTCGCTGCGCGGCTCGCTCGGAGGAGGTCGCGTCGAGGCCGCGGGCGGGAGCGCGCTCGACGCGGGGACCTCGTCGGCGGGGCCTGGGCTCACCTCGAGGGTCCGTTGCTCCGCCTCGCGGATCGTGAAGGGGAAGCGCGCCTGCCGTCGGCCGGTGGCCGTGACCTCGACGACGTGCTCGCCGGGATCGATGGGGAGCGCCGTCCGGAGGCTCGCCGCGCCAAATTCGACGCCGTCTCGCCGCACGGTCGCCTGGGTCACGCCGGGCGCGAGCGTGATCGTCAGCCTCGCGAGGCGCGGCTCGAGGGCGTCGGCGCGCTTCTTCGCGATCGCGACGCGCTCGTCGCTCGAGGGGAGGCGCTGCTGCACCTCGCGGAACGCCCGCCAGGCGGTCGCGGTCTTGCCGAGCTTCTCCGAGCAGTCGCCGATATTGAAGACCGTCCCGACGGCGGGGTCGAGTCGGTTCGACTCCTGGAATTTCGCGCACGCGGTCGCATGGTCTCCGCGGCCTGCGGCCTCGCGCCCCGCAAGGAAGAGCGCCTGGGCCGCGCCGTCGTCCGCCTGGGCCGTGACGGCCGCGGTGACGAGCGCGGCGAGGAGCAACGGAGCGCGCGGCCTCTTCATCATCGCCGTCATCGTACTCAAAATCGTCTGTCGCAGGCTCGTGCTCTGCCTCCCCCGTGTACTGGCCGAGCCCATCGCTTCCATCGTGCTCAAAATCGTCTGTCGCACGCTCCTGCTCCGCCTCCCTCGTGTGCTGGCCGAGCCCATCGCGTCCATCGTGCTCAAAATCGCCTGTCGAAGGGGTTGTCGTTCGGTGGTGGCTTCGTGGGAGTCGGGGGGCTGGGGGGCTTCGAGCCGCCCTTCCGGGTGGGGATGACCCGCGAGCTCGGCGCTCCGGCGCTCGGGGCGGCGAGCTCGCCCGAGGGGCGAGCGGGCGGCGAGCTCGCGGGGGGAGGCGTCGTGGGCAGCGGAGGGCTCGACGCATCGAGCGGCGCCGGCGTGCTCGACGGCGGGCTCGCGGCGGCAGCGGGCGTGGGCTCCGCGGAGCTCGACGCTGCCGCTGGCACGGGCTGCGCAGGCGCGGCCCCGCTCCGACCGAGGAAGAAGGCTGCCGTGCCGAGCGCGAGGGTGGCGGTGGCGAGGGCGACGAGGGCGACGAGGACCCTCGGAGGCGGTCGTCGCCCGGGGATCGTGGGCGTGGTCGCGATCTCGATGGGCGCCTTGGCGAGGGTCTCGGCCGAGGAGAGGTGCGGCGCACGCCTCGCGGGCGAGCGCGGCTCGAGCTCGTCCCGCGCCGAGCCGACCGGCATGGAGGGCGCGGAGGGCTCTCGCGGCGGCGGTGTGGCGTCGGTCGCCGTGTGTCGCCCGTCTCGAGAGGAGCCGGGGCCGAGCAGGAGGCTCACCGGGCCGTTCGGGATGAGGTCGGCGAGCACGTCGCGCAGCGCGCAGCGCAGCTCCGTGGCCGACTGGAAGCGCTCGTCCCGCTCGAACGCGAGCGCCTTGTCGACGAGCGCCGTCACGGGCTCCGGGAGCTCGGGCGCGACGGTCGCGATGGGCGGCGCGACGCGGGTTGCGGCGAACACGAGCTGCTCCTGGAGGGTCGTGGCCTCGTGGACCGACCGCCCGGTGAGCAGCGTGAACATCGTCGCCCCGACGGCCCAGAGATCGGTCGTGGGGCCGACCAGCTCGGATCGCCCGAGCGCCTGCTCCGGCGCCATGAACGCTGGCGTGCCGAGCAGAGACCCGGTCTGGGTCCCGACGGACGAATTGCTCGATAGCTCGCGGATCCGCGCGATCCCGAAGTCGAGCACCTTGAGGCGCCCGTCGTTCGTGACGAAGAGGTTCTCGGGCTTGAGATCGCGGTGGACGATCCCGGCGGCGTGGGCGGCTGCGAGGACGTCGAGGAGCTGTCCGGTGAGGGCGAGGGTCTCGGGGACGGGGAGGGTGCCGCCCTTCCGCTCGCGGCGGGCGTCGAGCGTCTCGCCGACGAGCAGCTCCATCACGAGGTAGGCCGAGCCGTCCTCGGCGACGTCGTCGTCGAGGACCCTCACCGTGCCCGGGTGGTTCACGGTGTTGGCGACGTAGCCCTCGCGCAGGAAGCGCTGCTGGATCGCGGCGTCGAGGGACAGCTCGGCGTGTAGCACCTTGACGGCGGCGCGGCTCTTGTTGCGGTGCGTCGCGGCGTAGACCGTGGCCATGCCGCCTGCGCCGACGATCTCGTCGAGCGTCCACTTTCCGCCCAGCGTGCTCCCGACGCGCGCGCGGGCTCGCTCGAGGGCATCGGTGGACAGCGCCATGGGCCGCAGCGTAGCCGACTTTCGCGAGAACGCGCTCCATCGAGACGCTCGTCATGGTAAGCCGGCCGCTGCTTGGCGCACCCCGTGGTTCTCGGCGGCATGACGTTCCAGGTGAAGGCCAGCGCCTCGCCCGAGCACCTCGACCGCCTCGCGCGGCGCGTCGAAGACGCCCTGCGCGCCGCGCGGCCGAAGGGACCGTGGCAGCCGCGGGATCTCGCGCTCGCTGCGCTGGCGCTCGCGCACGATCTCGACGACGCGGCCGCACGGATCGTGTCCGCCGAGCGCGCGCTCGCGGCGAAGGCGACCGATCGTGACGCCGACGCGCAGAGGGCGCTCCTCCTGGTGACCGCCGAGCGCGACGCGGCCCTCGCGCGCGCCGAGGACGAGGCGCGGCGACGCCGGGAGGTCGAGGCCGAGACCCGCGACGTCCTGCGCCGCGTGCTCTCGCGGATCGATCTGGCGCTCGAGGACGACGAGGTGGCCGAGGGTGACGAGCCCGCGCCCCTCGCCTGAGCCGAGCCACACGGGCCCGCGCCCCTTGCCTGAGCCGCACCTCTCGTGTGAGCCGAGCCTCACGAGCTCGCGCCCTTCGCCTGAGCCGAGCCACACGGGCCCTCGCCCCTCGCCTGAGCCGAGCCTCTCGGGCCCGCGCCCCTTGCCTGAGCCGCACCTCTCGTGTGAGCCGAGCCTCACGAGCTCGCGCCCTTCGCCTGAGCCGAGCCACACGGGCCCGCGCCCCTCGCCTGAGCCGAGCCTCTCGTGTGAGCCGAGCCACACGGGCCCGCGCCCTTCGCCCCTCGGCTTCCTTGCGGCCGAGCTCGAGGCGCTCGCCGCGGAGGATCGGCTGCGCGACCGCCGCCGCGGCCCGGCGCCGGACCTCCTCGACTTCGCGTCCAATGATTATCTCGGCTATGCCCGCCTCCCCTGGACGGCGCTGGTCCCCGACGGCGCTGACTCCACGCGCCGCGGCGGGGTGCGCCACGCGGGGCGGCTCGCTCCGCCGATCCCCATCGGGGCCGGGGCGTCGCGGCTCGTCACGGGCACCCACGCGGCGCACCTCTCGCTCGAGCGCGCGGTGGCGACCCACGTCGGCGCCGAGGACGCGCTCGTCTTCACCAGCGGCTACGCGGCGAACGTGGGCGCCCTCTCGTGCCTCCTCGGCCCGGACGATCTCGTCGTCTCGGACAGGCTCGCGCACGCGTCGATCATCGACGGCCTCCGGCTCTCCCGCGCGAAGGTCGTCGTCGTCCCGCACCTCGACGTCGCGGCCGCTCGCGAGGCGCTCCGCGCACCCGCGCGGCGGCGGTGGCTGGTCACCGAGAGCCTCTTCAGCATGGACGGCACCGCGCCCGATCTGGGCGCGCTCCGCGCCGTCTGCGACGCGCACGGCGCCGCGCTCTACGTGGACGAGGCGCACGCGCTCGGCGTGCTCGGGCCGAGCGGCGAGGGCAGCTGTCGGGCCGCGGGCGTCACAGCGGACGTGCTCGTCGGCACCTTCGGCAAGGCGCTCGGCGGGCAGGGCGCGTTCGTCGCCGGCTCGGGGGCGCTGGTTCGGTTCCTGTACAACCGCGCGCGCTCGTTCGTCTTCTCGACCGGGATATCGCCGGTCCTCGCGGCGCACGCCGAGGCTGCGCTCGCGCGGGCGCGGGCGGACGAGGCGGGGCGAGAGCGGCTCCGCGCGCGGACGGCGGAGCTCGTCGAGGGGCTCGCCGCGCGAGGCTGGGGGGTCGCCGCGCCCTCGGGTCCGATCGTGCCGCTCGTGCTCGGGAGCGAGTCGCGCGCGCTTCGGGCGATGGAGGCGCTCGCGGAGCGTGGGCTGCGCGTGGTGGCGATCCGGCCACCCACGGTGCCCGCGGGGACCTCGAGGCTCCGGCTGACGCTCTCGGCCGCGCACGGCCCCGACGACGTCGCGCGGCTCCTGATGGCCCTCGGCGAGCCGAAGGACCTCCGTGGCCCGTCGATGGGACCTCGTGGCGGCTGACGCGAACGACATGCCCCCGCGCCCGAACTCGCGCTGAGATCGCACGCGGTGGAGGGCGTCGTCGACCTCCCTCGTCGTGCAGCTTGTAGCGCTGGATCCCGCACGCACCCCTCCGTGCAGCCCCATGGATGGGTCGCAGCGAGATCTGATAGGCTCGAGCGAGCCATGCCTCCACGCGTTGTCTTCTGGGCCTCTCTCATCGTCCTCCCCATCGTGTCTGCCTGCGGCGGCGAAGACGGAGGTGGCTCCGGGGACGTGGTCCCCCACGGAGCGGCAGGGTCCGGCGGTGCGACGGCGGGGTCCGGCGGGGCGACGGCGGGGTCCGGCGGGGCGACGGCAGGGTCTGGCGGGGCGACGGCCGGGTCCGGCGGGGCGACGGCCGGGTCCGGTGGGGCGACGGCAGGGTCCGGCGGTACGACGGCAGGGTCCGGCGGGGCGACGGCGGGGTCCGGCGGGGCGACGGCAGGGTCCGGTGGGGCGACGGCAGGGTCTGGCGGGGCGACGGCAGGGTCTGGCGGCGCTGGAGCTGGAGGGGCGGCGGCTGGCAACAGCGGAGGGGGCGGCGCGGCCGGCGGCATGTCGGGCCCCGACGCGCGCGCGGCGATCGAGGCGCTCGCGACGGGCTCCACGTGCGCCAAGTACCTGTGGAAGGATCGTGGCAAGGCACCGAAGGGCTACCCCAAAGGGGTCGCGCTCGTCTTTGCCCGGGCGGTGTGCGAGCCGTCTCGCAGCGACGTCGTCGTGGTCTCACAGGCCAACACGGGCAAGGATCTCACCGACGCGCTCTCCTGGTACAAATCCGTCTTCGACGGGCTCGGCATGCCCAACGAGAAGGCGGGGATCGACACGCTTCGCCACGCCTACACGCTGCTCATCGGGCTCGGGATGCGAGAGAGCTCGGGTCAGCATTGTGTGGGCCGCGACGCCTCTGCGTCCAACACGGACGCCAACAGCGCCGAGGCGGGCGCCTGGCAGACGAGCTACGACTCGAAGGGCTTCTCGCCCGAGCTGCCCAAGCTCTTCTCCGCGTACCAGGCCGACGCGAGCGGCTGCTTCCTCGACGTCTTCTCCCAGGGGGTGACCTGCAGCGCCGCCGACTGGAAGAACTGGGGGACGGGCACGGGCGTCACCTTCCAGAAGCTCGAGAAGGAGTGCCCCGCCTTCGCCGCCGAGTACGCCGCCGTGATGCTGCGTGTGAGCGGCGGGAGCAAGGGACACTACGGCCCCCTCCGCACCAAGGCCGCCGAGGTGCGCCCCGAGTGCGACGAGATGCTGAAGGGCGTCCAGGGCCTCGTCATCGAGAACCCGCAAGTGTGTAACACACTTTGAAGGGGCGTACGCTCCTCGTCTCGCCTGCCCTTGGGTCGCGTGGGCAGTCCGGGGAACTGGCTGGAGGACTGGCTCGTCGTCGCCGCGCGTCGCGTGGCTTCGTGTGTCTGGAGGGCGCGCCTGGAGGACTGGCTCGTCGTCACCGCGCGTCGGGCGGCTGCGTGGGTCTGGAGGGCGCACTTCGGGGTGGGACTCGACGGAGGGAGGCGGTAAGTCGCCCCCATGAGCCAGGAGAGCAAGATCACGACGTCCGAGTGGCGCCATCACCCGCCGCTGCTCCGGAGCGGGCACCTCCTCGTGTCGGCGTCGCCGCGGCACGAGGTGTACTGGGAAGAGTACGGGAACCCACGGGGCGAGCCCGTGCTGTTCTTCCACGGAGGCCCTGGCGGCGCGTGCAGCCCGGAGCTCGCCGGCTTCTTCGACCCCGCGCGCTACCGCGTCGTCCTCTTCGATCAACGTGGCTGCGGCAAGAGCCGCCCGAGCGCGTCCGACGCGGACGCGGGGCCCGCGCTCGCCGAGAACACGACGGCGCACCTCATCGCCGACGCGATGGCGCTCCGCGCGCACCTCGGCCTCGAGGGCAAGATGCACGTCTTCGGGGGGAGCTGGGGGAGCACCCTGTCGCTCGCCTTCGCCATCGCGCACCCCGAGGTCGTCCAGACGCTCATCCTCCGCGGGATCTTCCTCTGTCGACAAAAGGACCTCGACTACTTCTACCAAGGGAACGCGGCGACCTTCGCCGAGCACCCCGACGACACGCGCCGCCCGGGCACGTACCAGTTCTTCCCGGAGGCGTGGGCGCCGTACGTCGAGGCGATCCCGCCCGGCGAGCGCGACGACATGGTCGCGGCGTACGCACGCATCTTCGCGACGAGCCCCTCGACGGACGAGGAGCGGGCGAAGGTCACGCGCGCCGCCCTCGCGTGGTCGGTCTGGGAGGGCGCGACCAGCTACCTCGCGCAGGACGTCTCGAGCCTCGGGAAGTTCGCCGATCCAGAGTTCGCGCGGGCCTTCGCGCGGATCGAGAACCACTACTTCATGAACGGCTGCTTCCTCGGCGGACGCACGGATCGGGACAACGGCCACATCCTCGCGCACGTCGCGCGGCTCTCGGGCGTCGATGTCCATGTGGTCCAGGGGAGGTACGACGTCGTCTGCCCGCTCTTCCAGGCGACCGAGCTCGTCCGGGCGCTCGAGGCGGTGAGCGTCCCGGTCGATCTCCGCGTCACCGCGGCCGGCCACAGCATGCAAGACCGGGAGAACCACCGGGCGCTCACCGACATCATGGACACGCTCCCGCCGCTCGGGGGCTGAGCGACGCGACGACGAGGCGCGGCCCAGCGGCGCCTCGCGGGGCCCGCCGCTGCCTCGTCGTCGCGGTGAGCGCGCGAGGTCACGCCATCGTGAGCAGAGGGCGAGGAGGGCCCCAGCGTGCTGCGCTGTCTTCGCGGTGAGCGCGCGCTACGATGAGGTCCATGCCGTGGTGGTCGTACGCGCTCCTCTCGGCCCTCGCCGCCGCGGCGACCGCGATCCTCGCGAAGATCGGCGTCCGCGACGTCCCACCGAACCTCGCGACCGCGATCCGGACCGTCGTCATCCTCGCCTTCGCGTGGGGCATCGCCCTCGCCGCGCGGGACCACCGCGCGCTCTCGGGCGCGAGCCGCCGGTCGCTCGTCTTCCTCGTGCTGTCGGGCGTCACGACTGGCGTCTCGTGGCTCGCGTACTTCAAGGCGCTCGACATGGCGCCGGTGTCGCGCGTCGCGGCGATCGACAAGCTGAGCCTCGCCTTCACCGTCGTCTTCGCGGGGCTCGTGCTCCGCGAAGAGCTGTCGTGGAAGCTCGGCCTCGGCGCCGCGCTGATGGTCGCGGGCGCGATCCTCACGGCGCTCAAGTGAGCGGCGCTCCGCTTCCGCGCCCCCGGCGAGGGGTGCGCACCGCGAGCGGTCGCCCGTCGACCCTCGCCCCGACCGAGCGGCTCGCCGCGTGATCGTGCGCCACCGCCAGCGTCGTCCCGCGCGCCGACGTCCATGGCCGAGGCCGGCGCTACCGGCGCACGCGCTCGCGGGGGATGCGCAGGAGCTTGGGCTCGCCCGCGCGCTCGATCTGGAGGGACAGGTCGTCTCCGAGGGGGCCCGAGAGCCGGCGCCGCGCGTCCTCGAGGGATCTCGGCGCCTCACGATCGATGCTCACGATCACGTCGTCCTTGCGGAGCCCCGCGCGCTCGGCCTCGCTGCCCGGCGCGACGTGACGGATCGAGACGATGCGCGCGCCTGCGTCGCCGGATTCCATGAGCGTCACGGCGACGCCGCCCGCGCTCGCGTCCTCCTTGGCGGCCACGGCCTCGTCGAGCCGGATGCGCACCTCGCGCGTCGTCTCACCGCGCGAGACCCGCACCTTCTCGCGCCCGCGCCCCCTGTCCGCGGCGTACGCCTCGAGGACGACGTCGCCCGCCGTCACGTCTTCGAGCTTGAAGCGGCCCCTCGCGTTCGTCACGGCGACGCCGCGGGGGAGCGGGCCGATCGGGAGGTACGCCGGCGCGTTGCCCTCCGCGACCCGCGCGCCCACCACGGGCTCTCCCCGATCGTCGACGACCTCGCCCTCCACGGCGCCCGCCTCTTCGAGCACGACGCGATCGAGATCGGCCGTGCGGTCTGCGTCGACGTCCGGGATGACGACGCCCTTGTCGAAGGCGGCGTACCCCTTCTTCGTGACGACGATCCGCGCCTTCCCCGGGGCGAGATCGCGCACCGAGTAGCGTCCGTCCGCGTCGGTCCGCGCCCGGCGCTCCCCCACCTCCCCGAGCACCGTCACCTCGGCGCCCTCGACCGGATCGCGCCCGCCGCGCGTGCGCACCTCGCCCATCACCATGACCCCGCGCCGCAAGCGGATCGAGAGCTCGGCGCCCGCCGCGCCGACGGTCTCGACGTGCGTCGCGTGGCCGGGGAGCGAGACGACGAGGCGGAGTGAGAGGCCGCGCGCGTCGAGCACCGTCGCCGTCCCGTCGTTCGCCGAGAAGCGCGTCGTGCGGAGCGGCACGTCCGGCGTGAGCGACACCACGCCGATCTGGGCGTTCGCGAGCGGGTAGCCGCGGTCGTCGAGCACGCGCAGCTCCACCGGCTCCCGGGGTGAGGGGAGGATCACGTCGAGGGTGCGGTCCTCGTCGTCCCGGAGCGAGAGGTGCTTCTTCACGACGGGCGCGTCGATGGCCTCGGGGCGCGCGACCGACAGCGAGATCTCGCCTGGGACTGCGGCGAAGGCGAAGGTGCCGTCGTCCGCGGTCATCGTCGCCCGGACGAGCGAGCCGTGGAGCGCGGCCACCTCGACGCGCGCGCCCGCGACGGGTCGCCCGCCCTCGTCGAGCACGCGCCCCGAGAGCGACGCGCCCGTGCGGAGGACGACCTTCACCCGCGCCTCACCGCCCGGCGCGAGATCCACCGGCTCGCTCGTCCCCTCGACGTACCCAGGGTGGCGTACGATCGCGCGGACGCGTCCCGGCGTGACGGGGTTCGCGCGGAAGTGACCCGCGGTGTCGGAGACCCACGGCTCGACGCCCTCGGGCAGCGCGGGCGTCGGCAGGGCTGGGCGCTCGCCGTCTCGGGGGATCCTGGGGATGGGCCCCGGCATCACGCCGAGCTCGCCGGCCGGGATGAGCGCTCGCGGCCCCGGCAGCGCCCAGGCGGCGTTGGCGTCGGCCCACGCCATGCGTTCGGGCGTCTCGTCGATGGGCATGCCGTCGGGATCGACGCCGACCACCTCGATCGACGCGCCGCGCACCGGATCGCCGCGCGCGTCGACGACCTCCCCGACGAGCGTGCCGCCCTTCACGACGGACACGACGAGCGGGCCCTCGAGCCGCGCGGGCACGAGGGCGCCTCGCGGCACGTAGCCGTCGGCCCGCACGAGCACGCTCGCGGAGCGGCTCGTGACGGGCCCCACCGTGACGAGGCCGTCCCCGTCCGTCACCCCCGTGCGCGGGAAGGCCGCGATCCCGTCCTCGGCGAGCGTGACGCGCGCGCCCGGGACGCCTCGAGGTTCGTCGCCCGTCGCGTCGACGACGGACACCGCGACGCGCCGCCCCTCGCCGAGCGCCAGCGTGAGCTCCGCCGTCTGCCGCTCGGCGACGGGGAAGGCGAGCGCCGTCTCGCTCACGAGATCGCCGAGCGTGGCGGAGAAATCGTACGTGCCCCCGGGTAGCCCCGCGATGCGCACCTTGCCGTCGTCGCTGGTCGTCGCCTTCCGCGCGGGCCAGATGCGGGGGCCGACCACCAGCACGGTCGCGCCCGGCGCGGGCTCCTTCGACGGCAGGATCACCGAGACCTCGACGGCGCCGAGCGCGCGGAGCACGACGGCGAGGCCCGGCGTCGAGACGGCGCTCCGCTCGACGGTCTCGTAGCCGGGCGCGCTCACGCGGACGTTCCACGGCGGCGGGCCGAGTCGGACCACGGTGGCGACGCCGGCCGGGTCCGTGCGCGCACGGTACGGGAGCGGATCTCCGCCGAGCACCTCGACCGTGGCGCCCGGGATGGGCGCACGCGCTTCGTCCACCGCGGACACCACGAGCTCGTGCGCCGCGCGCAGGGTGAGCGTCGTCGCGCGCGGATCGGCGAGGAGCACGAGCCTCGTCGACGCGCGCTGTCTCCCCCGGGCCTCGGCGAGCACGAACACCTCGCCGCGAGGCATCCCCGAGAGGTTCGCGAGCCCGTCCTTCTTCGTGAGAGCGGCGGCGGCGAGGAAGGCCTCGTCTCCGCGGAGGCTGAGCACGGTCACGCGCGCCCCCTCCACGAGGGCGCCGTCCTCGGTGACGACCTTGACCACGAGCACCGCGTCGCGGTCACGGGCCGACGGGTCGTCGGGGAGCTTCGGTGCGACAGGGGCCTCGGCGACGGGAAAATAGAGGCGGACGTCGCGCAGCCCGCTCGAGAAGACGACGAACACCGCGGCGGCGCAGACGAGCAGGGCCAGCTCGACGAGCTTCCATCTCCCGAGGTCGCCAGCGGAGCCCCTCACGCGCCGTGCGGCTCCAGGATGCCTCGTGGCGGACCGAGCGCGACCTCGCCGCGTCGCTCGCGTGGCGCGCCCGCCCCGCCTGACGCCGCGAGGCGCGGCGAGGCGAGCGGGCGGCCCGCATCGTCCGAGGCGCTCCAGGCGGCGTGCGCGCGCACGGCGGGGAGGCGCAGCGAGGCGAGCGCGCGGCCCGCGAGGTCGACCATACGAGCCCGCTTCCTTCGTCCGTCTGCGATCGTCAAGCTTGGACCGTGCCTCGTCGCGGCGCCCGCGGTCTCGTCGCGCGCGAGAGTGGCCGATCCATCCCCGAAATCGCCCCGTCGCGTGGCAGAACCACTGAGGCGGCCCTCGGGCCGCTTTGGCCGTCGAGATCCTGGACGTAGCCTGAAGTCGTGCGAAGATCCTGGGCTGATCAGCCATCCTCGCGTCGTCTCCTCGGTGGTGGGTGAGCCTCAGGGCGCCCTGGCCGCTGTGCGCTCCTCGGAGCTGTCGCGCTCACGGCACGATTCGGAGGTCGGCGCGAAGCGGGCTTCGCGTTGACCGCGCATTTCTCCGTGCTTATGCGGCCGCACTCCCATGGGCTTGAAGGACACCGTCCTGGACCAGAAGAAGCGACTCACGGAGAGCGGCGCCGTCATGCGTGTGCTCTCGAGCGACCGCGTGATGCGCGTCGGGCAGGCCTTCCTCGAGGGGCCGTCGCGCCTCCGGCTCGCCCGGGCGAAGGCCCGCGAGGCGCTCGACCTCCTGCTGCACGGGCAGGCGCTCCCGCAGATCGATCCGGGCTTCGACGACGCGATCCAGACCGTCGACGCCGCGGCGAAGGCGCCGAGCGCCCCGCGCCGCGTGACCGCGCCCGAGCCTCGCTCCGTGGCCGCGGACGACGCGGGCGGCTCGGCGAAGACCACCGAGGAGCTGTCGAGGAGCATGGGCTCGCGCACCTCGCTGGCGAACCTCGGGGGCAAGGACGTCTTCGAGAAGTGCTTTCAGTTCAAGACGACCGAGAGCGCGAAGGCGATGGGGATGTACCCGTACTTCCGCCCGCTCGACAAGAACGACGGCCCCGAAGCCGTGCTCGAGGGCCGCCGCGTCCTCATGCTCGGATCGAACAACTACCTCGGCCTCACGACCCACCCGAAGGTGCGGCAGGCCGCCATCGACGCCATCCGTGAGTACGGCACGAGCATGACCGGCTCGCGGCTCGTCAACGGCTCGATGAAGCTCCACCGCGAGCTCGAGGAGAAGCTCGCCGCCTTCATGGGCAAGGAGGACGCGCTGGTCTTCACGACGGGCTACCAGGTGAACCTCTCGACGCTCGCGGCGATCCTGTCCAACAAGAAGACGGTCGCGGTCATCGATCGCAACGATCACGCGAGCATCTACGACGGCATCCGGCTCGGGCAGGCCGCGGGCGCGCGCATGGTCCGCTACAAGCACAACGACGCGAAGAGCCTCGAGCGCGCGCTCTCCGAGCTCGCCGAGGACGAGGGCGCCTTCGTCGTCGCCGACGGCGTCTTCTCGACGGAGGGCGAGCTCTTGCGGCTCCCCGAGATGCTCCCCATCCTCAAGCAGCACGGCGCGCGCATCTTCGTGGACGATGCGCACGCGCTCGGCGTCGTCGGCCCCGGCGGCCGCGGCACGGCGCACCACTTCGGGGTCGCCGATCAGGTCGATCTCATCGGCGGCACCTTCTCGAAGTCGCTCGCCTCGATCGGCGGCTGGCTCGTCGGCGACAAGCGCGTGCTCGAGTACGTGAAGCACTTTGCCGTCTCGTTCATGTTCGCCGCGAGCGCGGCGCCTCCCTGCGTCGCGGCGGCGATGGCCGCGCTCGAGGTGATGCAAGACGAGCCCTGGCGCATCCAGAAGGTGAACGAGAACGCCGACTACATGCGGACCGAGCTCCGCCGCCTCGGCTTCGACGTGGGGCACTCGGCGACGAGCATCATCCCCATCTACATCCGGCAAGATCTCCGCACGATCATGATGTGGAAGGAGCTGCTCGACGAGCACGGCGTGTACACGAACCCGTTCATCTCGCCCGGCGTCCCGCCGAAGCAGGCGATGCTCCGGACGAGCTACATGGCGACCCACACGAAGGAGCAACTCGATCGCGCGCTCGAGGCCCTCCAGAAGACCGGGAAGAAGTTCGGCGTCATCTCGTGAAGCAACAAACGGTTGACCTTCGGCCTCGGTCGTTGCGAGAGTCGAGGCTCCCTCCGCCATGACCAAGAGCGATCTCATCGACGCCCTCCTCGCGCGCGCGCCCGCGGACATGAAGCTGTCTCGCGCGCGCGCGGAGCAGGTGGTCGCGGCGATCTTCGAGGCGATGACCGACGCGCTCTCGAGCGGCGAGGGGATCGAGATCCGCGGCTTCGGCACCTTCACGGTCCGCGACTACAAGGGCTACCGCGGGAGGAACCCGAAGACCGGCGTGCGCGTCGAGGTCGCGCCCAAGCGGCTCCCCTTCTTCCGCGCCGGCAAGGATCTGCGGGAGACGGTCGACGCCGGCCGTGGGTTCCCCATCGCGGAGGACCGCGAGGGTGATCCGCGTGAGTGAGCCTCGGCCGCCACGCCGTCCCAGACTCCCGTGACCAGCAAGGCGGAGCCGCTGAGCGTCTCGATGTCCGCGTCCGCGTGGCTCCGCTTCGTCGTGCTCGCGGGCCTCTTCGCCACGGCGCTCGGGCGTGCGGCGGCGCCGGCAGGTCGCGGGGTCCTGTCGCTCGGCGCGAGCCGCTACCTCGACTTCCTCGGCGGGACGGCCTCGCAGTTCGCGCTCCTGCTCGGCGCCGTGGCCCTCGTCGGGGTCGCGGTCACCTTGCTCCGCTCCGAGGCGCCGCTGCCCATCCGTGTGCTCACGACGGCGGGCGCTGGGCTCGTGCTCGGGCTGTCGCTGCCCACCGCCGCGTCTCACCCGTCGGGGACCTTGTCCGTCGCGCTCGCGCTCTCCGCGTCCACGACCTCGTTGCTCGCCGCGTCGCTCGCGCTCGGCTCGCCGCGGACACGGGCCCTCGGGATCACCCTCTTCGTGCTCACCCTCGCCGCGATGACCCGCGAGACGGCCTGGGTGCTCGCGGTCCACGCCGGCGAGGCTGCGAGCGTCCGCGGGGCGATGCTGGCGCGGACCATCTCGCTCGGCGCGCTCGTGCTCGAGGGGAGCGCCGTGGCGCTCGTGCTCCTCTGGCTCGCGACGCGGCCGCGCGCGTGGGTGACGCTCCTCACGTCCCTCGCGACGGCCGTCGCCATCGCCGTCGCCGTCCTCGCGCAGCGCGCAGAGACCTCGTCCAGCGTCCCGGTCCTCTTCCTTGGGCGCGCCGGCTGGATGCTCGGCACGACCCCCCCGCCCGACGTCGCGCAGGTCATCCGCACCTTCTTCCCTGCGCTCCGCCTGACGCTCGCCTTCGCGTGCCTGTTCGTGCCCCGCGACGACCGCCGGCTGGCGTTGTTCTTCGCCCTCGCGCTGCTCGGAGGGGTCGATCTCGATCTCGCGGTCTGCTCCCTCCTCGCGACGACCGCCGCGATCGCCGCCGCCCTCCCGCAACCGGACGACGCGAGCCTCGCAACGATTTCACCCAGGTGACGAGAGAGCCTCCCGCAACCGGACGACGCGAGCCCCGCAACGATTTCACCCAGATGACGAGAGAGCCTCGCGCGCGAGCTGATCGTCCGTCCAGGATCCGTCGAGACTCTGCGGGAAATCCCGAGGCTCGAGGTTGCGGCCCCGGTCGGCTCGTGTCTTGCTTGCTGAGCCTCCCGACCGGCCATGACGACGCCGCGCCACACCCCGAGCGACCTGCGGACCCTCGCGGGCATCGAGCCATCGTCCGATCCTCCTGTTCCGGTCCCTTCGGCGGCGGTCATCGGCCATCGGGCCGAGATGTCGAGATCGATGCCCGACGCGGAGGAGCTCGGCGAGCCTCTCGGGCCGGGCTCGATCCCGCCCCCGGAGGCGAAGGCGGATCCGTACATCGGCGTGACCATCGACGGGCGCTACCGGGTCGAGTCCGTGCTCGGCGAGGGTGGGATGGGCGTCGTCTACGCGGGCCGCCACAAGGTCATCAACAAGCGCGTCGCGATCAAGATCCTCCGCGCCGATCTCTCGCGTGACAAGGAGATGACGGAGCGCTTCCTCCAGGAGGCGCAGGCGGCGTCGAGCATCGGGCACCCGCACATCATCGACGTCAGCGACTTCGGCACGCTGCCGGACGGCGCGGCGTACTTCGTGATGGAGTTCCTCGAAGGCGAGGCCCTCTCGTCGGTGCTCAAGGAGACGCGGCCCGTCCCGACGGCGCGGCTCATCCACATCGCGCGGCAGGTCGCCGACGCGCTCGCGGCGGCCCACGCGCAGGGCATCGTCCACCGCGATCTCAAGCCGGACAACATCTACCTCGTCACCCGCGGCGCCGAGCAGGACTACGTGAAGATCCTCGACTTTGGCATCGCGAAGGTGGCGACGAGCAGCAACACGAAGCTGACCCGCGCCGGCACCGTCTTCGGCACGCCGCACTACATGTCGCCCGAGCAGGCCGCGGGCGCGCCGGTCGATCACCGCACGGATCTCTACGCGCTCGGCGTCATCCTGTACGAGATGGCGTCGGGCTCGGTCCCCTTCGACGCGGACAACTACATGGGGATCCTGACGCAGCACATGTACAAGGCGCCGGTCCCCATCCGGGCGCTCGTCCCGTCCGTGGGCGAGGACACCCCGCCGGGGCTCGAGGCGATCATCCTCAAGCTGCTCTCGAAGAAGCCAGAGCAGCGCTACGATGGCATGAAGGACCTCGTCGAGGATCTCGATCGGCTCGACAAGGGACAGATGCCGCAGGCGGTCAGCGAGATGATCGCCCGGAGCGGGGCGTTCAACGTCCCGGCCGATTACTTCAACCAGCCGAAGACCGCCGATGTCGTGCACGCGACGCCGCGCGGGCGTGGCGGGACGCGGTGGCCGCTCGTCGCGGGCGTGGCTGGGGTGGTCGTGGCCGTGGGCCTCGTGGTCGCCGTGATGAGCATGGGATCGACGACGACCGCCGAGCCGCCGCGCGCGCCGAGCGCGCCCGATTCGGCCGCCGTGGCGCCGCCCTCTGTCGCCTCGTCGGTCGCCTCCGCCGAGCCGCCGCGCGCCCCGGACAAGCCCGTGCTGCTCGTCGTGCAGCCGGTCGACGCGGATATTTTCCGCGGGGCAGACAGCCTCGGGAAGGCGCCGGTCAACGTGCTCGTCCCGGACGGTGAGGCCGTCTCGGTCGAGATCCGACGCGACGGCTACGTGGCGCAGACCCTCACGCTCGACGGCTCGAGCGCGAAGATCGAGGTGAAGCTCGTCCGCGATCCGAAGGCGAAGGTGGGTCGCCCCGTCGCCGTGCCCGGCGGCACGAAGCCCGCGGGCCCTCCGCGCGGCGGCGGTGACGTGGTCGATCCCTGGAAGAAGAAGTGAGCGGTCCATCGAGGAAGCCCTCGCGTCAGGGCGGGCTCGACGAGGCGACCGAGCGCGCGCTCGATCGGGCGACGGCTGGCTACGAGCCGCGGTTCCTCGTCGATCTCACGCGCTTCGGCGGGCTCCCTGGCCCGAGCCCGAACCACGCGCTCGCCGCGCGGCTCGCCGAGCGTGTCGTGGCGACTGGTCGCAAGGATCTCGACGACGTCCTCGCGGCGCGGGGCGAGCGCACGGGCCCCGGTGTCGGCCCCGAGACCTTCTTCACGGTGACGCTCGCGTTCGTCCACGCCGAGCGGATCCGCCGCAAGCTCGAGGTGGACGCGTCGTTCGAGCGGCTCGACGAGCTCGCGGGCGACGTGCGCGCGCCGGTCCGCGACGCGGTCGCCCTGGCGCTCGCGGGCGTCGCGTCGGAGGAGCTCGCGGGCCGGCTCGCGCTGTTCACGACGGGCTTCCTCCAGGGCTCGGTGGCGCTCTCGATCCTGGCGGATCGCCGCGCGCTCGAGCTCGTCGCGGACGACGCGTCGCTCGCCTCGAGGGTGGACGAGTGCTTCTCGCTCGTGGAGGGCGCGAGCCGCGCGGACGAGCGATCGCAGGGGCGCAGGAGGCTCCTCGAGGCGCTGACCGAGACGCTCCCGACGCTCGCCCGTCGCCCCCGCGTGCTCGATCTATGTGCCGCCCGCGCCGCCAAGTGCCACCCCGATGTCCGCGAGTGCCTCGAGCGGGCCCTGGACGGCATGAGGCGGCGTGGCTCGTCGAAGGTCGAGCTCGGGCGCTTGTCCGCGGCGCTCGACGCGAGCGCGCCCCCGCGCCGCGATCCGACGACGTACGTCGGGCCGACGCGGAGGCGCGGAGGGCGGGCCGAGGGGCGCAAGGAGCGCCGCTGAAGGGTGGCGCCGCCACGCGACGTCGAGCCGCCGACGCGCGTCGTGGCGAGGGGGCGCGGGGCGCCGCTGGGGGCTTCGTGCCACCTCCCGCGTCAGTCGCAACGCGGTCAGCATGGCGAAGGGGTACGGGGCGCCGCTGGGGGCTTCGTGACGTGCTGGACGCGGGACGAGCGCTCCCGGGGACCGGGTGGCCGCTGGGTCCCCGCCGGGCGCGTCGCGCGTGGCGAGCCGTGGATGTCGAGGGGCGGTGTCATGGCGTCGCGCGGCGTGCATCCGAGGTGAGGGCCGTACGCGGCGAATCGTCGACACGGGGGGGTGCCGGCCCTCTCCGGCGCGACGACAGGGCTTCATCTCTCGCCCGGGCTCGGCTACGGCTCGCTCTGCCCGTGGACGCGCTCCGCTCTCGCACGAGCCTCGCGCTCGTCACCCTCGCGGTGCTCGTCGCCGTCCCCTACGCGCTGCCGAAGCACCCGTGGACGAGCCGCCTGCGCCTGCTCTCGCCGCGCGACGAGGCCCCCGCGGCCCCGGTGCTCATCGTCCCGCCGCCCACGACCGAGGTCGGCGAGGTGACGCTCGGCCGCGAGACCGACGACCAGGTCGACGCGCCCGAGGAGCCTCGCGGAGCCGCGCGCGGCGGGCTCGCCTTCGACACGCCCACGGCGCCTCCGCCCGAGCTCGCGATCGACGAGGCGGGCGCCCCGCCGCGATCCATCGAAGATCCGTCCGGCCAGGCGCTCGACCCCTTCTACGCGAAGCTCCGGCTCGTCGAGGCGAAGACCCCGGGCGCCGTCGCGCGCATGACCTACTACGGCGACAGCGTGCTCGCGTCCGATTGGATCAGCGCGACCCTGCGCCGGAAGCTCCAGACCCGCTTCGGCGACGCGGGGCACGGCTTCATCCTCGTCGCGGACGCGTGGCCTGGCTACCATCACGACGGGCTCCGCCGATCGGCGTCGAAGGGGTGGAAGGTGAGCCGCATCACCGGACCCTTCGCGCCGGACGGGCTCTATGGATTGGGCGGGGTGTCCTTCACCGCGGACGGGCCCGGGATGTACGCGACCGTCGGGACCGTCGACAAGGGGGACATCGGCCGCGCGGTCTCGACGTTCCGTGTGACGTACGCGGTGCAGCCCGGGGGCGGAAAGCTCTCGCTCAAGATCGACGATGGGCCGCCGCGGGAGCTCTCGACGGCCGCGCCCGAGACGCTCGTGCGTGAGGAGCTCCTCGAGGTCCCCGACGGCCCCCACAAGCTCGAGGTGCGGTCCAATGGGGGCGGCCCGGTGCGTGTGTTCCACGTCGTCCTCGAGCGGGGCGGCCCCGGGGTCGTGGTGGACGCGGTCGGGATCATCGGGTGCCGGCTCCGCTTCCTCGACAAGATCGACGACGCCCACTGGGCCGACGAGCTGCGCCGCCGCGATCCGAGCCTCATCGCCTTCACCTACGGGGCCAACGAGTCGGGCGACGGCTTCGCCTACCCGATGGACCAGTACGAGGAGACGGCGCGCGCGGTCTTCAAGCAGGCCCGCGCGGCGCTCCCGCACGCCGCGTGCCTCGTGATCGGCCCGCTGGACGCCGCCGACAAGAAGGGCGACCAGCTCGTCACGCGCCCGGTCATCCCGGCGATGAACGCCATCCAGCGGAAGCTCGCGGCCGAGCTCGGCTGCGGCTTCTTCGACACCTTCCAGGCGATGGGTGGGTACGGGAGCATGGGGATCTGGATCAAGCGCGGGCTCGGCGGCGCGGATCTCGTGCACCCCTCGTCGACGGGCGCGGAGGTGCTGGGCACGTGGGTGTACAAAGCGCTGATGGAAGGCTACGGCAAGTACAAGGCGAGCCACCCGGCGCCGTGATTGCCCGATGCAATTCGGTTGCAGGACGCGAGGGCGGCACGTCGCCGTGGTGAGCCGCAGTGGCGAGCCGTCGTCGTGAGCCGCAGTGGCGAGCCGTCGTCGCGCGGCGCAGTGGCGAGCCGTCGTCGCGCGGCGCAGTGGCGAGCCGTCGTCGCAGGTCGTCGTCGCGCGGCGCAGTGGCGAGCCGTCGTCGCAGGTCGTCGTCGCGCGGCGCAGTGGCGAGCCGTCGTGGTGAGCCGTCGTCGCGCGGCGCAGTGTCGAGGCGTCGTCGCAGGTCGTCGTCGCGCGGCGCAGTGTCGCGCTGTCGCCACAGGTCATCGCTTCCGCCTAGATGCAACATGGTTGCAACTGGATGGGGCCCCGTGTAGCCTCCTCACGCCATGAAGAAGGCGCCCCAGCAGAGCGCGAGCGAGGACCGCGCCCGGACGCTCCTCCGCGCCAAGGCCCTGCGCATGACGACCCCGCGCGTCGCCGTGCTCGCAGCGCTCCTCGACGGCCCGCGCGCGGCGAGCCACGCCGACGTGACCGCCGCCCTCGCGCCCGTCGGGGTCGATCGCGCGACCGTGTACCGCACCCTCCGCGCCCTCGCCGACGTGGGCCTCGTCACCAAGGCGGATCTCGGCGACCGCGTGTGGCGCTTCTCCTTGACGACGGACGAGGGCTCCGCGCACGCCGAGCACGCGCACTTCCTCTGCGTCGCCTGCGGCGCCGCGCGCTGCCTCCCGGACGGCGCCGTCACGCTGAAGCTCTCCGTGCACAGGCATTCCATGGTCCTCGACGTCCAGGTCCGTGGCCGCTGCGGAGACTGCCTCGGGACCGCCGCTCCCTGACCCGATCCATCGCCCCGTGAAGCCGCGCCGCCCGCCCTCCGCCCTCCTCACGGCCACGCTCCTCGCCTGGGTGACGACCGCGCGCGCGGCCGGTCCCACGCCGCCCGAGCCCATCGACAGACCGCCACCCGAGTACCCTGCGACGGCAGACCCGAGGACGGCGCCGGTCGTCGTCGTGCTGAAGGTGCTCGTCGACGACCACGGGCACGTCGAGGACACGACGGTCGTCGAGTCGGGTGGAAGGACCTTCGACGAGCCGGCGCGCGCGGCCGTCAGGCGCTGGACCTTCCGGCCCGCCGAGCGTGACGGCAAGTCCATCGCGGCCTGGATCCGCGTGCGCATCGAGTTCGCACCACCCCAACCCACCCAGACCGACGCCTCCGTAGACGTCGTCGCGGCGCCGCGACCGACGCGTGCTCTGGCGGCGCCCCCGGGGACCACGGGAGACGTGGACGCGACGGCCCAGGCCATCGTCGTCTTCGGCCACGCCCAGTCCCCGTCACGCGGAGCCGGAGACTACGATCTGCGCATCGGCGCGCTCGGCCGGGTCCCCCGGCGCGACGCGGCGAGCCTCCTCGGTCTCGCGCCCGGCGTCTTCCTGGCCAATGAGGGTGGCGGGCAAGGACATCCCTATCAGATCTTCCTCCGGGGCTTCGACGCCCGGGAGGGTCAGGACATCGAGTTCACCGTCGACGGCGTCCCCGTCAACGACGTGGGCAATGTCCACGGCAACGGGCTCGCCGACACACACTTCATCATACCCGAGCTCGTCGAGTCCCTGCGCGTCATCGCGGGCCCCTTCGATCCTCACCAAGGGAATTTCGCCGTCGCCGGGAGCGCGAGCTACGACATGGGGCTCGCGCGGCGCGGGCTCCAGGCGCGCGTCACGCGCGGCTCGTTCGGCACCGAGCGCCTCTTGCTCTTGTGGGGACCCGAGGGGCACGGCTCACACACGTTCGGCGGGGTCGAGCTGTTCCAATCGACGGGTGCGGGGGTCCGTCGCGCGTCCCGGCGCGCGAGCGCGATGGCAGGCTACGAGACGCGCCTCGGCAAGACGGGCACCTTCCAGGTGGTCGCGGGGAGCTACGCAGGGCGCTACGATCAGCCGGGTTTCTTGCGCGCGGACGACGTCGCCGCGGGGCGGATCGGCTTCTATGACACGTACGATCCCAGCCAGGGGGGCGACTCGTCACGTCACTCGGTCTCGGTCCGGCTGTCCGATCGCGTCGGGGACACGACGCTCCGGCAGGAGACCTATTTCGTCCGGCGCGGCATGCGCCTCCGCGAGAACTACACGGGCTTCGTCGAGGCTCTGTCGGATCCCGCTCGCCCGGCGCGGGTCGCGCGCGGGGACGCCGTCGATCAGCACACCGAGGCGAGCACGTTCGGGCTGCGCGCGAGCGCCCGGACCCGCCGCACGTTGGGGGGGCTCCCGCAGTCGGTCGAGTTCGGGTTGGACGGGCGGCTCGATCGCGTCCACGGCACCCAGGATCGCGATCGCTTCGGCACCACGGTCCCCTACCGGCGCGAGCTCGATCTCGACTCGACCCTGACCAACGTGGGGCTCTACGCCGACGCGAGCCTCCGGCCGCTCTGGTGGCTCGGGCTCCGCGGGGGGGTGCGCGCCGATCAGCACCACGACGACGTCCTCGATCGTTGCGCGTCCGATCCGAGCGGCGCGCCCAGCGTGGTGGATCACGACCACGCGCACGACTGTGGGGCTGGGCTCGGCCAGCGGACGACCCTCTCCGCGTCCATCCTTCAGCCGCGCGCGACGGTGCTCTTCGGTCCGTTCGACGGCTTCACGATCAGCGTGTCGCGGGGCGCGGGGGCGCGGAGCATCGACCCCGAATTCATCGCGGCGGGGGCGAAGAAGCCCTTCGCGACGCTCACGGCCACCGAGGGCGGGGTCGCGTGGGCGGGCACGATCGCGGACGTCGGGGTCGTCGCGAGGAGCGTGTTCTTCCAGACGCGGGTCGAGCACGACGTCGCGTTCTCGGCGACGGAGGGACGCCAGACGCTCGCGGACGGCACGACGCGCACGGGTTGGTCGGGCAGCGCACGCGCCACGGGGCGACACGCCGATCTCGGCGCGAGCGTCACCTTGGTGCGCGCGACGTTCGACGACACCCACGAGGTCATCCCCTACACCCCGCCCCTCGTGACCCGGACGGACGCCTCGGTCCATGGCCCGCTCCCCGTCGGGCGGCCCCTCGGGAGGGAGCTTCGCGGCGCCGCCTCGGCGGGCTTTTCGTATGTGGGCGCGCGGCCGCTCCCGTACGGCGAGGCGACCGATCCGCTCCCGCTGCTCGACGCGTCGGCCGATCTCGGGTGGGAGGCCTTCGAGCTGTCCTTGTCGATGACCAATGTCCTCGACCGGCGCTACAGGATGTCGGAGCAGACCTACGTGTCCGAATTCCGCCGCACGGCGTCGCCCACGCTCGTCCCCGCGCGGCATTTTACGGCAGGCGAGCCTCGCGCCCTGTTCGTGACGCTGGGGATCCGCGTCGGCGGGGACGGCGCGCCCTGAGCCTCGAGCGTGCGCGCGCTCGCCCCCCGTGGCTCGAGATCGACGAGCTCACCTCATCGCGTCCTCGGCCTGCGCGAGGGCGGGCGTCCCTGGCGCGAGCGCCCGGCAGGCCGCGAGGTGCGGCGCGGCCTCCTCGCGACGCCCGCGCCTGGCCTCGCAGGTCGCGAGCACGCAGCGGATCTCGCCGTAGTCTGGGCGCAGGGCGACGGCGCGCTCTCCGTAGGCGACGCACGGCTCGTACAGGCCGGCGGCGAGGTAGACGGAGGCGACGTTCGACCAGGTGCGGTGGTTCTGCCCGTTCTTCGCGAGCGACGCGAGGCAGGCGCGCTCGGCGACCGCGAGGGCGCCCCGGCGGAGCGCGATCACACACAACGCCGATTGTCCTCGCCACGCCCCGGGATCGAGCGCCACCGAGCGAGACACGAGCTCGAAGGCTCTTCCGATGTCCCCCCGATCGAGCGCGAGGACCCCGAGCGAGTAGAGCGCGTAGGGGTTGTCTGGATTGGCCCGGAGGGAGCTCCGGGCGAGCGCCTCGTCGTCCTTCCAGTCGGGGATGTGGACGACAGTGATCGCGGCGAGCGCCGCCGCGAGGGCGACGACGGGGGCCCGCGCGACGGCCCGCCATTGAACGAGCCGCTCGGCGCCCACGGCGAGGGCCGCGAAGAGCCCGAGCGCAGGGACGTAAAGGTACCTGTCTCCGGTCATCCCCAGGGTGGGCCCGGTCGAGGCCATGGGGGCGAGCGCGAGCCCATAGAACGCGAGCCCCAGCGGGACCACCGGCGACATCGCCCGCCGTCGCGCCGCGACCAAAGCAGCGCCGAGCGCGAGCGTGGCGAGAGACGACAGGACCACGAGCTCGACCCCGCGAGGCGCTACGTAAGGGCGGAAGGGATCGAGCCGCACCGGGGCGACGAGCGCCTCGGCCTGGGTCTTCATGAGGAACACGAGCCCCTCGAGCAGGGCCCTCGGTCCCACGGCGAGGGCCGCCCCCGCCGACTGCGCCCCCGATCGCGCGCGGAGGAGGAGCATCATCGCCGCCGCGCCGAGGGCCGCGATCTGCAGCGGGGCGATCCGTCGCGCGCGCGCGCCGATGCCCTTCTCCGCCATGCTCCCTCCTCCCATGAGGTCCACGACGAACAGGAAGGGCAGGATCCCCACGAAGGACTCCTTCGATCCGACGCCGAGCGCGACGAAGAGCGGGAAGAGGAGGCGACGCCGCCGTTCGATCGGCCCGCCCGTCACGAGGACCGCCGCGAGCGCGAAGCCCGCACACAGCAGATCGAAGCGATCGGACACCCACAGTGTGGGCTCCGACAGCGCCGGGTGGACGGCGAAGAGCGAGGCGGCGATCGCCGTCGCCCAGGCGCCCAGCTTCGCGCGGTCGCGGAGCACCCACGCGAAGAGCGCCACGTCGAGCGCGTGGAGCAGGACATTCCCTGCATGGAACGCCTTGGGCGACAGGGCGATCTGGGCGTTCAGCCAGTAGGAGGCCATCCCCACGGGGCGGTGGTACGCGCCGGGGCTGCCCTCGGCGAGCTGCCACATGTCGACGCGGAGGAGGCGCAGGAGCCCGTCGAGATCATGGAGGGCGGGGTTTTTTGCGATGAGCAGATCGTCGTCCCAAGCCCAGCCGAGCGAGAGGCTCGGCGCGTAGACGAGCGCCGCGGCGAGCGCGGGCACGAGGACCGGAAGGACGCGGCGAAGGCGCGGGTTCACGCGTCTTCGGGGGCGATGGGGCGCGCGGCCCCCCGAGGGCTCGAAGAACCCTCTGTCCTGGTCGCCGTCTGGGTGGGCCCGGTGCTTCGGTCCACGGTGGGGCTCGGGAGGAGCGAAGAACCCTCTGTCCTGGTCGCCGTCTGGGTGGGCTCGGTGCTTCGGTCCACGGTGGGGCTCGGGAGGAGGGAAGAACCCTCTGTCCTGGCCGCCCTCGCGAGGGGCTCGCCGCCGCGGTCCACGGTGGGACTCGGGTGGAGCGAAGAACCCTCGGGCCTGGTCGCCGTCTCGGTCGGCTCGGTGCGGCGGCCATGGGTCGGTCCAGGGCGCCGCGCCGAGCCTCGGGGCCTCGTCACTTGCCCTTTTGCGCCGTGGCGAGGTCGCGGTGGAGCGGGTAGAGCGACACCTCCTCCGCCGAGATCCGGCTGAACAGGGCGTCACACACCTCGGGCCACTCCGCGGCGGCGCCGACGAGATCCTTGGCGTCGCCGTACTGCTCGAAGTATCCAGACAGGACGGCGCCGATCTCCGACATGCCGCTCGAGAAGTCCTGGACGAGGTCCACCATGTCGGCGTCCGAGGTCTGCTCCGCGAGGTGCTGGAGCTCGGGGTAGAGGCGGGCGTCCTCCAAGCGGACGTGCGTGTCGATGAGCTCGGCGAGGCGCTTCATCAGCGAGGTGGCCGTGGACTTGTCCTGGGCGTCGAGCGCGGCGCCGATCTGTTTGGCCGTGAGCTTGATCGTGAGGTGGTGCCCCTTCAGCGTCGCCATGAGCGTCTGTGAGGATCGCTGATCGATGGCCGAGCGGGGTCGGCCCGGTGACGATTCGCTCTCCCCGGACCTCGACTGGCTGGCGGACGCGGGCTCGGCCGGCTGCACCTCGGTCGGCATCCCCGGGCTCGGTGAAGCCGTGGCCTGGGGGCTCGGGGTCTTCGCGCCCAGGATCTGCGCGGGTGGAGTGAAGGCCGTCTCGAGCCTGGAAGCGCTCGTCTTCCGTGCCGTCTCCTCGGTCCGACGGATCCGGGCGATCGAGCGCGCAGCCTCGGGGCCGCCGAGCCCGGCGAGGGCGCTCGCGAGCTGCTCGATGGACGAAAAGCGGTCGTCGACGCGCTTCTGGAGGCAGCGCGCGATCGCCTCGGCGAGCGCTAGGGGGGCGTCCGGGACGCGCGCGCGGAGATCGGGCGCGGGCTCCGAGACGATCTTGATCAAGAGCGCGGAGATCCCCTCTCCCTCGAAGGGCCTCGTGCCCGCCACGAGCTCGTAGAGCATGACGCCGAGCGCCCAGAGATCGGTCCGTGCGTCCACGCTCGAGGGGTTCGCGATCTGCTCTGGGGACATGTAGCCGGGCGAGCCGATGAGCGCCTCTGCGGAGGTGAGCGGCGCAGCGTCCGTGCTGTCGCGCATCTTGCTGATGCCGAAGTCGAGCAACTTCACCGAAGGCGTCCCCTCGGGGCCCGTCACGAGGAACAAATTGGACGGCTTGAGATCGCGGTGGACGATGCCGATCGCGTGGGCCTCCGCGAGCGCCTCGCAGGCCTCGAGCACGTACTCGATTGTCCGTTCGACCGGGAGCCTTCCGCTCGCAGCGAGCGCGTCCTCGAGGGTCTGGCCCTCGAGGAGCTCCATCACCATGTAGGGGGTGCCGTCCGCGAGGGTGTCGACGTCGAACACGCGCGCCACGCGCTCGCTCCGCAGCTTCGCGGCGGCGCGTCCCTCGCGGACGAAGCGCGTGACGACGTCTGCGCGCCGCGTGTGCCCCGGCAAGAGGACCTTCACGGCGACGAGATCGTCGAGGTGCTGGCGTCGCGCGGCGAGGACGATCCCCATCCCGCCATGCCCGAGGGTGCGCTCGACCTCGTACTTCCCCGCGAGGACGGTGCCTGGAGGATAAGGCTCGATCATCTCTCGTCACGCTATCACGCGGATATCCCCGCGGGAAGCCGCCCGCTGGCCCGTGACGGGCGTCCCTTGGGGCTCCTTCGTGCGACGAGCGCTCGCGCTGATCGACGAGGCGCACGGCTCCGCGTGGCGGCGTCCCTTGGCGCTCGGAGGTACACGCGCTTCCTCGGGGGCGGGGGATCACAGTATCCTCCGCGACCATGCGCTCCTTCACGACCGTTGCGGTGCTCCTCGGGCTCGCCTCTCTTGCCTTCGCGTGCTCGGGAGGTGGCGACGACGGCGCGACGACGACGGGTGGCGGGGGCGCGGCGGGGCTCGCGGGATCGGGGCAGGGCGCCGCGCCGCCTGGCGGGATGGGCGGCGGCGGGACCACCGTGCCTCCCCCGTCGTGCACGCCCGCGAAGGCGGGCTCCGACGTCGTCGCGGCGCCCGTGCTCTCGCTCACGCTGAAGGATCGCTGGGAGGAGGGGTGGCTCGGCTCGCCCGCCGTCGCGGATCTCGACGGCGACGGCAAGAACGAGCTCATCGTGCCCCGCGCCGACAAGCTCCTCGTGTGGAACCTGGACGGCTCCGTCCGCGCGAAGGTCGAGACGAAGAAGGGCCGCATCTGGGCGAGCCCGATCGTCGCGGACTTCACGGGCGACGAGAAGCTCGAGATCGCGTTCGCCGCGGGCGACTCCCTGTTCCTCGTCGACGATCAAGGCAAGGCGCTGCCGGGCTTCCCGGTCGCGTGGATCGGCGAGCTGCGGACCCTCGCCGCCGGCGACGTCGACGGCGACGGCAAGCTGGATCTCGTCGTCTCTCCCGCGAAGGCTGGCGTGAAGGACGTGGTGGCCGCCTTCCGGAGCGACGGCACCCCGGTCCCCGGCTTCCCGCCGAACGCGACCGGCTCGAGCGGCTGCGATCAAGAGTGCTACCTCGCGGGCTGCTTCGACCAAAACGCCGCCGTCGGCGATCTCGACGGCGACGGGAAGGCGGACGTCGTCGTCGGCCACGACAACGCCTACGCGAGCTTCCACAAGGGCACGGGCGAGGCCTTCGACGCGAACCCGATGTTCCCCGCGAAGAAGACGCCCGGCGTCCGCTACCTCCACGATCTCGCGCTCGCGAAGCAGGGCTGGGCCGACGACGAGGAGCACGCGCTCCAGGCGCACTTCACGAACAGCGCGCCCGCCATCGCGGATCTCGACGGCGACGGCACCCGCGAGATCGTCCTGCTCGGCTCGGTCCAGAACGCCGCGCAGACGAAGCGAGAGCTCGGCGTGGGCCTATGGATTCTCCATACGGATGCGTCGCGTGCTCTGGGGTGGGAGACGCCGTTCCACGCGCCGGACTACGTGGCGGGGCTCTGGGATCTCGGTGAGACGAACATCGTCGCGGCGACGAACCAGCCGTCGATCGGCGACATCGATCCGGCCTCGCCGGGCAAGGAGATCGTCTTCGCGGGCTTCGATGGCCGGATCCACGCGGTCAGCGCGGCGGCGAAGGAGCTCTGGGCCTTCACGTACACGACCGATCCGGCGGTGCTGACGGGTGGCGTCCTGCTCGCCGATCTGTCTGGAGATGGCCGACCGGAGATCGTGTTCTCGACGTACTCGACCGACGCCGGCAAGGGGAACCTCGTCGTCCTCGACGCCGGAGGGAACCTCCTCCATGCGCTCCCGCTCCCGCGCCGCGGCGCGATGCCCGTGCCCACGATCGCGGACGTGGACGGTGACGGCGCGCTCGACATCGTCGTGTCGCTGAAGGACGCCGAGGACAAGGTGGAGAGCGTGCTCGTCTACGCGGTGCCGGGCTCGTCGACCCACTGCGTGCTCTGGGGCACCGGCCGAGGCAACCCCCTCCGCTCGGGCCTCGTGCCCTGATCGAGCACCCCCCGCGGGAGGAGGGATTTCGCCTGAGCCGCTCGCGATCTCGCGTGCCGCGTCGGCGCACCCTCCGCGGGTGGATCGTCACCTCCTCTGCGCTCGGCGTGCGTGCGCTAGGGCAGCATCACCTTCGTGAACGCGTACACGACGGGCGCCACGATGAGCAGGGCGTCGACGCGATCGAGGATCCCGCCGTGGCCGGGGACGATCTGGCCGGAGTCCTTCACGCCGGTCGAGCGCTTGAGGAGCGACTCGCCGAGATCGCCGAGCTGACCGAGCCCGCCTGCGACCACCGCGAGCGCGATCCCGTGCGCGAGCGGGAGGCTCTTCAGCGTCACGAGGCACGTGATGACGGCGCCCGCGGCCGCGCCGACGAGGCCGCCGATCGCGCCCTCGACGGTCTTCTTCGGGCTCACCGCCGGGTAGAGCTTGTGCTTACCGAGGAAGCGCCCGGCGAAATAGCCGCCGGTGTCGCTGAGCCAAGACGCGAAGAGGCAGAAGAGCACCCAGCCGCCGCCGTCGTCACCCCTCTCGACGTGGAGCCTCGCGAGCAGCGTGAGCATGCCGAGGTAGATGGGCCCGAAGCCGCCGGCGGCGACGCGGAGCGCGGCCGTCTCGATGGCGCCGAGCCGCGCGAGCGGCAGGAGGATCGCGACGACGGGCACCGCCGAGAGGACGCCGAGAAGGACGCGCGCGTCGTCGCCGAAGAAGTAGAGCGCCAGGGAGACGCCGAGGGACACGGCCGACAGGACCGCCTGCGACGCGCGGTCGCCTGGGTGCGTCATCCCGAAGAGCTCGATCGCGCCGACCAAGGTCGCGACGAGCACGAGCCCGTAGAAGACGCCCTTCGGCCACGAGAAGAGCATCGCGAGCAGCACCGGGACCATCACGACGGCGGTCGCGACGCGCACGAAGAGGTTCCGATTCTGCTCGGTCAAGGCGACGTCGTGTCTCACGGGCGAACGGACCCTGTCAAACGACCTCGACCTCCCGCCGCGCGGCAGGACGCGCGCCCAGCGAAACGGCTCCCCGAGCGCTCGACGAGCCCCCAGACGGCACGGCACGCGAGCAAGGCACGAGAGCGAGCCACGGGACCAGGCCGCAGAGCTGCCACGCTGGAGGCCGTGCGTGGTTGACGAGGTGCTTCGGCGCGCACTAGATACTATCGCATGTCCGCTTCCATTCGCTCCTTTCGGTGGCTTCTCTTCTTCGGCGGCGTATCCTTTGCGGGTTGCTCCGTCGACACGGCGGACTACACTTTCGTCGATGACGGCGGCGGAGCGGCTGGGGCCTCGGGCTCGAGTGGCGCCGCGTCAGGCAAGGCAGGTGCGCCCGCGGGGTCGGGCGGTGTGTCCGCGGGGTCGGGCGGCGTGTCCGCGGGGTCGGGCGGCGTGTCCGCAGGGTCGGGCGGCGTGTCCGCGGGGTCGGGCGGCGTGTCCGCGGGGTCGGGCGGCGTGCCCGCGGGGTCGGGCGGTGGGGCTGGCGGCCCGAGCTGCGTCGAGGGGACGAAGACCTGTATTGGCAAGGCGCTTCACCAATGCACGAGCGGGATCGACACGGTCCTCACCACCTGCGCCGACTCGCAGGTCTGCCATCCGACCGGGTGCGCGAGCCCCGTCCAGCTCGCCGCGGGCGACGCGCACGCGTGCGCCCTCATGAGCCACGGCCGAATCTACTGCTGGGGCCACAACGGCAAGGGGCAGCTCGGGAGCGGCGCCGCGCAGGCGACGTCTCCGCCCGTGCTCGTCGTCGACACCGACGGTAAGCCACTCGCGGGCGCGCAGGACATCGTCGCGGGCGCGCGCCACACTTGCGCTCGGGTCAAGGTCGGGGGTAAGACCTCCGTGTTCTGTTGGGGCGACGACAGCTTGGGACAGCTCGGCGACGGGCCGATCGTCAACACACGGAGCGCGGTCGACCTCTCGCTCCCGGCGACCGTCGCCGGCACCATCCCCGACGGCACCAAGCCTCAACCCATCCTCGCGGCAGGCGCGGACACGACGTGCGCCATCAACGCAACAGGTGCCGTGTCCTGTTGGGGCGGGGCGCAAGCCGGGGACATGTCGACCGGCACGAACGGCGGCGCACACTCCCCGATGAAGGTGGGTACCTCTCTCTCCGCGACATCCGTCGCCGTCACCGAGACCCATGGCTGCGCCGTCTCCACGGCGCCGAACACCCCCGCGGTGTGCTGGGGTCAGAACGGAACCTCGCAGCTCGGAGACGGGTCCCAGCAGGACCGGGTCTCCCCGGCGAGCGTGAAGATCTCGACGAGCCAAGCCACCACGGATATCACCGCCGTCGCGGTCGGCGGCGGCAATCTCGGAACCGCCGCCAACGACTACTATGGAACCAGCTGCGCCCTCGCCGACTATCACCTGCGCTGCTGGGGCGCGGGGTTCCTTGGTGGCAATGCGGCGAGTTCGAAGGAGACGTCCTTTGCGACTCCCGCGTCCCTGTTCGTGACGGTGTCGCGGATCACCGGGTCGCGCGCGCACTTCTGTGCGTGGTCCGCCTCGGCGCAGCAGTTCGTCTGCTGGGGCTCGAACGAAGCGGGCGAGCTCGTCTCGGCGGGCTCGGTGACCAAGTCCAACGTCCCTGTCATGGTGAACCTCCCTGTCGCGTGGGTCGCCGCGGGATCCGATCTGAAGGTCTTTCAGGACCCCGACACCGGCGACCACTTCCTGGAGCCTCGTGGCTTCACCTGCGTCATCGATCGACAGACGCCGCCATCCATTCGTTGTGTCGGGTCGAACACCGATGGGCAGATCGGCTCGTCTCCGGGCGCGGACGTCAAGACCTTCCAGACCGTGGTCCTCCCATGAAGATGCCGCCAGCCATTCGTTGTGTCGGGTCGAACACCGATGGGCAGATCGGCTCGCCTCCGGGCGCGGACGTCAAGACCTTCCAGACCGTGGTGCTCCCATGAAGACTCGCTCGATCCCAGCCGCCCTCGCCCTCTCCCTCCTCCTCGCCCCCGCCGCGCACGCGGCCGATCCAAAGTCCAACCCCGCCGCCCCCGCGGGCGCCGTCCCCATCAGCGACGAGGCCAAGAAGCACTTTAAGGCTGGGGTCGACTTCCTCCAGGATCCCGACGGCGCCCGCTACGAGGAGGCGTACCGTGAGTTCAAGGAGGCGTACCGCCTGAGCCCCTCGTGGAAGATCCTGTCGAACCTCGGCCTCGCGGCGCTCAAGCTGGAGCGGGTGGGCGAGGCCGTCGAGGCGTACGAGAGGTACCTCTCCGAGGGCGGCAAGGACGTCGAGCCGAGCGAGCGCGCCCAGGTCGAGAAGGACGTCAGGCTGTCGAAGGCGCAAGGACACACGCTCGTGCTTCGGTCGACCGCGCCGGGCGCCGTCATCGTCACCGACGAGCGCGTCCGCACCACCGGCGGCCCCGTGGTCAATGCGTACACCATCCCCGCCGGCAAGGATCTGCGCATCATGGTCGTCGCGGGGCAGCACGTCCTCACCGCCAAGAGCGGCGGAAGATCCGTGAAGTGGGACACCTCGCTCGCCGCAGACAAGGCCTCCGAGCACGTCTTCTCGATGGAAGCCGCCACGCCCTCGACCCCCGCCGGCCCGACCTCGACGGGCGAGAAGGCGCCTCCCGCCAGCGACACGCCGATCGGCACCGCGGCCTCTCCGCTCCGGACCGCCGGGTTCGTCACCGCTGGGGTCGGCGGCGCCCTGTGGATCGGATCGGTCTTCACGGGGCTCAGCGCCAAGTCGAAGGAGTCCGATCTCGACAAGGCCTGCCCCGATCGCGCCCATTGCCCGCGGAGCAACGAGGGCACCGCGAACTCGGCGAAGAAGATGGCGACCGTGACCAATGTCCTCCTCGTGAGCGGCGTCGTCTTCGCGGGCGCGGGCGTCACGCTCATCGTGCTTGGGAAGCCCAAGGCCTCGGAGGGGGCCTCGCTCCAGCTCGCGCCCGTCGCGACCCCCGGCGGCGCAGGCGGAGTCTTGCTCGGTCGATTCTAGCGGGTTTCGCGCGCCGCCGGGGCCCACGCGCCCGCGCGGCAGAACCGCACGTCGTCCTGGCTCCCCATCGCGGGGCACCGTGGGGGCGATCGTGTGCCTTGGCCGCCCGTCGACAAGTCCGTCGAATCGGAGGCGCGAGGGGGCGCTGTGGGGGCGATTGGGTGCTCTCGGCCGTTCGTCGAGCAGGTACGTCGAATCGGAGGCGCGAGGGGGCACCGTGGGGGCGATGGTGTGCCTTGGCCGCCCGTCGAGCCTTGAGTCACCGCGCGCCGAGCCACCCTCCCGCGCAGGCGAGGACGAGCGCCACGGGCGCGGCGAAGACGGCGAAGGTGATCGCGCCCGCGCTCGTCGCTCCGAGGATCGCGAGGACCACCACGATCGTGAGCGTGGCGCCAAAGGCTGGATCGGCGAGGGTCGGGGCGCGGCTCGCTCGGGCCACGACGAACCCCGTCACCGGGAAGGCCCCGAGCGTCGCGAGGCCGAGGATCGCGAGCGGCAGTGCGGCCGCGCTCGGGTCGTCTTCGATGAGCGAGAAGTCGATCCCCGCGCGGTGACCGACGAGGAGCGCGAGCGCCAAGAAGAGCAGGATGGCCCCCTGACACGCGATCGCGAACCCGAGCACGCGGAGGATGGATGGCCTCGCGCGGCGCCTGTCGACGAGCTCGTCGCGGGCCTCGTAGAGCGCGCTGCGCACCCTGCGCTCGACCTCGGAGGACCGCTCCTCGGGGCGGAGCGCGCCGCGGATGCTCCACGCCAGACCGAGGAGCAGGACGAGCCCGGGCAACGCCGCGAGGAGACCGACCGACGTGCGCAGCCCGACGAGGTGATGGAAGAGCCCGTCGACGAGCGCCGAGGCGACCCACACCGGGAAGAACCAGCGCCCCGCTCGTCCCCGGTCGTCGTGGCGGGCGAGCGCGTAGCCCCACAGCCCCGCGAGCAGGATCGAGCTCGACGCGCGGAGCGTGAGGCCCGCGAGGACGATCGGCGCACGAGGGATCGAGAGAGCGGCCTCGGCGTTCTTCGCGAGCACGAAGGCGCAGGCGACGAGGACCACCCGCGCGGCCGCCTGGACCGGGGAGACGTCGCGTCTTCGCTCTCGTGTGGGCCACGCCGCCGCCAGGACCGAGCCCGCCTCGAGAGGGCCCTCGAAGAGCAGCGGGAGCACGATGGGCGGCAGCGAGCCCACCCGGTTCGCGATGCTCACGCGGAGGTATGCCCCGACCCACGCGAAGGCGATCGCGAGCGCTGCCGCGATCCCTACGCGACGATCGAGCCGTCCGCCCAGCACCCGCCGCGCCCAGACCGTCGCGAGGGCGACCGGCACCGCCGAGGAGACGAGCCACGCTGCGGCCATCTCGGGCACCGAGCTCACCGGGCGCACGGCGCGAGGTCGTACACCACCCGCGGCGAGGACGCCTACAAGTGGAGACCGAGGACGAGCGAGACGGTGAAGGCGGTCCCCATCGAGGACCGTGCGTCCGCGAGCGGCCCCGCCGCGCCGTCCACCGCCCCGCGCGTCAGCCGCACGAGCTCCGCCGTGCCGAGCCCGCCGATCGAGAACTGTGGCGTCACATAGCGGTCGATGCCCGCGCCGAGCCGAGCATGAAACCCCTTGAGGGCGTCCAGCTGCTCGAGCCCGCCGAGCGAGCTGTAGCCCGCCCCGAGGAAGCCGTAGGGCTCGAGGTTCCCCAGCGGGACGTGGAAGCCCGCCTCGGGCCCCACCGAGAAGAGCTTCGCGCCATCGAGGAACGCGAGCCGCCCTCGGACGCCGAGGGTGAAGAAGAGGAGCCTCGCGCCGACCCCGGTGCCCACCTGGACTCCCGATCGGGAGACGCTGCCCCCGCCGAAATCGCCGAAGCGCGCCGTCACGAACCCGATCTCGGGCGCGACCCATAGCTTCTCGAGTCCACGACCCGAGTCTCGCGCCTCGGCCTCGCGGAGCCGCATCTCCGTCTGGGTCGGGGCCCCACCAGGTGGCCCCTGTCCCGGGGGAGGCTGCGCCGGCGCGGGCTGCGTCGGAGGCGCCTGCCATGGGCTCGCTTGTGCGCCCGCGGGCGAGGCGCCAGAAGACACGGCGAGCGTGGCCGCCGCAGCCACCGAGAGCGCGCGCGCGTGCGCCATCACGGGCCCGGCGGGAGCGAGTCCCGAGGAGGCGTGAACACGTTCTTCACGATGTCGCGCGTCGACTCGAAGACGCCGAGCGCGAGGTAGCAGCCGAGCAGCCAGCAGAGCACGAAGGCCGGGCCGAGCCGGACCGATACGAAGATCGACGAGCCGACCATGAACGCGACGAGGAGGAGCGTGCGCGCGTTGGGGCGGATCTCCTTGAAGGACCGGAACTTGATCGTCGACACCATGAAGAACGAGAGGGTCGCGACGACCGCGAGGATGATCCAGGCGAAGCGCGCCGATCCGAGCTCGGTCCCGGCCGCGTGGTTCGCGACGACGATGCTGATGAGGATCCCCGCCGCTCCGGGGATCGGGAGCCCGACGATGTACTTCGAGGGCTTCACGGGCTTGCCCTGCTCGCCCATCGAGAGCACGTTGAACCGCGCGAGTCGGACGGCGCCGCACGCCGTGAAGAGGAAGGAGCCGACGAGCCCCACGGTCCCGAGCGCCGAGAGGCTCCACTGGTAGACGAGGAGCGACGGCGCCACGCCAAACGACACGACGTCCGCGAGCGAGTCGATCTGGAGCCCGAACGCGCTCTGTGTCTTCGTCATGCGGGCGACGCGCCCGTCGAGCATGTCGAAGAACATCGCGAACACGATGAGCAGCGCCGCGCTCTGGAACTCCGCGTCCGTCGTCGCCTTCGCCGAGATGCGGATGCTGTCGAATCCGCAGAAGATGCTCGTGAGGGTGATGAGGTTGGGGAGGATGAAGAGCGTCTTCTTGAGGTCGACGCGACGGGGCTTCCGGAGGACGGGACGGCGCAGCTTCATGGGACCACGAACGAGGGTCGACCCTACGCCGATTCCCCCGGGGTCGTCCAAAGTTTGAAGGTGCGAAGGGGACTTCGCGGCGCGATCGCCGGACAACCCAGGCGAAGGGGACTAGACTCGGCGTGCTGCCTCGCTCGTCGGACTCCGACTCGAACATCCCCGAGAAGATCGGCGATTACGAGATCAAGCGTCGCCTCGGCTCGGGCGGGATGGCCGAGGTGTTCCTCGCGCTCCGTCGCGGCGCGGAGGACACGTTCAAGATGCTGGTCGTGAAGCGCGTGCTCCCGCAGCACGGCGCCTCGCGTCGCTTCCGCGAGATGTTTGTCGCCGAGGCGCAGCTGGCCACGCGCCTCAACCACCCGAACATCGTGCAGGTGTACGACTTCGAGGACATCGGCGAGGACGGGCAGCTCCTCACGATGGAGTACGTCGAGGGGACCGATCTCGGGCGGGTGATGAGCGCCGCGCAGCGGAAGGGCACGCGCATCCCCCCGTGGATCGCGGCGCACATCGTCGCCGAGGCCGCGAAGGGGCTCCACTACGCCCACGAGCGCAAGGACGAGAAGGGCATGCCGCTCGCGATCGTGCACCGCGACGTCTCGCCGCAGAACATCCTCATCTCCTTCGACGGCGCGGTGAAGATCGCCGACTTCGGCATCGCGAGCGCGAACCTCTTCCGCGAGGAGCAGGGCGTGCTAAAGGGGAAGTTTGGCTTCATGTCGCCCGAGCAAGCGCGCGGCGACGTCGTCGATCGACGGAGCGACATCTACGCCCTCGGCGTGTGCCTCTACGAGCTGCTCACCGGGAGGTACCTCCACGGCGCGCTCGTGGGGGACGATCTGCTCGACTCGGTGCGGCGGGGGGAGTTCGAGCCGCCCTCGACCTACGTGCGCGACGTCCCGGAGGAGCTCGAGGCGATCGTCTCGCGGGCCCTCGCGAAGAGCCCGGACGATCGCTTCCAGACGGCGCGCGACCTCGCGGGGGCCGTCGCGCGGGCCACGCTCGCCGCGGGCGAGCTCATCGACGCCTCGACGGTCGAGGGCGCGCTCGCGAACCTCGTCGCGCGGGACCACACCTCGCCCGGCGTCGATCCGGTCGCTCCCGACGACGCGTCCGTCGTCCCCGCGAGCGTCCTCGGACCGGTCACCTTTCGCGGGGAGGAGGTCGAGGGCACGACGAGCGCCCAGGAGGTCAAGGTGGCCTCGCGAGAGCGGACGAACGCGGAGGGACCGCGCCCCGCACGCTCGCGCGGAGCGCGGGAGGTCCGGCACGTGGCGCTCGTCACGCTGCGCCTCTATGGGCTCGTCGAGCTCGAGGAGCGCGTGGGCTCGCCGAGCGCGGCGCAGGCGATCGCGCGCATCCGCAGGACGCTGTCGGAGATCGCGTACAAGCACCACGCCGAGTGGGTGTGGCGCGGGCCCGAGGCGCAGGCGACGGTCGGGCTGCTGGCGAACGCGTCGCGCGCGGCGCAAGACGCGGCCTGGCTCGCGGTCGACGCGCAGGAGGCGCTCGCCGGCGTGTCGGGCGATCTCGACGAGCCGATCCTGGGGAGCCTCGCGATCGTGCGAGGCATCGCGGTCGGCGAGCGCGACGCCGGGGGACGGCTCGTCCGCCCGGTGCTCGAGGAGCCCGTGGAGCAGCTCGCCGCGCTGCTCCAGGCGAGCGCCCCGAAGGGCGCGATCTGGGTGGCAGGTGGGCTCTACCGGCTCGTGCGCCGCGACTTCCGCTGGGGTGACGCGCCGAGCGTGTCGGTGCCCGGCGTCGAGGGCTCGACCCTGGCCCACACGATGCGCGTCTACGCCCTCGAGCGGCCGCTCTCGCGCGAGGAGCGCGTGGCGGATCTCTCCCTCCTGGCGAACGATCTCGTCGGTCGCGAGTCCGAGAAGGCGGATCTCCTGGCCGCGTACCACGCAGCCCTCACGCCGAAGGCTCCGGGGGGTCGAGGGCAGGTCGTCGCGCGGTGCGTGGTCGGCGAGATGGGCATCGGCAAGACCGCGCTCGTCACCTCGGTGCTCGCCGAGCTGCCGCCGGACGCGCGCGTCCTCCGCGTCGACGGGAGCGCGTCGCGCGCCGACGTGGCCTTCGGAGCGGTGGGCGAGCTCATCCGAGGCGCGCTCGGCGCGGAGCCTGACGCGGGCGTCGAGGGCGCCGCCGCCGCCGCGCGCGAGCTGCTCGGGCCGCTCGGAGAGCGCGACGCGGGTGAGCTCGTGGTCGCGAAGCTCGTGGAGCTCGCCTCGGGGGCGGTCCTCCGTGTGTCGGACGACGAGGACGCCGCCTCGCACAAAAAGACCGTCGGCGCGGCGCTCCGGCGCCTCTTCGCGGCCCTCGCGGTGCGCGCGCCGCTGGTCGTCGTGATCGATGGCATGCAGTGGGCGGACAAGCCGAGCCTCGAGCTGATGCGTGAGCTCGTGCGCCGGGGCGACCCACTCCCCATCCTCACGCTGCTCGTCACCCGCCCGGAGGAGCGCGGCCTCGCGCACGTCGCGGGCATGATGCGCATCGACCTCGGCGGCCTGTCCCGGGAGGAGCAGGTGCGCCTCGTCCAGCAGCGCCTCGGCGTCGAGAAGGGCGTCGCCGCGGTGTGCGACGATCTCGCGCCGCGCGTCGCAGGCAACCCGTTCTTCCTCCTCGAGCTCGTGGACGCGCTCCTCGAGCGAGGGACGCTCGTGCTGACGACGGACGAGCACGGCGAGCAGGTGCTCGGCCGCGCCGGCGGCGACGAGGCTCGCGGCGAGCGGCTCGTGCTCCCCGCGACGCTCGAGCAGATCTTGGGGGATCGGATCCGAGAGCTGCCGCCCCCGGAGCGGGGCGTCGTCGAGTGGCTGGCGACCGCCGGCGGCGCGCTGTCGCTCGCGAGCCTCTCCGCGCTCGCCGCAGCGGACGTCGAGGAGGAGGTGACGAGGCTCTGCGCGCGCGGGATCTGCGATCGGCGAGGCGACGCCGTCGATCTTCGCCACGCCATCACGCGCGACGCGACGTACGCGGCCATCGACGCGCGCGCGCGCCGCAAGATGCACCGCGCGCTCGGAGAGCTCCTGCAGGGGACCCCGCTCGCCAAGGGCCTCACTGCGGCGATCGTCGCGCGTCACTTCGCCCGCTCGGACCTCCGTGGCGAGGCCGGCGCGCTCTACCTCGAGGCGGGAGAGGCGGCGCGCGCGGGGTACCAGACGCCGCTGGCCATCCGGTACTTCCATAGGGCGCTGCTCTTCCTGCCGGAGGACGACGCGCAGCGGATCGTCGCGCACGAGGCGCTCGAGGCCATGTACCGCATCCTCGGCCGCCGCAAGGACCGTCGCACCCAGCTCGCGCACCTGCGCCGCATGGCCAAGGCGATCGGCAGCGCGCGCTGGGTGACGGTCGCGCTCACGCGGAGCGCCGGCCTCGATCTCGACGAGGGGCACCCCGCCCACGGCCTGCCGATGGCGCTGAAGGCCGCAGCGATCGCCCGCGAGCAGCGGGCACCGGCCTTGGAGGTCGAGGCGGAGAGCGTCGCGTCGGAGCTGCTCCGCAACCTCGGCGACAGCTCGGGCGCGCTCTCCGCTTGCGATCGCGCGCTCGACGTCGCGACGACGCACCCCGAGGTCCCTGCCCGCGTCCGCGCCGACGTCCTCCGCGCCCGGGGGGTCTTGCTCCGCCGGCTCGGGCGCGTGGACGAGGCCGTCCAGGCCTACGCGGAGGCCATCGCGATCTTCAAGCGCACCGGCGCGCGGCGCCAGGAGGCGCGCGTCAAGAACGCCCTCGCCATGGCCATGCTCGTCTCGGAGCGGTGGGAGGACGCGATCGCGCTCGGGCTCTCGGCGATCGGCATCGATCTCACGATCGGCGGCCGCTTCCAGATCGCGAAGACCCTGACCAACGTCGGCCAGTCGTACGCGCGCCTCGGCGATCTGCCGCGCGCCGTCGCCTACCTGCGCCGTGCCCGCGAGGCGCACCAGCGCTACGGGGACCAGGACGCGCACGCCGACACCCTGCTCGTCTCGGCCGAGGTGATGATCGAGATCGGCGATCTCGCGGCGGCGCACACCTTCGTGGGCGACGCCGCCGCGCTGAACGCCGTCATGAGCAGCGCGTACGACGCGATCCACGAGAAGCTCGTCCGCGCGCTCGCCGCGCGGGCCGAGGGGGATCACGTGGCCGCGAGCCGGCTCGCGGGAGAGGCGCGCCGCCAGGCCGAGGAGCAGGCGCTCGCAGCCTTCTACGTCTACGCGACGGCGGTGGAGGCCGTCTCGCGCGTGCGCTGTGGCGACGGCCCGGTCGGCGTGATGCTCGCGACGACCGCCCTCCACGCGGCCGAGCACACGCCCACCGAGTACGGCCTCGAGGCGCGGGAGCTCGCCGTCGAGGCGCTCGCCCTCGCGCGCGCGGCGTCGGCCGAGGACGCGAGCCTCCGCGCGGCCGCGCATGTACGGAAGCTCGAGGCGACCGTTCGAGATCCTCGCCTCCGCGCGGCGTTCTTGTCGCGTGCGGTCGTGCGGGCGATCCTGGCGCGGGCGACCCACGGAGAACCAATCCCTCGATGAGACGAAAGACGGCCATCATCTTGTCCGGCGGCGGCGCGCGCGGCGCGTACGAGGTCGGCGTGCTATCCTACGTGTTCGGCGAGCTGACGCGCCAACGCAAGCGCCCGCCGCGCGTCGATGTGCTCTCGGGGACGAGCGTCGGCGCCATCAACGCCGTCTTCCTCGCGCAGTACTTCCGCGATCCCGAGGTGGGCGTGCGCAAGCTCGTCGACCTGTGGCGGGGCATCGCGCTCGACGACATCCTCGGCTTCGGTCCGCGCCACGTGCTCGCGCTGCCGCGCGTCTTCACGGGGAGCGTGCGGCTCGACGGCGCCGGCGTCTTCGACGTGAGCCCCATCACCGCGCTCGTCGAGCGTGAGGTGTCGTGGAAGGCCATCGAGGCCGCGCTCCGCGATCGGCACCTCGGGCTCCTCTCGGTGTCGACGACGGAGGTGAGCACGGGGCGCACCGTCGTCTTCATGCAGACGGGCCCCGAGGGGGCGCTGCCCTCGACGGCGCCGCCCCGCACCCTGCTCCGCGCCGCGCGCATCGGCCCCGAGCACGCGCTCGCCTCCGCAGCGATCCCGATCCTCTTCCCGCCGGTCCGCATCGGCGGCGAACTCTACTACGACGGCGGCGTGCGCCAGAACACGCCCATCTCCCCGGCGCTGCGCGCGGGCGCGACGCACATCTTCGCGATCGGCCTGTCGCGTGAGGAGCGCGGCATCGGCGCCGGGCTCCCGGACGGCAAGGCCCCAGGGGCCGCCTTCTTGCTCGGCAAGGTGCTGAACGCGGTCCTGCTCGACCACATCGACTCGGACGTCGACTACCTGCGCCGCATGAACGCCGTCATCGACGACGGTGAGCGGGCGTTTGGCCCTGGGTTCTCGCGGGCGATGAGCGAGCAGGCTCACCTGCGCGGCGCGCAGGACTACCGGCGCATCCACCCCATGGTCGTCCGGCCCACCGAGGACATCGGGCGGATGGCGGCCGAGCAGATCCGGAGCGGCAAGACGCGGAGCGGCAGCGCCATCGTGCGCCGCGTCCTCTCGATGCTCGACGTGGGCGTCGGGACCGAGAGCGATCTCGTGAGCTACCTTCTCTTCGACGGCGCGTTCGCCTCGCGGCTCATCGATCTCGGGCGCGCCGACGCCGAGGCACGTCGCGATGACCTGCTCGCCTTCTTCGACGGAGACGACGACGTCGCGCCGTCGAACGACGAGGGCGGTGGGAGCATGGGCCCGTACAGCGTCCTCCCGCCGCCGGTCATCGGGTGAGCGCGTCGAGTCGCCTCGGAGGGCGTGCGCGATCGCCTCGAGCCGTGTGCCGCGGGGCGTGGCGGCGCTCAGGCTCGGCGAGGCAGGCCGACGAGGGCGGGGGCTGCGCGCGCCTTGCGACGTGGGGTGTGGGTCGCGGCATCGCGCTCCTTCAGCGCGCGCGGACCCCGAGCACCCTGTCGGCGCGCAGCTCGCGGCGGCTCCGGCTCACGGTCTCGAAGCCGACGACGCGAGGCGGCGTCGCGTCCTCGTGGAGCCGGGTGAGGATGAGGTCCAGATCGACGAGCCCGCGCCGAGCCGTGCGGTATCGGAGCCTCACGGGCCGCTTCGACGCGACCGCGTCGCGGAGCGCCTCGACGATCGCGGGGCGCGCCTCGGAGGCGCCGATCCGCACGGCCTCGAGATCCTCGAGCGTCCGCGCGTCGAGGAGCTCGGCGAGCGCGAAGAACACGCCGCGCGTCGCCTCGGCGTCCGGGCGCGCCCGGTGTGTCACCGAGAACGGGATCTCGAGCCGCGCCGCCACGTCCGCGAGGCGAGACCGCGGGAGCCCGAGGCAGCGGCGCGCGAGCACGAGCGTGTCGATGAGGCGGAGCTTCTGTGCGGGGCGACCCGCGCGATCGAGCTCCATGGCGAGGAAGGCCGCGTCCAGCTCGACCCCGTGTCCGACGACCGTCGTCCCCTCGAGGAGCGCAGCGACACGTGGCGACAGCTCGTCGAAGGTCGGCGCCGCCGCGAGCGCCGCGTCGTCGATGCCGTGGACGTGGCGCCCCGCGCCGCCGTCGCGCTCGGGGCGCACCAGCGAGACGAGCTCGTCCTCGAGCGCCCGTCCGCGGTGCCGGAGCAGCGCGAGCTCGACGACCCGATCGACCCGCGGGTCGAGCCCCGTCATCTCGAGATCGACGAAGCAGAGCGCGGCCTCGTCGACCGGCGTACCGCTCACGGCGTCGACTTGGGCGCGAAGAGGAGGAACGACTTGAGATCGTCGTCGGTGAAGCGCAAGGAGAGCCCGACGAAGTAGTCGCGCCGCTCCCGCGCGAGGATGTTGTCGACGCCGCCGAGCAGCCACACCCGGCGGATGAACTCGTAGGTGAGCGCCGTGCGCCACCGCGGGATGAGCTGCTCCCCGAAGCCGAAGACGTCGTTCTGCAGCTCGAGTCGATCGTCGAGGGCGTGGAAGATGAGCGCCGCGCCGCCCGTCGACTCCTTGAGCCCGAAGCGGCCCGTCACGAACCCGAGGCGCCTGGCGAACTGCAGCGAGAATCGCAGCGAGTTCTCCGTCGTGGTGACGACGTCGCGGTAGTGGCTCGGGCGGTTCGGATCCGTCGTCGAGTAGTCGATCTGCTGGAACTTCGTCCGTCCGCGCGGGTCGTTGACGAGCTCGATGAGGTAGTATTTGTCCTCGCGTGGCTGGATGCGCACCTCGACGTAGTTCTTCACCGAGTTGGAGATGAAGTTGTAGTCCGACCGCAGGCCGACGATGGTCTGGATGCGCGCGAGCCCGCCGACCAGATCGTTGATGCCCTCGGCGGCGCCCTGGACCTCGTCGATGAGGGCCTCGTCCTTCGTGAGCTTGCCGACCGTGCCCTCGCCGCGATCGATGCGCCCGGTGATGTTGTCGACGTGCTTCATCACCGAGTCGAGCGTGAAGGCCGCGCGCTTGCCGTGGTAGGTGAGCTCCTTCGTGTTCTGGACGGTGTCGCGGATGTCGGGCTGGTTGTCCCGCATCACGGCGGCCAGGCGATCGGTCGCGTCGTCGACGTGGGACAGGATGCGGCGCGTCCGCGGGCGCGCGTCGGCGGTGATGCTCTCGACGTTGAGCAGCGTGCGGCGCACGCTCGCGCGGTTCTCGGCGGCGATGTCCTTCAGCGACGCGGTCGCGGCCTCGATGTTGTGGAGGATCGCGCGCATCTGGTGCTCACCCTCCTCGGAGCCCAGGGTGTTCGCCAGGCGCTGGGTCACCTGGCGCACGTCGGCGGTGATGTCGCCGACGCGCTGGATGATCTGATCGGTCGTGTAGGGCTCGATGACGTGCGTGATCTCTCCGTCGTCCTCGAGCTCGGGGCTCTCGGGTGCGCCCGGTGTGAGCGCCAAGAAGGGCTCGGAGAGGAGGGTCGCCGTCTGCTTCGCGATCGTCGCGTCGGTGTGGAGCGCGACGGTCTTGTCGATCTGGATGTCGACGCGCGCGCGGCCGTCGGGCGTGAGCGAGATGCTCTTGATGTTGCCGATCGCGATCCCGGCCATCTGCACGCGCCCGAGCGGCGCGAGGCCCGTCGCGTCCCGGAAGGTCGCGTGCACGGTCACGCCCTTCTTCAGCCGACCCTTGCCGACCAGGCCATAGATGCCGAAGCCTGCGCCCACGAGGACGAGCGTGAAGGCTCCGACTTTGGCGCCGCGGCTCCAATCGGCCATCGAACCGCGATCTTAGCAGGGATCCTCCGAGATGGCGACGATCACGGGCTCGACGCGCGCCGCGCAGACCCCGTCTCCTCGCAGCCGATCGACGCCCTCGGGGATCGCCACGTCCTCCCCGAGCACCGGGACTGGTCCGCCGGGGAGGCGGAGGAGGCGCCCCTGCGCGCCGAGCGCGAAGGGCCCGACGCGCGAAGTCCAGCGCAGCTCACCCGCAGGGGAGACGAAGCGGATCTCGTCCTCGTCCTGCACGACGTCGAGCGGCACCTCGGCGCGCGAGGCGGATCGCGGCGTCGCGCGCGGGAGGTGACGCAGGCCAAGCATCTGCTATGCCGCGCTCGCTCATGCGCTCGCTGGTGGTGTCCTTCGCGGCTCTCGCGCTCTCGCTCGCGGCGTCGGCCTGCAGCTCGTGCAACGACGACGCGCCGAAGGGCGGCGGCGGGCACGACACGGTGGCGCCCGAGGACGCGATCCGCCACGTCCACACGCTCGAGGACCAGGCCCTGCTCGATCGCGCCAAGCGGTCCCCCGACTGTGGCTTCCTCGAGGCGGTGCAGTGCGACGATCCGGCCATCACGGCGACGCGCTGCGAGCTCGCGGCGCGGGCCGGCGATCGCCGCGCGCTCCTCGACACGCTGCTCACCGACGCGAAGAGCGCAGAGCCCGCGCGCCGAGGCTACGCGCTTCGGGTCCTCGCGAACCGCCCCGACCCGGAGTCAGTCGCCCTCGTCGAGGGCGCCATCAAGGACCCAGACAAGACGATAGCGTGTCCCGCGGCGCGCTACGCGATGCACATCCGCCACGAGCTCGCGTCGCGCCTGACCGAGCTCGCGAAGACCTGCGACGAGCTCCCTCAGCTCGAGCGCCCCGATGGCGATCCGGTCATCGCGATCACCGCGACCCGCGTGAAGGAGGGATCGGGGATCGTCCGGGTCGCCTCGCTCTGCGGTGAGTAGCCCCTTCGTCGTCGCCGTCGTCGGCACCGGGACGGACGTCGGCAAGACCCACGTCTCCGTGTCGCTCGTCCTCGCCCTCCGCGCGATGGGCCTCGTCGTCGACGCGTGGAAGCCCGTCGCGAGCGGCGTGACCGAGGGTGTAGGCGACGACGCGGCGCGGCTCGGGGCCGCGGTGGGCGCGCCGCCGCGGGCTCCGGCGTATGTCTTCCTTCCGCCGATCTCGCCGCATCTCGCAGCGAGGCGCGCGGGCGTGCGCTTGGACCCGGCAACCCTCGCGGCCTCCGCCAGAGCGGGCGGGGACGTGCTCGTCGTCGAGACGGCGGGTGGGCTCTACTCGCCGCTCGGGGACCACGAGACGAACGTGGAGCTCGTGCGGGCGCTCTCCCCGGACGTGACGCTGCTCGTCGCGTCGGACCGGCTCGGGGTGCTCCACGACGTGCTCGCGACGCTGCGGGCGGCGGAGGCGGATGGGGTGCTGGTGTCGGCCGTCGCGCTGTCGGCGGCCGAGACGCCCGACGCGTCGAGCGGGAGCAACGCGGAGGAGCTCCGCGCGAGGGTGGGCGCCCGTGTGTTCGAGCTGCCGAGGGCGGAGGCGGGGGCGCCGACATCGGTCGCGGCCGCGGGGGCGTTGGCGCGGGCGCTCTGGACGATGCGCCCGTGAGCGCGTCGGGGTCCACCGGCTGACCGAGCGGGGTATCGCGGATCCCGAGGGTCGGCGGCGCGGACGCTCCGGGCGATGCGCCCGTGAGCGCGTCGGGGCCCACCGGCTGACCGAGCGGGGGATCGCGGATCCCGAGGGTCGGCGGCTCGCGCGTCAATCGCGCCGCTCGACGATCACGAGCGCGTCTCGACGGAGCCACCCCTCGCGCCTCCCCGCGCGTACGTGCACGAGGCCCCGCACGTCACCGAGGACCTCGACGCGCGCCGCCTCGGGGAGTCCCGTGCCGGGTACGGGTGCGCCCCCCTCGTCCACCCACCGCGTGTCGTCGGCGACCACGATGGCGAGCCCCACCGTGCGGGCCACGTCGCGCGCCACCCAGCCCAGTCCGAGCGCCCCCACCCACGCGACGGCCGCGGTGATCGCGGTGAACCCGAATGCCCACCCCCGCCGCCGCAGCACGAACGCGCCGAAGAAGACGACCCCGAGCCCGACGAGGGCGACAGAGAACGCGCCCTCCGGGGCCCGGCGCACCAGATCGCGCACTGGCGTGTCGTCGAGCCCGAGGCTCGCGGAGCCCCCAGCCTTTGCGCGGTGCTCCGCTGCGCGGACGCGGACGGCCTCGAGCGCAGCGCGAGCGCTGGAGTCTCCTGGCCGGAGGACCAGCGTGTCCTCGAACGCCGCGGCCGCGCGCCCGAGATCACCGGGCCTGGCCCCCGTCCCGCGCGCCCGCGCGACGTACGCGAGCCCTCGATTGTACGACACGTCCGGGTGGCGCGCACCCCCGTCGGCAAACCGCTCGGCGAGCTCGATCGCCGCGGTCGGCTCTCCGCGCAGGATCGCCTCGCGTGTCCCGACGAGCACCTCGTCCGGCGTCACGATTGGACGAGCCTCCTCGCGAGGCGCTCGGCCTCCGTGACGAGCGCGGGATCCTCTCGACCGTCGGGTGCGTAGCGCGCGTCTTCGGCGCGTCGGAGCGCATCCACGACCTCGAGGGCGAGGGCTTGGGGGACGCCCGCGTCGATCAGCGCGTCGCCGAGCTCGTCGAGCAGCATCGATCCGCCGATGCCCGCCCGAGCCTCCACCGCGAGCCGCAGCACCTTGTCCGCGAAGGCCGCGTCACGGGGCTGGCCCTTCCCGAGCGCTCGCGAGAGGCGCGCGGCCGAGGAGTCTGGGGGCGGCCTCTTCCGGAGGCGCCGGAGCGCGGTCCGGGAGAGCTCGAGCGCGAGCGCAGCGAAGGGGAGGGAGAGCCCCACGAGCCAGGCGCCGTGGCGGACGCGGAGCGGCAAGAGCGGCGGGGCGATAGGGCCGAGCGTCGCGCGGGGCGGCCCGATCCTCGCGAGCGGATCGTCCGGCGCGCGCGTCGGTGGTCGCGCTCCGTCACCCGGCAGCACCTGCACCACGCCGAGGCTCGCCCTCGCCACTCTGTACGCGCCGGCGCGAGGATCCCAGTGGGGCAAGAGGACGTCGCCGAGGCTCGTGGTCCCTGGCTCGTCGAGCCTCGCCAGGTAGGTGAGGACGCGCGCCCCGCCGACCACGTCGCCGCGCGTGTCCCAGAGCTCGCGCCGCTCGGACTCGAGGAAGGTGAGCCCAGGCTTCTCGGGGAGCCGCACGTCGAAGGGGAGGTTCCCCGTCCCGCGGAGCAGGATGCGGACCGCGACGCTGCCCCCGGCGGGCACGGCGCGCGGCTCGACCTCGGCGTCGAGCGCGTACGAGCCGACGTCGCCGATCCGGTAGCCCGGCGGGCGCCCGTCCGCGGGCGGCTCGGTCACGTGGATGACGACGCGCTGGGCCGTCCGTACGAGCCCGCCTCCGACGCCCCGCCCGCGGAGCCCGTCACCCTCCAGGGTCAGCGACATCGGCTCGATGCCGAGCTCGCCCGCGTGGAGCGGGAAGAAGGCGATCTTTCGTAGGGTCTGGACGGTCCACGCCGCCCCGCCGAGGCTCACCGGGCGCGCGTCGGGCTCGCCCGTCGAGAGCACGCGCTGGGAGAAGTCGACGCCGTTCGGCTCGTGCGGATCGGTCGGCAGCGGCAGCGCCCGCGCACGGCGCTGGAGGTAGAGCTGCACGGTCATCGTCACCTGCTCGCCGACGACCGCGCGATCCTTGTCGACGACCGCGCGGAGGAAGGCGATCGGCTCGAGCGGCTCGTCCAGCGACACCCCGGGCTCGGTGGGCGCTGGCGGCGCGTCGTCTCCCTGGGGATCGATGGGGCTCGGTGAGGCGCCACCCTTCTCCACGACGACGTGCTCCCGCTGCGTCTCGTAGGTGCGCCCGTTCCAATGAAAGGACGCCGGGCCGATCTCGAGCTTCCCCTCTCGCGTCGCGACGAGCTGCCAGGTCGCGGTGAGCGTGACGTCCTGGATCATCCGTCCGTTCACCACCTCGACGCGCGCGCTCATCGTCGTCGACGGCGGTCCCCCGCGGACCGAGCGGTCGATGCGCAGCGCCGGCTCCGAGGGAGGCTGCTGGCTCCCCTGCGATCGGATGAGCATCGTCGCGGTGAAGGGCTCGCCCACCCGCACCTCGCGGCTCGAGAGCCGAAAAGACACGCGCGGTGCCTGCGCGAGCGCGGGTGCTGGGAGGGTGACGACCGACGCGAGGAGCGTCGCGGCGAAGAGGACGACGTAGCGCAGGAGCCGCTCGGCCATCACTTGTCCAGGTGCGCAGGACGGCGCTCGGCCGAGCCGCGGCGAGACTGCTCCCGCTGGAACATCGGCGCCTCTTCGAACTGATCGAGCATCCGCTCGTCCTGCGCGCGATCCCGTCTCGGTGGCTCCGTGGTAGGCTTGGGGGACTTGGGGTCGTCGTCGGGCTTCTCCCCCGCGCCGCCGTCGGGGCGCGGTGCGCCGGCGTCGCGCGGCGTGTCGTGGGCGCCTGCGTCGTCGGGTGGAGCGTCCGGCTCGGCGTCGCGGCCCCCGTCGTCGCCTCCATCGCTCGGCCCTTCGCCACCGTCGCCGTCGCTGCCTCCGTCGGGCTGGCGCGGCGCGTCCTCGGGTGCGTCGGTGCCTCCGTCCTTGCCTTGCTGGTCGCGATCCTTCTGGTCTTCGAGGAGGCGGAGGGCGAGCGCACGGTTGAAGGCGGCGTCTGCGCCCAGCGGGTCGCCCGCGTCGGGGGCCAGGCCCGGGAGGATCACGAGGGCCTTCTCGTAGTCGATGATCGCCTTCTCGTAGTCACGGTCGAGGAAGGCGACGTTGCCGCGGAGATACAGCGCGCGCGCGAGGAGCTCGGGCGGGAGATCGCGCGCGACGAGCGCGTCGAGCAGGGCGCGCGCGCAGTCCAGATCGTCGCCGCGGAGCCGCGCGGTGCGCTTGTCTTCCTGGGCGATCGGCTCGTCCCTCTTCGGCAGCGGATCGTCGAGCCGGCGCCCGTACCGCTCCGCGAGATCGAACAGGGTCAGCGCGAGATCGAAGGTCGCGGCGGACGCGTCCTCTGCGCCGAGCGAGATCGTGCCGCCGTCGCAGGCCACGGCGCGGAGGTACGCGGAGAGCCGCTCGTTCGCGCGGACGGCTTGCCCCGCGTCGCGCTCGGAGAGGGCCTTGTCGACCTCGGGCGACTGGCGCTCGAGCGGCCTCCGGGGATCCCACCCGCAGGCGGCGACCAAGAGCGGCAGCGCGAGCCCCAGCGCGAGCCCGACCGCGAGGCGACGGCTACGCACGCGCCCTCCGCCTCGTCGCGGTCTCGGCGAGGAAGGTCTCGAGGAGGAGCAGGAGGACCCCGGCGCCGAGCACCCAGTGGTACTCGTCCTCGTAGACGAGCTCGATCTTCTCGCGCAATTCGACGGTCATCATGGTCCGTAGCACCGCGGCGATGGTGTCGATCCCGGTCTGCCCCCTCTCGCTTCGGACGAGGGTGCCGCCGGTCACCTCCGCGATCTTCGCGAGCTGCGCCTCGCCCTCGGCCGAGAGCTCCGTCGTGAGCGGCCGTCCGCGCTCGTCGCGTCGCCAGCCGAGGATCTGCCCCTCGGGGCCGATTTCGGGGATGCGCTCGGGGCTGCGCCCGCCGATCTGCACGACGTGCACCGTGACGTGATCGGCGCCGAGCGAGCGCGCGACGGGGATGGGATCGGCCTCGGTGTCCTCCCCGTCCGTCACGAGCACCATCACGCGGCGGTGATCCTTGGCCCGCGGATCGCGCTCGAGGATGTCGCGCCCGCGCTCGAGCGCGCGCCCGATCGCCGTGCCGCCCACGGGCATGTCGTTGGGCTCGCTCTGGCGGACGAACTGCGCGATCGCGCTCCCGTCGGACGTGAGCGGGAAACCGACGGCGTCCCCCGCGAAGACGACGGCCGCGAAGCGAGCCCCCGGCAGATCGTGGATGAGCCGCGCGATCTCGGCCTTCGCGCGGGCGATGCGCGAGGGCGCGACGTCGCGGGCGTACATGCTCTTCGAGAGATCGACGACGAGCACGACGTCGAGGTTCGTCGCGGGGATGAGCCGCTCGCCGCGCCGGCACTGGGGCCGCGCGAGCGAGCCGAACACGAGGAGCGTCCCCAGGACGACGAGCGCGCCCTTCGCCGTCCGTCGCCGCGTCGGATCGGCGGTGCGGAGCGCCTGGACGAGCGGCACGTCGCCGAAGCGCGCGAGGGCCTGCTCGGTCCGTCGCCGCCGCGCGACGAGCAGCACGAGGACCAGCACCGAGCCGAGGCAGAAGAGGAGCGAGAGCGGGGCGCCGAGCCTCACGGGAACCTCCGGAGCGCCCACGCGCGGAGGAGGGAGTCCACGCCGAGCAGCACGGCGCCTGGGAAGAGGAAGAGCGGGAAGAGGTCCTCGAAGGCGGCGGCCTCGGCCTCGAAGGTGGTCTTCTCCAGCCGGTCGAGCACGTCGTGCATGCTCTTGCGGAGGGCGGTCTCGTCGGTCGCGACGTGGGCGACGCCGCCGGTCGACTCGGCGATCTTCTGGAGGAGCGCTGGGTTCACCGGGAAGCGCGCGCGCTCGTAGCGCGGGTTGCCGCTCCAGTCGGTGCCCGCCTCCACCTCGACGTCGTCCCCCGTCCCGATCTGGACAGTATACACCCGCGCGCCCACCGAGGCCGCGAGGTGCGCGCCGTACTCGGGCGAGATGGTGCCGGCGTTGTTGTCGCCGTCGGTGAGGAGGACGATCGCCTTCGACTTCGCGTCGCTGCGCCGCATCCGCGCCGCGGCGACCCCGAGCGCGTCGCCGATGGCCGTCCCCGACCCGTCGACCATCTCGAGATCGATGCGGGAGACGAGCGTCGAGAGCAGCTGATAATCGAGCGTGGGTGGCGCGAGGACGTACGCGGCCTTCCCGAAGACGACGGCGCCGATGCGATCGGTCTGGCGCCTTTGAATGAAGTCGAGGATGACGTCCTTCGCGACGTCGATGCGTGTCGGCCTGCGGAGGCCCCGCCGGTGGGGGACGGGGGTGAGCGGGGCGCCGTCCATCACGGCCTTCATCGAGCCGGAGAGATCGAGCACGAGCACGATGTCGATGCCGCTCTCCCTCCGCTCCGTGGGGCGGAGGAGCGAGACGGGCTTCGCGAGCGCGACGACGAAGCAGACGAGCGCCGCGGTCCGCAGGACGCCGGGCAGATCGCGGAGCCGCGTGAGCCACCCGCGCGGACCGCGGACGAGCGGCGCGACGCTGCCGAGGAGCAGCCGTGGCGCCTTGCCGTCCTCGCCCACGGTGGCGCGGTATAGGATCGCTGGACAGAGGACGAGGAGCCCGAGGAGCCACGCGCGCTCGAAGCGGAGGGCGCGCCACTCGGTGAGGAGGCTCGACGGCTGCCACGCGCTGCGGAGGACCGACACCGAGAGCGCGAGCGCGAGCACGCCCACGAGGGCCGCCACGATCCCTGCGATGCGTCGGGGCCTCACGCGCGCCGCCTCCGAGGGGCAAGCGATGGTGGTCCGAGCCTCGTGGTCGGGTGACGAGCGAGCGGCCTCACGCGTGCCTCCTCCGAGGGGCAGGCGATGGCGGTCCGAGCCTTGCGGTCGGGTGGCGAGCGAGCGGCCTCACGCGGGCCGCCTCCGAGGGGCTTGCGACAGCGGCTGCTCGACGTGGGGCATCGTATGACGGACGATGGTCTCGGCGAGGCCGAACAGCTCGCCGCACGTGGTAGCGGCGGGCACGACGCCGGCGAACTTGACGAGATCGCTCTCGTCGAGGAGCTTGTCGATCTCACCGCCGACGGGCACGGCGGGGACGACGCGCGCGATCGCACGGCGGATCTCGCGGCTCGTCGCCTCGAGGCCGTCGAAGCCGAAGCGCGCGCCGAGGTAGCGGCGGACGACGTCACTCGTCCGGTCGACGTGCTCGGTGAGCCGCCCGGCTTCGACGAGCCGCTCGTCGCGGAGCTGGGCGAGCGCGCGGAGCGCCACCTCCCACGGCGGATCGGGGCGCACGGGCGCCGGCGCACGCCGCGGGAGCCGCCGGACGAGCCGGCGCACGAGCCAGGTGACGATCGCGGCGAGGAGGCCCGCCAGGAGCGCGATGAGCCCCGCGATGAGCAGACGAAAAGGCTCGAGCTGGCGTCGGCCCGCGGGGTTGGGTCGCGCGCGGGGATCGACGACGCCGGCGGCCGGATCGACGATTTGGATGGTGTGCGGGCGCGTGCAGACCACCATGATCTGCCCGCTCGCGCGCGAGATCGCGACGCCGAGCGGCGGGAGCTCGAGCGTCGCGGGCTCGGTCGTGCGCGGCAGGGCGAGCAGGGGGATGACGAGCGTCGTCGTCCCCGGAGGGCTCGACGGCGTGATCGTGGGCCCGACGCCGCCCCGCGCGAGCGGGAGCAAGAAGCCGGCCTTGCGCAGCGCCTCGGCCTCCGCGCCTCCGGATGCGAGATCTCCTTGCGAGAGCACGGTCTCGCCCGCGCCGTGCGTGACGACGACGTGGAGGGGGATCGCGTGGCCAGCGAGCGCCTCCTCTGGGAAGGAGTCTACGACCGTCGGGCGCGTCGCGCCCTCGGGGATCCGCTCGACGCACGAGGCGTACACCCGCCCGGCAGGCGCGGCGGACGCGGCGGGCGCGGATGAAGCTGGGCCCGAGGGCGACGGTGCCGCGGAGGAGCCCGACGGTGGCGCGGACGCGGAGGGGGCCGACGCGGCGGCTGATCCTCTGGGGGCAGCAGGCGATCCTGACGGCGCCGCGGCGCCGGGGCCCGCCGTCGGGCTGGGGGCCGGCGCCGCGAGAGCGATCTGTGCGATCGTGAGGCCGAGCGCGAGCCCGAAGGCGTGGCGACGGGGCGGCGTCACCGACGCGCTCTCCGCGCGCGGCGCGCGAACAGATCGCGCACGGGCGTGACGAAGTTGCCTCCCGTCGGGACGCGCACGACGTCGAGCCCGAGCCGCCGGAAGAGAGCGAGCCGATCGGCGCGCGCCCGCCGGACGACCTCACGGAAGTGGGCCCGCACCCTCGCGCTCCGCGTGTCCACGAGCACGGTCTCGCCCGTCTCGAGGTCCTCGAGCTCGGCGAGTCCCACGTCGGGCAGCTCGTCGTCGCGGGGGTCTTCGAGGACGATGGGGATGACATCATGCTTCGCGGCCGCGAGCGCGAGCGCCCGCTCGTCCCCTGCCGCCAAGAAGTCGCTGATGACGAAGGCGACCGCGCGCCGCCGGCACACCCGCACGAGCGCCTGGAGCGGCAGGGACAGATCGGTGCCCGTCGGTCCTTCACGCGGATCGCGAAAGGCGAACACCTCGCGCACGACCCGCATGGCGTGCTTGTCGCCGCGGCGCGGGCGCACGATGCGCTCGACCCGATCGGTGCCCAGGATGAGCCCCACGCGATCGCCGTGGTGGATCGCCGAGAACGCACAGAGCGCGGTCACCTCGGCGGCGACCTGAGCCTTCGGCGCGCGGCGTGTCCCGAAGCGCGTGCTCCGCGACGCGTCGACGACGACCATCACGGTCATCTCGCGCTCCTCGACGAACACCTTGACGAAGGTGTCGTGCATGCGGGCCGACACGTTCCAGTCGATGCGGCGGACGTCGTCGCCGGCCTGGTACGGGCGCACCTCGCGGAAGGCGAGCCCCTGGCCCTTCACGACGGACGAATAGTTGCCGACGAGCGCGGCGTTCGCGAGGTGCGACGTCGTGATCTCGATGCGCCGGAGCTGGCCGAGCAGCTCCCTCGGGAGCTCGCCCTTCGGGTCTGTCTCCTCGCGCGCGTCGCCCGGGATCACGGGACTTCGACGACGTCGAAGACGCGCTGGACCACCTCCTCGGCGGTCGTGTTCTCGGCCTCGGCCTCGTAGGTGAGCCCCACGCGGTGCCGGAGGACGTCCGGCCCGATCGCCTTCACGTCCTCGGGGGTGACGTAGCCGCGGTGCCGGAGGAAGGCGTGCGCCCGGGAGGCGAGCGCGAGCGCGATCGAGGCGCGGGGGCTCGCGCCGTACTCGAGGAGCGGCGCGAGCTCGCGCAGGCCCCGGTCCTTGGGCTCGCGCGTCGCGAAGACGACGTCCACGATGTAGTCGCGGACGCGGTCGTCCATGTAGATGTCGCGCACGACCGAGCGGGCCGAGAGGAGCTCGGCGGAGCTTGCGACGGCCCGCACCTCGGGCACGATCGAGCTCGTCGCGCGATCGACGATCTGCCGCTCCTCCTGTCGCGTCGGGTACGACACGCGCACCATCATGAGGAAGCGATCCATCTGCGCCTCGGGGAGCGGGTAGGTCCCCTCGTGCTCGATGGGGTTCTGTGTGGCGAGCACGACGAAGGGATCGGGCAGGGGGTGGCTCGTCTCGCCGATGGTGACCTGGCGCTCTTGCATCGCCTCGAGGAGCGCGCTCTGCACCTTCGCTGGGGCGCGGTTGATCTCGTCCGCGAGCACGAGGTTCGCGAAGACGGGGCCGAGCTTGCTGGAGAACTCGCCCTTGTGCTGGTTGTAGATGTTGGTGCCGATGAGATCGGCGGGGAGCAGATCGGGGGTGAACTGGATGCGCGAGAAGCGCGCGTCGAGGGCCTGCGCGAGGGTGCGGACGGTCAGGGTCTTGGCGAGGCCGGGCACGCCCTCGAGGAGGATGTGTCCGCCGACGAAGAGGCCGATGAGCACGCGCTCGACCATCCCCAGCTGACCGACGATGACCTTGCCGACCTCGGCGGTGATGCGATCGACGAAGGCCGACTCCTTGGCGACGGCTTCGTTCTGGGCGCGGACATCGTGCATGGGGGAGCCTCGGTCTTAGCAGGCCAGGGGCACGGCGCAGGCGCCTTCAGAAGGGCGCGAGGACGACGCGCGCGCCGAAGAGCGTCGCCTGGCGCGGGAAGGCGCGATCGTCGAGGGTGCCGTTCGTGCGGGAGAGGTAGGTCCCGTAGGTGACCTCGAAGATGGGCCCGAAGCCGAGCTGCTTCACGGGATAGTAGTCCATCCCCACCGTCCACCGGAGGAAGTCGACGCCCGCGTAGCTCGCCGAGAAGCCGGGGCCCGACAGATCGGTCTTCCGGTACGAGAGGCCGTAGGCGAACCACGGATCGAACGGGATCCCGTCGACGAGGTGGTAGACGAGGCCCGCGCCGTAGGTGGCGCTCTTGGCGCTGCAGCCGCCGCAGCGGCTCGTCCCGCCGTACGAGGACCACGAGCCGCGCAGCTCGACGGCGACGTTCCGGTGGAAGGGATAGGCGAGCTGGAGGCGCGGCGTGAAGCCGTAGCCGGCGAACCAGGACTGCGAGACGCCGGTGACGTCGCGGCCGTAGCTGTTGTCGAGCGAGTCCTCGGCGTGCCCGAAGAGGCTCCCGTACGCGTACTCGAGCGCCAGGGTCGGGTGCCCGGAGCGGGTGTCCTCGGCCGTCGGTCGAGGCTTCGGGAGCTCTTCGTCCGTCGGCGGGGGGGGCGGCTCCTGGGCGAGGAGCGGCGCCGTCACGAGGAGCGTCGCGAGCGCGCTGGCGAGCCCCAGGGAGCGAGAGAGCATGCGGGGCCCCTTACCAGAAAGGAAAATGCGAGCGAGGAGGAAACTCTCTCCGCGGGATGGACGACGAGACGGGCATGGACCAGGTCCTCCCGCTCGCCGCCCAGGCTCTCACGAGCCGCGTCTGGACGCTCACGCTCGACGGGTCGTCGCCGACGCCTCACGTCCGGGTGGAAGAGGGCTGCGACCTCGTGCTCGGCGAGTCGGACGACGCCGACGTCGTCGTGTACGGGGCCTCGTCGCACCACGCGCGGCTGCGGGTCGAGGAGGGGCGGCTGCACGTCTACGGCGCGGACGTGGGCTCGCGCGTCACGGTGGCGTGTGGGGCAGAGGCGAGCTCGGTGCGCTTCTCGGAGGCGGGCTCGTTCGTCGTCGGGCGGTCGCTCGTCCTGTGTGCGCCGGGGCGCGACGAGGCGCGGGCGGTGCGCGAGCGGCCGCTCGAGGGCGTCATCGGGTCGAGCGCGGCGATGCGACGGCTCGCGCGCGAGGTGCGCGAGATCGCGCGGCTCGGGGTCCCTGTGGTGCTCGAGGGCGAGACGGGGGCTGGCAAGGACGTCGTCGCGGCGGCCCTCCACCGCGAGAGCGGGCGCAAGGGCGCGTTCTTGCCGATCAACGTGGCGACGCTCGGGCGAGATCTGGCGGAGTCCGAGCTCTTCGGGCACGAGCGGGGCGCCTACACGGGGGCGGATCGAGGCAAGCCGGGGGCGTTCGTGGCGGCGGACGGGGGGACGCTCTTCCTCGACGAGATCGGCGAGCTCGAGCCGACGCTCCAGGCGAAGCTCCTGCGGACGCTCGAGTCGGGCGAGGTGCGGGCCGTGGGCTCATCGACGACGCGGGAGGTGGACGCGCGGATCGTGGCGGCGAGCTGGCGATCGCTCGAGGATCTGGTGCAGGCGGGGCACTTCCGCGACGATCTGTGGCATCGGCTGGCGGTCTTCACGCTGCGCGTCCCGCCGCTCCGCGAGCGGCTCGAGGATCTGCCGGAGCTCTGCGAGCACTTCCTTGGGCGGCTCGTCTCGTCGGTCGGGCGTCGCCGGATGACGCCCGGAGCGCTCGCGTACCTTGCGCAGCACGCCTTCCCCGGCAACGTGCGGGAGCTGCGCAACGTGCTGACGCGCGCGGCGGCCTTCGCGAAGGGGGAGCTCATCCAAGTGGAGGAGGTGACGCGGGCCTTGCCGCTCCGCGCGCCTCTCGTGAGGAAGCACGCGACATGCGACCGTCGGACGGAGGTACTCCAGGCGGTCGAGGCCGCGCGAGGCAACGTGTCGGCGGCGGCGCGGAGCCTCGGCGTCGCGCGCTCGACGGTGCGGTTCTGGCTGCGGAGGGACGCGGCAGAGACGCCGGCGGCGTGAGCGTGGGCGCCACGCCGTTCGATCTCCTCGCCCTGACGGCTCGCGTGCCGCGTGCCCCCGCGGGAGATGGCTCGCGCCATGCCGCCGAGCTCGTGGTCGATCGACCCTCGTCGTCGCGCTCCGCCGCGTGCCGCCGGGGGGCCGCCGAGCTCGGCGCCGCTGGCCTGACGCTCGCTTCGTCGGTACGATAGAGCCCACATGGCCGAGCCCGCGCCCGTCCTGGAGCCCCGCGTCACCGCGCTCGAAGCGGCGATGCTCGAGCTCGCGCGCGCCCAGGCGCACACCCAGCGCAACCTCGACCAGCTGTCCATCGAGCTGGCGCGAGGGCAGGCCGAGACGCGGCGCAACCTCGAGCAGCTGTCCGCCGAGAT
>CAYNEK010000002.1:0-33729 GCA_964396175.1 uncultured Polyangiaceae bacterium | reverse complement strand
GTCCGACTTCAAGTCCGAGATGTCCGACTTCAAGTCCGAGATGTCCGACTTCAAGTCCGAGATGTCCGACTTCAAGGACCGGATGGACGCGACGGTCCGCGAGCTGAAGGAGTCCTCCGCGAGGGGCACGCGCGAGCTCGCGGCCATCTCGGCCTCGCAGGGGCGGCTCGTCGAGAACTTCGTCGCACCGAGCGCCTCGCGGCTCTTTCGCGAGCTCGTCGGGCTCCCGGACGACGCGTCGGTCGAGCGGCTCGCGGTGCGCGCCCGGAGCATCCACCCACGGACGAAGCAGGTCCGCGAGTTCGACGTGCTCGCGAGGGCCGGGGCTCTGCTCCTCGTCGTCGAGGTGAAGTCGCAGCTCAGCCCCGAGTCGATCGGGGTCTTCTCTGCGCGGCTCGCCGAGGTGCTCGAGTACTACCCGGAGTACGGGGACTGTGAGGTGATCGGCGCCGTCGCGTCGGTCTGGGTCGACCCGTCGCTCGTGACGTACGCCGAGCGAATGGGGCTCGCCGTCGTCGCGGCCGGGGGCGAGCTGATGCAGTGGGTGAACACGCCGGGCTTCGTGCCCACGCGGCGGCGCGCGCGCGCGCGCTGATCGGGCGCACGCGCTGCTCGCGACGTTCCCCGAGCCCGCGCCGCGGTCGCGACGGCGCTGGAGGCGGACTGGAGCGGCCCCGCCGATCCCCACCGCGCCCCCGCAAGGTCTGCTATGCACCGCGCCCGCCCATGGGCTACGCCCTCCTCGTCGCGCTCCGGTACCTCCGGTCGAAGAAGACCGCGACGATCAGCGTCGGCACGCTCCTCGCGATCCTGGGGCTGTCGCTCGGCGTCATGTTCCTCGCCGTCGCCATGAGCGTCTCGTCGGGCTTCCTCTCCACCTTCCGCGAGAAGGTCCTGGGCGTGAACGCGCACGTCCTCGTGCTCAAGTATTCGGCCGACTTTCGCGAGTACCGCGAGGTCATGCAGCTCGTCGAGAAGGAGCCCGGCGTCGTCGGCGCGAGCCCCTTCACCATCAACCCCATGATGGTCAGCCACGGGACTCGCACCGCCACCGGCGTCCTCCTGAAGGGCGTCGACCCGGAGACGATGCCCAAGGTCCTCGATCTGCCCAAGCACATCGTCGAGCCCCGCGACAAGGCCGCGCAGCCCGCCGCCATCCAGGCTCTCCGCCGCGACGGCGCCAAGCCCGCCGAGCGCCCCACGCCCCGCGTCGACGATCCGCTCCGCACGAAGAGTCCATTGGGTGACATGAAGAGCGCGCTCGACGCGCCGCGAGGCCCCTCGAGCGCCGCCCCGTCCACCCCCGCGTCTTCCGCGCCCCGCCTCGAGCCTGCCCCACCCTTGACCCCGAAGGAGCTCACGCCCGAGGGCGGTTACAAGAGCGTCCTGCCCGACGAGGACGACGAGCTCCCCGACGACGTCGTCCCCGATCCGTGCCGCGACGCGGCCGAGGTCGCCAAGATGCCCGGCGCCATCCTCGGCACCACCCTCGCGAAGAGCCTCGCCCTCGGCCTCGGCGATTGCCTCCAGGTCACCTCGCCGACCATTGGTTACTCGTATGGTTCGGGCGGGGTCGCGGCCCCCGTGGCCAAGCAGTTCCGCGTCGTCGCGCTCTTCGAGGCCGGCTTCGATCAGTATGACTCCAAGCTCGTCTACGTCGATCTCTACGAGGCCCAGGCCTTCTACAATTCTGGCGACAGCGTCACAGGCGTCGAGATGCGCATCGCCGACATCGACAAGGCGAAGCAGACCGCCCGCGACATCGACAAGCGCCTGGCCAATGGCATCTACCACACGATGGATTGGGAGGAGCTGAACCACGGGCTCTTCACCGCCCTCCGCCTCCAGCAGATCGCGTCCAGCCTCGTCTTCGGCCTCCTCATCGTCGTCGCCTGCTTCACCGTCGTGGCGACGCTCCTCATGGTCGTCCTCGAGAAGAAGAAGGAGATCTCCGTCCTCAAGGCCATGGGCGCGACCGACGGCGCCATCCTCCGCATCTTCCTCTACCAGGGCGGCTTCATTGGCCTCATCGGCACCACCGTCGGCATCGCGGGCGCCGTCGTGCTCTGCAAGGTCGTCGTCTTCCCGCTCGACGCGAAGGTGTACTTCATCTCGCGCCTGCCCATCGACGTCCGACCCCTCGAGTTCGCCATCACCGCGGGCATCGCGATGCTCGTCTGCCTCATCGCGACCGTGCTCCCTGCCCTCCACGCGGCGCGTGTCCGGCCGGCCGACGGGTTCCGGGAACTCTGAGCTCATGAAGACAGGCTTTGCACCCGCAGCTCGCTTGGCCGCCCTCTGTCCGCGAGGCGCCCGAGGGCCCCGACCGATGAAGACGGGCTCCACGAAGGCACCTCTCCTGGACGTGTTCTGTCCGAAGGGTGCCGGGTGCGCCGACCGATGAAGACGGGCTCCACGAAGGCACCTCTCCTGGACGTGTTCTGTCCGAAGGGTGCCGGGTGCGCCGACCGATGAAGACCCCTTCCATACGCACCCTCATCGCCCTCGGGCTCGGCGGCCTCTTGGCCGTCGCGTGCGGCGCGAGGACCGGGCTCCGCGCCGAGCGAGCGCCCGACGATCCGGTGGAGCCAGCCGCCTCTCCCGACGCCGGGAAGGACGCCACGAAGGACGCCACGAAGGACGCGCCCCTCGACGCGACCGACGCCTTCCTCGAGGCCGACGCCCCCGGCGTGAAGGACGACTGCACCGATCCGAGCGTGAAGTATGTGTACGCGGTGTCGAACGAGGCGGAGCTCTTCTCTCTCGATCCGCAAGATGGCGCGTACCTCAAGATCGGCGATCTGTCCTGCTCCAAGACCTCCACCCCCTTCTCGATGGCGGTCGACCGCGTGGGCACGGCCTTCGTGCTCTACTCGGACGGACACCTCTACCGGGTGAGCACCAAGACGGCGAAGTGCGAGACGACCAGCTTCGTCCCCGGGCAGCTCGGGTTCCAGCAGTTTGGCATGGGGTTCGCGACGATCGACGAGGGCCCAGACGAAGAATTGTATGTGGCGGCGACGCAGGAGCAGGGCAATCAGCCAGGCCTCTCGGCGCTCGGCAGGATCGACACCAAGGGCTTCGTCCTGGCCAAGGTCGGCGACTTCAAGCCGCCGCAGAAGGGGGCGGAGCTGACGGGCACGGGCGACGGGCGGCTCTTCGGGTTCGTCGCCGATCCCGGGGGTCCGGGCACCCGGATCGTCCAGATCGACAAGAAGACCGCGAAGATCGTCGCAGAGGAGGAGCTGCCCGACGTGGAGCTCGGGACGGGCTGGGCGTTCGCCGCCTGGGGGGGCGATTTCTACCTGTTCACGACGCCCGACGGTGATCCGCGAGTCACGCGCTACGAGGTGAAGACCGGGAAGACGACCGTCCTCGCGCACCTCTCGTCGTCCATCGTGGGCGCTGGGGTCTCGACGTGCGCGCCCGACGACTGACCGGATGGCCATCCCTTCGCACCTCTCGTCGTCCATCGTGGGAGCAGGGGTTTCGGCGTGCGCGCCCGACGACCGACGGGATGGCTGTCCCTTCGCGCCTCTCGTCGTCCATCGTGAGCGCAGGGGTTTCGGCGTGCGCGCCCGACGAGTGACTGGCGGTCTTGCGCCTAGATCGGCCTTCGGGCCATGTTGCCTCGCGTCGTGGCTCGGGGTCGTGGCGCCCTCGGCCTACCCCGCTTATTGGGGCCCCTACGGGCCCGCTCCTGCGTGACGCTTGGCGTGGCCGCAGCGGCCTCGCACGCCGAGGTTGCCAGGGCGTCGCGGCTCCGTGATACTCTGTTGGAGGCGCGCGTGGCGCCCTCGTGCGCCTCCCCCCATGAAGCTCCACCTCGCCGTCGCCTTCGTCGCGAGCGTCCTCTCGCTCGGGGCGCCGCTCCTCGCGGACGCGCCGCCCAGGGCCGAGCACGTCGCGGTGCCCGGCGATCGGGCGGCGAGCGTCGTTCGTGGGCCGCTCGGGGCGAAGGATGTCCTCGTGTATCTTCCAGGGAAGTGTGGGGATCCAGACGCGCCGATCAAGGCGTTCTCCCGAGAGGCCGCCGGGCGGGCGACGCTCGTCGTCGTGCAGGGTGACGTCGCGTGCCCCGATCGCCCTGGACGCACGCGGTGGTCCGCGTCTCCGGCCAGGGCGCACGAGCGCATCGAGGCGGCCCTCCGCGCGGCGTCGCGGGGGGGCGAATCGCTCCCGACCGCTCGCCGGACGATCATCGGCTACTCCGAGGGCGCCCTGCGCGCCGAGTCTGTGGCCAAGCGCTTCCCCGACGTCTACCCGCGCGTCGCGCTCCTCGCGTCGCCGCGCGCCGCGGCAGGCACGAGCTTCCAGCGATCGCAGCGCGTGGCGGTCGGGGTCGGGACGCGCGACGCCCAGAAGACGACCCGCGACACCGTCGACAACCTCCACCGCGCGGGTGTCCCGACGAGGCTCTTCCTCTTCCCGGGCGCGAAGCACGGGCAGTACGGTGACGCGGGAGGGCGGGTGATGAGCCAGGTGTTCGATTGGCTCGAGGGCACGGGAGGCTGACGGGCGGGCTCGCCGTGTAGGGAACGATGGCCCATCGTGGGGTCACGCTCACCTCTTGCGCGAGACGGGGCCGCACCAGCCGGGGAGGAAGTCCGCGTCGCGATCCTTCGCGAGCGCGAGCGCTTGCTCGAGCGCGCGGTCGAAATCCTCCTCCACCGCCGAGGCGTCGAGGCGGCGGCGCAGGTAATCCGCCCACAGGAACTCGCTGAACGGCGTCGTGTCCTTGGCGAATCCACCGAGCCGCCGCAGCTCTCCGGCGAGCGAGCGAAAGGGATCGTCCACGAGGCCGGCGATCCCCCGCGGGATCTCGTCGAAGCCGCGCCGTCGTCCGTGGGCGTCGTACGGGTGCGCCCAGCCTCGATGATCGAGGAAGGTCCAGAACGCATCCGGGGCGAGGCGAGACAGGTCCCTCTCGACGTGCACGAGGACCGACTCGACCCTCTCGTGGTGGAGCGCGCAGGCGAGGTGGTGATGGTCGAGGACGTAGGGCGCGCCCTTCGGACCGAGGATCACCGGCACCATGTGCCTCGCGAAGAACGCGGCGCGCCCCTCGTCGGACTTGCCCTTCCAGTCCTCTCGCTTGCGCCGCACCTCGCGCATGCCGACCGTGATCTGGGTTGGCCGCAGGCTCGCGATCGTCACGGGTTCGAGCGTCGGTGTGAGGTGGTCGTGCATCGGCGTGGCCCGCGGTCCTCGTGGCGCCTGGCTCGTCCGGGCGACGCGAGGATTGTAGCTCGCCACGGCCCGCGCATCCCGTCCTCTCGACGACCGCGTCGCCGCCCGCCGACCCGCCGGCTGCGGCGCACCCGACGCCCCGAGCCCCCTGGACAAATGTCACGTCTCTCGGTACCAGGCGGGGCTCCTCGATGACCGATCTCGCCGCGTTCGATCCAGTCCCTGCGCTATCCGCCGAGCTGTCCCTCCCCGTGCCCGCCGTGCGAAGCGTCGTCCTGCTCCTCGCCGAGGGCGCGACGGTGCCCTTCATCGCGCGGTACCGCAAGGAGGCGACCGGCGGGCTCGACGAGGTGCAGATCCGATCCATCGAAGAGCGGCGGACCTACCTCGTCGAGCTCGACGAGCGCCGCAGCGCCGTCGTCGCCGAGATCGACAAGCAGGGCAAGCTCACGGATGAGCTCCGGCAGAAGCTCGAGCGCGCCACGACGAAGGCCGAGGTCGAGGATCTGTACCTCCCCTTCAAGCCCAAGCGGCGTACGCGCGGGATGATCGCCCGCGAGCGCGGCCTCCTGCCGCTCGCCGAGCTCCTCTGGGCCCAGGGGACCGAGCGCCCCGACGAGGCGGCCGCCGCCTTCGTCGACGCGGCGAAGGAGGTCGCCGACGTGAAGGCGGCGCTCCAGGGCGCGCGTGACATCTGCGCCGAGCGCCTCGCGGAGGACGCGGGGGTGCGGAAGGTCGTCCGCGAGGCCTACCAGGCCGACGGTGTCGTGCGCGTCGCCAAGGAGGAGGCGCACAAGGACAGCGTGAGCAAGTTCGACACGTACGCGAGCTACGAGGAGCCGCTCGCGAAGATCCCGTCGCACCGCTACCTCGCCATCCGCCGCGGCGAGGCCGAGGGCGTCCTCCGCGCGGTCGTCCACCTGGAGCCCGAGCGCGTCCTGCCGAGGCTCGTCGCGCTGGCGAGGGTGAAGCCGGCCTCGCCTTGGGCGGCGGAGCTCACCCGCGCGGTCGAGGAGTCGTACCGGCGCCTGCTCTCGCCGTCGGTCGAGAGCGATCTGCGCATCGATCAGAAGCTCGGCGCCGATCGCGCCGCGGTCGACGTCTTCGCGGACAACCTGCGGCAGCTCCTCCTCGCGGCGCCCTTTGGGACGAAGTGGGTGCTGGGCATCGATCCGGGGCAGCGGACGGGCTGCAAGTGTGGGGTCGTCGACGACACGGGCAAGCTCCACGAGCACACGGTGCTCTACCTGGTCCAGGGCGATCGCGCGCTCGCCGAGGCGAAGCAGACGCTCCTCGGGCTCCTGGCGAGGCACCCCATCGCGGCCGTCGCGGTCGGGAACGGGACGCACGGCCGCGAGACCGAGGACTTCGTGCGCGAGGTGCTCCGCGACGCGAAGCGCGCCGACGTCGCCGTCGTGCCCGTCTCGGAGGCGGGGGCGAGCGTCTACTCGGCGAGCGACGTCGCGCGCGACGAGTTCCCCGATCTCGATCTCACGGTGCGGGGGGCCGTGTCCATCGCGCGGAGGCTGCAAGATCCGCTCGCCGAGCTCGTGAAGATCGATCCGAAGAGCATCGGCGTCGGGCAGTACCAGCACGACGTGCACCAGCCGCTCTTGGGCCGGAAGCTCGACGAGGTGGTCGAGTCCTGCGTCAACTCGGTCGGCGTCGAGCTCAACACCGCGAGCGCGCCCCTCCTCGCGCGGGTCGCGGGGATCGGGCCGACCCTCGCGAAGAAGATCGTGCGCCACCGCGACGAGAAGGGCGCCTTCAAGAGCCGCAAGGACGTCCTGTCGGTCCCCGGGGTCGGCCCCAAGGTCTTCGAGCAGTCGGCGGGCTTTCTGCGCGTGCGGGGCGGTGAGCACCCCCTCGACGACAGCGCGGTCCACCCCGAGCGCTACGGGCTCGTCGAGGCGATGGCGAAGGATCTCGGCGTCGAGACGGCGAAGCTCGTCGCGAACGACGCGGCCATCGCGAAGCTCCGGCTCGAGCGGTACGCGACGGGCGACGTCGGCGAGTTCACGCTGCAGGACATCGTCGCCGAGCTGAAGAAGCCCGGCCGCGATCCCCGCGCGAAATTCGAGCCTCCGAGCTTCCGCGACGACGTACGGACGATGAGCGATCTCGTCGTGGGGATGGAGCTCGAGGGCGTCGTGACGAACGTGACGGCCTTTGGCGCCTTCGTCGACGTGGGCGTACACCAGGACGGGCTCGTGCACGTCTCGCAGCTGGCGGATCGCTTCGTCAAGGAGCCGAGCGACGTCGTGAAGGTCGGCGACAAGCTGAAGGTGCGGGTGATGGAGATCGATCTCGCGCGGAAGCGGATTGGGCTCTCGGCGAGGAGGGACGCGCGCCCGACGCCCGCGCAGGGTCAGGGTCAGGCGCGCCCGACGCCGGCACCGGGTCAGGGTCAGGCCCGCCGACCCCCTATCGCGCCGGAGAAGCGGGCGGCGCAGGGAGACGGGGCGAAGTTCACGAACAACCCGTTCGCGGTGCTCGGGCGTCGCTGAAGCGGGTGGGGGCGAGCGCGGGGCGTTGGCTCGCCGCGCGCCCCGGGATGCTGGCGAAAGTCAGCGCGCGGCTGCGCGGCGATCCTTGGGGCGGTGCGGCGTGGTGAGCGGGGTCCAGCGCGCGGCCGGGCTTCGAGACGCCGGCGGAAGTCAGCGCGTTGCACGTGGCCATGCAGCGACCTTTGGGTCGGGGCGGTGCCTCGAGCCGGGACGGAGGCCCTCGCTCTCGCCCCGCCCCGCCCTCGCTGCTAGGCGCCAGCGCGATGGCGACCCTTCGTGACAACCCGCTGCTCCTGCTCTTCGTCGTGAGCGCGCTCGGCTACGTCCTCGGGCGCGTCCGGATCCTCGGCTTCAGCCTCGGGGTCGCCGCCGTCCTGTTCGTCGGCCTGGGGATCGGCGCGCTCGACCCCAAGTTCAAGCTGCCGGAGATCGTGCAGCAGCTCGGCCTCGTGCTCTTCGTCTACACGATCGGGCTCGGCAGCGGCGCCGGCTTCTTCGCGTCGCTCCGCCGCCGCGGGCTGCGCGACGCGGGCCTCGTCCTCACCGCGCTCGCGATCGCCGCCGCGATGTCCGTCGCCTTCACCCTGCTCGTCGGTGAGCGAGGACCCATGGGCGCCGGGCTCTTCACCGGCGCGCTCACGAACACGCCGGCCCTCGCTGCGGTCGTCGACACGCTGACCGCCGCGGGCGCGAGTGAGCACATCAAGGATGCGCCCGTCGTCGCTTATTCTATCGCGTACCCGGCGAGCGTGCTCGGCGTCCTCGGCGCCCTCTTCTGGGCGCAGCGTCGGCGCGGTGACGAGCCGCCTCCCTCGCGCAGGAACCGCCCGGGCGAGATCGTGAACGCCACCGTGCGCATCCTGCACGACGCGACCGCCCCCGCGTCCGAGCTCGCGCACACGGCAGGCTACGACGTCGTGTTTGGCCGGATGAAGCGCGGTGACGCCTTCGATCTCGTGACGGACGAGACCCGCTTTCTCTCGGACGACCTCGTCAGCATCGTGGGCCGTGGCCACGACGTGCGCGCCGCGGTCGATCACCTCGGCGCCCTCTCGACCGAGCGCATCGATCTCGACAGGAGCATCATCGACTACCGGCGCATCTTCGTGTCGCACCCGGAGGCCTGTGGCGTCGCGCTCGAGGAGCTCGATCTGGCGGGCCGCTTCGGCGCCACGATCACGCGCGTACGCCGCGGCGACGTCGATCTGTTGCCCGACGGAGACACCGAGCTCGAGCTCGGCGATCGGGTCCGCGTCGTCGCCCCGCGGGAGCAGATCCCTGCGATCACGCGCTTCCTCGGCGACTCGTACCGCGCCCTCGCCGAGGTCGACGTCCTCACCTTCGGCCTCGGCATCGCGATTGGCCTGCTCCTCGGCGCGGTCCCCGTGCCGCTGCCCGGTGGGGGCGACTTCAAGCTCGGCATCGCGGGCGGCCCGCTCATCGCCGGTCTCGCGCTCGGTCGGCTCGGGCGCACGGGCCCACTCTTCTGGACCTTGCCCTTCAGCGCAAATTTGACCCTGCGCCAGATCGGCCTCGTCCTGTTCCTCGCGGCGGTCGGGACCCGCTCGGGGCACGCCTTCGTGTCCACGCTGGCCACGGGCCACGGCTGGACCTTCCTCGCGGCGGGGCTCGTCGTGGCGCTCGCGTCGGCCTCGAGCGTGCTCCTCATCGCTCGCAAGCTGGGACTCTCGACGGATCTCGCGAGCGGCCTCGTGGCGGGCGTCCACACGCAACCCGCGGCCCTCGCGTTCGCCGTCGAGCGCGCGGGGAACGATCAGCCCAACGCGGGCTACTCGGCGGTCTTTCCGCTCGCGACGATCGCGAAGATCCTGCTCGCTCAGGTGCTCGTCCGGGTGCTCGGGACGTGACGCGATGTCGCGGCGCTCGGCGCGTCGTCTCCCGCGGGCGTCGGAGATTCATGGGCTGCCAACGCTGCGCCCGACGCCGCGGCGCCGCCCGCCATCGCGGCGCTCGGCGTGGCGTCACCCGCCGAGCCACGCCTTCACGGCTCTTCACGAGCCCCGGTGCGCCCCATTGGCGCTTGATCTCGGTCGCAGATCCGTTTGAATGGGCCGATGCCAAGCGCCCTCGCCCGATCGATCGGTCCATCCCTCTGCCTCGTCGGGGGCCTCACCTGGTCGCTCCACGCGCGCGCCGCGGACGTGCCGGCGACGCCCTCCGACTACAAGGCGAAGGTCGGGGCGCTGAAGCCGGGCGACACCCTCCGGCTGGCGGCGGGCACGTACACGGGCGGACTGGTCCTCACCGGGCTGAACGGCACGGCGGGCTCCCCCATCACCATCGCGGGTCCCGAGGCGGGCCCTCCGGCCATCTTCCTCGCGGATCCGGGCCCTTGCTGCAACACGGTCGAGATCAAGGACTCGAGCTACCTCGTCCTCACGCACCTCACCATCGACGGGAACCACGTGGACGGCGCGTTTGGTGTGAGCGCGAAGAGCGGCGCCGTGCACCACATCACGATCGACGGCTGCACCTTCTCGAACCACGACGGCAGCCAGCAGCACGTGGGCATCTCGACGAAGGTCGCGACGTGGGGCTGGATCATCCGTCGCAACCGCATCGCGGGCGCAGGGACCGGGCTCTACCTGGGCAATTCCAATGGCGACGCGCCCTTCATCGGCGGCCTCATCGAGGGCAACCTCGTGAAGGATTCGATCGGCTACTGCATGCAGATCAAGTGGCAGAAGCCCCGAAACCCGACGCCCGGGATGCCCACCGAGCCCGTCAGCACGATCATCCGCGACAATGTCTTCGTGAAGGGTGACGTGCCGAGCCCGGACGGCGATCGGCCCAATGTCCTCGTGGGCGGCTTCCCGGCGACGGGGCCCGGGGCGGACGATCTCTACGAGATCTACGGCAACTTCTTCCTTCATAACCCCAAAGAGTCTCTCTTTCAGGGATCGGGGCGCGTGAGCCTGCACGACAACGTCTTCGTGGACACGACGGGGGCGGCGATCCGGCTGCGAGACCACGATCTGCCGCTCCGGCTCGCCCATGTGTACAACAACACGATCTATGGCGCGGCGTCGGGGATCGCCTTTGACAGCGCCGCGCCGCAGGGAGACTACGTCGTCGGGAACCTCGTGTTCTCCCCGAAGCCGATCTCGGGCTCGATCGCGCTGCAGAAGGACAACCTGACGGACGCCGTCGCGAACGCGGGCAACTACGTGGCGAGCCCCTCGCTCTCCCTCGCGTCGATGGATCTCTACCCCAAGGCGGGATCCTGCGAAGGCCCCCCGCTCGATCTCGCGCCGGTCGCCCAGGAGACAGACTACGCTCGAGACTTCAACGGGGTGTCGAAGGGACTATTCACGTTCCGCGGGGCATACGCTGGCGCGGGGAAGAACCCCGGGTGGCACCTGGACGCGGGGCTGAAGGAACAGGGCGCCGGTGGCGCGGGTGGAGCCTCGGCGGGTGGTGCGGGTGGCGCGAGCGCGGGCGGGGCCACGACGGGGGGGATTGGCGGCGCTGGAGGCGCGTCTGCCGGCGGCGCGGCGGGCGTGAGCGCGGGTGGAGCCGGCGGGACCTCCACGGGCGGGAAGGGCGGCGTGAGCGGCGGAGCGAACGCTGGCTCCACGGGGACGGCAGGGGTGACGGGTGCAGGCTTGGGGTCTTCGGACGAGGGCGGAGGCTGCGGCTGTCGGATTGCCTCGAGTGAGGGCTGTGGGCTGGGAGTGATCGTGCTCACGCTCGGCGCGGCGCTCTGCGGGCGCCGGCGCCGAGGTAGCCACAGTGAGTGAGGGCTGTGGGGTTGGGGGCGAGCGTGCTCACGCTCGGCGCGGCGCTCTGCGGGCGCCGGCGCCGAGGTAGCCACAGTGAGTGAGGGCTGTGGGGTTGGGGGCGAGCGTGCTCACGCTGGGTGTGGGCGCTGGGTTGGCTGGCGCCGTCGCGGAGGTGGCCGTCTCGGTCGTGACCGCGCCGGGGCTCGAGCGTGCCAGGCACCGCGCGCTCGGTGCGCTCGCGGTCAGGCCTCGCCGGTCTTGGCCGCGACCTTGCTCCGCAGCGCCGCTTGCGCGGCAGCCAGGCGCGCCACCGGCACGCGGAACGGCGAGCAGCTCACGTAGTCGAGCCCGACGTCCGCGAAGAACTCGATCGATCGCGGATCGCCGCCGTGCTCGCCGCAGACGCCGAGGTGAAGGTCCGGCCGCCGCGCGCGGCCCTCGGTGGCCGCGAGGCGCACGAGCTGCCCGACCCCCGCGCGGTCGATCGTCTGGAAGGGATCGGCCGACAAGATCCTGGCGGCCAGATACCGCGGCATGAAGGTCGCCACGTCGTCGCGCGAGAAGCCGAGCGTGAGCTGCGTGAGATCGTTGGTGCCAAACGAGAAGAACTCCGCCTCCTCGGCGATCTCGCCGGCGAGCAGCGCTGCGCGGGGGACCTCGATCATCGTGCCCAGGTGGTAGCGGACCGTCCGCCCACGCTCCGCGAACACCTCCTCTGCCACGCGCACGACGATCCGCTTCTGATCCGTCAGCTCGGTCACGTGGCCCACGAGGGGCACCATGATCTCCGGCATGGGAGCTCCGCCTTCGCTCGCGACCACGCACGCCGCCTCGAAGATCGCGCGCGCTTGCATCTCGGTGATCTCGGGGTGCGTGATCCCGAGGCGGCAGCCGCGGTGACCCAGCATGGGGTTGACCTCCTCGAGGGCGAGCGTCCGCTGCCGCACCTGCTCGGTCGACATCCCCATCGCCCGCGCCACCTCTGCTTGCGTCGTCGTGTCGGCGGGCAAGAACTCGTGCAGCGGCGGGTCGAGGAGCCGGATCGTGACGGGCAGGCCGTCCATCGCGCGGAAGATGCCGACGAAATCGTCGCGCTGCGCCGGGAGCAAGAGCGCGAGCGCCTCTCGCCGTCCTGCCTCGTCGTCCGCGAGGATCATCCGACGGACCGCGAGGATGCGCCGCTCCTCGAAGAACATGTGCTCCGTCCTCACGAGGCCGATCCCATCGGCGCCGAGCTTGCGGGCCTGCGCGGCGTCCTTCGGGGTGTCCGCGTTCGCCCGAACACGCAGCGTGCGGAGGGAGTCCGCCCAGCCCATGAGCGTCTCCAACGCACTCGAAGCGATGGCGCTCGCGAGCTGCGCTTCGCCGCGGACCACCTCGCCCGTCGTTCCGTTGAGGCTCAGCCAGTCGCCCTCGCGCACCGTCTCGCGCCCGTTCGAGAGCGTCTTGGTCCGGTAGTCGATCACGATGTCGCTGCACCCCGCGACGCAGGGCTTCCCCCAGCCGCGCGCGACCACGGCGGCGTGGCTCGTCATCCCGCCGCGGCTCGTGACGACGCCCTCGGCGGCGTGCATCCCCGCGACGTCCTCGGGGCTCGTCTCGATGCGCGCGAGGATCACCCGCTCTCCCCGGCTCCGCCACTCCTCCGCCGCCGTGGCGTCGAACACGATCCGCCCCACCGCTGCGCCGGGCGACGCCGCGAGGCCCTTCGTGAGCACGCGGTGCTCTCTCCGGTACGCCTCTTCGTCGGCGAAGCGCGGGTGGAGGAGCTGATCGACGTGCCCCGGCTCGACGAGGTTCGCGACGGCCTCTTCTCGGGAGACGAGGCCCTCGCCCACGAGATCGACCGCGATCTTCACCGCGGCCGCGCCCGTGCGCTTGCCGTGGCGCGTCTGCAGCAAGAACAACCTCCCGTCCTGCACGGTGAACTCGACGTCCTGCACGTTCTTGAAGTGGCGCTCGAGCAGGCTCGCGAGGCGCACGAGCTCTCCGTGCACCTCGGGCATCTCGCGCTCCAGCATCGCGATGAGGGACGGGGTGCGGACGCCCGCGACGACGTCCTCGCCTTGCGCGTCGACGAGGTACTCGCCGTAGAGCGCGCGCTCGCCCGTCGCGGGGCTCCGCGTGAACAAGACACCCGTGCCCGATCGGGGACCCATGTTCCCGTAGACCATCGCCTGCACGTTGACCGCGGTGCCGACCAGATCCGTGATGTGGCTTACCTGGCGGTACTTCACCGCGCGCTCGCCATAGAACGAGCGGAACACCGCCAGCGTCGCGCGCTCCAGCTGCTCGCGCGGATCGTCCGGGAACATGTGCCCGGTGTGCGCGCGGTAGACGGCCTTCGAGCGGTGGACGAGGTCGCGAAGGGCCGCCTCGTCGAGATCCTGATCGAGCGCCGCGCCGCGCTCGCGCTTCACCGCCTCGAGCGCCTCGTCGAAGGCCTTTCGCGGGACGCCCGCGACCACGTCGCCGAACATCGAGATGAGCCGTCGGTACGCGTCGTAGGCGAAGCGCGGCTTGCCGCTCCTCTTGGCGAGGGACTCGGCGACGGCGTCGTTCATGCCCAGGTTGAGGACGGTATCCATCATCCCGGGCATCGAGACGGCGGCGCCCGAGCGGACCGAGACGAGCAAGGGCGAGTCGGTGCCACCGAAGCGCGCGCCCTGCGCCAGCTCCACGGCCGCAAGCGCCTCGTCGATCTCGGTCCAGAGCCACGCGGGGAGCGCCGTCGCGCCGCCGCCCACGTCCTCGCAGACCTCGGTCGTGATGGTGAACCCGGGCGGTACGGGCAGGCCTGCCGCGGCCATCTCCGCGAGGTTCGCTCCCTTGCCGCCGAGCAGATCCTTCATCGCGGCGCGACCGTGCGTGACGGGACCGAACCAGTAGACGTGGCGACGAGCCGGATCGACCATGGCGAGCGATCTAGCCACATGTGGGCGCCGCGCACCAAGGGAGAAGCGACACCCGGATCGCGGCGTGACGAGCAGCGGGAGGACGCCCCTCGGCCCATCGCGCTCGACGGCCCGTCAAACCAAAGTCACGGCGTGACGAGCAGCGAGAGGACGCCACGCCGAGCGGGGGAGCCGGCGTGATGGCGCCGTGGGGTTCATGGGCGGAAGGGGCGACCACGGCGCGCCTTCTCGGAGCGCCGCCGACGCTCGATCGGTCATGCGTGGGGCGGCGCGACCCATCCGGCGCGCCCCCATGGAACCGCCCGTCCCGGTGAAGGCCATGAGCGGCGCGCTGGAGATCGTCGAGGGGGTGGCCGCCATGGAACCGCCCCATTCCGGCAAGAGACCGTCCCTTGCTCAGTCGGTCTGCGCGCCGCCGGTGACCCACGCGCGGCGCATGGCGCGCCCGCACGCGACCGAGTCGACCGCGACCGGATCGGCGCTCAGCGTGGGCGCTTCGAAGCGCGCGAGGACGCCGTACCAGCTCTTCGTCGCGTCGATCCACGGGTAGAAGCCTCCCGCCCCCGGGCTGCTGAAGGCGCCGTCGCCGACCTTCGGATCGTCCTCGACCCAATGCCCCAGCGAGTAGTGCCACTTCTCGTCTCCGAGGTCGTTCGTCGTCCCCTTCTTGGTCTGGTTGACTGGGCTATAGAGGGCGTCACAGTCCGGCTGGTTGGTCCACGCGCAGACCGCGTGGGTGCCAAGCTGGTCGTGGAGCGTGAGCTCGCCCGCCAGGATTGCCCGCAAGAACTGGCCGTAGATCGCCGCGCTCGTGGCGACGCCGCCCGCGAGGCTCGCGTTCGTGTAGAGGAAGGACAATCCCTTCCCCTGGATGGGGGGCAAGAGCGCCGCGATGTCCGCGTTCAGCTTGGGTGTCTTCCCAGCGTTGGCCGGCGTGTTGATGAAGTCGTCGCCGAGCCCGAGCTCCTGCCCAAGCTTCTGCATGTGCCCGCCGTTGTAGGCAAAATGCGTCGCGTCTCCCGCGGTTTGGGTCCCGTTGTCTCCCTTTTGCAGGCAGTCGTTCACCGTGTCGGCGCCAGCAAGGCAGCTCGCGGTGTCGAGGTTGTCGTAGCCGCTCGTGAAGCGCAGCTTGTCGACTTGATCGGCGGTGGGCTTGCCGGAGGTCTTCTCGAGCACCCACGCGGAGAAGATCCATTTGGACGCCGACGCGATGGCCATGACCTTGTCCGCCGTGGGGGGTGCGGCGGACCCATCCCCGCCCGTGCCCGACGCGCGCAGGCCACTTGCGTCCCCAATCTCCCAGTAGAAGGGGGTGAGCTTGGTGCAGAGGCTGTTCTTGGCGACGGTCTGGGTCACCGCCTCGATCCGGTCCGGAAGGTGGATCCCCCCGCCGGCTGCTCCGGAGGCACCTCCTTGGGCGCCGCCGCTCGCTCCGGCGGCGCCGCCGCCACTGGCCGAGCCGGCCGCTCCCGCGCCCCCCGTGGGGCTCGGGTCGGGTGACGACGCCTCCCCACCACCACACCCGGCGGCGAGCAGCGCGAGGGGGACGACGATGGCGGCGAGGTGGGCGAGCGATCGCATTGGGGTGCCTCGATGGGTGGGTGGCTCGCCGAGCATAGGACGCCGCTTGGCGTCACGCCAGGCCAAGACCCGTGCGGGGGGGTGCGGGCGGCGTGTGGCCTTGCGGCGCGAGGGCTCCAGGTGTCGGCGCGGGCGGCGGGTGGAGCCTACTTCACGAACATCAAGAACCCAGCGGACGCGGGGAAGCGGACCGAGACGCCCCCCAGCACGAGGTAGGCCTGCTCACCGCCCGGGAGCTTGTGTCCGCCCGCCTCGGCGAATGCCCCGAAGCCATAGACCCCATACGCGCCCCCGAGGACGAGCGTCTTGTGGTCGTCGCCGACGACGCGGACGGGGTTCACACCCTCGATCGCGACGCGCCCGAGGGCGGTGAAGCCCTTCTTCTGTCCCTCTCGATCGGGGAAGAGCACCTCGCCTCGGACGCCGACGTAGAGCCGCGTGACCTCGCCGGCCCACGCGAGTGGGGTGAATTCGCCGTACATTCCGTGGACCTTGCGCTCCCCGAGGGCGACGTCCGTGAAGACGTAGCCGAACCCGGCGTCGATCGGGAGCACGCGGTGCGGGAAGGCGCTCGCGAGGTGGGCGCCCGCGGAGAGACGGAAGAGGGTCGCGCCTGCGGTGTCCGCGGACGGTGGCGCTTCCCCAGCGCGCCTCGGGAGGCTCGGATCCGGTGGAGGGGCCCGGGGAGCGAGGCGCAGGCCGCCCGACAGATCGGCCCTCCCGGGCGGGGAGAGCGTGGGGGAGCAGCCCAGCAGGCCGAGGGCGAGGACGAGGGCGCAGGAGCGGCGCACGCGACCCATGGTACAAGAGCGGGTCGGCTCGTGTGTCGCGTCGACGCCGCCGTGGGTCGCGGGGCGGCTCGCACGAGGCGCTCGCGTGGGTGTGGTCACCAGCGCGCGGCGACGGAGACGAGCTGCCCGCCGTCGTCGCGCTCGTCGGTCGCGAGGACGATGTCGCCGAGGAGCATCGGCTCGTGCGCCGTCTCGCCGCGCGAGGCGAGCGTCGCGAGGAGGCTCGGCGAGGAGATTCCCTTCGTCCATCGTGCCCCGAGGAGGCCGAGCGCGTCGCCCTCCGATCGCAGGATCGCCACGCGGCAGCCGCTGCCCTCGCAGGAGAAGGAGAGGCCCCTCGGCCCGCCGCCCGGGACGTCGATCACGTCGGTGGTCTTCGAGGCTCCCTTCGCGTCGAGCCAGGCGACGAGCAGCTTGCTCTCCGAGGGGTCCTTCCCTCCCATGGGCTCGTCGATCCAGGTGACACCGACCTCTCCACCGACCTCGACGAAGTGCAGGCTCCGGGCGTGCGCGGGTGACGACGCGAGGCGGGTCTCGTCGCCGAGCTTCTTCCCGTCGGAGAGGCGCACCCGCGCGAGGAACGGATCGCCCGCGCCGTCCGCCGCGCCGCGCGCGTCGGAGAACGCGATCCACGCCTCGTCGCCCTGGATGCGCACCGCCACCGACGAGGCGCCCCCTGGTGCCTCGGTGAGGCGCGTGTCGGGCCCTGTGCGGCGGAGGTTCTTGTCCACGCGGGAGGCGTACACTTCGCTGTCTCCCCCGCGTCCGTCGACCCACGCGAGCAGGTGCCCTTCCTGGGTGCGTGCGAGCGCCACGTCCGTCGCCTCGCCCTTCTCGCGCGTCCACATCGCCTGTGCCTTGCGCCTGCCGTCCGCGCCGACGCGCGTGAGGAACACCTGCGGATCGCCCTCGTCCTTCGCGACCCAGGCGACGATCGCGCCATCGTCGGCGGGCGCAATCGCGACGCCGCCAGGCGAGAAGGCGCGCACCGAGAGGGTGGCGGTCTTCTGGAACCCGCCCCTCGCGTCGACGGGGGTGACGCCGACGACCGCGCCGCGTGGCGTCCCGCGCGCTGGGTTCGCCTTGACGAGCCGGTCCTTCTCGGCCTCGGCGCGCGCGTCGACGTCGGCTGGGAGCGGTGGCGGCGGCTCTCCCTCGTGGTGCTCGGACACCCACGCGACGAGCCCCCCGGCAGCGGTTGGCGCCGCGGCCGCTGCGGCGAGGCGTGTGGGCATGGCCAGCGAGGAGATGCGGTCGGCCGCGGGTGGACCACCCGACGCGAGCGAGCGCGCGGCGGGGCGGTACGCCCCCTGGCCGCCCGCCAGATCGACGAGGAGGGTCGAGGCTGGGCCGGCGGCGACGATCGCGCACGACGCCTTGCAAGACAGCCCCCACGCGAGCTCGGGGGCGTCGCCGCCGAGCAGATCGACGAGCACCGGCTCCGAGCTGATCGCGTCGAGATCGACCGACGTGCGGACGAGCGTCGGGAAGATCGGCGCAGCGTCGCAGGGATCTCCCTTCTTGCAGGCCCGCGCGAGCGTCAGGAACGCGAAGCCCTCCTGGGTCGCCTCGATGCTCGGCGCGCTCTCGTCGCGCGCGCCCATCGAGAGCGCGGCGCGCCCCGTGACGCGCGCGAGATCCGGGCCGAGCGTCGCGAGCTCGATGCGCCGGCCGCCCCGTGGATCCACGCGCGACTCGTCCCACGCGACGAGCACCCTCGCGCCGCTCGCCGCGAGCCCCACGAGCGCCTGCGATCGCAGCGCCGGCACGGGATGGATCGGCTTCACCGCGAGCTTGCCGGATCCGTCGAGGACGGCCAGCGTGAGCACGCCTTGCTCGGCCCACGCGACCACGAGGTCGTCGCGCAGCGCGACCGCGTCCACGTCGGGATCCATCGCGGCGTCGCGGAGCACGAGCGACGGGAGCGGGTGCCCGTCCGCGCCGATGGAGGTCACCGTGATCTGCTGCCCTGCGGCCGACCGTGTGGTGAAGACGATCGAGGCGTGATCCCCGTGCCGGGTCAGCTGCCACGCCGTCGCCTGCTGGCTCACGATCTCGACGGCGCCGCGCGGCGCGCCGAGCGCATCGACGGCGACGACGCGGAGCTCCGCGCCGCGTTGCGTCTTCGAGCCGAACCCGACGACCGCGCCGTCTCCCGTCGCGACGCTGTCCACCCAGAGGATCGGATCAGGGCTCTCGCGCAAGAGGCGAGCGGGGCCTCGTGGCGCGCCGTCCGCGCCCGCCACCACGGCCTCGACGAGGTACCCTCGCTCGCTCCGGCGCGCGGAGACGACCAGCGCCCCCGCCCGGACAGGCCGCACGGCGACGAGGGTCGCGCCCGCCGAGGGGAGCCCGAGCTTCTTGGGCGGGCCGAAGCCATCGACGCCGCCTACGGTCGCCGCGAACCCGTCGGGCTCGGCCCCATAGACCGCGAGCGACGGGTCCCCGCGAACGACGTAGGGTCCAATCTCTGCGGCGCGCGTGATCTCGATCGCGCGGAACCCAGGCCCCCGAGGCGCAGGCCCCTCGATCGCGATCGCCCTCTTGGGCGGCGTGGGGCGCTCCGCCTCCTTCGGGGGAGGGCTCTTGCAGCCAAGCACGGCGGCCGCGAAGAGGAGGGGAGCGAGCGGGCGCACGGGATGACAGAACCGCAGCGAGCCCCGATTTCTTCCAAGGGCGCGACGCGTCATGCGGGCTCGATGAAGGGCAAAGTGGGTCGATCGTGCTCGCTCTCGTCCTCGAGCACGACCTCGCTCCCCTCGTCGAGCACGCTCGAGCCCTCCCGGGTGGACCGTAGCTGTCGGTTGGCGCCGTCGAGCCGCCCGGCGAGTACGCCGAGGAACTGCCAGAGCAGCTTGATCGCGAGCTCGTGATCGCGGCGTACGATATCGAGGAAGTCGACGCGCGTGATGACGGCGAGCTCGCTCGGTCCCTCGCTCGTCACCGTCGCCGAGCGCGGCTCGTTGCGGATGAGCGCCATCTCGCCGACGTGTGCGCCCTCGCCGAGCCGCGACAGGACCGCGCCGCCCTGCGACACCCGCAGGGTCCCCGAGAGCACGACGAAGAGCGCGTCGCCCCGCTCGCCTTCCTGGATGATCTCTTCGCCGTCGAGCGCGGCGCGCACGGACACGACCTGCAGGACCCGGAGGAGCTCGCGCTCCGAGAGCCGGGAGAACAGCGGCATCTTCGCGAGGATCGCGCGCTTCTGCGCGAGCTTGCGCGCCCGCTCGCCGTCGTCCTCGCCCCCGATGCGCACGACGACCGCCGTCACGTTGTCGCGGCCCCCGCGGTCGTTCGCGAAGCGGACGAGCTCCTCGACGGCTCCCTCGGGCGGAGCCGACAGCATCTCCCCGAGCTCGTCGTCCGTGCGCACGTACCCGTGAAGCCCGTCGGAGCAGAGGAGGAAGGTGTCGCCGGGGACGGTCTCGACGAGGAGCGTGTCCACCTCGACGCGCTCGTAGATGCCGACCGCGCGCGTGATGGCGTTCTTCTGCGCGACCTTCTCGATCTGCTCGAGGGAGAGCTTCCCGCGGCGGACGAGCTCGTTGTAGACGGTGTGATCGTCGGTGAGGCACTCGAGCTTGTCGTCGCGGCGGAGGTAGACGCGGCTGTCGCCGGCGTGCGCGACGAAGGCCGTGGGTCCTGCGACGAGCAGCATCACGCACGTCGTGCCCATGCCCCTCTTCTCGGGGTCGGTCGACGCCTCGTCGTGGATGACGGCGCTCGCTCGCTGCGCGGCGTGCTCGAGGAGCGAGACGACCTCGCGCGCCGAGATCTGCTGTCCCGCCGCGTAGCTCTCGACGAGCCCGCGGTGGCGCTTCACCTCGTCGTGGACCGTACGTACGCAGAGCGCGCTCGCGACCTCACCGGCGTTGTGACCGCCCATGCCGTCGGCGACGACGAAGAGGCCGAGCCGTCGATCGACGAGGAAGTTGTCCTCGTTGTGGCCACGGACGCGCCCCGTGTGGGTCGCCGCGTGGAACTGGAGCGCGCCGTCCCCTGTCATGCCCGCGTGCGTCAGCGCGCCGAGGCCTTCGGCTTGAAGTCGAAGGGGTAGCTCATGGTCGTCTCGCGCCCCCGCGCCGACGGGGGGAAGGAGAGGCCCTTCACGACAGAGATCATGCACTCGGCCATCGCGTCGTCCCTGATGTCGCTCTTGTCCTTGTCCTGCGAGACGCTCTTGAAGGACCCGTCCGGGTTCAGCGTAAAGAGGAGGACGAAGGCTCCGGCGAGGCTCGGGCTGCGTCCGAGCGCCTGCTCGTAGCAGGATCGGAAGCGATCGCGGTGCTTCTGGATGATGTGCCCGAGCTCGGCGGCGCCGCGGTCGTGCGAGGCGTCGGGGCTCGCGTTGTTGGTCACGCCGCCGTCGGCGGGGGGCAGGGACATCTCGCCTGGGCGGGGCGGCGCGGAGGTGCGGGGTGCGTCGCCGGACGACGCGGCGGGGGTCCCTTGCGGCGGGGGTGGGGTCGCCGATGGGATGCCAGAGGGCGCGGTGTTCGCGGACGAGGGGTCCGACGGGCCCGCGGTTCCGCTGGACTTCTTCGCGTCGCACGCGAGGACGAGGAGCCCGGGGAGCGTGAGGCCCAGGAGAGCGCCTAGGGTCAGCGAGGATCGCGCCACGCGTCGGATGCTACTCGCGATCGTCCCCCGCGGGAACGGATCGCGCCGGTCGTCGGCTCGCGGAGGCGCGTCGCGGGCGTGGAAGGTGATCGAGGCTCGCGGAAACGGATCGCGCCGGTCGTCGGCTCGTGCGAGAGAGTCCCGCGTGAAGCGAGCCCTCCTCGCGGCCTTCGTGTCGACGACGGTGCTCGCCTTCGGCGTGTGTGCGTCGTGCCGCAACGGCGAGTACGAGCGACCGTGCGGCCAGCTCCCCGACGTGACGGCCTGTCCTGTGCGCGGCGGGGGCACCTGCGCCGACGAGACCTGCGCCGCGATCTACTCGTGCCGAGATGGGACCTGGGTGCTCCGTGAGACCTGCTCGAGCGACGGCGGCCCACGCGACGCAGATCCGTGGGACGCGAAGCCGGACGCGCCGCTCTGCGGGGACGCGGCCGTGCTCGACGGCGCCGTGTCGACCTGCGAGCCGCTGCTCGAGCCCGACTGCGACTGGGCTATCGCCGCGAACTGCCCGACGATGGCGTGCTCGGGCGGCTGCGACGGCTTCTTGAGGTGCACGAAGGACGGCTGGTCTGCGGGCTACGTCGCCTACTGCGACGAGGACGGACAGCTCGTCATCGTCGAGCCGTGACGCCGAGCGCTCGCGCGGACGAAGGCGCCCGGAGCCAGGCGTCCTCGTCGTACGTCGTCGTCGAGCCGTGACGCCGAGCGCTCGCGCGGACGAGGGCGCCCGGAGCCAGGCGTCCTCGTCGCGCGTCGTCGACGATCAGTGGGTGCCCGGGACCTTGGATGGGGTGAGCTTGGGGTTCAGCTTCGGCGTGCCCGGGGGCGGCGCGGACGACGCAGGCGCCGTCGCGGTCGCGGTCGCGGTCGCGGTGGAGGGAGGGGTCGCGCCCGTGGTCGCGGCCGGCGGGGTCGTCCCCGTGCTCCCCGGGACGGCGGTGACGCCGCCGATGGGCGGACGGGCCGTGCCGGGCGGCGCGGTCGCGGTCGATGGGGCCGTCGTCGCTGGAGTGCCGGGGGCCGTGGCGGCGGTGCCCGGGGCGGGCGTCGTCGCGGCGGGCGGTGCGCCGGGGTTGGCGGGAGTCGCGGGGGCTCCCGGCGTGCTCGCCGGTCGGTTTGCGGGAGGGGGGGACGCCGGGGCGTTTGGCCCTGGAGGTCCACTGTTGACGACACAACCAGCGAGCAGCGCACCCGCGCCGAGCGCGGCAATCCAGGACGATTTCATGTAGGGTCTTCTTTCCGAAAGGGCCGGGGACGCCCGGCGCATGGATCTGACGTACCTAGCCTAACCTCCATTCACCCCGGCTGTCAGCCGATGATCATCGCCTCGGAGAGGAGCTTGCCTTCCTTGTAGCGGCGGAGCTTCCAGGGCAGAAAGAGCGGATCTTCTCGGCCGGTCGCGATGACCGCGGCGAGCCGCTTGCCGATGATCGGCGCCATCATGAAGCCGTGGCCCATGAAGCCGGACGCTTGGAAGAAGCGCGCCACCTCGTCGACCTCGCCGACGATGGGGTTCGCGTCCGGGGTGAGATCGTAGCACCCCGACCACTGACGGAGCACCTTCACCCGCCCCAGCATGGGCACCGTGCGGACGAGTGCCCGCGCGTACAAGCGGAGAAACGCGTGGCTCTGCCCCATGTCGATCCCCGCGGGGACGTCGTCGTTCGAGATCCCGCCGACGATCTCGCCGCGCATCGACTGGCTGAAGTAGAGGCCGTTCGACAGATCGGCGACGAGCGGGCCGAGCCAGGGCTTCAGGGGCTCGGTCGCGCAGATCTCGTGGCGGTGCGGGTGGTTCGGCAGCTCGACGCCGACGAGGCGCGCGATCTCGGGCGACCAGGCGCCGGCCGCGTTGACGACGGTCTCGGTCTCGATGTCGCCGTGGTCGGTCACGACGTGCGTGATTCGGTCCCCCTTCGTGCGGAGACCCGTGACGGCCGTATGCGTGCGCAGCTCGACGCCGAGCCGTCTCGCCCCCGTCGCGTACCCCCAGACGAAGGGCCACGGGAAGACGACCGCGTCCCTCGGGTTGAAGCTCGCGGCGACCAGGCCGTCCGTCGAGAGCTGAGGGACGAGCTTCGTCGCCTCCCCGGGCGTGAGGATGCGCGTCCCGAGGCCCTCGTCGTTCTGCACCGCGACGCTCGCCTCGAGGGCGCGCCGCCGCGCCTCGTCGCGCGCGAGGAAGAGGTAGCCTCCTTGACGGAGCCAGACGTTGATCTTGAGCTCCTTCGCGAAGTCCTCGCAGAGCGCGAGGCTCTCGCGCATGAGCTGCACGTTCGTCGCGGAGGACCACTGGGCACGGACCCCGCCGCCGTTGCGGCCGCTCGCGCCCGAGCAGAGGTAGCCACGATCGACGACGACGACGCGCGTCACGCCGTGGTGGCGCGCGAGGTTGTACGCGATGGCGAGCCCCATGATCCCGGCTCCGACGACGACGACGTCGGCGCGGGTCATCGTGGGAGCACCTCGGGGAGCTGCGCGCCCTCGTCGCCCCACGCGCGGACCCAGTCCGCGTACGAGAGCGCTTGCGCCGCGAAGAGGACATCTCGCGCGCGGAGCCGCTTCGCTGGGGCGGATCCGGCGCGGAGGATGGGGACGAGCTCGTCCCTCTTGTCGTCGAGAGGGTAGACCACCTCGGTCACGTACGATCCGTCGGGCCAGGCCACCAGCCCCTCGCTCGAGACGTAGAACGGCGCCCCCCCGAGCGCCGCGGAGACCTGCTCGCGCACGAGCGCGATCCCCGCGCGCGCATAGAGGCCCGCGAGCGCGTCCGAGAACGCCCGCCGCTCCGCGGGCTCGAGCTCTTCGAGGAACCCGTGGGTCAGGAGCCCCGCGAGCAGCCGCCCCGACTGCTCCTCGATCGCGAACGTGACCGGGGCGGGCGGCGATCCGTCCTCGGGGCGGGCGGCGAGCGCGAGCTCGATCTTCAGGCGGTTCGAGGTGGCGCAGACGCGCACGGGCCCGAACGTGTGACCGAACCGTGGCGACCGCTCGAGCATCCGCGTGAGCTCGCGCTCGACGAAGAGCGCGACGGCGTGCTCGACCTCGTGGATGGCCTCCTCGACGGCGAAGATCCCTGCGCCTCCTCGGCGCGCACGCGCGCGGAGCCGCCCGAAGAGCCGGGGCAGCGTCCCCGAGTGGAAGCCCGGCACGAGCAGCCGTTGGACGGTCTCGCCGTGGTGGCCGACGACCGCGAGCCCGAGGCCAGGGGGGCGGTTCTGCGCGTAGAGGGCCCAATTCTCCTTGAGCTCCCACACGAGGAACCCGAAGACGCCGGGCAGGAGGAGCACCGTCGTGCTCGAGAACGTGGTCGCGAGCGCCTTGCCGAGGACGGGCGAGAGCGCTTGGGACATGCCCGCGATCAGTGTGGGCGCGAGCGGCAGCATCATCTTGTGGGATACGGTGACGACGGGGAAGTGCTTGATCGGGTTCACCTGCGGCTCGATGAGCAGGTTCACGTAGATGCGCACGACGTACGTGACGAAGAACCAGACCGAGCCGAGCACGCCCTTCACGATCTTGCGGGTGGGCGAGTCCCTCTGCTGGAAGGTGAGGTGCTCGTCGACGGCGTAGATCGCGCGGTCCACGCGCTCGACGAGGGCGCGGAAGACCCCCGTCACGACCGCGAAGAGCCCCGGCAGGATCTTGCCGCGGAGGACGCGGACCGCGCGGTGGAGCGCGTCCGACAGCTTCTCCTCGAGCCGCTCGCCGACGCGCGTCCCGAGCAGGGTCGCCGTCGCGACGACGATGATGGAGGTGACGCCGAGCGCGTGCGGGATCCCGAGTGACCGTCGCGCGCCGAGGTAGACGGGCGCGCCGAGGGCGAGCGGCTTCAGCGTGATGGACGTGAGGCGGCTCGCGAGGAGCCGGAGGATCCACGGTCGCGAGAAGGTCCACGCGGGGAGGGTCACGAAGAGCGACCGCAGCGCGAGGCCGACCCAGCCGACGGCGGCGAGCGTCGCCTGCCGCACCGGCCGCGCGTGGAGGAGACCGAAGACGAAGAGGGACAGCAGCCCGAGCGACCACGCGTGGAGCAGGTGGGGGCCGTGCGGCGGCGGGGGCGCGAGCGGGGCAGCAAGCTCGGGGGGCAAGAGGGCCGTCGGATCGAGCGTCGGATCGGCGATGGGCGTGGCGGGGTGGGTGGGGTGATGTCCACGCGCGAGCCCGAGGAGGCGCAGGAGCGGGTGGATGAGGTGCTGCAACCCCTCCAGCGTCACGTACGACGCGAGCACCGGGAGCGCAAAGTAGAGCACGAGGAGGCGCCCGGAGGTCGTCCCGAACGCGACCGACGACACCTTCTGGAGCGCACGCATGTAGATCTCGCCGCGGCGATGGACGCCGTCGAGGCGCTCTGACAGCCGCCGATCGGCACGGAGCAGCGCGTCGCCCGAGAGCAGCTCGGAGAGCGTGACGTTCGGCATCTTCACGTAGCTCCGCGAGAGCGCGTCGCGGAGGTGCCCGAGCCCGACGCCGCCGCGCTCGAGGATCTGATCGGTGAGCTCGTGTGCGAGCTTCTCCCGGGCGACCTCCTCGGGCAAGGTCGTCGGGACGAGCCCGACCTCCGTGAGCGTCCGCTCGACCGCGTCGACGACGAGCTCCTTCACACGGTCCTCGGCCGCGTGGAGCGTCGCGGTGAGCACGCGGACGAGCGCCTCTTCCTCGTCGCGCGGGAGCCGGACCCCGGCCGCCTTGTCGTGGGCGTGGCGCAAGGCGCGTGCGGCGCGCACCGGCCCGACCGCCGGGAGTTCGCGCACGACGGACCGTCGGAAGAGCGTCGCCAGCCAGGTGACGACGTCGACGGTCTTGCGCGCGCGCTCGCCCTCCACGACGGCGGTCTGGACGTCCAGGAGGACGCGCGCCTCGACGGGGCGCAGGACGGCGCTCCTTGCTGCGCGCTGCGCGAGGGGGAGCAGCGCCGCGACGAGCTGCGCCTCGGGGGGCGCACCAGGGCCGACGACGCGGACCAGACGCGCCGCGAGCGCCTCGAGATCGGCCGTCGGATCGCCGCCGCGGCGAGCCGTGGCGATCGCGGCGCGCGCGACGTTGCCGACGGCCCGCGCGCGCGAGGGCGAGACGTGTATCCGGCCCGCGCTGCCTCGTGCGTGATCTGGCGCGGTGAGGCTCGGGGGCGCGACGGTGCGTGAGGTCGGGAGCGGCTTCGGGACGAGCTCGGGCGCACCTCGGGGGCGCGTCTCCTCGAGGAGGCGCGCGGCCGGGACGTCACCGCGCAGGATTTCGCGGACGCGCCCGTCGTCGGAGAGCCCTGGAAGCACCCGCTCGACGGAGTCTGGGGCGAAGTGATCGAGCTCGAGCAAGAGCGCGGCCAGCTCGTCGTAGGCCTCGCGATCGTCCCGCGTCCGGAAGAGGAGCCGCTCGGCGCGCAGCACCTTTCGCACCTCATCGAACTCGATCTGTCCGATCTCGTGGATGCGCTTCCTCACGGCGGACAGGGGGAGAGAGACCTCCGTGAGGTGCGCGTGGACGGCGGCGTGGAACGCGCGCCGCCAGATCTCGACGGGCGCTCGCTCCGGCGTAGCTTCGTCGCCCTCGGGCGCCGCGACGAGCAGCACGACGTCCGGGAGACCGTCGAGGGAGACCTCTCCGGCCTCCGTGAGTGCGCGGAGCTCGTCGCGTGAGGCGACCGCGCAGTCTCCGTGGGGCACCTCGCGTCCGAGGGCCTCGAGGCCGAGCCGCGCCCTCTGGAGCCGTCGGAGGAGCCGTCGCTCGACGACCAGAGTGCGCATCGCCGCGATGCTAGCGCAGCCGAGGGGGTGACGTGCTGGTGCCCGCGCTGCTGGCCGCGCGCCCGGCGAGGACGAGCGCCTCGGCGAGCACGAGCACGTCTGTGCCCCAGAGCCACGCGGGCCGCACCCGCGGGGCTCCGGCCTCTCGCGCCGCACGGCACGAGAGCACATCCCTCTGCCAGGACCGTGGCACGCCGTCGCGGCCTCGCGCCGCACCGACGAGCGCACCTGCGATGGCAGCGTTCGTGTCCGTGTCGCCGCCCGCGGCGACGGTCTCGATGACGGCGTCACGCACCGACGTCGCGGTGAGCAGGCGGTAGAACGCGTTCTGCAGCGCGATGAGCACCCATCCTTGGCTCGTCTGGAAGTCACGCGGCGGCTCCCGCGCGCCCTCGACGCGTGCCGTCACCTCTGGGTCGAGGCGCGCCGATCTCGCCCACCGGAGCGCGTGCGCGTGGATGGCCTCCGGCGCGCCGCCCGTGCGCACGGCGAAGCTGCACGCGATCGCGAAGAGCGCGTTCGCGTCCCGGGCCGTGCGAGAGGGGTGCGTGAGGCCCGCGTCCTCCGCCGCGAGCCTCGCCACCTCGTCGTCGTCGAGCGCGTGCGCGAAGACGGCGAGGGGCGCGAGCCGCATCAGCGCTCCGTTGCTCGCTGCGCGCTCGCTCTCCGGTGGACGCGCCCCAGGCGTGCGCGCCGCGCGCATCAGCGACGACAGCGTCGTCTGGCCGATCGAGAAGGGCCCCGACAGGAGCCACGCGACGTACGCGCGCTGGGCCGCGTCCGCGTCGTACCTCCCCGCGGACACGATCGATCGCGCGAGGGCGAGCGCGAGCTCCGAGTCGTCCGTCGGTTGTCCGGCGAGCGTCCCGAACATGCCGCCGTCCGTGAGCTCGGAGAGCCCCAGCGGGTGTGCGGCTCGGATGCGCTCGGCGGGCTCCGCCTCGACCAGGCTCCCGAGTGAGTCGCCCGCGAGCTGCCCGAGGAGGCAACCCTGTGCTCGCGAGAGGAGCTTGGGATCGAGCGCCGGGCGTCCCCGCGCGAGCACGCACGGGTACGCGCCGAGCGACGGCGTCGGCGTGGAGAAGAGCGGCGCTGGATCGAGCCGCGCGAGCGCGTCGACGATCGCGTGCGCGCCCGCGAGGATGTTCCCGCCACCGACGCCGTCCACGGTGTAGCGGATCGCGTCTCCACTCGGTCCACGCGTCGTCCCGCCGACGGCGCGGACGAGCGCCTCGCCTGCCGCGACGTCGTGCGCGGCCGGGGTCGCCATCGACACGGTGGCGCACGCCTCGCCCGCGGCGACGAGGGCGAGCCGATACGCGATGCTCGGCATCGCGCGGAAGCGCAGCGGCCGGAGCAGCGCCGTGGTGACGAACGGGGCGGCGTCGGCGGCCGGAGGCAGGAGGACCAGCGCCTTCGGGCTGGGGCTGTCGGTCCAGATCGGTGCGATGGGCTCTCCGTTCCGGAGCGGTGGCTCGCCCTCTCGCCACGCGAAGAGATCTCCGGCGTCGTCCGGCGCGCAGGGGGCGTAGACGACCGCGACGACGGGGACGCCGCACCGGAGGAGCGCGATGGACACCGCGAAGCCGCGGAGCCCCTGCTCGAAGTGGCGTGTCCCGTCGCATGGATCCACCACCCAGACTCGATCGGACACTGCGCCGTCGAGGCCCTCCTCCTCGCCGCGCACGGGGACGTCGGGGACGGCCGCCCGGAGGATCGCGCGCGCGGCGCGCTCCGCCTCGACGTCGGGCAGCCCGGCGTCCTCGGCGTGGAACGCGCGGCGCAGCACCGCGCCGGCCGCCTCTGCGGCCGCGATGGCCGCCTCGAGGGCGTCCCTCACTCGTCCATCACGCCCGCGGGGATGTCGCCCGGCTCGAGGTTGTCGAACCGGGTGCAGGAGCTCGTGAAGCGCACGGGCACCTTGCCGGTGGGGCCGTTGCGCTGCTTCGCGACGATGAGCTCGGCGATCCCCTTCGCGGGAGACTCCTTGTTGTAATACTCGTCGCGGTAGATAAAGACGATCATGTCCGCGTCCTGCTCGATGGCGCCGGACTCGCGGAGATCCGAGAGCTGCGGGCGCTTGTCCTTGCCCGCGCGGGTCTCGACGGCGCGGTTCAGCTGGCTGAGCGCGACGACCGGGACGCGCAGCTCCTTGGCGAGGTGCTTCAGCCCGCGCGAGATCTCGCTGATCTCTTGCTCGCGGCTCTGTGCGCCCTCGCGGCCGCGCATGAGCTGGAGGTAGTCGACCATGACCATCCCGAGCCGGCGCTCTTGCCCGGGCTCGGCGGCGTGCGCGAGATCGGCCTGGATCCGGCGGACCTTGGACCGGAGATCCATCACCGAGAGCGCCGGGGTGTCGTCGATCCAGATCGGCACCCGCGAGAGGAAGCTCGCGGCCTGCGTGAGCCGGGCCCAGTCGTCGTTCGACAGGAGGCCCTTCCTGACCTTGCCGACGTCGACGTGCGCCTCGGAGCACACCATGCGCGTCGCGATCTGGTCGCGCGGCATCTCGAGGGAGAAGACCGCGCACGCCATCCCGGGGCGCTCCTCGGCGCCGCCCGCGCCGCCCTCGAGCATCGCGGGCGCGGCGACGTTGGCCGCGACGTTGAGGACGAAGCTGGTCTTGCCCATGCCTGGTCGCGCGGCGACGATCACGAGATCGCCCTCGTGCAGGCCGCTCGTCAGGTCGTCGAGCCCCGCGAAGCCGGTCGCGGTGCCGGTGATGCGATCCCCTCGCGTCGAGGCGTCCTGGATCTTCTGGAAGGCGGCCTTGATGACCTCGCGGATGGGGGCGACGCTGCTCGACTCGGGCGTGCGCGCGATCTCGTAGATGGACTGCTCGGCCTCGTCGATGAAGGCCTGCACCTCCCCGACGTCCGAGTAGCCCTCGGCCGTGATCTTTTGGCAGGTGCCGATGAGCGAGCGCAGGCGCCACTTCTCGCGGACGATGCGCGCGTACGCCTCGAGGTTGGTGACGCTCGGCGCGGCGTCGGTGATGCGGGCGATGTACGGCATGCCCCCGACCTCGGCGAGGCGCTCGCGGGACTTCAGCCACGAGACGACCGTGACCGCGTCGACGGGCTGGCCCGCCTCGACGAGCGCCACGGCGGCCTCGTAGATCCGGCGGTTCGCCGGGGCGTAGAAGTGAGCCGATTGGAGGAGCTCTTGGACGCGATCGAGCGCATCGGACTCGAGCAAGATCGCGGAGAGGACGGCGCCCTCCGCGTCGAGATCGTGCGGAGGCACGCGCCCGCCTTGCGGGACCGGGGCGGGCGGCTGAGCTTGCGTGCGGGCCAACGCGCTGGACCTTCTGTTCTCCGCCTAGCGCAGTTCGTCCATGGGATGAACCGCGACGAGGTGCCTCGCCACGGCGCGGGCAGAGACCTGCGCGCCCCGCCGACGACGAGGCGCCCCGGGATGGGCGCGACGAAGGCTCTCCCGACGGATGGAGCGCTCGCCCCGCCTCGCCGACGATACCCGCTGGCACGCCCGCGATGAAGGACCGCGTGGCGGGCGAAGTGCATGGCGCCATCGGGGCGCGTCCACATCGCGTGGCATTGGGCCGTGCGGCGGGCGAAGCGCGTGGCGCGCCGAGGGGATGTGTGAGGGCGCGTGGGACGAGGAGCGGGGTACGCGGCTTGGATCTCGCTGGACCGCACGCGGCGACGCCGCGCCGAGGGGATGTGTGAGGGCGCGTGGGACGAGGAGCGGGGTACGCGGCTTGGATCTCGCTGGACCGCACGCGGCGACGCCGCGCCGAGGGGATGTGTGAGGGCGCGTGGGACGAGGAGCGGGTGACGCGGGTTGGAGCGCGCCGGGCCGCAGGCGGCGACGCCGGGGAGCCGCGCCTGCGCGCTCCCCGGCGATCGGCTCAGGCCTTCGCGACCTCGACCTTGATGGTGGCGGAGACCTCGGGAGACAGCTTGATGGTGGCGTCGAAGGTCCCGAGCGCCTTGCCGTGAGCACCGAGATCGATCTTGCGACGATCCACCTCGTGCCCGAGCTTCTTCAGGGCCTCGGCGACCTCCTTGTTGGTCACGGAGCCGTACAGGCGATCGCCCTCGCCGGCCTTCACCTTCACGGTGACGGTCACGCCGGCGAGCGTCTTCGAGAAGGCCTCGTGCTCGGCCCGGAGCTTGGCGGCGCGGGCGAGCGCCTCACGCCTCTCGTGCTCGATGCGCGCGACGTTCTTCTCGGTCGCGTACACCGCGAGGGCGCGGGGGACGAGGTAGTTGCGGGCGTAGCCGGGGCGGACGCGGACGAGATCGCCGCTCTGCCCGACGTTCTTCAGAGTCTCACGGAGGACCACTTGGACGTAGGCGGCCATGGCTCACTCCGAGATGGTGTAGGGCATGAGCGCCAGCGCGCGTGCGCGGGCGATCGCCGTGTTGATCTTGCGCTGGTGGAGCGCGCACGCGCCGCTGATGCGGCGGGGGGTGACCTTGCCTCGCTCGCTGATGAAGTACTTCAGCGACTGGGCGTCCTTGTAGTCGATGGTGAGGGCCTTGTCGGCGCAGAAGCGGCAGACCCGCTTCCGTCCGCGCCCGCGGCGCGCGATGTCGCTGTTCAGCTCTGGCGTGCGGTCCTTGTCGTCGATGTCGCTCATCGCTTCTCCTCCACGAGATCAGGGTTCATCGAGGCCTCGGCGTCCGCGTCGGCGAAGTCGTCGGCCTCGGTCTTGGGGGCGTCCTCGACGAAGCCGAGCTGGCGCTCGCGCGCGGCGGCGTCGTCGTCGTCGGCCTCGGTCGACTGCGCGAGCGGGGCGAACTTCGTCTCCTCGGGATCGATGGCGACGCTGTCGACGGGGACGTCCGTGCGGAGCTGCACCGTCTGGAAGCGCACGACCGCGTCCTGCATGCGGAGGTTGCGCTCGAGCTCGGCGACGAGCGCGCCGCCCCCGAGGAACTTGAGGTACGTGTAGACGCCGCGGCGCTGCTTGTGGATCGCGTACGCGAGCTTGCGACGGCCCCAGTTCTCGACCTTGATGAGCTTGCCGCTCTCGCGGGCGACGACCTCGGAGACGCGGCTGGCGATCTTCTCGGCCGTCGGCGCGTCCACGTCCCCCTTGAGGATGTAGATGGTTTCGTATTCGCGGACCAGGTTCTTGGGCCGCTGGGTGAGTGCTGCCATGGGTGTGGTGGGTTCCTTTGGGCGTGAGGCCCCTCGCCAGACGACGGAGAGGAGCAGGAAGGGCGCGCCTCGTAGCAGACAGCGCGCGGCGCGCGCAAGCGAGAGTCGCGTGGCTGAACGTCCGCGCAGACAGCGCACCGCGGGCGCAAGCGAGAGTCGCGTGGCCTCGGCGTCGCGTGCCGGACGTCGGGCTACCGCGAGAAGACGATGGTCTTCGCGAGGTCCTTGCGGCGCTTGTCGACCTGGCGGCCGAGCTCGTTCACGGCGGCGTCGAGCGAGTCCATGAGCCGCATGGGCTTGCGCCGGAGCTTCGGGTCCGAGAGGAGCGCGTGGGTTATCCACGGGAAGACGGCCGTCACGTCCGCGTGGACGTAGACGCTGCCGCGGAGCGCGCTCTCGGCGCTCACCTTGCCCCAGGTGTGTCCCTCGCCGGCGGGGCAGCTCGAGAGCGCGCCGTTGTCGACGGGATCGACGCAGAACTGCACGTCGATGTCGAAGCCGTCCGTCGGCACGCCGAGGATCTGGTCGAGGAGCGGCTCGCCCTGGAGCGTGTAGTTCTTGGGGACGCCGCCGCCCAAGATCCAGACGGCCATGCGCTTCTTCAGCGTCTTATAGCAATGGTACTGCGCCGCGGCCATCGCGAAGACGTCCTCGCGGGTGTCGATGTCGAGGCGGAAGGCGTCCCCGAGCAGGCGCCGGAGCTTCACGATGTTGAGGAAGATCGAGCCGTCCTGCACCGCGCCGACGAAGATCGGGACGCCGTATTGGTACGCGGTCGACAGGAGCGAGGGCTCCTTCACGCCGAGCTTCGCCTCGAGCTCGTGCATCTCCTTGCCGAGCAGCCAGTGGAGATCCGGCGTCGTCATGCGGCGCTGGAAGGCCGGGCGCTGCATCATCGCCGAGAAGAGCTTGTCCGTCTCGAGCAGCGTGTCCTCGGAGAAGCCGAGATCGTAGATGCGGATGATGCGCGCGGCGCGCAGGAGCAAGTCGCCCGCGTTGGGATCGATCTCGCGGATGCGGTAGCCGATGGCGCGGTGGGCGTCGTGGTAGAGGTTCGCCCCGGTCGTCGTGATGCAGGTGATGAGCCCGCGCTCGATGAGCGGGATGAGGCACGACTGGTGGAGCCCAGCGGGCGTCATCGCGCCCGACAGCGTGAGGAAGATCGCCGCGTCCTCGTCGACGCTGCGCTTCATCAGCTCGAAGGCCGTGCGCTCCTGACGCCCGACGTACGCAGGGAAGGCGGTCGCGAGCACCTCGCGCGCGGACTCCTTCCCGGTGAGCGGGCGGGGGTGGACGACCGGCGCGCGAGCGAACTCGCGCGCGGCGGTGCGGGTCCGGCTCGGGGCGCCGGCCTTCTTGGGCTTGCTCACTTCTTGAGGTTCTCGGCGGCGAAGTCCCAGTGGGCGAGGTGGTTCAAGAAGGTCTCCACGTACTTGGGGCGGAGGTTCCGGTAGTCGATGTAGTAGGCGTGCTCCCAGACGTCGATCGTGAAAAGCGCCTTCTGGCCG
>CAYNEK010000001.1:135042-192008 GCA_964396175.1 uncultured Polyangiaceae bacterium | reverse complement strand
GCCTCTTCGCGGGGCGACGGCGGGGCCTCTTCGCGGGGCGACGGCGGGGCCTCTTCGCGGGGCGACGGCGGGGCCTCTTCGCGGGTAGAATCGCCGGGGATCGCGCGGACGTAGTGTGGACCTGATTGGGTCCGCGGGAGCGTCTCGAGATCGTCGTCCGTGTAGTGTGGATCGACGGCGACGAGGAGCGCGGGCCGCGCTTCGTCGAAGAGGCGCTTCGCGAAGTAGCCGTCGCCGGCGCCCACGTCGAGCACACGCCGCCCGGCCGCCTCTCGGCGCACGAGCTCGACGAAGAAGTCCGCCCGCACGACCTCCCAGGGGTGTCGCGGCGCCTCCCACGAACGCTCGCCCTCGCGCGCCCCTCGCGACGACGGCGAGCCCTCCGTGTCCAATCCGTCGAGCGGACGCGCCCCCTCGCGCGCCCCTCGCGACGACGGCGAGCCCTCCGTGCCCAATCCGTCGAGCGGACGCGCCCATTCGAGCGCCCCTCGCGACGACGGCGAGCCCTCCGTGTCCGATCCGTCGAGCGGACGCGCCCATTCGAGCGCCCCTCGCGAGGGCGACGCTCCGGCGGAGCCGGTACCCTGGGGCGGAGGGGGGGCGTCGGTCGACGAGGGACGGGGCCCTCGCGACGGGGGCGCTGGCTCGGCTTCGTCCGAGCCGAGAGGGGCGGCGCCGGGGCGCTTCTTCCCGCGGCGCTCGCGGAGGTCCATCGCCCGGCCTCGCCCGAGGCCCGCTCAGCCTTCCTTCGCCGAGCCGCGCGCGAAGATGCTCGCGACGAAGTTGAGCACGTCCGTCGCGCTCACCTCGTTGTACCCGTGGTGCTTGATGAGCCGCGCCTTGATGATCTCGATCTTCTCCTGCGTCTCCTTGTCCACCACCGACGAGACCAGCGTCTTTAGCTTGATCGAGTCCTTCTGGTCCTCGAAGAGCTTCAGCTCGAGCGCCCGGCGCAGCCGCTCGTTCGTGTCCCAGGCGAAGCGCTTGCCGTCGACCGCGAGCGCGCCGATGTAGTTCATGATCTCGCGGCGGAAGTCGTCCTTCCGGTTGTCCGCGATGTCGATCTTCTCCTCGATCGAGCGCATCAGCCGCTCGTCCGGCTCGTCGTCCGCGCCCGTGTATTTGTTCTTCACCTTCTCGCGCAGCGTGTAGGCCTTCACGTGGTCGATGTAGTTCGAGAAGAGGCGCACGATCGCCTCCTCGTCCGCGCTGATCGCCCGCTGGACCTCGTTCTTCACGATGTCCTCGTACTCGCGCTTCACGATGGCGATCGCCTCGATGTACTTCTTCTTCTGCTCTTCGTTCGTGATGAGCGAGTGGTGACGGAGCCCCTTCTCGAGCTCGTTCATCACCATGAAGGGGTTGATCGTCCCCTCGCCCTCGTCCGACACGAGCGCGTTCGAGATCTTGTCCTGCACGTAGCGGGCGCTGATCCCTTCCATCCCCTCGCGCTTCGACTCCTTGCGCAGCTCCTTCACCGTGTCCTGGGTGTAGCCAGGGATCACCTTGCCGTCGTAGAGCTTCATCTTCTGGATGGCCGAGAGGCTGTGCTTCTTCGGCTCCTCGAGCCGCGTCAGGATCGCCCACATCGCCGCCACCTCGAGCGTGTGCGGCGCGACGTGCTTGCCGCGCACCTTGTCGGCGTCGAAGTCCTTCTCGTAGATCTTGATCTCCTCGGAGAGCCTCGTGATGTACGGGATGTCGATCTTGATCGTGCGGTCGCGGAGCGCTTCCATGAACTCGTTCGACAGGAGCTTCTTGTACTCGGCCTCGTTCGTGTGACCGAGGATGACCTCGTCGATGTCCGTCTGGGCGAACTTCTTCGGCTTGATCCGGTGCTCCTGCGAGGCGCCGAGGAGATCGTAGAGGAAGGCGACGTCGAGCTTCAGCATCTCGACGAACTCCACGACCCCGCGGTTCGCGATGTTGAACTCGCCGTCGAAGTTGAAGGCGCGAGGATCGGAGTCGGAGCCGTACTCGGCGATCTTGCGGTAGTTGATGTCGCCCGTCAGCTCGGTGGAGTCCTGGTTCTTCTCGTCCTTGGGCTGGAAGGTGCCGATCCCGACCCGGTCCTTCTCGGAGAGGACGAGCCGCCGGACGCGGATGTGCTTCTCGACGACCTTCTGCCAGTCGCCGTCGTACCGCGCGAGCAGGCTCTTGAAGTAGAAGCGGCAGGCCGGATCGAGATCGCCCTTCGCCCGGACGCGGAAGCGCTCGCTCGAGAGTCCGAGATCCTCGATCGCGCGGTCGCGCCACTCGGGCGGGATGAGCCGGAGCGGCTCCTCGTGCATGGGGCAGCGCTCGGTGTCCTGCGTCGAGAGCCCCGCCTCGGCGAGCCCCGTCCACTCGAAGGTGTAGAGCGCGCCCTCGGCCGTCCGCGAGTACGCCTCGAGGCCCTTCTTGAGGAGGCGCGCGATCGTCGACTTCGACGAGCCGACGGGGCCATGGAGGAGGATGACGCGCTTCTCGGTGCCGTAGCCGCGCGCGGCGGCGGAGAGCACGTGCACGAGCCGCATGAGCGGGATGTCGAGGCCGAAGATGGCGTCCTTGCCGCCGTCGCGCGCGTCCTGGAAGAAGCTGTAGCGGACGAGGCGCTTCTTGTTGTCGATGTACTCCTCGGTCCCGTGGCTGACGATCATGTCGTACACGCGCTGGAAGGCGTTGCGCGTGACCTCGGGCCTCTTCTTGACGAGGCCGAGGTAGTCCTCGAACGAGCCCTCCCAGTAGAGATCCCGGTACTGATCGAGATCTTGCATCCGGGCGATGCGCGAGACCAGCGAGTCGGCTTGGGACATGCGGCGCGCAGCATACAAGGCGGAGCCGGGGCGCGCCCGAGATTCGAGCCGAGCGCGGGCGCGCGCGCCGAGGACCTCACCCGCGGCTCAGCCGGGGAGCTTCTGGTCGATGCACACACCGACCTCGAGGATCGTGTAGAGGAGCGAGAGCGCCTGGGGCTCGAGCGCGAGATCGGTCTCGGAGCTCGGCTGCGTGTGGTACGTCGAGTAGAGCACCCGCCCGCAGCCAAACTTGAAGCTCGTGTTCGCGGGGCTCCCGCCGGCCGCGACCCACACCTTCGGCGTCTCGGTGACGGGGTTGCCGTCCGCGTCCTTCGACGCCGTGGGCGAGACGTGATCGATGTGCGTCCACGCGTCCTTCACCGTCGTGAGCGGCTGGCCCTGCGCCGTGAGCCACGCGGCGAGCCCCGGATCCGTCGCCGTCGCGGCCTCGTCACCGCCGCCCGGGTTGCACGCGCTGCCGATCATCGGGCCCTCGCCCTTCCACGACACGAAGCCCTTGAAGAGCTGCCGCACGTACTCGTACGACCAGTCCGACGCGTAGAGGCGTCCGCCCTTCTGAACGAAGCCGGTCAGCGTGTTCGCGACCGCAGAGCCCGACGCGAAGACGCCGCTGCACTTCGGGGTCGCCTCGAGATCGGAGCTGCCCGAGCACGGGATGAACACGATGTGGTACTTCTCGATCTCGGCGGGCGTGGAGATGAGCACCTGCGCGCCCGGGTACGGGCTCTTCTCGCCGAGATCGTGCAGCCCGTAGATCGCGAAGGAGTCCGCGTCCTTGCCGAGGACCCGCGGCTTGCCGAAGGCGTCCTTCGTGATCTTGGCCGACAGGCCCATGCGCGCGAGCACGAGCTCGATGGGATCCCACGCGCCGAGGACGACCGCGATCTTCGGGACGTCGTCGCCTTGGGCCTTGTCGGTCTTGGGCGGCATGGTCGTCAGCGCCTTGGGCACGTCCTGCTTGCCGGCCACGAGGTTCTCGACCTTGCGGACGCGGCGGAAGGCGCCCTTCTGCACGACGAGGTACCCCTCCGACGACGAGACGCCGAGATCGAAGCTGCCGTCGGGCGCGGTCGTGGTGAAGGGGATCGCCTCGCCGAGCTGGACGCACTTGTCGCAGTAGACGTGATCCGGGATGGGCTCGGGCGGGTACGGCGAGAGGTACACGAGCGCGCCCGAGATCGGGATGGTGCCATTCGGCGCGTAGACCTTGCCGAGGAGGTGGTTCGGCCCGCTGCTGGTCTGGCCCCCGGCGCCTCCCTGCGGATCGAACCCGCCGGTCCCGCCGGAGGCGCCCCCGTCTCCGGCTGCCCCTGCGGCGCCAAACCCACCGGCGCCCGCCGCGCTCGTCGAGCCGCCCGCGCCCGCGTCGCTCGGGTCGTCGCCCGCGGCGGAGCCGCAGCCGAGCCAGAGGCCGAGGGGGACGAGGAGGGACAGGGCGAGGATCGCGCGGCGCATCGCGGGCGACGATACCACGCCGCCCGCGCGCTTCATCCGGCACGGCGCGCCGCTCGCGATGACGCGGCGCGCGACGACCCCACGCTCCGCCGCGCGGGCGGCGCGCGACTGGGTAGCCGATATGAATCTTCCATATTTTCGACATTCCCAAGAGCGACCCTGCGAGGAGGGTGAAGAGACGGGGTAGTCAGTATAGATTTTCCATACTCTCTCACGAGCGCACGACGCGGAGCGTCGGGGCGCGAGCGTGACGAAGCCGTGACGTTCCACGGGGCCCTTCGCGACCAGACTCCGCATCACCGAGATGGCTCACCCCTCCGTCCCCCACACGATCTACGCGTACGCAGAGTTCCTCGGCTGCGCGCTCGGCTTCCTCCCTCCGATGGCGGCCTCGGCGCTCCTGCACCGCGGCGATCCGACGCACCGCTTGCCCGGCCGCTGGATGCGCCGCTTCGGTCGGACCTCGTCGAGGCTCTCGCTGACGTGGGACTTCTCGTGGGACGGGACGCCGCCCGACGACATCCTGCGGCGCGCCTACGTCGTCGTGTCGAACCACGAGTCGAACGCGGACCCCTTCCTCATCTCGCACCTGCCCTGGGACATGCGCTGGATCGCGAAGGAGGAGATCTTCAAGCTCCCGCTGATCGGGCTGCTCATGCGCGCGAGCGGCGACATCAAGCTGCGACGCGGCGATCGGAGCAGCATCTCGGAGATGATGAAGGCCTGCCGCGCGACGCTCGACGCGGGGCTGCCGATCATGATGTTCCCCGAGGGCACGAGGTCGAAGGACGGGACGCTCCTCCCCTTCAAGGACGGGGCCTTCGAGCTGGCGATCCAGGCGGGGGTGCCCATCCTCCCGCTGGCGCTCACCGGGACGCGCGACTGCATGCGGAAGGGCGCGATGGCGATCGGCAAGGCGCGGGGCAAGGTGCGGGTCCTGCCGGCCATCGACACGCGCGGGATGACGCGCGCGGACGTCGGATCGCTCCGGGACCGGACGCGCGCCGTCATCGCGACGGCGGCCGAAGAGCTCCGCGGAGAGCGCGCGAGCGAGGGGCGCGCGGCGGACGCCGGAGAGCGCGTGAGCGCAGGCGTGTAAGGCCGTAGAGCGCGCCGCTGCCGAGGCGCGATCCTCCCGCACGAAGGCGGATGGAGCCGTGCTGGTGGCGGCGCCTCGCGCTGTGCCGAGGGATGGACTCGATGCCATCGCACGAAGGCGGATGGAGCCGTGCTGGTGGCGGCGCGGTCCCCTGCGGGGAGCCGCAAGGCTCGGGGCGTCGAGCTCGAGCGTCGTGGGTTCGATGGAGCGCTGATTGCCGCGCCTCGACGTCTCGAGGGTTGGCCCCCCCACCCACTCCTCTAAAACTGCGCGAGAAACCGCGGATCGTTCTCGTACATCCACCGGATGTCCGGGATGCCGTACCGCAGCATCGCTACGCGCTCCACCCCGAGCCCAAAGGCGAACCCTGTCCACACTTCCGGATCGAGCCCACAGTGCTCGAAGACCTCGGGGTGGATGAGCCCGCAGCCGAGGATCTCGATCCAGCCCGTGTCCTTGCAGACCCGACACCCCTTCCCCGCGCAGAAGACGCAGCTCACGTCGACCTCGGCGCCCGGCTCGACGAAGGGGAAGTAGCTCGGCCGAAAGCGCGTCTTCGTCCCCGGCCCGTAGAGGCGCACGGCGAACGCGTCGAGCACGCCGCGCAGATCGGCGAGCGAGACGCGCTCGTCGACCAAGAAGCCCTCGATCTGGTGGAACATCGGCGAGTGCGTGACGTCGTCGTCGCGACGGAACACCGCGCCCGCCGACACGACGGCGAAGGGCGGCTCCTTCGTGGTCATCGTGCGGACCTGCACCGAGCTCGTGTGCGTGCGGAGCAGCGGCCGTGGCCCCGGGGCGCCACCCTCCACCGTCACCCAGAAGGTGTCCTGCATGTCCGTCGCGGGGTGATCGGGCGGGAACGCGAGCTTCTCGAAGTTGTTCGTCTCGAGCTCGACCTCGGGGCCGTCCGCGACCGAGAAGCCGAGCTCGCGGAAGATCGCGAGGAGATCCTCCTGCACGGTCATGAGCGGGTGCGCGTGCCCCCGCGGGACGAGGGTGCGCGCGGGCATCGACAGATCGAACGGCCGCGCGGACAGCTCTCTCTCTCTCGCCTCGCGTCGGAGCTCGGCGAGGCGCGCGTCGAAGGCGGCCTCCACCGCGGCCTTCGCGGCGTTCACCCGCTCGCCGACCGTCCTGCGCTCCTCGGGGGGGAGCTTGCCCACGCCCTTCAGGATCTCGGTGAGGCGGCCCTTCTTGCCGAGGACCTCGGCCTTCGCGTCGCGAAGGAGTTGCTCGGACGTCGCGTCGCGGAACGCGGCCTTCGAGGACTCGCCGAAGGAGTCGAGCTCGGCGTCGAGGGAGGACATGGGCGTCCCGTGCCCTTACCATGAGGCGCCGAGCGGACCGAGGCTTCGACGCCGCATGACGCCCGTCGTGTGCGGCCCTGCGCACCCCGCCCTTCGCCTCGTCGCGCAGCTTCGTCGCGCCACGAGGCGCACGCGCGACGGAGCCGCGCTCCGACGGCTCAGCCGGACGGGACGACGAGCGCGCGGGCGAGCAGCTCTCCGAGGGCGACGCTCCCCCGACCGCTCAAGTGATCCCCATCGAAGAAGAGCGGCTCACCGCCCCGGATCGCCGAGCACGACGCCGCGGACGGGGGACACAGCGCGTCGAAGACGGGCCACACCCGCACCGAGACAGCGCCTCGTGCGATCTCCTCGAGATCGGCGAGGGCCGCGTCCCGATCGGGAGCGAGCACCGCGCGGGGCACCTCGAAGCCCGGAGCGCACGCGGGGTTCTTGCGATTGAACCCGTCCATGCAGCGATACGGCTCGATCCAGAACACGGGCTTCGGGCCCTCGAGGAGCACGAGCATCCCGTGACCGAGGTACGGCGCGAGATCGTCCTGGGCCTGCGAGATGGCGGCGCGGCGCAGCGCACGGCCAGCGTCCGACCCCGGCGCGACCGGCGTCCCCGCGCCGTCCCCCACGAGGCGCGGGACGCGGAGCGCCGAGACGAGGAGCACGTCCGACGGCCTCGCGCGCTCGAGGATACGCGCCCGGCTCTCCTCCGCGAAGGCCGCGCACTCGGCCGAGCGCGGCCGAGCGGTCGCGAGGGTCCCGCCCGCGATCGGGCATCCGCCGTGGGTCCAGATCGTCGTCTCGAGTCCTCGCTCGCGCGCGAGCCACTCCGCTGCCTTGCCGTAGGTCCCGGCGTGCGAGTCCCCGAGCACGAAGAGCCTCGGCGACGCCGCCTCCCGCCTCGCGCACGCCGCGTCAGGGGCGATGCGAACCCGGACGCTGCCCCCGCGCGCCTCGACCGCCACCACCGGCTCGCACGGCTCGGTCACGCGCGCCCCACGCGCGCGCGCATAGGGCATCCACGTGTCTCGATCGCGCGTCACGCTCAGCGACAAGGCCGCCTTGTGCTCGAACGCCGCCCCCACGGCCCGCTGGCTCACGACGACGAGCGCGATCCCCCCGAGCAGCGTGATCGTCTTCCCGTGCTTGCGCGCCGCGAGCGTGCGGAGGGGCGCCTCGATCCCATGGAACGACGCCGCCGCGAGCCCGACCGACGACGCGAGGGCGAGCGCCTTCGCGACCAGGCCCGCGAGACCAATCGTCCACTTGAGCAGGACGGCGACCGGCCAATGGAAGAGATAGAGCGAGTACGAGATCTTCCCGATCCACCGCGCCGGCCGGAGGGTCAGCGCCGCGCGCACGCGATGGGGCCGATCGTTCGAGCCCAGCGCCACGAGCAGCCCCGCCGTCGCGACGGAGCACGCGAGCATCGTCCCCAAGGAGCTCCACGCCACCCCTCGCGCGGACGCCCCCCAATGCCCCGACCCCACGGCGACGAAGAGGAGGGCGATCGCCGGCGTGGCGAGGCGCGCGAGCCGAGGGCGATCCCCAGCCTTCGACACCCACCGGTAGCAGAGGATCCCGAGGCTCAGCTGCCAGAAGCGTGTGGGAGACGCATAGAACGCCGCCTCGGGGCGCGTGCCGCCGAGCGCAATCGCCGCGGCGAGCGACAGGATCGCCAGGACGACGTAGCTCGCCGAGGCGATCCAGGGTCGGCGGGTGGCGATCCCGACGAAGACGAGGAACGGGAAGGCCACATAGAACTGCTCCTCGACGCCCAGCGACCAGGTGTGGGTGTATGGGTTCAGCTCGGCCGACGCCGAGAAGTACCCGAAGCTCTCGCGGAGCAGCGCCCAGTTGGAGAGCCCGAGGTGGGCGGCCCACGCGATCGGGCGGTGCCCCTCCGTGAAGGGCGCGAGCGGGACCAGCAGGACCGTCGCCGCCGTCGTCAGGACGAGCGCCCCGACGAGCGCCGGCAGGATCCGCCCCGCGCGGCGCGCGTAGAAGCCGAAGAGCAGCCGACCGAGGCCGCCCTCGAACCGCGAGACCGAGTGGCTGACGACGAAGCCCGAGATCACGAAGAAGACGTCGACCCCGAGGTACCCGCCGGGGAGCCAGCTCGGCTCGAGGTGGTAGACGAGCACCGCGAGGACCGCGATCGCCCGCAGCCCGTCGACGAACTCGAAGTACCGCGCGCCGCCGCTCACCGGGGGTCTCGTGTCCTCGAGCGGCTCAGCCGAGGCGCGCGCCGCGAGGCCCTGCCAGATCGCCCGCGCGACGCGCCTCGGCGACAGGGAGACCTCGGGAGAAGCTTGGGCTCATGGCGCCAGAGTCTAGCTTATGTCCTCTGCCCGGCCGAGGTAATGGACGCGCCATGATCTCCCTCAAGGACCAGGTCGCCCTCGTCACCGGAGCCTCCCGCGGGATCGGCCGCGCGACCGCCGTCGCCCTCGCGCGCGCGGGCGCGCACGTCGTCGTCAACTACGCGCGGAGCGAGGGCCCCGCGCTCGAGGTCGTCCGCGAGATCACCGACGCCGGCGGCCGCGCCGAGGCCGTCCGCTTCGACGTCGCGAGCGCGGGCGAGGCCGAGGCCGCCATCGCCGAGCTCGCGAAGCGCCTGGGTCGCCTCGACATCCTCGTGGCCAACGCCGGGATCGCGAAGGACGGGCTCCTCGTGCAGCAGAAGGACGAGGCCGTGCGCGAAATCTTCGACGTCAACGTCCACGGCGCCATCGCCTGCGCGCGCGCCGCCATCAAGGTGATGATGAAGGCGCGTCGGGGCCGCGTCGTCTTCGTCTCGAGCGTCGTCGGCGAGATGGGCAACGCTGGGCAGACCGCCTACGCGGCGAGCAAGGCGGCCCTCCTCGGCGTGACCAAGTCCCTCGCGAAGGAGTACGGGAAGCGACACATCACGGTGAACGCCGTCACGCCTGGCTACGTCGAGACCGACATGACCCGGGAGCTCCCCGAGGCGGCGAAGACGGCGATGCTCTCGGCGGTGCCGCTGGGCCGCGCCGCGACCCCCGAGGAGATCGCGGGGCCCATCTGCTTCCTCTGCTCGGACCTCGGCTCGTACGTCACGGGGGCCGTCCTCCGCGTGAACGGCGGGATGCTCACCTGAGATGGCGCGGATCGCGATCCTCGGCGCCGGCATGATGGGGACGGCCTTCGCCTTCCCCGCCGCGGACAATGGCCACGAGGTGCGCCTCGTCGGCACGCCGCTCGACGGCGCGATCGTCGAGCGGCTCCTCCGCGATCGCGTCCACCCGAAGCTCGGGGTGCGCGTGCCGGACGGCGTCGTCCCCTTCCCCGTCTCGCGGCTCGAGGAGGCGGCGCGGGGCGCGGACGTCGTCGCCCTCGGGGTCTCGTCGGCCGGGATCCCGTGGGCCTCCGCGGTCCTCGAGCGCGTGCTCGAGGACGGCGTGCCCCTCGCCATGATCACGAAGGGCCTCCGCTTCGAGGGCGGCCGCTTCCGCTGCTTCCCCGACGTCATCGCGGACGCCCTCCCCGCGCCGCTCCGGGCACGGACCTCCCCCGTCGGCGTCGCGGGGCCGTGCATCGCGGGGGAGCTCGCCCGACGCGTCGAGACGTCCGTCGTCTTCGCCGGGCGCGATCGGGCGGCGCTCGACCAGGTCGCCGCGCTCTTCTCGGGTCCATACTACCATGTGCATGCATGCATGGATGTGCTGGGCGTCGAGATCTGCGCGGCGCTGAAGAACGCGCTCGCGATGGGCATCGGCTTCGCCGCCGGGCTCCACGAGCGCCAGGGCGGCGCGCCCGGGAGCGTCGCGATGCACAACCACGAGTCGGCGTCCTTCGCCGAGGCGCTCCGCGAGATGGCCGCGGTCCTCGCGTTCGCGGGGTGCGATCCTGCTCACGCGATGGGGCTGCCTGGCGCCGGGGATCTCCACGTGACCTGCAACGGGGGCCGCACCGGACGCTTTGGCAAGCACCTCGGCACGGGCGTCGGGCTCGCGAAGGCCATCGAGGCGATGGAGGGCGCGACGCTCGAGTGCCTCGAGATCCTCGCCGTGCTCCGCGAGGCCCAGCCCGCGCTCCGCGAGGCCCGCTGCGATCTGCCGATGCTCGAGCACCTCGCGGAGGTCGCGCTCGACGGCGCGCCGGTGGCCATGCCGTTCGCGCGGTTCTTCGGGCGCGCGCCGTGACGCGGGCGGTCCTCGGGATCGACGCGAGCACGACCGCCGTGAAGGCCATCGCCTGGAGCGAGCGCGGCGAGCCTCTCGCCGAGGGGCGCGCGCCCTTGTCACTCGAGAGCGTGGGGAGCGGAGGCTGGGAGCAGGACGCTCGCGCCTACCGGACGGGCCTCGCGGAGGCGGTGCGACGGTGCCTCGCGGGAGCGGGCGGCGCGATCGACGCCGTGGCGATCACGCACCAGCGCGAGACCTTCGTGCTGACGGACGAGGACGGAGCACCGCGGCGCCCCGCGATCACGTGGATGGACGCGCGCGGGCAGGAAGAGGTCCGCCGCGCGAAGGCGCGCTTCGGCGCCGACTGGCTGCGCGACACCACGGGCAAGGAGCCCTGCATCACGCCGTCGCTCTACAAGCTCGCGGCGCTGTACGCGCGGGACCCGGCCGCCCGTGCGCTCGACGTGTACGACGTGGGCGGGCTCCTCTTGCGGTGGCTCACCGGCGAGCGCGTGACCTCGCTCGGCTCCGCCGATCCGCTCGGGCTCGTCGCGCTCGAGCGGCGCGACTACAGTGAACCGCTGCTCGAGCACCTCGGGCTCTCGCGCGAGCGGCTCCCTCGGCTCGTCGAGCCGGGCGCCGTCGTCGGGCGCGTCACGAACGAGGCCGCGGGCTGGGTCGGGCTCCCCGCGGGGCTCCCGGTCGTCGCGGCCCTCGGCGATGGCCAGTGCGCGGGGCTCGGAGCCGGGGTGCTCGAGCCCGGAGCGGCGTATGTCAACCTCGGCACGGCCCTCGTCGCGGGCACGGTATCGCGGAAGTATGTGACGAGCCGTGCGTGCAGGACCCTGTACGCCGCGACGCAGGACACATGGTTCCTCGAGACGGATCTGAAGGGGGGGATGTTCTCGGTCGGTTGGTGGGTCGAGCGCGTGCTCGGGCGGCAGCTCGCCGACGTCCTTCCCCTCGCGGAGCAGGTGCCCGAGGGCGCGGACGGGCTCCTCTTCTTGCCCTACCTGCTCGGCGCGATGAACCCCGTGTGGGACGACGGCGCCCGCGGGGCGCTCGTGGGGCTCGCGGGACACCATGGCCCCGGCCACGTCCTCCGGGCCATCCTGGAGGGGCTCGCGATGGAACAGGCCGCCCAGCTCGACGCGATGGCCCGGGTGTCGACCCCCATCGATCGCGTCGTCCTGCTCGGCGGGGGCGCCGAGAGCGGCATCTTGACGGACGCGCTCGCCGCGCTCGTCCCGGGGGAGCTGGTCCGCGCGGGCACGAAGGAGGCGACGGCGCTCGGCGCGGGGATCCTGGCGGCCGTCGGCGCCGGGTGGTTCGGCGGGATCGGGTCCGCCGTCGCGGCGATGGCGCGACCGGGGGCGAGGCTCCCGCCGCGTGATGGGGCAGAGCTCCGCTTCGACGCGTACCAGAGGTTGTATGGGCGGCTCGCGGGTTAGCCCTCGAGAGCGCGTGGCACCCTTATGGATCGCGCCGTGAGGATCGCCTCGCGGAGCTGCCGCGCGATCTCGTCCCGCTCGCCCTCGTCGTAGACCCACACACCGTCTTGCCAGGTGAACACGGCCGCGGGGCGGTCCGCTTCGCCGCCATCCTCGAGCGGCACGACGTGCGTGTGCACGTGGGGAAAGGACGTCCGTCGTGGCTCGGCCGAGCCGAGGGTCGCCACGTAGAAGTGTCGAGGACGCCTCACGCGCTCGAGGGCACCCGTCGCCCCGTGCGCCATCGCCTGGAGATCGAGCCACACCTCGAGCGGGAGCGACGCGACGCGCTCGGCGTGGTGGCGGAGCAGGACGACGAGGTGCCACGGGCGCGCGGCGAATGGGGCGACGATCGTCACCGCGTGAGGGCTCTCGTCGACGACGGCCGCGCCCGACGCCATCGCGCAGACGCCGCACGCGCCAGGCTCGGAGATCGCCGCGAGCGCCTCGGCGCGGGACAATCGCCGCATCGCGACCTACGGGCCGCCCCCTCGCGGAGGGACAGGCAGGAAGGTGGAGAAGCCAGGGGAGACGGATGGTGGCGCAGGCAGGGCCTTCGGTTTCGTGCGCTTGCGCGGGATCGCCGACGACCTCGGGAACGGCGCGAAGGGCCTCACGACGAAGGGGGACGGCTCGACGGAAACGGCACGCACCGCGCGAACGAGCGCGGTGACCGCCGCGTGAGACAGCGCGTAGGGCTCGCTCCCGAGGGCGACGGCCCGCGCCCACGCCACGCCCACCGACGGCGCCATCGCATCGCGATGAGCGCGCCAAGCCGCGGAGAGCTCGACCGGCGCGATCTCCCTTCCATCGAGGTACGCGGCGAGCCGATCGAGCGCCGACGCTTCGGTCTCGAGCTCGCGCGACAAGGACTCACCGTCCAGCGACCACTCCTCGATCATGAACTCGTTGCAGACGACGTACTCACGGTACGAGCCGAACCGCGCGTCCGCGCGCGCCCGGTGCTCGAAGTAGACGACGGCGATGCGCTCGGGGTGGGCGAGGGCGAACGCGAGCTCGACCGGGCGATCTTCGGCGTCGACGAAGGTGATGTCCTCCTCGGGGGCGGCCCCCACACGGAGCACGGCGAAGAGGGCCTCGGGCTTCAGGACGATGCGAACGAGCCGCTGGCCGTAGGACTCATCGCCACCCCCGAGGAGCGCCGCGAACGCCGACGGCCACCCGAAGCGGGCGCGCTGGAAGGCCTCTGCCCGGAGGAGCGCGGCCGCGCGATCGCCCTGGTCGGCGCGCGCGTCGAGGACCGCGTGGGCGTAGGCGAGGCCACGCGTCGGCGACGCGGCGCGCGTGAGGAGCGTGCCGGTCCGCAGGAGCTCCGCGCGCTGCGCGTCCGTCGTCCACGAGTAGAGCCGCCGACGCGCGAGGGAGCCCGCCATCACCTCGAACGGACCCAGCGCCGTGAGCACCGACGAGGCGTCCGGCGCGGGCCGCGGCACAGCGACGGCCGACGGGGCAACACTGAACCTTGGCACGCTTGGCGCGCTCGGCGTGGCGCGCGGCTCGTCGGTCGAGGCCGCGAGAGGACCACCGCCACCCGGCGCCTGCACGACGCCACCGCACGCCGACAGCGCGAGCGCGAGGGTGGGCACCCAGGGCCGCCGGGATTCGGGCATCGATCCGTCCTTCTGCCACGGACCCGAACCGAGCGGCAAGGCCACGAGCCCACCGCCCGCCGAATCGTGCTCACGACGGCCGCGCGCCCGGCGCGACGAAGTCCGCCGCGGCGCGCGCGTGCCTCGACGGGTCGGGCTCCTGCTCGCGCGGGCGCCGCGACGGACGAGCCGCTGGCGCGCGAGCCCTTGACCCGGCCGCTCGGGGACGCCAAGCCCCCCACATGGATCTCGTCGACGAAGTCTTGCGGCTCAAGAAGGAGCGGAACGCCGTCGTGCTCGCGCACTACTACCAGGACGACGACATCCAGGACATCGCGGACTTCCTCGGCGACTCGCTCCAGCTCGCGCAGCAGGCCAAGACCGTGAAGGCGGACGTCATCTGCTTCGCCGGCGTGCATTTCATGGCCGAGACCGCGAAGATCTTGAACCCGGATCGCGTCGTCGTCGTCCCCGATCTCGAGGCAGGCTGCTCGCTCGCCGACGGCTGCCCCGTCGAGCGCTTCCGGGCGTGGCGCTCGATGCACCCGGGCGCCGTCGCCGTCACGTACATCAACTGCTCCGCCGCGGTGAAGGCCGAGAGCGACTACATCTGCACCTCGTCCAACGTCGTCAAGATCATCCAGTCGATCCCCGAGGAGAAGCCCATCCTCTTCGCCCCGGACAAGAACCTCGGGCGCTGGGTCGAGACGCGCACGGGGCGCAAGATGATCCACTGGCAGGGCAGCTGCATCGTCCACGAGACCTTCAGCGAGCGGAAGCTCGTCGGGCTGATGGAGCGCTACCCCGACGCCGAGGTCATCGCCCACCCCGAGTGCGAGGATTCGGTGCTCGCGCACGCCGCCTTCGTCGGCTCGACGACCCAGCTGCTCCGCCGCGTCATCGAGAGCCATAAGACGCGCTTCATCGTCGCGACCGAGCCCGGGATCATCCACCAGATGCAGAAGCGCGCGCCCGACAAGGAGATCATCGCGGCACCCCCGCAGAGCGATCGCTGCGCCTGCAACCTCTGCCCTCACATGAAGCGCAACACCCTCGAGAAGGTGCGCGACGCGCTCCGCGATCTGGCCCCGCGGATCGAGCTCTCCGAGTCGCTCCGCGAGCGCGCGAAGATCCCGATCGATCGCATGCTCGCGCTCAGCTGATTCGGCGCGGACCTGCGAAGATCCGGAGCAACCCCGGGAGCACGTAGAGGCTGACCAGCGCGCCCACGGCGATGCCGACCACGACCACGGTCGCCAGGGGACGTTGGACCTCGGCACCTGCCCCCGTGGAGAGCGCCATGGGGACGAACCCGAACGCGGCGACGGCCGTCGTGGTGAGGATCGCTCGCGTCGATGCGGCCGCCGCGCGAGCGATGGCCTCGTCGGGCGCGATCCCTTCTTCCTCCTCCGCCTTGCGGAGGGCGGTGACGACGACAACACCGTTGAGGACCGCGATCCCTCCGAGGGCGATGAAGCCGACCGCCGCCGGGAGGCTGAAGCCCATCCCCCGCGCGAGGAGCCCGAGCATCCCCCCGCTCAGCGCGAACGGGACGGTGAGCGACACAGCGATCGCGCGGCGAGCGTCGCGGAAGGCCAAGAACAGCATCCCGACGATGATGGCGACGACCGCCGGGATGACCAAGGCGAGACGGCGCCCAGCGCGCTCGAAGTTCTCGAACTGCCCGCCCCAGGCGAGCCCGTACCCGGGCGGCAGGCGGATGTCGCGCCCCACGACTGCCCGCGCCTCCGCGACCCAGGAGACGAGATCGCGACCCCGCAGGTTGACATCGACCTTGACCTGACGCTGACGCGCCTTTCTCCGGACCGCCGCAGGGCCGTCCTCCTCCGTCAACGCGACGACCTCGCGGAGCGTGACGGCGCGCCCGCTGCGCGTGCTGACGAAGACGTCCCCGAGCGCTGCGGCCGTGGGCTCGAGGGGCGGCGCGACGACGCGGACATCGAACCGCCGCTCTCCCTCGAACATCTCGCCGACGTGAAGACCGCCGCGCGCTGCCTCGAACGTGCCCCACGCGTCCGCCACCGACACGCCATGTCGCGCCATGGCACCGCGCTGGACCCGCGCGACGAGCGAGGGCTGACCAAGGAGCCGCTCGACCCGCACGTCACCCGTCCCTGCGATCCCGCGCACGCGCGCGCCGATCGCCCCGGAGATGCGCTCGAGCTCGGACAGATCATCGCCCGACAGCAGGATCGACACGTCCGCTCGAGAGCCCGAGATGAGCTCGTTGGTCTTGTCCTCGATCGGCTGAGAGACGGACACGAAGCTCCCCGGGACGGCGGCCTCGACTCGGCTCTTGAGCCGCTCCGACAGGTCGTCGAACGAGCTCGCCGACGTCCACGTCGAGGGAGGCCGCAGCCTCACGAGGATGTCGGTGTTGTCGGCGCCGACGGGATCGATCGCCACCTCGGCGCGGCCCGTCATCCCGACAGTGGTCTCCACCTCCGGGAACGACGCGAGCACGCGCTCGACCCGGAGGTCGAGATCGCGCGCTTCGTCGATGGATATGCTGGGGCTCCGACGGATCGTCACGTTCGCGTCGCCTTCGAAGATGCGCGGGACGAAGTCCGCGCCCGCGCGCAAGAACGCGAGCGTGGAGCCCGTGAGCAGCAGCGTGGCGCCGAGCAGAACGATCGGCCCGCGACGAACCGCGACGGGGACCAGCCCGCTCAGCGAGGAGATGACGCGACGCACCCACCTCGGGCCGTGCCCGGGGGGCGGCACGAAGAGGACGAGGAGCGCTGGGAAGAAGACGAGCGCGTAGACCAGCGCGCCAAAGAGCGCGCTCGCCATCGTGAGCGCCATGGGGCGGAACATCTTGCCCTCGACGCCCTCGAGGGACAGGAGGGGGACGTACACGAGCATGATGATCGCCACGGCGAAGGCGACAGGTTGCGACACCGCCCGCGCGATCTCCCCATACTGCTGCGGGCGCGCCTCTCTCGCGGCCGCGGTCCCGACGGCACCCGCCGCGACCGCCTCGAGGACGACCACCGGCCCGTCCACGAGGAAGCCGAAGTCGATCGCTCCGAGCGACATCAGATCCCCCGTGACCCCGAAGATGTGCATGCCGAAGAGCGCGATGGACATGGACGCAGGGATCCCGAGCGAGACGACCAGCGACCCGCGCACGGTGCCGAGCAACAGCCACAGGACGAGCGTGACCACGATCACGCCCTCGACGAGGTTGCGCCCCACGGTGCCGAGGGTCCGTTCGACGAAGTCGCTTCGATCGTACACCACGTCCACCACGACGCCCGGCGGGAGCGCAGCGCGGACCTCGACCATCTTCTGCGAGACGCCACGCACGACGTCCCGGCTGTTCGATCCGAGCAGCATCATGACGACGCCCGTCACGGCCTCCCCCTTGCCATCTCGCGTGATCACGCCGTAGCGGAGCGCGGGACGGACGGCCACGTCGGCGACGTCGGCGACGAGGATCGACGTCCCGTCTGGCTCGGTGCGCAGCACGATGTCGCGGATCTCCTCCACGTGCCGCAGCGTCCCCTCGCCACGGAGGACGTACGCCTCGCCGTCGCGATCGACAGACCCACCGCCCGCGTTCGCGTTCGCCTCGCGGATCGCACTGGCAAGCTCGACGAGGCCGATGGAGCGAGCTCGGAGCTTCGCGTGGTCGGCCACGACGTGGATCTCCTTCAGCTCGCCCCCCATCGTGTTGACCTCGACGACGCCGGGGACCCCGCGCAGCTTGGGCACGATCTCCCAGTCGAGCAGCGTCCTCAGCTGCATCGAGGTGTGGACATCCGAGCGGACGACGAACTGGAAGATCTCCCCGAGCCCCGTAGAGACCGGCGCGAGCACGGGAGCACTCGCCCCCGGCGGCAGCGCGCCGTCCAGGCCACGAAGCCGCTCGGTGACAAGTTGCCGCGCGAACCAGACGTCCGCGCCGTCGCGGAACACCAGCGTCACGGCCGACAGGCCCGTACGCGAGACGCTCCGGAGCTCGACCGACCCCGGGACGCCATTCAGCGCATTCTCGATCGGGATCGTCACCGTCCGCTCGACCTCGGTGGGGGAACGCCCCTTGACCTGGGTCAGGACAGACACCTGCACCCCTGACACGTCGGGCAGCGCATCGACCGGCAGCCTCCAGGCCGCGAGGGCACCCATCAGGAGGAGCACCACGAACAGGGCCGCGAGCACGCGGCGATACTTCACGGACAGACCGACGATGGATCCCAGCATGGCGTCAGCGGAAGAACTCGCTCTTGACAGCGAGCACACCCTCGGTGACCACGCTCACGCCGGGAGCAAGTCCTTCGACGATCTCGGTGGAGAGGCCGTCGGTGGCGCCGAGCACGACGGGGCTCGCCACCAAGCGCGTCGGGCTCTCGGCGACGAAGACCGTCGCCCGACCGTCGACGAAGGTGACGGCCGTCCGCGGCACGGCGAGCGCGTCTTCAGCCGCGTGCATGAGCCGGAGGGACGCCACCACGGACTGCCCCGGTCGGAGCGATCGCGACCGGTTGTCGACCTCGACGCGGACGTCCGCGGTGCGCGTGTGCTCTTCGATGACCTCGCCGACGTAGGCGATCCGCCCCTCGATCGGCGCAGCGCCGTCCGCCTGCGTCGTGAGGGTGGCGCCGTCCCCCACCCGGAGCTGCCCCACGCGGCGCTCCGACACGGACAGCTCGACCCACAGGTGGTCCAAGTTCGCGACGCGGAAGGCCAGCACGTTCGGCCCGATCGTCATCCCCTGGGAGATCCCCCGCGTCACGATGCTCCCGGCGATGGGAGTGCGCAGCTCGTACTGGGCGCCCCCTCGCACGCGGCCTCCCGACAGCGACTCGACCCTCGCCTGCGCCGCCCGGAGCCGCGTGGCCTGCTCCTCCAGCGTCGCGGCAGCGAGCTCCACCTCGCGCGCCGTCGTCAGGCCACGGGTGAGCAAATCGCGCTCGCGATCCGCGTTCTTCGCCGCCGCGCGGCGGTAGGCCCTGGCGACCTCGGCGTCTGCGACGGCCTCACGGAGCCCCTCGCTCTCGATGACTGCGAGCGCCTGCCCGACCTCGACGACCGCCCCCTCGAACTTGAGCACACGACGCACGAACCCCGCGCTCTTCGCGTCGATCACCGCCACGTGCTTCGGATCGTAGGTCACCGTCCCGACGACCCGCTCGTGCGGGATGAGGCGAACCTTCTCGGCGACCGCCACCTTCACACCCGCGCGACGGAGGAACGCGTCGGTGACGACGAGGACGCGCCCCTCGACCCGCGGGATCTCCGGGGCAGGCTCCGGCATGGCCTCCGTCGGCTTGCAGCCCAGCGACGACAGCCCGAGCAGCGACGACAGCCCGACCACCGCCAGGATTGGGGAACGCATTCGCCGTTTATGATGAATTCTTCAGAATATGCAAGCCACGACGGTACCACCCCAGGGCGACCTTAGCGTCGGCGACGCGTGGCGGTGCTTGGCCGGGAGCGGGCGAGGGCTCAGCGGCTGACGACCGTGCGTGAGCGGCGAGCCTCGAGCGGCCGGGTACGGACGACGAAGCGAGCGGGCGCCGCGGGTGCGTCCGCGGCGGTGCAGGCGTGCGGCGACGCGCCACGACGGCAGCGCACCCCGGAGCCCGAGCAGACGGAGCGCCGAGTCGGTGCGGGTCGGTGCCGAGCTCAGGCTTCGTAGCGCGGAGCTCCTCGGCGCGGTTCGTCGCACCGAGGCGCCCGCGACCGCGCGCCGGGTCGCGCAGCATCGCGAGGACCTCGGGAGCGTGCCCCGTGCGCGCTCGCGAGCGGTCTTCGTCGAACGTCATGTCGCGCGCCCCGTGCAGCGCGTTCTCGATCGCCCAGTCCCGCGCGACAGGCCGAGCAAGCACGCGAATCGGTGCCTCGTCGGCCCGCAGCCGGGTGACTCCAGGGCTCGTCCCGACGCTCAGCGCCCGAGGAGCCGCCCTCGCGAGATCCCCACCCCTCCGCCCACCGGCTTGCGGAGCACGAGAGAGCCGCCCTCGGCGCGGCCCATGGCGTGAGCCTCGGTCGCCCTCCCTCCGCCGAAGGATCGCGTCTGCGTGCGCGGGTGCCGCCGGGCGAAGTGCGCCTCGAGCCCCGGATCGCCGCGCCAGACGAGCCCGGCCTCGGCGTGCGCCTTCGACTCCGCGGCGAGTTTGTCACGAAAGCCCTGCATCAACCCCGAGAGGAAGCGGTCGCGCTCGCGCTTGCCGCGCACGAGCCCCGCGCGCTCCTTCTCGGCGAAGAGGCGCAGGCCCGTGTCGCGGAGGAAGGCGTAGACGTAGTCGGCCATCTCGACGTTGGCCCGCGTGCCGGTCACCTCGAGCACCGAGCCGCGCTTGCCCTCGCGCACGAGGTACGAGGTCGCCCAGATCACCTCGACGAAGAAATGAGACGACAGGATGCTCGCGAGGAAGCCCTCCCACGCCGCGTGGCGCACCGCAGGCTCGCCGAGGGTCCGCGCCACGTACTGCCTGGGCACGCGCGCGGCCCGCTCCTCGAGATCGTGCTTGAGCATCAGCTTGCGCGCGGCGCTCGCGGCGGCCTCGGCCTCGTGCTCGTTGGGGCTCTCGGCGAGCGCGAGGAGCTTGGCGACCCGCTCGACGAGCCGCGTCTCTTCGGCGGTCGCCTCGAGCGCCTCGGGCAGGCCGCTCGCCGTGGCGTCGATCGCGAAGCGCTCGCAGGTGCGCCGGAACGCCTCGCCGTGCGCGGCCTCGTCGGTCACGTGGAGCACCTCGTGCACATACTGGTGGGCCATCTCGTGCTTCAGGATCTCGACGACGACCGACCACGGCCTCGTGACACACAGCGTCCGCTGGAGCTCGAGCGTCCGCGTCTCGGGCTTGTACGCGCCGAGCCGCTGCGACTCGGCGAGGGCGAGCACCGGCGGGCGCATCGCGTCGCCGAAGAGCCTCCAGTTGACGTCCGCCCAGGTCGTCACGAGCGCCCGCTCGAGGAGGGCCTCGAGCTCGGCGGAGAGCGCGTCGGTCACGGTCACGCGCGCGTGTGTGCCGTCGTGGAGGGATCGACGCAAGCACCTCGCCACGAGGGGCGGCGAGGCGCTCGCGACGTCACGCGGAGCCCGAGCGCCGCCGCGAGCGTGACGAGGCGTCGAGGCGTCGAGGAGTCGGAGCGCGGCAGGCGACGTGAAGGAAGGCAGGCGCCGTGCGAAGCAGCGCGTGAACGGCCTCGGAGCGCGCCCGCGCAGAGCACGCGTACGCGGACCGCGAAAGGTCGGGCGCGGGCTCTGCGGGTGCCCTGGGGGTGCAGACCCGCGTCCTCGTCGGGCGCGGGCTCTGCGGGTGCCCTGGGGGTGCAGACCCGCGTCCTCGTCGGGCGCGGGATCTGCGGGTGCCCTGGGGGTGCTGACCCGCGTCCTCGTCGGGCGCAGAGGAGGGCCATGGGCACTTCGCACATCGATGACGAGACTCGACTCGACGCGACGGGTTTGACGCGACGACGCAGATCGGGCATGGACTCGCCGCTGTCGCGCTCGACCCGAACGGGCGGGGCAGCCACCTCCCGGTGCGCCGAGGGCTCGCCCCAAGCGCAGGGAAGCCGGTGCGAATCCGGCGCGGCCCCCGCCACTGTCACTGGGGACGAAGGGTGCGATCCCAGCCACTGGCGCGAGCCGGGAAGGCGGCACCCCGAGGACGAACCAGGAGCCAGGAGACCGACCGTGAGGTGAGAAGAGCCTCCGCGGGGTGCGGACGGACTTCGCGCGGCGAGCCTGGCTCACGCGCGGGTTCGCCGGATCTCGGGGGGCAAGGACACCACCGCGCGCGCGGGTGCTCGCGGCCGAAAGGACCAGCCTACCATGAACCCCATCGTCAAGACCTCCACACGCTTCGCCGTGACCACCGGCACGCTCGTTTCGTTGTGTGCCCTCTCGCTCGTCGCGTGCGTCGACGAAGAAGACACGTCCTCCGCGATCCCAGCGACGAGCGGCCACGCAGGCACCTCGGGCTCGTCCGGCCACACCGCCGGGGCGGGTGGGAATGCGGCGGGAGCCGCAGGGCAAGGGGAAGCCGGGCAGGCCGGAAAGGGCGGCGCCGCGGGGCAAGCCGGAAAGGGCGGCGCCGCGGGGCAAGCCGGAAAGGGCGGCGCCGCGGGCAATGCCGGAAAGGGCGGCGCCGCGGGCAATGCCGGGCAGGCCGGAAAGGGCGGCGCCGCGGGCAATGCCGGAAAGGGCGGCGCCGCGGGCAATGCCGGGCAGGCCGGAAAGGGCGGCGCCGCGGGCAATGCGGGACAGGCGGGGCAGGCCGGATCCGGGGGCGCGAGCGCGTGCCTCGACGCGTCTCTGTACGACGCCATCCTGACGCTGTCGCAGGACTTCCCGCTGTGCGTGACGGGGGTCTACTCGACCGACGTCGCCCTGGTGGACGGGGCGCCTCAGCTCGGCGCCCACGGGGGCCCGATGCTGTCCAGCGCGTCCGGCAAGACCGTGACGGTCACGCGGTTCTCCGTCACGGGGTCCTCGGGCGCGGCGACGGTCAGCGCGACGGACACCTTCTCTCCGAGCGGCGTCCCCGACGGCGTCTTCTGGGGACCCGCGGTCGATCTCTTCGGCGTCACGCTGCTCTCGTACACGGGCTCGGGCGCCGGCTTCCCCGGCGAGGTCCTCGCGATGGTCGGGACGGACGTCGACTCGCGCGGCTTCGTCAATGGGTTCTTCTCGGGCGTCGGGCTCACCGACGGCGCGACGAAGCGGCTCGTCTACACGGGGCTCTCCACGATCGCGAGCGCGATGCCCGCAGCGGTCGACGCTGGCCTCTACACCTACGATCTGTGCGAAGGACACCTGACCGGCACCGGCTGCACGGGCTCGCAGAAGGTCGCCTCGTGGCAGCAATCGACAGGACCGGTCGCCTCCGACGGCGATCGGGCGGTCTTCGCGGACCTGTCGACCTTCGGCGCAGATCACGAGATCCGCGGCTTCACGAAGAAGATGCTCTTCGGTTCGACGCCGCTCCCCGGCACGACGCTCGTCCAGGACGACAAGACCTTCACCCACACGCTCGCGGCGCTCGCGCCGACCGACGTGGTGGACGGCTGGCTGCTCGTCTCACAGACGGACGCGGCGACCTTCGAGGGCGTCCCCGTCGTCCTCGTGCCCTACGAGATCAGCACGAAGGACAGCGTCGAGAGCCTGCCCAGCGGCAAGGAGCTGCCCAAGATCACCGCCAAGGGTCCGAAGGCTCAGATCGCCGTCTTCGGCGGCGCGGCGGGCGCGGTGTGGCTCGCTCTCGACGGCGCGACCGGCGGCACCTTCGTGCGGCTCGGGCGCCCCTGACACGCGACGCGAGGGAGAGCCGCCGCGCGCTCCCTCGCCCACCGCGATCGCGGCCATGCGCTCTGCGATCGCGGACGAATCACCCAGCCTCGTCCGGCTCGGGCTTCACCGCCCGAGCCAGCGCCACAACCCGAAGCCGAGCCCCGTCCCGACGACCACCCCCCAGAAGACGAGGACCGGCAAGAGCACGCTGAACACGGCGAGGAAGACCCCGAGGCCGACGACGACGTAGTCGCGCAGCCTCGGCTTGTCGCCGCTCCGCGTGCGGAGGACGATCTCGAGGTTCTTGCGGTTCGAGCGGAAGAACAGATCGAACACGTCGCCGACGAGGGGGACCGCGCCGAGCGCCGTGTCGATCCCGATGTTCAAGATCATCCGGAGGATCCATACGGTGGGCACACCCTCCTTCAGCGCGAGGAAGAGGAGCGCGATCGAGCCGGCGCCGGTGAGGAGATCGCCCGCGCCGGGGAGGACGAGCCCGACGACGGGATCGAGACCGACGCCGACGCGGGTGCCCGGGATCCGGACCGCCTCGTCCATCACACGCACGTAGCGCTCGGCCCAGCTCGCGACGACGATCTCGCGCTCCTCGGTCACGCACGCCCCCGCGTCCGCGCCAGCTGGACCAAGAAGAGCGGCCCCCCGAGCGCCGCGGTGATCGCCCCGACCGGCGGCGACGTGCCGAGCACACCGAGCAGGAGCCGCGAGCCGAGATCGCAGAGGACGAGCGCCGCCGCACCGCCAAAGAACGACGCCGGGACGAGCCAGCGGTGATCGACGCCCACCACGCGGCGGAGCGCGTGCGGGACCACGAGCCCCACGAACCCGATGAGCCCCGTCACACACACGATCGCGCCGACCACCGCGGACGCCACGAAGAAAAGCCTCCGCGTGAGCCCCCTGACGTCGACGCCGAGGTGCAGGCTCTCCGCATCCCCGAGCGCGAGGAGGTTCAGCTTCGGCGCGTCGACGACCAGCGCGGCGCCGCCCGCGAGCACGAGCACCGCCGTCGCGGCGAGCGCGCCGGGGCTCGGCGCGTCGAGGAACCCGACGAGCCACATCATGAGCTCTTGCGAGCGCGGCGCGGAGACGAGCGTCTTCACGAAGGTGACGAGCGCTCCGGCGAAGGCGTTCACGATGACGCCCGCGAGCAGAATGACGGCGCCGCTCCGCTCTCCCGCGACGGACGCGACGGCGTACACGACGACCGTCGCCGCGAGCCCGCCGACGAAGGCGGCGCCCGGCAAGAGGACCGCCCCGAGCCACGTCGCGCCCGTCACGCCAAAGGCGAGCACCGACGTCGCGCCGACGGCCGCGCCGCCCGAGACGCCGAGGATGTACGGCTCCGCGAGAGGGTTGCGCAAGAGCGCCTGGAACGACGTGCCCACCATCGCGAGCCCGCCGCCTGCGAGCGCCGCGAGCAGGACGCGAGGCAGGCGCGCATGGGCGAGCAGCAGCCGGTCCATGCTGGCCGGATCGGCGAGGGCGCGCGCGACGCTCGTGGGCTCGGAGCCGAGCACGATCGCCAGGGACACGGCGAGCAGCGCCACCACCGAGAGCGCCGCGAGCGCGATCTTGCCCCGCGCTCGCGTCATCCCGCGTTCCTCGCGTGGACGAGGCGGAGCCCGCGGAGCGTGAGGGCGTCGTCGACGCGGACGATGCGGCTCGTGTGGGGCGCGACGAGGCCCGCGTGGCCGCCGGTCGCGAGGACGAGGCACGGGAACCCGAGCTCCCCCTCGAGCCTCCCCACGAGCCCATCCACGAGCGCCGCGTAGCCGTAGACGATCCCGGACTGCATCGAGGCCGCGCTCGATCGGCCGACCACGCGCCCCGGCGCGACGAGATCGACGCGAGGCAGACGCGAGGCGGCGCGCGTCAGGGCCTCGGCGCTCACCCGGATCCCGGGGGTGATGCAGCCGCCCAGGTACTCGCCGCGAGGCGAGATGCAGTCGAAGGTGATCGCCGTCCCAAAATCGACGACGATGGCGCCGCCGCGCGCCTCCTCGAAGGCCGCGACCGCGTTGACGATCCGATCGGCGCCGACCTCGCGAGGGTTCTCGTACAGGATGGGCATCCCGGTCTTGATCCCGGGGCCCACGACCAGCGGATCGCGCCCGAAGCCGCGGCGCACGGCCTCGCCGACCACCTGCGTGAGGACGGGGACGACGCTCGCGAGGATGGAGGCGGTGACGCTCCGCCCTCGCGAGCGTCGGAGCCCGAGGAGCTGGTGGAGGAGCACCGCGTACTCGTCGGCGGTCTTGGTGCGCGAGCTCTCGCAGCGGAAGGAGTCGACGAGCACATCACCATCGAAGAGCCCGATCGTGATGTTCGTGTTGCCGACGTCGATGGCGAGCAGCATCCGCGCTGTCCCTCGTGTCTATCATGGGCTCGTGCGCCCCGCGTCGCGGACGCGCCGCCACGCCCAAGGGCCGAGGCGGACCGCGCGCCCGCCCCTGGTGGGTCGCGAGGGCGAGGGCCACGGCCAACGTGTCTCGTCAGCCCAAAGGCCGTGGACTTCTGCGCGCCCGCCCCTAGAGTCCGCGCCGTGAGCGCGTACCTCGTCTCGGTCTGGCTGCACATCCTCGCCGCGACCGCGTGGATCGGCGGGATGATCTTCTTCGCCGCCGTCATCGTCCCGACCATCCGCAGGCCCGAGATGCGAGAGCAGTCCCAGAGGCTCCTCGCCGTCGTAGGCCCGCTCTTCCGTCGCCTCGGCGCCGCGTCGCTCATCCTCCTCGTCGTGACCGGCGTCACGAACCTCTGGCTCCGCGGCATCGGCTGGACCACCCTCACGACCGGCGAGTTTTGGCGCCAGAGCTACGGCAAGCTGCTCGGCCACAAGCTCGCGCTGGTCGTCTTCGTGGTCCTCGCGACAGGCCTCCACGACACGATCGCGAACACGATGGTCGAGGATCCCGCGGCGAGGGAGCGCGCGCGCCGACGCGCGTCGATGCTCGGGCGCGTGGTGCTCCTCGCCTCCTTCGTCATCGTGGCGCTCGCGGTGGGGATGGTCCGAGGCTGCGGCTGACCGCGACCGAAGTGCCGTCACCGCGCGCGGCTCGCGCCGCGAGCGCCGCGCCATGGAGCGGCACGACCATGCCGAGGCACGGCAAGAGGGGCGTCGCGCTGAGCGACGCCTTGCCGGGTGTTCCCCACGAGTCATCATCCAGACGTTCCATACACTCACTCGACGCGACGGCGGCGCACCACACCTCGACCGGACGAACGATCGCACAGAGGTTCCATACGCTCACTCGACAGGTACGCGGCGGGCCACACCTCGACCGGGGGAGCACTCGTCCAGAGGTTCCATACACTTACTCGACGCGGAGGCGGCGGGCCACACCTCGAGCGGGGGAGCGATCGTCCAGAGGTTCCATACACTCACTCGACGCGGCGGCAGGGCGTGTCCGGGCGGCGCGGGGACGGCGTCATGTCCGAGAGGCTCCTCGGGGAGCGCGTACGGGCGGGTCGCTCGGCTCGGCGACGGGGATGTGGCGCCTTCGTGGAGTCAGAAGGCGCCCGTGACGCCCGCGCTGCCCACGCCGATGTAGGGCGAGAGCCAGCGCCCGGCCGTGTCCTCGGACTTCTCCTTCTTGGGCTTCGACAGGATGGCGTAGGTCCCGACTCCGGCGCCCACGACCGCCACGGCGAAGCCGATGTTGGAGAAGGTCGCGAGCCGCTTGCCGCTGTCGATGTCACCGTGGACCGAGGGCGGACAGCGCGAGTCGACGCACGCGTCCTTCGCGGTCGACGCCTTCCCCTTCGCCATGAAGCCCGTCACGGCGCCGACCAGGAGGCCCGCGCCACCGAGACCGAACCCCACCGCCGCGAGCGTGCCCTTCCCCGAGGACGGCTTCACCTTGCCCTCGACGGGCTCCTTCGGCGGGGCGGGCTCCTTGGGCTCAGCCGGCGGAGAGAGATCGAACGAGAGGTCCTTCTTCTCGCCCTCGGCGAGCGTCACGGTGGCGGACTTCGTGTCCTTCGGGCCGCGCGCTTGCACCTTGTGCTCCCCAGGATCGACCTCGACGTGGCTCGGATCGACGACGAGGGCGTCGTCGACGCGGATCTCGGGCTTCGCGGCGCCCTTCACCTTGATCGAGATCACGGGCATCGCCTTCTCGAGCTCTGCGAGGAGCTGCTTGGCCTCGTCGCGCGCCACCGCGAAGGGAGCGGGCTCCTTCGGCTTCACCTCGGAGCTCGCGATCTCGGTGGCGATCTTCTTGGCCTCACGGAGCTGCCCTAGCTGCCGCAGGGTGCGCGCGACCTCGATCCCTGTCGAGGGCACGCCCATGATCGCGTCGGCCTTCTTGAAGGCCTCGAGCGCGCCCTTCAAGTCCTTGTGATCGCGCAGATCGCGGCCCTCGGTCATGAAGTTCCGTGCCGCCTTCTTCGCCGTCTCGTCCGGCTCCGCCGCAGAGACGGAGACCGCCACGAGCGAGGTGGACACAGCGAGGGAGAGGAGCAGCGCGCGGGCGATGCGCCGCGAGAACGAGCGATCAGAAGCCATCGTCGACCTTCTTCTTCTTGGTGGTGGGGGGCTTCTTGGGCGTCGCCCCCGGGTGTGCCGTCGCCGTCGCGGCGGCCGGCGCGGTGGTCTTCGTCGTCGGCGCCGTCGTCGGGGGCGGTGGCTCGTGCGTCGGCGGTGGAGCTGCGGTCGCCACCGGGGCGGTCACCGTCGCGACGGGCGGCGGTGCCTCGGAGCCCGGCGGAGGAGCGGCGGTCGCCGTCGCGGGGGGCAGCGGCTCCGGCGTCGCTGAGGTCGATCCGGGCGTCGACGGGGCCGGCTCGATCGTCGAGCTCGTCGCCGCGGCCGCGCTGGGCTTCGAGGGGTGGTCTCCGAGCGCCGTCGCGGCGACGCCACCCCACACGCCCAGGGTCACGAGCGTCGCCGTCGCAGCCACGACGTAGTGCAGCGCACCGAGCGGACGCGCGCCCTCGATCTGCGGCACCACGGTCCCTTGCAGCGAGGGCTGCGACTGGGATGCGGGCGTGAACTGCGGCGCGGGCGTGAACTGCGGCGCAGGCGTCGCCATCCCCGGCTGCGGCGCGAAGGCCGCGGGGATCGCCGGGCTGGAGCCCATGGGGGCCCTCGGCCCAGGCGTCCCGCCGAAGCCGCCCACCGCCTGCGACGGCGACGAGGGCGTCGTCAGCGCCGGGGTCGAGAGGGCCGAGACGCTCGTCAGGGCGTCCGCCACGTCCCTCTTGCGCTGCGCGGCGCGCGGACCGAGCACCTCCTGCACGAGCTTCGACACCTCCGCCTGCGTCGCGGTCGGCCGGAGCCCCTCGAGCGCGTGGGCCATCTCGAGCGCAGAGCCGTAGCGATCCTCCGGGCGGAACGCGAGCGCACGCTGGATGACCGCCTGGACCTGCGGGGGGACGTGCGGCGGGAGCGGCGGCGGCGGCGCGCCGCTCGTGATGAGGTGCAGCGTCTGGAGCTGGTTCTCGCCGTCGTAGGGCAGCCGCCCCGCGACCATCTGGTAGAACACCGCGCCGAGGCCCCAGATGTCGGAGCGCCCGTCGAGCTCTCCGCCCATCGCCTGCTCCGGCGACGCGTACTGGATCTTGCCCTTCACGAGGCCCGCGCTCGTCTCCTGCGAGAGCCGCTGCGCAGCCTTCGCGACCCCGAAGTCGATGACCTTCGCGACGCCGCTCATCGCGACGAGGATGTTCTGCGGAGAGACGTCGCGGTGGACGACGCCGAGCGCACGGCCGAGCTGATCGGTGAGCACGTGCGCGGCGTGCAGGCCGTGGCACGCGTCCGCGAGGATGCGCGCGATGATCGGGATCGGGAAGCGCCGACGCTCGCGGATGATCGCGTTGTAGAGCCGAGCGAGCGAGTCGCCGTCCACCCACTCCATCACGAGGAAGGTCGTGCGGTTCTCCTCGCCGATGTCGAGGATCTCTGCGACGTTCGGGTGATGGATCCCGGCGGCGATGCGGGCCTCGTCGATGAACATCGACTGGAACGCGGGATCGTCCGCGTACTGCGGGAGCACGGTCTTGATGGCGACGAGCTTCTCGAACCCGTGCTTGCCCTGGTGGCGCGCGACCCACACCGTCGCCATGCCGCCCTGCGCGAGCGGGAGGAGCAGCTCGTAGCGATCGAGCCGGAAGCCGGGCCGCAGGTGAGCTTGGTTCGGGTGGAGGTGGATCTCTTGCATCGAGCGGCGCTCGTTCATCGATTATTGCAGAGAAGTCTCGGAGAGAGAAGGCTGAGCGCGCAGTCCCGCCCTGAGGCGCTTGACTACGGGCCCCACCACAAGAACTCCTGGAAGAGCTGGCGCCCCTGGGACTGGAAAAGGACGCGGATCGTCTCGCCCGAGGGCCTCACGAGCGGGTCGGGGAAGGCGTCCGCCGGGATGAAGACCGCCTTCGTGAAGCCTGCCTCGCCGACCCAGAAGAGGTGCACTCCCTTCGAGGACGCGCCGGCGAAGAGGAGCTTCCGGCCACCGCCCACGACCAGGACGTCCATCCACGCGAACCCGAGCTGCGCGAAGCGCTCGGCCGAGGGGAAGTCCCCGCCGAGCCCGCGGAGCTCCGGGACGTGCGCGCGGAGGTGCTTGTGGAGGCGCTCGTACGTCGGGCGCTTCAGGCGCGGGATCGTGCGCGAGGCGTCGACGAAGACGCGGAGATCCGACGCGGGCTCGGTCGGCACCTCGACGTGGAGACGAAACCGCGAGGACAGGCGGGGCTCGTCGATCTCCTCGTCCGACAGGGAGCGGACGAGCCACATGAGCGGCGAGAGCTCGGCGTCTCCGGCCGGCGACCGGAGACGTACGCGCGACTCCCAGAGCGGGCGCCGCACGAGCCACTCGCCGCCGTGCCTAGCGACGATGACCTCTCCGACGTACGCCGCCGCGTGGACGACGAAGTGGACGAGGAGCGGCACGCCGTCCGGTCCGACGGCGCCGAGGAGCCGGTCGCGCGGCTCGCGGCCGAGCGCCGCGGACAGCCGGTGGACGGACGCGGTCGAGCCGTCGAGCTCGAGGGGGACGCCGAGCGCCTCCGGCGCGAGCCGCGAGAACCGCGCGGCCGTGTCCGCGAGCTCGCGCGTGAAGAGCGGGTTGTTCGCCGGGTTCGCGTCCGTCGCGCGCGCCGCCTCGAGATCTTCGAGGACGTCCGAGGGGTACACGGGGAGCAAGAGCGTCCGGAAGAGGGACTCCGGGGTCCGAGGATCGGTGTGCGGGCTCATGACGAGAGGCTCGGGGTGAGCGCGAGGCCGAGGTGGCTGCGCGTGCTCCGGCGTCGAGCGGGGCGTCGGGCCCGTGGGATCGATGGGCGGGCTCATGAGGGGAGCCGGGGGCTCAAGGTGGGACCGAACAAGCGCAGCGCGTTCTCCGTCGTCGCGCACGCCACGGCCTCGACGTCGAGGCCGCGGAGCTCGGCGATCCGCGCCGCCGTCCTGGCGACGTGGGCCGGCTCGCAGCGCTTGCCGCGCATCGGCGCGGGCGCGAGATACGGAGCGTCGGTCTCGACGAGGATGCGATCGAGCGGGGCCGTCGCGGCGACCGCCTGCACGGACGCCGCGCCCTTGAACGTGACGATCCCGGAGAACGACAGGTAGAACCCGAGGTCGAGCGCGGCGCGCGCGAACGCCTCGTCCTCCGAGAAGCAGTGGATGATCCCTCCCACGTCGCGGGCGTGCTCCTCGCGCAGGATCGCGAGGGTGTCGGCGGCGGCCTCGCGGGTGTGGATGACGACGGGCTTCGCGAGCGTGCGCGCGAGCGCGACGAACCGTCGGAAGACCTCGGCCTGCGTCTCGCGTGGGCTGTGATCGTAGTGGTAGTCGAGGCCGATCTCGCCGACGGCGACGACGCGGAGATCGGCGGCGAGATCGGCCACGGCGTCGAAGGACGCGTCGTCGACCGCGCGCGCGTCGTGCGGATGGAAGGCGACCGCCGCGACGACGTCCGCGCGCGCGCGGGCAAGAGACACGGCGCGCTCGGCGTTCTCGAGCGTCTCGCCGACGCCGACGACGACGAAGCCGCCGACGCCCGCCGCGTTCGCGCGGGAGATGATCGCGTCCGCCCCCTCCGGGAAGGCAGGGGTCTCGAGGTGGCAGTGCGTGTCGATCAACATGAGGCGCACCTCGTGGCGCCGCCCGAGAGCTCGCGACGAGCGCGGCGTGAAAGACCCCATCGAGCGGCGCGCCGCCAGGGTCGAGAGCTGCTCCCGGAGGGTGTCATGGGGTGTCGCTTAGACATGGAGGAGGCGGGCGAGGGCCTTCGGCGCGCGCGCAGGCGAGGGCGCGTCGTTCAGACATGGAGGAGGCGGGCGAGGGCTTCTGGCGTGCGCGCCGGGAGCGAACAGGTGCGTCCGCGGCACACGTACGCGACCGGGACGGACGAGGGGGCCTTCCCCTCGGCGAGGGGGCCCGCCGCCGTGATCGTGTCTGGGACCGAAGGGTCGATCTGCGCGACGACGCGCGTGGGCAGGTAGGCGGAGAACGCCGCGCGGACGAGCGCCTTCGCTCTCTCGTCGTCACGAGGGCCCACGACGACGACGTCGCACGATCCGCCGACCAGCACCTCGAGCCCGAGGAGCGCGCGCCCGAACGCGAGCGGGTTGCGCGCGGCTCCCCCGGCCATCTGCTCGAGGTACCGGGCGCCCTTCGCGTGGAGCGCCGTGTCCCCCACCGCGCCCAGCGACAGGAGGAGCAGGGCCGCCTGGCTCGAGCCCGACGGGGTCGACTGATCGTACGCGTCCTCGGTCCGAGCGACGAGCGACGACGTGCTCGCTCGAGAGAAGAAGAACACGCCCTGCTCGTCATCCCAGAACTCCCTCACGATCTCGGCCGCGACGGCGCGCGCGCGCGTGAGCCACGACGGGTCGCCCGTCACCCCCCAGAGCCTGAAGGCCGCGAGGCCGTAGCCCGCGTGATCGTCGAGGAAGCCCTCCGTGACCTTGCGCTCCCCCATCGCGTAGCGGCCGACCCGCCCGCCGTCGACGAGCGAGGACAGATCGCGCATCGCGCCGAGCGCCGCCTCGACGTACGACGGCTCGTCGAGGGCGACGCCCGCCTCGGCCAGCGGGCCGACGAGGAGCGCGTTCCAGGCGACGAGGCGCTTCTCGTCGCGGAAGGGGCGTGGCCGCCGCTCGCGCCACGCGAGCATCATCGCGCGCGCGCGCCGGAGCGTCGCCTCTGCCTCCGCCACGGACAGCCCGAGCTGGCCCGCGACGCGCTCGAGCGGCAGGGCGAGCGAGAGGACCGTCTTGCCCGTGTGCTCGAAGTTGCCGCGCGCGGTGACGCCGAGGTGCGCCTTCACGAGCGCTCGCTCGGTCGGATCGTCGAGCGCGTCGTCGATGTCCTCTGGCGAGAAGACGAAGAAGCGGCCCTCCTCTCCCTCGCTGTCCGCGTCCATCGAGGCGAAGAACGCCCCCTCGGGCGCGCGCATCTCGCGAAGGAGCCAGCCGACGAGCTCGCGGACGACGTCCTCGTGGACCCCGAGCGCGCGATGAGCGTCTAGGTAGAGGTCGAGGAGGAGCGCGTTGTCGTACAGCATCTTCTCGAAGTGCGGCACGAGCCACCGCGCATCCGTCGAGTAGCGGTGGAAGCCCCCGCCGAGCTGATCCCAGAGGCCGCCCGCGCGCATCGCGAAGAGGGCGTGCCGCACGCGCGAGAGGCTCTCCTCGTCGCCGCGCCGGACGCCGTGCGAGAGCAAGGCTGCGAGGCCCATCGCGTTCGGGAACTTGGGGGCGTCGCCGAAGCCGCCGTGCCGGTCATCGAAGCGTCGACCGAGCTCGGCGGCGGCGCGGTCGAGCAGCTCGGGGCTCGGTGAGACGTCGCCGTCGTTCCGCGCGGCGCCGAGGGCGCGTGAGATGGAGCTCGTGACCTCCTCGGCCTGCGCTCCGAGGTCCCGACGATCGTCATCGAAGGCCCGGCGCACGGCGACCAAGACCTCGCGGAAGCTCGGCATCCCGTGCCGGCGCTCGGGCGGGAAGTAGGTCCCGGCGAAGAAGGGCCGCTCGTCCGGCGTCAAGAACACGCTGAGCGGCCACCCGCCGCCACGCCCCATGAGCTGCGCAGCCGTCTGGTACAAATGATCGACATCTGGGCGCTCCTCGCGATCGACCTTGATCGAGACGAAGCCCGCGGCGAGGAGCACGGCGACGGACGGGTCTTCGAAGCTCTCGCGCTCCATCACGTGGCACCAGTGGCACGCCGAGTAGCCCACCGAGAGGAAGATGGGCTTGTCCTCCCTGCGCGCCTTCTCGAGCGCCTCGGGGCCCCAGGGGTACCAGTCGACCGGGTTCTTCGCGTGCTGACGGAGATAGGCGGAGGCCTCATCCTTCAGCCTGTTCTCGCGGTTCTCGGGGGCATCGGCCATCGCAAGGAGATCCTCTGGGGGCGGCATCACGCACGCGGTCCGAGGGCCTTTGTATTACTCTCGTCCTTGCGTCATGACCGAGGAATCGTCCAGCTTGAGCCGGGAGGACCGCGAGCACCTCAAGCTCCTCACCGTCTTCTACGTCGTCCACGCCGTCCTGCTCGGACTCGTGTCGCTCCTACCGCTCGTCTACGTCTTGGTGGGCGGCATCGTGCTCGCCGGCTCGACGCACGGCCGCGGCACCGCGCCCCCCGCGGGGATCGGCATCGGCCTCATCGTCCTCGGGCTCACCTTCTCGGGGCTCATCTTCCTGAAGGGCGCGGCGAACGCGTACAGCGCGTACTGCCTGTCGGCGCGCCGGCACCGCGTCTTCTGCCTCGTCACGGCGGGCTTCAACTGTCTCTCCGCGCCGCTTGGGACGGCGCTCGGCGTGTTCACCTTCGTCGTCTTGCAGCGCCCGACCGTCGTCTCCGCGTTCGACGCGCCCACGTAGCGCGTCGAGGGTCGAAGACCGCCCCCTCGGTGGCGAGCTCGGGTCCCGCGGCGGGGAGGCGCGCGAAGGCCCGCAGCTCCTCCGCGCGACCGCGCATCGAGGCTCTGCGCGCGCGGGGTGGCTCAGGGACGAGTCCGCTCGGCGACGAGGCCCGTCCAGCGCACGAACGCGGGGCGTAGACGCGGCGCCTGGTCGATCTCGAGCGCGACGTCGCGCCACCGCCCGACCGCCGTCTCCCCGGGCTCACCGGCGCGGATCGCGTGGAACGCAGCCTCGATCGCGCGGCGAGCCCGAGCCTCGAGCGGCGCCGTCAGGGTGAGCGGCCGGTCGCGGAGGCGGGCGTGGAAGGCCCGCGCGTCCGGGTGATCGTTGTCGAAGGAGCTGCCCGTACCGATGGCCACGTCGACGAGCTCGGGCGCGAGCGGATCGTCCGCCAGCGGCGCGGCGCGGCCGAGAAGATCGACGCGCCCGTCGCCGTTCACGTCGTCGGCGCCGGTCGGCGGGAAGGTGAGCGACACGGGGTAGCGGGTGCCACCGAGCGCGTGCACCTGGTAGACGGCGAGCGTCCCGTCGGGCGCGCGGACGGCGAGATCGGGCGTCCCGTCGCCCGTGAGATCCACGCCCGACGGGAAGGCGCCGCCCGGCACGAGCGACGCGAGCAGCTCGACCGGCTCCGAGGGATCCCGCGTCGGGAAGGCCGGCGGCCCGAGCCCGAGGACCAGCCCGTACGGCGTCGCGACCCGCACGAGCGAGAAGGGGCGCCCCGCACGATCCACGCCCTCTTCCCCGAGCGCGACGAGCGGGGCGCCGCCCGGGAGCACGCCCGTCACCCGCAGCGCCTCGCGATAGCCCTCCCGCGCCGCCTCCTCGCCGATCCGCGCGAGCTGCGCGTCGAGATCGCCGCGGGGACGGAAGAGGACCGCGGGATCGACGTCGGGGTATGGAGATACCCTATGGTTCGATCCGCACCCCGCGAGCGCCACCAGCACCGACGGAACGATCGCCATCGCCACCCAGCGCGCCGCCGCGAGCGCCGCCAGCACCGACGGAACGATCGCCATCGCCACCCAGCGCGCCGCCGCGAGCGCGGGACGCCACGCGAGCACCGACGCCGTCGTCGCGCAGCGAACCGCGGCGCGCGATCCGCGCTCAGGCATCGACGCCGTGGGGGGATGCGACGCGCGCGCCGGGCGGCGCGGCCGCGACACGGGGGACGCCCACACGGCGCTGCGCCGCGCCGATCGTCACCGCGCGCGCGCGCGCGCGAGCCGCGGCGGGGAGCGCGGGCCCTCCGGGCAGGACCCAGGCCCTCACCTCGCGCGCGCGCGCGCGAGCCGCGGCGGGGAGCGCGGGCCCTCCGGGCAGGACCCAGGCCCTCACCTCGCGAGCTCACGCGCGAGCCGTAGCGGGAAGCGCGGCCCCTCGTAGACGAACGCGGTGTACACTTGCAGGAGATCGGCGCCCGCGGCGAGCATCGCCCGGGCGGCGTCGACGGACGAGACGCCGCCGACACCGACGATCGTCGCGGCGCCGCCGAGCCGCTCGCGTGCGCGCGCGACCATGTGGAGCGCGCGAGCGAACACCGGCGGCCCCGAGAGCCCCCCCGCGCCGATCGCCTCGACGACGGCCGCCTCGGTGCGGAGCCCGGCGCGCGAGATCGTCGTGTTCGTCGCGACGACGCCCGCGAGTCCGACCTCGCCGACCACGTCGAGGAGCGCGTCGAAGCCCGCGTCGTCGAGATCGGGCGCGACCTTGAGCAAGACGGGCCTCTCGCCCCGCTCGGCCATGATCGCCGAGAGCAGCGCCCTCGCCGCGCCCGCGCGCTGCATGGCGCGCAGGTTGGGCGTGTTGGGGGACGAGACGTTGATCACGAGGAAGTCCGCCGCCTCACGCACGGCGCGCACGGACGCCACGTAGTCGGCGACGACGGCGCCCTCGTCGCCGACGTCCACGGCGCGCGACTTGCCGACCGACACGCCGACGGGCACCGCGAGGCCCGGCCTCGCGCGGGCGAGCGCGCGCGCGAGGTGCTCGGCGCCGAGGTTGGGGAAGCCGAGGCGGTTGACGAGCGCGCGGTCGGCCGGGAGCCGGAAGAGGTTGGGCCGAGGGTTCGCGGCTTGGGGCAAGGCGGTCACGGTGCCGAGCTCGAGGAACCCGAAGCCGAGCGCCGCGAGCGCGCGCGGGCACCGCCCGTCCTTGTCGAAGCCGCCCGCGACACCCACGCGCGACGGGAACTCGAGCCCCATCGCGCGCACGCGCCCGGCGACGGGCAGCTCGCGTCCGACGAGCCTACGGAGCCCGGCCGAGCGCTCGAGCGCGCCCATCGCGAAGGACGCGAGCTCGTGCGCCGTGTGCGGATCGAGCCGGAAGAGCAGCGGCCGGAGGAGCGAGTACACGCGGCCCGCGCCCGCCCGCTCAGGTCTCGATGAAGCTCTTCAGCTGCTTCGACCGCGACGGGTGGCGGAGCTTGCGGAGGGCCTTGGCCTCGATCTGGCGGATGCGCTCGCGCGTGACCTCGAAGTCCTGACCGACCTCCTCGAGCGTGTGATCGCTCTTCTCGCCGATGCCGAAGCGCATGCGGAGGACCTTCTCCTCGCGGGGGGTGAGGGTCTTCAGGACGCGGCGCGTCTGCTCCTGCAGGTTCGTGTTGATGACGGCGTCCGAGGGCGAGATGACGCTCTTGTCCTCGATGAAGTCGCCGAGGTGCGAGTCCTCCTCCTCGCCGATGGGCGTCTCCAGGCTGATGGGCTCCTTCGCGATCTTGAGGACCTTTCGGACCTTGTCGAGCGGCAGCTCCATCTTCTCGGCGATCTCCTCGGGCGTCGGCTCGCGGCCAAACTCCTGCACGAGGTAGCGGCTCGTCCGGACGAGTTTGTTGATCGTCTCGATCATGTGCACGGGGATGCGGATCGTCCGCGCCTGATCGGCGATGGCGCGCGTGATCGCCTGACGGATCCACCACGTCGCGTACGTCGAGAATTTGTAGCCCCGCTTGTACTCGAACTTCTCGACCGCCTTCATGAGGCCGATGTTCCCCTCCTGGATGAGATCGAGGAACTGGAGGCCGCGGTTCGTGTACTTCTTCGCGATCGAGACGACGAGCCGGAGGTTCGCCTCGACGAGGTCGGCCTTCGCCTTGTTGGCCGCGCGCTCGCCGGCGCCGATGGCGAGGTAGGTCGTCCGCACCTCGTCGAGGTCGAGCTGCAGCTCCTCCTCGAGCTTGCGGAGCCCGCGCTGGGCGCGCTTCAGGGCCTCCTCGGCGTCGTCGAGATCGGCGCGCTCGAGCCCCATGCGCTTCGCGAGCACGCGCTCCTTGCGGGGGTCGCCCTTCGCCTCGCGGATGGCGCGCTTGATGTCCTCCTTGGCGATGCCGGACCGCTTCTCCAGCTCGGTCGCGGCCGCCTCGGCGCGCTCGACGCGCTCGATGAGCTTCTTCAGGACGCCGACGATGCGGTCGATGGTGCGCTTGTTGAGGCGCATCTCCGAGAGGTACTCGACCATCTCGGCGTGCGCCGCGGCGACGTCCTCGAGGATGCTCTTCTTCTTGGGCGACGCTGCGAGCCCCGCCGCCTCCTCGCGGAGATCCTCGATGCGCTTCGCCTTCGCGCGCACCTTGTCGATGAGCCGGATGATGCGGCGATCGGCCTCCTCCTCGTCGAAGTGCGTCTTCTCGTCCGTCTCCTCCGCGTCGCGGATGATGTCCTTCACGCGGATCTTGTGGCGCTTCAGCTTCTCGCCGATCTCGAGGATCTCGCGGACGGCGATGGGCGACGACAGGATGGCCGAGAGGACGCGGTTCTCGCCCTCCTCGATGCGCTTGGCGATCTGGACCTCGCCCTCACGGGTGAGCAGCTGCACCGTGCCCATCTTGCGGAGGTACATCCGCACGGGGTCGTTCGACTTCTGGTACGAGGCGTCGTCGTCTTCCGAGGCCCCGTCGGGCCGCACGCCGACCTTCTTCGCCTCGGCGGCCTCCTCCTCGGCGATGCGCTTCGGCATCACCTTGACCTGCGTCGTCCCGTCGACGATCTCGATGTCCTCGTCGCCCAGGCTCCCGATGACGTCGTCGATCTGATCGCTCTGGCTCGTGTCCTGCGGGGCGCCGTCGCTCATCTCCTCGAAGGACAAGAACTGCTTCTGCTTCGGCGGCTCGAGCAGCTCCTTGATGGGGTCCTTCGCCTCCTTCTTCCCGGCCCCGGGCTGGCGAGACGAGGGCTCGTCCGTCGCCGCCCCCTTCGTGGCTTGCCCGCCTCGCGCAGCCTTCGCCGGCTTCTCGGCGCGCTCCGCGCCGGAGGGCTTCGCGCTCTTCGGCGCCTTCGTGGCTGCGGACGGCGCCGGCTTCGTCGGCTTCTTGGGCTTGGGGGCGGGCTTGGCCGAGGTGCGAGGCTTCGACTTCTTGTCAGCCATGGGGGTGTCGGGCTCCGAGACGCGAGGGGACGAGCGCGCACGGAGGCGCGCCCGCGAGGAGGGCGATGCTCCTTAGTCGATCGGCGAAATCACGCAAGCCTGCGTTTTCGACGGGCGCTCCCCCGGGCCGTCGTGCCGCCGCCCGTCGCGCCGCCGTCGCGCCGCGCAAGCCCCCATTTTCCAAGGGCGCCCCCTCGGGGCCGCCTCGGGCCGTACCGCCGCCACGGCGCGCACGCCCGCGCGCTCGACGGGCGCTCTCCCGGGCCGTGCTACCGTCGACACCGTCCCGACGCCCCGTCACGCGAGCCCGCGCTTCCGACGGGCGCTCTCCTGGGCGGCGCGGAGGAGCTCGAGGGCCTCGTCGTCGTCACCACGGGCCTGGGCGCGCGCCATGTCCTCGGCGAGGGCCTCGTGGTCGCGGGAGAGCGTCCGAACCTGGAGCTTCGCGGCGTTCGCGACGAGATCGGCCCGGGCGGTCGCGAGCTCCTCATGGACCGGCGAGGCCAGGCGGCGCGACGCAAACACATGGAACGACGGGGGCACCGCGGCGAGGAAGCCCTCGAGCTCCGCACCGGACAGCGCGCGCGCCGGCGCGGCGTCCTGCGCGGCCCTCAGCGCGGACACGAAGAAGACCGCGTCCCCTCCGAGGACCGCGAGCCGCCCGACGATCTCCTCGTCGTCGAGCAAGTCGGGGAAGTCGAGGAGCGCGCCGACGATCGCGTCGGTCACGGGATCGCGTCGCTCGTCGACCCGCGCGGCGGGAGGCTCGGGGCGACGGAGCGCCGCCACGACGCGCTGCGAGAGCGCGCGGAAGCTCCGGACATCGATCTGGCGGCCGAGGCTGAGATCGTGGGCGGCGAGCTCCCCGGCGATGGTGTCCGCGTACGTCTCGGCGAGCGCGCGCACCGTCGGATCGGACTCGCTCGCGAGCAGCTCCGTCACCTCCTTCACGCGCGCGGCGCGCTCGGCCGCGTCGCCCCGCGAGAAGCCCTCGTCGAGCGAGCGGCGGATGAGGTGCTCGAGGAGGCCGTCGGCCGCCTTGAGCACGGCGCGCACAGCGTCGGGCCCCCGCGTCCGCGCGAGCTCGTCCGGGTCGGTGCCCTCCGGGAGCACGGCGGCCTTGGCGACGAGGCCGGCCTGGCGACAGGGGTCCATCGCGCGCCGCACGGCCTTCCGCCCTGCCGCGTCCGCGTCGAAGAGGAGGACCACCGAGGGCGCGAAGCGCCGGAGGAGCTGCGCTTGCTCGGGCGTGAAGGCCGTGCCGAGCGGCGCGACCACGTGACCGACGCCGCGCGCGTGCAGCGAGACGACGTCGAAGTTGCCCTCGACGAGGACGGCGGCGCCCGCGTCGCGGATGGCCTGCCGCGCCTGGAAGAGCCCGAAGATCGTCTCGCCCTTGCGGTAGAGCGGAGTCTCGGGGCTGTTCACGTACTTCCCGGTCTCCTTGTCGACGATCCCCGTCTTCGGATCGGGCAGGACCCTCCCCGAGAAGGCCACGACGCGGCCCTGCAGATCGATGACGGCGAACATCAGGCGGTTGCGGAACCGATCGTAGTGCCCGCCGCCCCCCTGGCGCGGCAGGAGGAGCCCGGCCTTCTCGCACTGCGCCGGAGAGACGCCGTGGCGCTTCATGTGCAGCGCGAGCGCGTCCCAGTCGGCGGGCGCGTAGCCGATGCGGAAGGCAGAGAGCGCCGTGGCGATCGCGTCGGTCGGGGCCCCGGGCACGAGCCCGCGACGCGCGAGCTCGTCTTGGGCGACGCGGGCCGTCGGGTGCGCCTGCAGCGCCTCGACGTAGAAGGCCGCGGCGGTGTTCATCACGGCGTAGAGCTCGTCGCGCGAGCGCCGCTCGGCCTCGGCTCGGGAGCGATCGAGGGGAGACGCGTCGTCCTCGACGACGATCCCGGCGCGCTCGGCGAGCCGACGCACCGCCTCCGGAAAGCTGAGCCCGAAGACCCTCATGACGAACGAGATCGCGTTGCCGCTCTCGTTGCACCCGAAGCAGTGGTAGAATCCCCGCTCTGGGGTCACATGGAAGGACGGCGACCGCTCCTGGTGGAACGGGCAGAGGCCGACCCACGATCGCCCACGTCGCGTGAGCTTCACGGTCTCGCCCACGACGGCGACGACGTCGGTGCGCGCCTTGACGAGCTCGATGGTCGCGGCCGAGATCACCGCGTCACGACTTCGGCGCCACCCACGCGGTCTCGGCGAGGTCGCCGGCCTCGAAGCCGAAGTACACCGCGACCTGCTTCAGGAGGAACTTCTGCCCCTCCGGGCTCGCGAGGTCGACGCGGTAGGTGTTGACGTAGCGCACCGAGTCCTTGAGCCACTGATCCCAGGCCTCCTGCGAGACCTCGTCGAAGATCTTCTTCCCGAGCTCGTTGCGGTACGGCTGGCGCTTCAGGCCGGGCAGGAGCTTCCCGAGCTTTCGGCACTGGACCATGCGGGGGGCGTCGGTCATGTCTCCGCGCAGCATGGAGACGTCGAGGGGCGAGCGCAAGGATCCTGCCTCGGCTCCGGCTTCTCGCGGCGACGCGCGTCGGCTACCGGCGCGACATGCTCGTGCTCGGCATCGAGTCGTCCTGCGACGAGACCGCGGCCGCCGTGGTCGACGAGGAGGGGCGTGTCCTCTCGGACATCGTGAGATCGCAGGCCGAGGTGCACCGCGGCTTCGGCGGCGTCGTGCCCGAGCTGGCCGCGCGAGACCACCTCCGCGCCATCGTCCCGGTCGTCGAGGCGGCGCTCACGCGCGCTCGGGTGACCCTCCGCTCCGTCGACGCGCTCGCCGTCACGACGCGTCCCGGGCTCGCTGGCGCCCTGCTCGTCGGCGCGCAGGTCGCCGAGACGCTCGCCTTCGCGACGCGACTCCCGCTCGTCCCGATCGACCACCTCGTCGGGCACCTGCTCGCGGTCTTCTTGCGGAGAGGGGACGACGCCGCGCTCGCCCCGCGGTTCCCCTTCGTCGCGCTGCTCGCCTCGGGTGGGCACACCGCGCTCTACCGGGTCGATGGCCCCTTCGAGGAAGAGGTCCGCGAGCTGGGCGCGACCCGCGACGACGCCGCGGGCGAGGCCTACGACAAGGTCGCGAAGCTGCTCGGCCTGGGCTACCCCGGCGGGCCGATCGTCGACGGGCTCGCGCAGTCGGGCGATCCGGCGCACATGAAGCTCCCGACCCCGATGCTGGACGATCGGTCGCTCGAGATGTCCTTCTCGGGCATCAAGTCCGCGATCGCGCGCCGGATCGCGACCTCGCCGCCCGTAGGCGACGTCGCCGTCGCCGATCTCTGCGCGAGCTTCCAGCGCGCCGTGACGACCGTGCTCGCGAAGAAGCTCGTCCTCGCGGCGCGCCGCGAGGGGATCTCGCGGATCGTCCTCGGCGGCGGCGTCGCCGCGAACCGCGGGCTCCGCGCGCGCGCGGCCGAGCTCGCACGCGCAGCGGACCTCGAGCTGTTCGTGCCCCCGATCGAGAGCTGCACCGACAACGCCGCGATGATCGCCTACGCAGGCGCCGTGCGCCTCGCCGCGGGGCGGCCGCTCGGCCCGAGCGCGGTCACGACCCGCTCGCGCATCCCCCGGGTGACACGCAAGGGCCGAGGGAGTCGCTGATCCACGCGCCACGCCGCTCCGCGCCGACGCGGGCTCCCGCGCGCACCCCGGTGTCGACCGAGTCGCAGACGTCGGGGTCCGCTCGTCAGTGCCAGGCCGACGCGGTCTTCACGGGGCCACCGCTGCGATCGTGCTCGTCGAGGAGCTCCTTCGCCTTCGTCACGCAGCCGGTGCAGGACGGGAAGTTCGACTTGTGCGCGCACGAGACGACGGTCGCGGTCCCTGCGTCGAACTCGCCGGGATCGAGGTGCCGCCCACACGCGACGCAGTGGATGTGCCCGCCGTGGTCGTGGTGCCCACCCCCGGTCGAGGCCGCCCTCTCGATGGACTTCCTCTCGCGCTTCGTGAGCCGCCGCTCTCGCTTCATGGCGAGGCCCTACCACGGCCGGCACGGGGCGGCGTCGACCCTCGCGCGCGCTAGCGGAACTGCGCGCACTCGTGCTTCGGCCCGCGCTTCGCCCGCTCGACGCAGGTGCGGAACGCCCTCTTCGCGTCCGCCATCTTGCCGAGTTCCATCAGCGCGGTGCCCAGGTAGAGGTATGCGTTCGCGTCCTCGGGATCCCCTTGGATTGCGGCCTCTGCCTTCTCGACCGCAGCCTTGTACTTGCCCAGGTTGAGGAGCTTGTTCGCCTCCTTCCGGAGCTCGCGCGCGGCCTCCGCGTCGACCAGCCCGGAGCTGGTCTGCGCCGACGACGCGGCGCTCGGGGCCTCGGACGTCGCCGGCGCGGCGCTCGGGGCCGCGGACGTCGTCGGCGCCGCTGCGACCTCGGAGGACGGCGTCGGCGCCGCGTCCGGGCTCGGCGCGACGGCTGGCTCGGCCCGCGCCGGGGTCGACGCGGGGGCGACAGGAGCGGGGTGCGGCAGGGGACGAGCGGCGACCACGGCGGGAGGCGGCGACGCGACGCTCGGGCTCCGCGACTTCAGCGCCACGATGAGGCTGGCCGCCGCCGCGACGGCGACGATGGAGAGCACGAGCTTGCGGAGCCGGTCGCGGCGACGCAGATCCTGCTCTGTCGCACGCGCCATGACAGGATGGCGAGCCTCCGCGTGCTCGGCCTCCACCACCGCCAGCGCCTCGCGGTGGAGCCGCTGGACGTGGTCGTCCGCACCATCGAAGAACGCACGGGTCGACTCGTCGTCGAGGGAGATCTTGCGCACGGACGGCCGGCTGCTCGACTCGGCCGGGGCCTCGCCGGGGACGCGCTCCACAGGGGCCTCGCGTCCCACGCTCGGAGGCGCGGGCGACGTGGGCTCGCTCGAGGTCTCCACGGGCGCGAGCGTATCGGGAGGGTCAGGAGGAGCCTGCAGGGCGACCTCGGGCTCTCCGGGGTCGCTCGGCTTGGCCACGGCACCACCACCCGTCGTGACGCGCGGTCCCGAGGAGTCGGGGGCGGACGGGCGCGACGACGGGGAAGGGCCACCGACCGGAGACCGCAGGTCCTCGGACGATCGGGACGCCGGAGCGACGCTGTCTCGACCCGACGCCGGAGCGACGCTGTCTCGACCCGACGCCGGAGCGACGCCGTCTCGACCCGACGCCGGAGCGACGCTGTCGCGCCCGGATGCCCTCGATCTTGGGGCCTTGCCGCCCGCGTTCGGTCTCTTGCCTTGCTTCTTCTTGCTCATCGTCGCGGTACGCAGCCCCTCGGAGGGAGGCTCAGCATACCAAGGTCGTGGCGACTCTCAAGCGGGAGGGCCACGCAGCGCGGCGGCGGGGCTCGCCGCCGCGGCCGCGGCCGGCCGCGTGATCCAGAGATAGACCGCCATCAGGCCCGCCGCGAGCCCGCCGAGGACGACGAGGGTCACCCACGAGCCGCGCTCCCCAGGCTCCGCGCCCGTGAGCCGCCCAGCGATCGCGGCGATTCCGTTGTTCAGCGCGTGCGCGAGGACCGCTGGCCAGAGGCTCCGCGAGCGCCACGCGACCACGCCGAGGGCGACGCCGATCGGGAACACCCCGAGCACGTGGACCGGATCGAGGTGCATGAGCGCGAAGAGAAGGCTCGAGACGCCGACCGCAGCCCACGCCGGGAGCCGCTCGAGGAGCCGCGTCTGCATGTAGCCACGGAACATCAGCTCTTCCGCGAAGGGGCCGAGGAGCGCGACGACCACCGTCAAGACGACGAACGAGCCCGTCGACGAGGCTCGGAGGGTGTCCGAGATGAGCTTCAGCGAGCTCGACTTGTCGCCAAGCCCGAGGAGCTCGAGCGCGAGCCCGGCCGCCCAGCCGAAGGGCAGCGGCGTCAAGGCGCCCACGAGGAGCGCGGAGGCGCGGGCCGGCTGGAGGCCGAGCCGCGGCGCGAGCCGGCGCGGAGAGAGCCAGGCGCCTGCGATCGCCGCGCCCGCGAGGCACACGACCGAAATCGCGCCGGAGGCCGCCAGCAGCCCAGGGCCGTGCTCCTGGAAGAGCGCCCGCTCGACCGCCACCGGATCGAGCGTCTTCCCGCCCTTGGCCAGGAGGATCGCGACGAGGACGCCCATGAGGAGCGCGTTCAACACGAGGACGAGCACGAACGCGAGCGCGAAGGCCGCGAACACGGGCCAGACGCGCGGGCGAGCCTGCCCTGGTCCCGCGGGATCCCGCGTCGAGCGATCTTCGGGCGGCGGCGGGTCGACGTGCTCCGGCGCCACACGCTGTTCGTCGTGCGCTTGTTGCACGGGCGCTCCCGTAGCACGAAGGGACCATGCTCGGCCCGTCGCCCTCGGCTCGCTCGCGCCTCGCGGGGCGCGTCACGGCGCTCGATGTGAGCCTCACGGCGCGGACCTTGGCCGTCTCCATGGCGCTCACCCTCGGTGCGGGGATCGTGCTCACGCTCTCGGACGAGCCGACGAGCAGCGCGCGGGAGCGCGTCGCGCGGCTCGGTGCGCTCACCCCGACCCTCGCGTTCGTCGCAGGCTCACTCCTCCGCGAGCGCATGCAGCGGCGAGGAGAGCTCCTCGCGCTCGAGTCGTCGGGGATCCCCGGGTCGAGGGGCCTCCTCGCACTCCGCGCCACGACGGCGCTCCAGGGGCTCGCCGGGGCCGCGGCGCTGCTCGTCGGAGGGAGCGCCTCCGCGCTCGTCCCGGAGCTGCCGTCACCGCCCTTCGCCGTCACCGCGAGCGCGCTCCACGCACCGTCGCTGGGGTTCTCCCTCGAGCACGGCGTCGCGACCTGGGGCAGCGCTGCGGCGCTCGCCGCGAGCCCTCCCCCGCTCGCGCCGATCGCCGCGGGGCTGGCGATGACCGCGCTCGCGCTGTCGGAGCTCGTCGCCCTGCGCGCGGCGCTCCGGATCCGCGTGGCCGCGGCCGCAACCCTGGGCGTGCTCGGCCTGGTCGCGCTCCGCGGCGGGCCCGTCGCCCTCCCAGCGGTCGGCCTCGTGGCGCTCGGGGCAGCGTGGACCGCGCGGTGGCTCCGGGGGTGATCGAGCCACTTGTCCGTTGAACCGCCCCCCTCCGGGGAGCTAGCGTAGATGTGCGCCCGCGCGGTCGGCCGCCTTGGATCCCACGAGCCTCCTCCTCTTCACCGTCGTCTCGGCGCTCCTCGGCGCGCTCTTCGCTGCCGCGGACGCCGCGCTCGGGTCGATCCCGACGGCGCGCCTGCAGGCACTCCTCGAGCAGACGAGCCCGTCGTTGCTCTCGCGCGCCCTCGCTCGCTACGAGCAGAACCCGGGCCGCGTGCTCGGACGCTACCTCTTCCTGCGAACGCTCTTCACGGTGCTCACGGCGGCCCTCGTCGCGGAGCTCCCGGTCTTCCAGGCGCACGGGCTCCGACCGCTCCCGGCCTCGCTGGTGTCCTTGGTCGCGCTCTTCCTCGCGTACGAGATCGCGGCGGCGCTCGCGCGCGCGCGGGCCCGCGACGTCGGCCCGTGGATGCTCGTCGGCCTCCTCCCGCTCGAGCTGCTGGCCGTGCCCTTCGCCGATCCCGTGAGCACCCTCGCCCGCGCGCTCGCTCGCGCGCGGTACGAGCGCCCTCCGAGCGAAGAGGCGCGCCTCGTCGAGGCCGAGGTCGAGCGCCTCATCGAGACCGCGGCGGCCCAAGATCGCTTCGGCCAGGAGCCCGCGGCGATGATCCGTAACGTGCTGGATTTCAAGGATCTGGTCGCTCGCGACGTCATGCTCCCGCGGCGACGGTTCTCGACCATCGACGCGAAGGCGCCGCTCGAGGACGTCGTCCGCATCGTCTCCGAAGACGGCCACACGCGGTACCCCGTGTACGCGGACCGCAAGGAGAACGTCATCGGCGTCCTCTACGCGAAGGACCTCTTCCGCCTGATCGCCTCGGGCGAGCTCGCGGGGCGGACCGCCGAGCAGCTCACGCGCACCCCGGCGAACTTCGTCGTCGAGTCGCAGCCCGTCGCCGACCTGCTCCGCACGATGCGCCAGCGGCACCACCACATGGCGATCGTCGTGGACGAGCTCGGCGCCGTCTCCGGGCTCGTGACCCTCGAGGACGTGCTCGAGCGCATCGTCGGCGAGATCCGGGACGAGTACGACTCCGTCGAGATCGCGCCCATCCAGGACCTCGGCGATGGGCGCCTGCTCGTCGACGCGTCGGTCAGCCTCGCGGATCTGTCGACCTTCCTCGGCGTCGAGCTCGAGCCCGCGGGGGACTACGCCTCGCTCGGCGGGCTCGTCGTGTTCGAGCACGGCGGGGTGCCCCCCGTCGGGGCCACGATCGTCGCAGCCGGCCTCGAGCTCGTCGTCCGCGAATCGGACGACAAGCACGTCATCAAGGTCGAGATCGTCCTCCCGCCCGACTCGTCGATCCGCTCGGTCGACCCCGCCCCGCGCTGAGCCGCGAGACCACCGCGGCGCGAGCGGCGGGCGGCGGCATTGTTGCCTCCCGTCGGCGAGCCCGTGTGGTACGGGCGCGGCGCGCGTGCCCACCATCCTCTTGCTCGTCGCATCGAACGTCTTCATGACCTTCGCGTGGTATCGGCACCTGCGCGCGCAGGCGGACGCGCCGCTCCCGCTCGCCGTCATCACGAGCTGGGGCATCGCGTTCTTCGAGTACTGCCTCGCGGTCCCGGCCAACCGGCTCGGGCACGCGCGCTTCTCCCTCGTCGAGCTCAAGGTGCTCCAAGAGGTCATCGGCCTCGCGGTGTTCGCGCTCGTCGCCGCGCTCGTCTTCCGCGAGCACCTCGGACCAAACCACGCGATCGCGGGGGTCTTCCTCGTGCTCGCCGTCTTCTTCGCCTTCCGCCGATGACCTTCGCCGAATCCCTGACCACCGCGCTCGCGCGCCGCCCCGAGCTCCCCCCGGCCGCGCGGCTCTTCCATGGACCCACGGAGGGCGATCCGTCCGTCATCCTCGACCTGTATGGCTCGACGCTCGTCGTCTACGATCGCGCTGGCCGCGACGAGGCCGCCGCGCGCGAGCTCGCCGACGTCGTCCGGGCGGCGGTCCCTCGCGTCGGGTGCGCTATATGGAAGCTCCGGACGGGTGCACGGCGGAGCGAGCTCCTCTTCGGCGTGCCCGACGAGGAGGTCTCGGAGGAGGGCGTCCGCTACGCGCTCGATCTCGCGTCGGCCCAGGACGCGTCGCTGTACCTCGACACGGCGCTCCTGCGCCGCGCCCTCCGCGAGCGGTGCCACGGCGAGCGCGTCCTCAACACCTTCGCCTTCACGGGGAGCCTGTCGGTGGCGGCGAAGGCGGGCGGCGCGGCCACGGTCGTCTCCGTCGACCGCAGCACGACGGCGCTCGAGATCGCGCGGCGATCGTGGGCGAAGAACCGCTTCCCCGTCCGACGCGGCGAGTTCGTCGCGCGAGACGTGTTCGCCTTCGCCGGGGACGCACGCAAGCGGGGCGCCCTGTTCGATCGGGTCATCGTCGATCCTCCCTTCTTCTCGGACGGGTCGGCGGGGCGGGTGGACGTGGTCGGAGGGCTGCCGCGGCTGCTCGACAAGCTCCGGCCGCTCGTCGCGCACGAGGGGCGGCTCGTCCTCGTCGCGAACGCGCTCTTCTTGCCCGGCTCGGCCGTCATGGCCGCCATCGCGGCGCTCGCGCCCTGGGTGACCCTCGAGGAGACGGTCGGGGTGCCCGAGTGGGCCGCCGGAGACGTCGGCCCCGAGGCGTGGCCAGCAGATCCGCGCCCCTTCGCCCACCCCACCAAGATCGCCATCCTCCGGGTGCAGCGCAAGGACCAGCGGACAGCGTGAGCGGCGCCCCCCGGCGGCGGGCGGCGAGCCAGGGAGGGTGCCCCACGTCGCCGCATGCGGCGCGGGCTCGTCTCTGGATCGAGCCCGCGGGGCGCGGCGAGCCAGAGAGGTGCCGGACGGGTTGCCCCAGGGCGCCGGGGCGGCGCCCCCTTCGCGAGCGGTCGGCACGAGGCGGCTTCTCGACTCGGCAAAGGTCCGCTAGAGAGCGCGCTCCCGATGAAGAAGCTCGCCTCGCCGCGCACGACCCCGAAGGTCGGCATCGTGATGGGCAGCGAGTCCGATCACGACACGATGAGGTCCGCCGAGGAGATCCTGCGCGACTTCCGCGTCGCGTACGAGATCGCCGTCGTCTCGGCCCACCGGACCCCGGAGCGGATGTTCGAGTGGGCGAAGAGCGCGCGGGACCGCGGGCTCTCCATCGTCATCGCCGGCGCGGGCGGCGCGGCGCACCTGCCGGGCATGATCGCCTCGCTCACCGAGCTTCCCGTGCTCGGCGTCCCGGTGCGCTCGAGGGCGCTCTCCGGGCTCGACAGCCTGCTCTCCATCGTCCAGATGCCCTCGGGGATCCCGACCGCGACCTTCGCCATCGGCCCGGCCGGCGCGGCGAACGCGGCGCTCTTCGCCGTCCGCATGCTGGCGCTCGGGGACCGCAAGCTCGCGACCAGGCTCGCGGCCTTCCGCGCCGAGAACGCCCAGAAGGTGCTCGCGATGAGCGCGCGCGTCCAGCCCACAGGCAAGACGTGATCTCGACGAGGCTCGCCCAGCCCCGAGGATGGTCATCGTGATCCCGTGCCGAGACGAGCGTGAGACGTGAGCGGGATGAGGCTCTCCCCGCGTCGGGTCGGCGTCCTCGGAGCAGGTCAGCTCGGGGCCATGCTGGGGGAGGCGCTGCTCTCCCACGGCGCCGAGGTCCTCTTCTACGATCCCGATCCCGACGCGCCCGCGCTCCGCCGCTTCGCCCGCGGGACGACGGGCGCGTGGGACGACCCGGCGGCGCTCCGCGCGTTCGCCGAGCGCGTCGACGTCCTCACGTACGAGTTCGAGAACGTCGAGCCCACGCCGCTCCGCGGGCTCACGACGCCTGTCCTACCCGGCCTCGACGTGCTCGCCGTCACCCAGCACCGCGCGCGCGAGAAGTCCTTCTGCGCGACGCACGCTCTCCCCCACCCTCGCTTCGAGATCGCGGACGGCGAGGCGGACATCCTGGCCCGCGGAGCGCGGCTCGGCGTGCCGCTCGTCGCGAAGACCACCCGCGGCGGCTACGACGGCAAGGGGCAGCGGAGCGCGCGCACCACGGACGAGCTCCACGACGCCGCGCACACGCTCCGCGATGCTGGGCCCGTCGTCCTCGAGGAGCTCGTCCCCTTCGTCTGCGAGGTGAGCGTCATCACCGCGCGCGATCGTCAGGGGCGGACCGCGACCTTCCCGGTCCTCGAGAACGCCCACGTCGGCGGGGTCCTCGACACCACGCTCACGCCCGCACGGGTGGGCGACGACGTCGAGGCCGAGGCGCGCCGGATCGCGACGCGGGCGGCCGAGCTGCTCGGCGTCGTCGGGCTGCTCACCACCGAGCTGTTCGTCACGGCCGAAGGGCGCGTCCTCGTGAACGAGTTCGCCCCGCGGCCCCACAATTCTGGCCACGTCACGCGGGCGGCGACGACCGCGAGCCAGTTCGACGTCCTCGCGCGCATCCTGCTCGACATGCCCATGGGTTCCATACAGCCCCTGCCCGGACACTGGGCGATGGCGAACCTGCTCGGAGATCTCTGGCAGGCGCGGCGCCGGCCCGAGCTCGACTGGGCGGCGCTCGACGCGGAGGGGCTCGTCGAGCTCTGCCTGTACGGGAAGCAGGAGGCCCGCGCGGGGCGGAAGATGGGGCACCTCTCCGTCGTCGCCCCGACGCCAGAGGACGCGCTCCAGCGCGCCCGTGAGGCCCGGCGAAGGCTCGGCGCGCCGTGACGGATCACGACGTCGTCATCGTGGGCGGAGGCCCCGCGGGGCTCTCGACGGCGCTCCACCTCGCACACCGGATGCCCGCGCTCGCGCGGCGCATGGTGGTGCTCGAGAAGGCGCGCTACCCGAGGGAGAAGTACTGCGCAGGGGGGCTCGGCGCGCGCGCCGAGAAGGCGCTCGCGCGGATCGGCGTCACGGTGGACGTGCCGAGCGCCCCGGTGGTCGGTATCTCGCTCGCGCTCCCGGAGCGCACGATCGTCGCACGCGAGGGCTACATCGGGCGGGTCGTCCGGCGCATCGAGTACGATCACGCGCTCGCGAGGGAGGCCAGCTCACGCGGCCTCGTCATCGCCGAGGGCACGAAGGTGCTCGGGGTCCGCGTGGAGGCCGAGCGCGCGGTCGTCGAGACCGACGCGGGCGAGCTCCGCGCGAGGTGCGTCATCGGCGCGGACGGCGTCGGGAGCGTCGTGCGCCGCAGCCTCGGCTTCCCCGAGGACCTCTGGCGGGCGCAGGTCCTCGAGGTCGACACGCCAATCTCCCCCGAGGACGGGCCGCGCGAGCTCCTCCACTTCGACGTCCAGGACCGCGATTTCTGCGGGTACGAGTGGGACTTCCCGACGGTCGTCGGAGGCGAGCCCCTCTCTTGTCGGGGAGTCTATCACCTCATCGTGCCGGGCGCGAAGGCGGCGGACGTGGACCTCACCGCGAGGCTCGCGGCGAGGCTCGATCGCCACGGGCTCTCGATCTCGTCGTGCAAGAAGAAGCGCTACGCCGAGCGCGGCTTCTCGCCCCACGCGCCCGCCGCGCGGCCGCGGGTGCTGCTCGTCGGGGAGGCGGCGGGGATCGATCCGGTGACCGGAGAGGGGATCGCGCAGGCGCTGCTCTACGGCGAGGCCGCAGCGGCGTACGTCGCAGCCCGCCTCGAGCGCCGCGCGCTCGATTTCGCCGACTGGGGCTCGTTCCTCGCGCGGACGGACGTCGGCATCGATCTGCGCGCCCGTCACGAGGTCTGTCGTCGGTTCTTCGGACCGGGGCGGGCGTGGTACGAGCGCTCCTTCGCCGACACGCAGGAGGGCCTCCACGCGGGGATCCAGTACTTCGCCGGGCGCCCCATCGAGCGACGCCTCCTCGCTCGCGTCGCGTCGAAGGTCCTCCGACACCTCGTCGTCCACGCGGCGGACGCGCCCTGGCGCGCTGTCCCGGCCACGTGACTTCGTGACCTCCACGCCGTCCCGCTCGCCCTCCGGAGAGGACGCACCGCCTCACCCCCACGCCCATGCCTCGACGCCCCGCTCCCGCCCCTCCCCAGGCCTCCCTGTTCGCTCTCCCGGCCGCGCCCTTCCTCAAGTGGGCTGGGGGTAAGCGTCAGCTCCTCGACAAGATCCTCCCGCACGTGCCTCATCGCGTGCGCGGGTACCACGAGCCGTTCGTGGGCGGCGGCGCGGTGTACTTTGCCGTACGGGCCACGCGCGATCTCAAGCGCGCGCACCTCGGGGACTCGAACGACCGGCTCGTCCGCACCTACCGCGGTCTCGCGGCGAACGTCGACCGCGTGATCGATCTGCTCGCGTCGTACCCTCACGACCGAGACTTCTACGAGGCGCTCCGCGCGCGCGACCCCGACGGTCGCCCCGACGCCGAGCTCGCCGCGTGGATGATCTACCTCAACCGGACGGGCTTCAACGGCCTCTACCGCGTCAACAGCAAGAACATCTTCAACGTGCCCTTCGGTCGGTACAAAAACCCGCGCATCTGCGACGCGGCGGGGCTCCGCGCGGTCGCGTCGGCGCTGCAGGGCACCGAGCTGCGCACGGAGCACTTCTCCGCCGTGGAGCGCCGCGCCGAGAAGGGGGACTTCGTCTACTTCGATCCGCCCTACGTCCCGGTCGGGAAGAAGAGCTTCGTCAGCTACACGGACGCAGGCTTCGGCCCTGGTGAGCACGAGCGCCTCGCGGAGACGGCGCGCCGACTCAAGCAGAAGGGAGTGAAGGTCCTCCTCTCGAACGCGGACACGCCGTGGGTGCGCGAGCTGTACGCCGACTTCACGCTCGAAGAGGTGCTCGCCGCGCGGCTCGTCAACTCGAGGTCGTCCGGGCGCGGCGCCGTCGCCGAGCTGCTCATCCACTGATCCCCCCGCTCGTCGCACCGGCGCGCGATCAGTTCGCGCAGCAGACGCTGTTCCAGCCCACGCCCACGTCGCGGTTGACGCACGCGCCCTTCTTGGCCTGCCGCTCGGCGAAGCCTCCGCCGCGGACCATGTAGCTCAGGGGGCGCCCGGGCTTGTACCTCTGACAGTCGGCGTCGAAGGTCGGATCGCGCGAGATCGTCACGGGGCGAGGCTCCTCGGGCGAGGCGCTCCGCGTCGAAGCAGGCGGTGGGGCGCCGGGCACGGCCGCGTGCGACGGGAGCGCGGCGCGGGGCTTCGCGGGCGCGGGCTCACCATCGACGACGCAGGCGCCACCCTCTTCGTGGCTCCCAGGCGGGCACGGCGAGCTACCGAGATCACGCGCACAGCGGGCGCCGAGGTGCGGGCCGAAGCCGCTGGGGCTCAGCCGGTTGCGCAGGCCGTTGCGCATCCACTTGGGGAAGCGGCGGCTGAAGCTCCCGCCTCGATAGACCTTGAGCGCCCCCTCGGTGAGCTCGTCCGGGTAAGCACCGTAGAAGCTCGAGGTCCACTCCCAGAGATTGCCACCGAGGTCGTGGATCCCGAAGGCGTGCGGCGCGTAGGAGCCCACCTTGCACGTCCCCGGGTGCGCGTAGCAGGCGCGCCCGTCCGGCGGCTCGCTCCCCCACGGATAGGCGCGCTGCTCGGCCCCGCCCCGCGCAGCGTACTCCCACTCGCGCTCGGTGGGGAGACGCCCGCCGAGGCCCTTGCAGTAAGCGTCCGCTTGCCCCCAGTCGAGGCAATTGACGGGGTGATCGCCCTTGCCCTTCTTGGCCACGTTGCAGCCCTCGTGATCGGGGTGCGCGGGTGAGCACGCTCCGGCCGCCACGCACGCGGCCCAGTCGGCGATCGTGATCTCGAAAGTGTACATACAGAAGCTCCGGACGGCCACGCGGTGTCGCGGCATCTCCTCGGGCGCGCCGCTCGCGGTGCCCATCCAGAACACACCGCCGGGGACGTGCTGGGTCCCCGCTGGGCAGGCCGGCCACGGCGGCGTCGCCACCGCGGCCACGGACGACGAGGGAGGAGGAGAAGAGCCACGGCCGGGCTCGGCCGACGCTTCGACGGTCGACCACGCCGGGGACGGCGCGCCGTAGGCGCGCGCCTCGCTCGCCACGGCGCTCGCGGGGGCAGCCCCTGACGGCCCCACGGCCGGAGCGAGGCTCGCCACGGGGTGGTTCGCGACGACCGGACGAGGAGGTCCCCCATCGGATCCAGCCTCGGGATCGCACCCGCCGAGCGCGACGAGAGCACACGCCAGCGCGCACCGCGCCCACCCACACCGGGGCTCTCGGGCCATCACCGCGCCGGCGGCCCTCGCGTCGTCCGCGTGCGATGGCTTCGCGATCACGAAAACTGGTGTACCATGCTTGCTCTTTCGAAGGCTCTCGACGCTGGCGTGACGCGTGGCCCTTCGCCGCACGCACTGTCAGCCGTGCGCCGGTGCCTCCGACCCGCCTCCCTGGAGACCAGAAATGATCATGACCAAGCGGCTGTTCGCAGTCGGCCTCGCCGGCACCCTCCTCACCTCCGTCCTCGCCCTCTCGACCACGGGCTGCGGCAAGATCAAACAACAGAAGGAGTGCGGCGCCATCATCGGCGCCATCAACGAGTCTGTCACCAAGGCCAAGGCGGTGAACCCAGGGACCCCGGCGGGGATGACCCAGTTCGCCACGGTCTACGACGAGCTCGGCGCGAAGCTCTCGAAGATCGACGCGAGCGATCCGGACATGAAGAAGGCGCTCACCGACTACCAGGCGCTCTGCAAGGACGTCTCGAAGGCCGCGCGTGACGCCGCCGCGGGCAAGGCGTCGGCCAAGAAGGACTTCGACGCCGCGGTCAAGAAGGAGTCGGAGCTGACGAGCCGCATCAACGCGACCTGCATGCGCCAGTGACGCCGACGGGGCGCGGCGACCGCCGCGCCTCGCAGTCCCCTCGTCGCCGGACCGAACGCGAGCGCGAGGGAGGCGGCGGACCGGGACGCGCCGCGAGCACCCGTGACGTGGAGCGCCCTCGAGGCGCCCGCGGCTCCGTTCGCGTCGGCGCACGGGCCGCGGGCGACGAGGAGTGATCTCGGGGCGACACCGCATGGCCGAGAGCGAGGCGCGCGGCGAGCTGCGGGCCGCGGGCCACGAGGCGTGATCTCGGGGCGACGGGAGGCTGCTCCGCCCCGCACGGCGCGCCGTCGGATCGCGCCTCGACGCGGAGTCGCGAGCCCTAGCCCCGAAGCCGCTATGTGGCGGAGAGCGCCTTCGCCTCGTCCACGAGCTTCGCGATGGCGGCGCGGGTCTCGTCGAGGAGCGCGTCCTTGTCGCGCCCCGCGCTGTCGATCGGCGCGCCGATGACGACGCCGACCCGCGCGCCCTTCCTCGCGCGCAGCCCGCCCGGCGGGAGCACGTCCCTCGTGCCCCAGAGCCCCACGGGCAAGATGCGCGCGCCCGACTGCGACGCGAGGATGAAGCCCCCTTTCTTGAACGGCCCGAGCGAGCCGGTGCGAGAGCGCGTCCCCTCCGGCGCGATCCACACGTGCACGCCGAGCTCGGTCATCGCCTGCCGCGCGCGCTCGAGGCTCTCCTTCGCCCGCGCTCGATCCTTCCGGTCGATCTCGATGAAGCCCGCCGCGCGCATCGCGCGCCCCCAGGCCGGGACCCGGAAGAGCTCCTTCTTGGTGACCATCCTGATGCTCGGCGACACCGCCCGGAAGAGCACCGGGATGTCGACGTGGCTCTGGTGGTTCGACATCACGACGAAGCGCTCTTCGCCGGCGACATGCTCTGCGCCGCGGACGCGCAGATCGATGTGCGCGATGCGCTCGGTCTCCGCCCCCCACCACGCCACGCGTCGATCGGTGGCGACGCGGGTCACCTCGCCGAGCGCGAGATCGAACAAGGTGCCCGCGGTGATCTCCGCGGTGGCGCGGATCACGCCGAGGCTCGTGAGGAACGAGCCGGCCTTCGAGGTCGTCACGCGCCGCCCGCCTTCCGACTTCCACGGCACGCCGAGCCCGCGAGCTCCGCGTTGAGCTCCGTGAGCAGCTCCTTGGCGCGGGGGGAGAGCTTCTTCGGGACACGGACCTCGACGACGACGTGCAGCGCACCCCTGCCGCGGCCGTCCACACGCGGGACGCCCTTCCCCTTCACCTGGAGGACGTCACCCGGCTGCGTCCCGGGTGGGATCTCGATGTCGAGCATCGAGTCGTCGAGGAGCTTCAGCGGGATCTCCGCCCCGAGGGCGGCCTCGGAGAAGGTGACGCAGAGCCGTGTCACGAGCTCGCTGTCCTCGCGCTCGAAGCGCTCGTCCGGCAAGAGCTCGACCGCGACGTAGAGATCGCCCGGAGGCGCGCCCGGCTGCCCCGCCGTCCCCTGCCCAGGTACGCGGAGCTGTTGCCCGCCGTCGATGCCGGGAGGGAAGGTGACCACGACCTTCTTCGCGCGCTCGACCTCGCCGCCGCCCTTGCACGACTTGCAGGGCCTCTCGACGATCGATCCCGCGCCCTTGCAGCGGGGGCAGCTCTGGGTGAACATGACGAAGCCACGCCCCGTCGAGACCTGGCCCGCGCCGCCACAGTGAGGACACGACGAGCGCGTGCTGCCCTGCTCGGCGCCCGTGCCGCCGCAGTCGTCGCAGGGCGCGGGGAGCCTCAGCTGGAGCTCGCGCCGCGTGCCGAGGACGGACTCCTTCAGGGTCAGTCGCTCCTGCACGCGCACGTCCTGCCCCCGCCGCGGGCCGCGCTGCTGCGGACGCCCGCCGAAGCCCCCGAAGAAGTCGCTGAACAGATCCTGGAAGTTGGAGAAGATGTCGGCGGCGTTGCCGAAGCCGACCCCCTGGCCCTCGAGGCCCGCGTGCCCGAAGCGATCGTAGACGCCGCGCTTGTCCGGATCAGACAGCACCTGGAAGGCCTCGGTCGCCTCCTTGAAGGACGCCTCTGCCTCCGAGCTCCCCGGGTTGCGATCGGGGTGGTGCTTCACGGCGAGCTGCTTGTACGCCTTCTTGACCTCGTCGGGCGAGGCCGACCGAGAGACGCCCAGGACCTCATAGTAGTCTCGCTTGGGGCTCATCGGACGGGCTCGCGCCTCCTGCGCAAGCTAACGGCGCCTTTCATGAAGTCAACCTCGGGGATAGGTGAGGAGCCCGCCAGGAGGGCCTCGCAGGACGTCGTCCGCGAGGCGCGAGGCGCGCTCCCGCTCGAGCTCTTGCCGCAGCGTCGACGCCTCGAGGCGCGCGCGCTCCGCGTCGGCGTGCGCGTCCGTCGCCTCGAGCTGCTCCACCCTCGCGAGGAGCTCGTGGACGAGCGACGCACGGTCGTCGAGCTGGCGCCGGAGCTCGCCGATCTCGCGCGCGCGATCGCGGAGACGGTCCTCGGCGCGGGAGAGCTCCTCGTCGAGGGCGAGCCCGTCCTCGTCGGCGGCCGCGGCGCGCTCGTCCAACCCGAGCGCCTCGTCGTCGAGCGAGGCCTCGCTGTCGTCGACGGCGAGCCCGTCCTCGTCCGAGCCCAGGCCCCGCTCCGACGCCGCGCGCCGCGCCGCGCCGAGCTCGCCCTCGAGCCGCGCGCTCGTCCCACGCGCGTCCACGAGCTCCGCACGCGCCGCGCCGAGCTCGCCCTCCAGCCGTGCGCTCGTCCCACGCGCGTCCGCGAGCCCCGCACGCGCCGCGCCGAGCTCGCCCTCCAGCCGTGCGCTCGTCCCACGCGCGT
>CAYNEK010000001.1:121573-134942 GCA_964396175.1 uncultured Polyangiaceae bacterium | reverse complement strand
CCCGCACGCGCCGCGCCGAGCTCGCCCTCCAGCCGTGCGCTCGTCCCACGCGCGTCCGCGAGCCCCGCACGCGCCGCGCCGAGCTCGCCCTCCAGCCGTGCGCTCGTCCCACGCGCGTTCGCGAGCTCCGCACGCGCCGCGCCGAGCTCGCCCTCGAGCGCCTCCACCCGCCCCTCGGCAGCCACCGCGCGACCCTCGCTGGCGCCAGAGCGATCGGCTGGACGCTCGGCGCGCAGCGACTCGATCCGCCCCTCGAGCTCGGTGATGCGCGCGCGGAGCTGCGCAGACGCGCGCTGAGACACGTCACGCTCTGCCCCGGCCTTCACGTTCACCGTCGTGAGGGTGCGCTCCGCGTCGCGAGCGCGCGCCTCCGCCTGGAGCAGGCGCGTCTCCAGCTCGCTCACCCTCGCCCTCGCCGCCTCGTCCTCTCGAGCCTCGCCGCGAGCGCGCGCCTCCGCCTGGAGCAGGCGCGTCTCCAGCTCGCTCACCCTCGCCCTCGCCGCCTCGTCCTCCCGGGCCTCGACCGGCCGCGCGGCGAGCGCCTCGGCCTCCGCGAGCGCCGAGGCGCTCGCCGCGAGCCTGCGGTCGAGCTCGGCGATGCGCTGGTCGAGACCGCGGCGCTCCTCTCGTCCCCGCTCGACCTCGGCGGACAGCGCCAGGACCTTGGCCTGCGCCTCGACCGCGTCGGTGGACGCGATCGGCACGCGCGGCGCGATCGGGTCCGTCCCGACGAGGGCGTAGGCAGGGAGCTCCACCGGCCGCGCGGAGCAGAACGCGAGGTACGCCTCCGGCTCGTCGTCCTCCCGGAGGCTCGTGTCGACCGAGACCACCCCGTCACCGCCCTGCGCGAAGTCGACGAACGCGACGCCGCTCCACGGCAGGCGCCCCACCATGCGGACCTCGTCGAACGACGCCGCCGCGAGCGCGTGCAGATCGTAGTACCCGAGGGACCCCGCCGCCGAGGCGCCCAGCACCACGACGCCCGTCGGGCACACCCCTCGAGCGAACGAGACCACGCTCGCGACGTCGGCGACCGTGTCGAGCTCGGGGACGACGACGAGATCGAACGAGCCCGGTCGGAGCAGCGGCTCCTGATCCTCGCGGACGCCGAACGACACGCCCCGCCGCGCCTCCGTGACCATCGCCTCCGCCACGCGTCCATGATCGTCGTCGAGGACGGCGACGACGCGAGCGCCGCGCGCCGCAAGCTCGGGACCGAGCCCAGACAGCGCGTTCCCGATCACCGCGACGCGCTTGCCGGAGAGGCGAGGCTCGAGCAGCGGCAGCACGGCGAGCGACGTCGAGCTGGCGCCCAGCGCTGCGGGCGCCAGCGAGTCCGCAGAGCCGACCAGGGTGCAGGCAGGCATCGGAGCGACGAGAGGGGGGGGCATCGGAGGCGCTCACGCTTAGCAGCGTCCCGGCGACATGAAAACGCCGGAGCGGCCGGACCCACGCCGCGCCCGCGCCACCTGCCCGTGGTCCTCGACTCCAGCTCGCCATTCCGGTGGGACCGCGCGCGCCTTCACCGCGAGTCGGGCTCGTCCAGCGCGGGGGCTCGCAGCCCGGGGGCTCGACCGAGCCGTGGTCCTCGGGCATGCGGTGTACGGAGGGGGGGCGCCATGCTAGGCGCGCCGCCGATGCCGACGCCCACCGGTCAGCCGCTCCGCCTCGGCGAGCGCCCCGACCTGCTCGTCCTCCGGGCCGTCCGCGCAGTCGATCCGACCGTGGGGCTCGACGCGATCGTCGACGTCGTGGTGGAGCGTGGCACCATCACGCGGCTCGGCCCCGGCGCCGCGGCGGGGATCGGAGGCGGCGCCGAGATCTCCGGGGGCGGGCGCTGGCTCCTCCCGGGGCTCGTCGATCTCCACACGCACCTCCGCGAGCCCGGCTTCGAGGGCAAGGAGACCATCGCGACGGGGCTCCGCGCGGCCGCGGCGGGCGGGTTCGTCCACGTCTGCCCCATGGCCAACACGCGCCCCGTGAACGACTCCGCCCTCGTCACCGAGCTGATGGTGTCTCGCGCAAAGGACGTCGCCACCGTGAGGCTCTCACCGATCGGGGCCATCACGCTCGGACAGGAGGGGAAGGCGCTCGCCGAGATGGCCTCGATGCAGAAGGCGGGCGCCATCGGCGTCTCGGACGACGGCCGGTGCGTGATGAGCGCGAGCGTCATGCGCCGAGCCTTCGAGTACGCGACGACCCACGATCTCCTCGTCATCCAGCACGCCGAAGACCACACGCTCACCGAGGGCGCCGAGATGCACGAGGGCGCGATCTCGACCCGGCTCGGCCTCCGGGGCTGGCCGCGCTTCGCGGAGGACGTCATCGTCGCCCGCGACCTCGTCCTCGCCGAGGCGCTCCGCGCGCGCTACCACGTCGCACACCTGTCGAGCCACGTCTCGGCGAGGCTCGTCCGCGAGGCCAAGTCCCGCGGTGTCCGCGTGACGGCCGAGGTCACCCCGCACCACCTCGCCTTCACCGACGCGATGCTGCTCGGCTACGATCCGTACTGCAAGGTGAACCCACCCCTCCGAGAGGCCGCCGACCAGGACGCTCTCTGGGACGCCCTCCGCGACGGGACGATCGACTGCGTGGCGACCGACCACGCGCCGCACGGCTTCCTCGACAAGGAGACCGAGCTGTCCTCCGCGGCGCCTGGCCTCATCGGCCTCGAGACCGCCGTGCCGCTCGTCCTCGCCGAGGCCATGTCACGGGGCGTGCCCCTCGCCCGGATGCTGGAGGCCCTCTCCTCGGCGCCCGCGAAGATCGCCGGGGTCGAGGCGCCCTCGCTGCGAGAGGGGCACCCAGCGAGCTTCTTCCTCTTCGATCCCGCGCGAGAGTGGACCGTCTCGCGCGAGGCGCTCCGCTCGAAGTCCACGAACACTCCGCTCCTCGGCCGCGCCCTCCGCGGCGGGGTCGACCTCACCCTGGCCTGGGGCGCCGTCGCCCACGAAAGAACCCACACACCATGACCGCGCGCATCCACCTCTGCCTCGCAGACGGGACCGTCTTCCCCGGAGACTCGCTCGGCGCGCGCGGCACGACCACCGGGGAGGCGGTCTTCACGACCGGCATGACGGGCTACGAGGAGGTGCTGACCGATCCATCCTACCACGGCCAGCTCGTCACCATGACGTCCCCCCACGTGGGCAACACCGGCATCACGCTCGACGACAGCGAGAGCGTGCGCGGCGTCCCCGAGGTCGCGGGCTTCGTCGTCCGCGACGCCACCGACGCGCCGTCGAACCACCGCGCCCAGGAGACCCTCGACGGCTGGCTCGCACGGCACGGCGTCGTCGGGATCTCGGGGGTCGACACGCGCAAGCTCGTCCGGCACCTCCGCGACAAGGGCGCGCAGAACGCCGCCATCGGCGAGGGCTCCCCCGAGTCCCTCGTCCGCCTCGCGAGGGACGCTCGAGACATGAGCGGGCTCGATCTCGTCCGCGAGGTGACCCCGAAGGAGCCCTACCTCTTCACGGAGGGGCGCGGGGCCTGGGGCACGTCCCCCGCGTGCGCTCCCGAGCGGAAGGTCGTCGCCCTCGATTTCGGCACGAAGCGCCACATCCTGCGCTGCCTCGTCGACGCCGGCTGCTCGCTCGTCGTGCTCCCGGCGTCCGCCACCGCCGACGAGGTCCTGTCCCACCAGCCGGACGGGGTCTTCTTGTCCAACGGCCCCGGCGATCCCGCCGCGGTGACGTACGCGGTCGAGACGGTGCGCGGCCTGCTCGGGAAGGTGCCGCTCTTCGGGATCTGCCTGGGACATCAGCTCCTCGCGCTGTCGCTCGGCGCGAAGACCTACAAGCTCAAGTTCGGCCACCGAGGCATCAACCAGCCCGTCGTCGACGTCATGACCGGGAAGATCGAGATCACGACGCAGAACCACGGCTTCGCGGTCGACATCCACTCGCTCGCCGGCCACGCCGAGAGCACCCACGTCCACCTCAACGACCGCACCAGCGAAGGCATCCGCTCGCCCAACCTGCGCGCGTTCTCCGTGCAGTATCACCCCGAGTCGGCCGCGGGGCCACACGACTCGCTGTACCTCTTCGATCGGTTCGTTTCCCTCGTCGACGAGGCGCGCGGCTACAGGTAAGCTCTCGCGCCCTCGTGAAGGCGTGCCCCCAGTGCGGCCTGCGGTACCCGGACGAGTCGACGTTCTGCTTCGTCGACGGCGCGTCGCTCGAGCCCATGGCCGATCCGCGCGTCGGCACGACGATCTCGGGGCGCTACGTGATCGAGGCCGCCGTCGGCGAGGGCGGGATGGCGACCGTGTACCGCGCGCGGCACAAGCTCGTCGACCGCCCCTGCGCCGTGAAGATCATGAACCCGGCGCTCGCGCGGGACAAGGTGGTGAAGGAGCGCTTCCGCCGCGAGGCGAAGGCCGCTCAGAAGCTCGCGCACCCGAACATCATCGAGATCCTCGACCACGGCGAGACGGAGGACGGGACCTCCTTCCTCGTCATGGAGCTGCTCGTGGGCGAGAGCCTCGCCGACCGCGTGGAGCGCGGCGCGATCGCGGCGGTCGAGGCCCTCCCGCTGATGATCCAGATCGCCCGCGCCCTGGCCCGCGCGCACGACTTCGAGGTCGTCCATCGGGACCTCAAGCCCGAGAACATCTTCCTCGCGCGCTCCCCCTCGGACGGCTCCGAGGTCATCAAGCTGCTCGACTTCGGCATCGCGCGGTCGATGCAGGACTCGCGGCTGACGGGCGTCGGCGAGGTCTTCGGCACCCCGCAGTACATGGCCCCCGAGCGGATCACGAGCATCGACGCCGGCCCAGCGGCCGACCTCTACGCGATCGGCGTCATCTTCTTCGAGATGCTGACCGGGAGGCTCCCCTTCGACGCGCCCGATATCCCCACCTTCTTCGTGAAGCACCTGAAGGAGAAGCCCCCGCGGGTGCGCGCGCTCGTGCCGAGCGTCCCCGAGGCGCTCGACGCGCTCATCGACAAGCTCCTCGCGAAGAACCCCAAGGAGCGCCCGGTCGACGCGCACAGCGTCCACGCCGATCTCGTCGCGGTCGCCCGCGCCGTCGGCGCGAAGATCCCGCCAGATCCGGCGCTCGGGCAGCAGCCGTCGAGCCGCGAGCCGGCCCCGAGCCTCCCGCCGGTCGCGCTCGACCGCTGGGCGCGGCGGACGGTCATCTTCGACCAGATGCTCCAGCAGGTCTACGGGACGTCCCCCCCTGGCGATCTCGCGAGGCTCCTCGACGAGATCCGGCACCTCCTCCGCGAGGTGCACGAGCTCCGGACGAGCGGGGTCGTCGAGCAGCGCAAGCTCGAGCAGATCGAGGATCGCGAGCGCGAGGGCAGGCAGCGCTTCGGCGCAGCGATGGACACCCTCGGCGTCGACGCGAGCGCCGCGCGCAGGGAGGCTCGCGCCGCCGCGGAGGGCATCGACACCCTCGCGAGCGAGGCGAGCCGCTGGTCTGCGGCCCTGCTCGCCGCGCACAAGGAGATCCTCCAATGGGAGGGGCGCTCGAGCTTCCAGGAGCCGTACAGTCACCTGTCGACGGCCTACCGCAAGGCCGCCGACACGAACGACGCTTGGCTCACCGCCCGCAAAGCCGAGAAGGCCGCGCGCGGGACGCTCGACGAGAAGGAGCGCGTCGTCACCGATCTCGAGTTCCAGATCCAGGAGCTCCGCGGCGCGCTGGCACGCTTCGAGCAGTCGATCGAGACCGAGAAGTCGACGCAGGAGGCCACGATGACCTCGATGGGGAAGCGAGCCGACGTCCTCGAGGACGAGCTGCTCCACCTCTCGAGTCGCTTCTGCGCGCCACTCCGCGGCCGCCCGGAGCTCGCCAGCTTCTTCAAGGAGCTCGAGGGCTCGCAGGCGGCCTGACCGCGACCCCGGAGCCGGGAGCGAGCCACCTCGCCGCGACGATCCGCCTCGCGAACACGAGCCAGCACGGCGCACGTGGGCCTCGGGGCAGGCTCCGAGCGCGACCCACGCGACGCGCGGCCTCCTGCCAGAGCACGGCGCACGTGGGCCTCGGGGCAGGCTCCGAGCGCGACGCACGCGACGCGCGGCGTCCTGCCAGAGCACGGCGCACGTGGGCCTCGGGGCAGGCTCCGGGGGACAGGCCATCCGGCGCGAGGCGCGCGTCGTCACCGCGCGAGCACGGCGCGAGAGCGCGCCAACGACTCCTCGCAAGAGCCGCCTGCGGGCCCGGCGACGATCGCGATGTGGCACCCGCGGAGGGTCGCCGACAGCGGCCCGATCGACGGGCGCACCTCGCAGGCCTCGCGGCGCGCCGGTGAGCCCGCCTGGACGGGAGGGACCACCGCCCACGCCTCCTCGGCCTCGGGGCACGCGCCGTCCGAGGGGCCATCGAACACGAGGTGCCACGCGACCACCCACTCGTCCCCCCTCGTGAACACGGAGATCCTGTCGCCTCCCCAGCCGGCGGCCGCACGGCGCGCGATCTTCGGCAGCGTCCAGTCTTCGAAGGTGAGGCGCAGGCTCTGCTCCCCCGGGAGCTCCGAGGAGAGCTCCTCGAAGCCCGGCCCCATGGGCCCGGCAGGGATCTTCGGGACCACGACCGCGGGCTCGTCGGCGTCGTATTTTTCGAGGTGGAGGAGCTGCTCGGTCGTCCGTGGAGGCCGAGCCCAAGCCCTGTCGACCTCCGCCCAGCCCCCCCGTCGCCGGAGGCGGTTGACGAACAGGAGGCCGTCGGTGTACGATGCGATGAGCGAGCGTCGGAGGATCGCCGGGATGCGCTGGGTCGCCTCCGAGGACATCATCGCCGCGGTCATCGCGGCCGCGATCGCGGCCTCGGGCAGCTCGAGCACCGACGTCCCCTCGCCCGCGAGGTCGAAGTCCATCGTCGCGCTCGTCGCGTCGCCCTCCGCGAGGGCGTGCAGCGCGTCGATCCTGTCGCCCGCGTCGTCGACGTGCCGGAGCTTCGGGCCGAGGTCCCAGCGCTGATCCTGGAGCGCGTGCACGAGCTCGTGGAAGAGCGTCGACTTGTCGCCCTTCTCGCCGAGGTCGCCCGCGAGGTACATCGTCTTGTCCTTCGGCTCGTAGTAGCCGGCGAGCTCGGCCCCGAGCAGCGAGAACAGCCCGGCCTCCACGTCGTACGCGGGGGGCACGAGCCCCATCGCGCGGAGCCAGATCGTCTGGCCTCGGAGGACCGAGCGCGGGGTCTCCTCGATCATGTGCTCCTTCACGCGCGAGAGCAGCGCGGCGCGTGGGAGCGTCCGGCCCCGGATCTCCCCCGTGCGCTGGAGCGCGCGCAGCCGCTCGACGTCCGGCAGCATCGCCACGATCCGTCGGTCGCTCTCGGGATCGCCGTCCGGCGGGCGTCGGCTGGCCTCGTCTCCCCGCGGTGGAGCGGGCGCAGGCGGCGCGCGCTCGGGGCCCGCGCAAGACGCCGCGACGAGCGCGACCGAGACGGCGAGGGCGCGCCTCACGCGAGCGCCTTCAGCGAGCGGATCGCGTGCTCACGATCCTTGGCGCCGAAGACGTACGATCCAGCGACGAGCATCTCCGCGCCCGCGTCGAGCACCCCCTTCGCCGTCCGATCGGTGACGCCGCCGTCGACCTCGATCGCGATGTCTCGCCCGCTCGCGCGGACCATCTCGGCGACGCGGCGGATCTTCGGCACGATGGACGGCAAGAAGGCCTGCCCACCGAAGCCGGGGTTCACGCTCATCACGAGGACGACGTCCGTGACGTGCAGCGCGTACTCGAGGACGGACTCGTGGGTGGCCGGGTTGAGGACGACGCCCGCGCGGCAGCCGAGCCGCCGGATCTCGGCGAGCGTTCGCTCGAGGTGCACGCACGCCTCGGCGTGGACGGACAGGATGGACGCCCCGGCGGCCACGAACGCCTCGATGTAGCGCTCGGGCTGGACGATCATGAGGTGCACGTCGAGCGGGAGGGAGGTCACCCGCTTCACCGCGGCCACGATGGGCGGACCGAGCGTGATGTTGGGGACGAACTGCCCGTCCATCACGTCGACGTGGACGAGGTCCGCGCCCGCGCGCTCGATGTCGCGCACCTCCTCGGCCAGACGACCGAAGTCCGCGGACAGGATCGAGGGAGCGACGACGACGGGGCGAGCCACGGTGGGACGCTGGTACAAGAGGCGCGCGTGACTGTCACCGGCGATCGCAGGCGCCTTCGCCCACCGCGACCCCAGAGGCACGGGCTCCAGACGACAGGCACGGGCCATCGCGGCCGCCTTCGCCCACCACGAGCTCGAGCCAGGGAACACTGGCTTCGGGCGATCGTCACCGGCGATCGAGGATCGCGCCGAAGCTGAGGCGCACCGCCCAGAACGAGTCCGCGCGATCGAAGAGCGGGCGATCGTAGGGGAGGATCACGCTCAGCGTGGGCTGAAAGACGCGCGTCATCAGGCGGACGCTCGGCGACACGGCGAAGACGCCGCGCTGATAGTCCGGGAGATCCGCGGAGAGGAAATACACCTCCCACACCTCGAGCCCGAGCGAGAGCGCTTCGATGGGCTGGTAGCTCGTGAAGAGCGTCGTCCGGCTGACGAGGCTCGCCTTCGGGACACGGGCCTCGGCGACGAGTCCACCGAACGCGATCCCCTGGCGGAGCTGGATGGTGACCCTGCCGTCGACGACGCGCGCGTCCAGGTACGGGGTCGCCGTGAACGTGTTGTCCGCGAAGGTGGGGAAATCCCACGGGCGCACGACGCGCACGTTGTCCGCGACGCGCGCCGACTGCGAGTCCTTCCCTCGCGTGAACGCCGGGATCGTGAGCGTCACGCCGCCTCCGTACGTGAGCCCGACCGGATCGGCCCAGACCCCCCGCCCCCAGAGCTCCGGGTACCCGAGGAGCATCGCGCTCGAGCCGCTCTCGGCGTCCTTCCCGTACGCGACCGCCCCCGCTGCGCCGACGAACCACCGCTGCGCCGAGAGCTCCGCCTCCGCCTCGAGGCGCGTCATCGTCGCGACGCTCCGCCGCACGACGGCGCCCTCCTCGGTCTTGGGCTTCACGCTCGCGACGGTCTCCTCGACGCCGAGCCAGACGCCGCGGTGCGTGAGATCTGCGATCGAGGGCGGAGAGGCCCTGTCGGGCAGGCTCGTCCGATCCCACCGGACCTCCTGGGCCGTCGCGACCTCGACCACGAGCGCGACGGCGAGCGCCCACCGCAGCGCGAAGCCACGCCTCACGCGCGACCCCGCACGCCGTCCGCGTGACGAGCACCCCGGCGGATCAGCGGGCCGCGCCTCACGTCGAGCCCAGCGCGCCCTGCCGCGTCGCCTCCGCGATGGCCGCGTGGGTCGCCGCGTGCCCCGGGCGCGTCGCCACGATGCGCCCGATCGGGACGCCCCCCGTCAGCTCGAGATCACCTATAAAATCAAGGAGTTTGTGCCGTACCGGCTCGTCCGCGGCGCCGCCAGCGCACCCCTCGGCGAGCCCCTGCGCGTCGAACACGAGGAGGCCCGAGAGCGTCGCGCCTCGGGCGCGGCCACGGGCGAGCAGCCTCGCGTGATCGCGCAAGAACCCGAAGGTGCGCGCCCCCGCGATGCGCGCCACGAAGTCGCCCTCGTCGCCCTCCCACCGCGCGGCCTGCCGGCCGATCGCTGGGTGGTCGAAGTCGATCTCCACCTCGAGCACGACCGCCGAGCTCGGCTCGAACCGGTAGGTCGAGTCGCCCACCGTCACCGTCGTGCGACGCACGATCCGTCGACGACGCGGGCCTCGACGCGCGCCTGCCTCCCGCAAGGCGCCAGCGAGCCGCGCGGCTCCCCCATCGAGCAGCGGGACCTCTCCGCCGATCACCTCGACGCTCGCACCCGACACCGACAGGCCCCCCAGCGCCGCGAAGGCGTGCTCGACGAGATCGATGAGCGTGTCGCCCGCGCGGATCGCGACGCCTTGGTCGAGCCGGGCGATCTCGAGCGCCTCGACCGAGACGCCGTTCCACGTGACCCGCTCCGCCGCGTCGATCGCGATCTCGGAGGGGTGGCCCGAGTGGAGCGCGACGCCACGCAGTCGGATCACAAGACCGTGAGATAGCCGCGCTTGAAGAGGCTCGCCAGCGACTCGCCCGTCTCGAGATCGGTCTTCGGGCTCTGGTTGAGCGCGCCCTCGAGCGTCCCGGCAGCGTGCGCGACCTGCAACATGTCGAGCTCGTCCGGCGAGAGCGCCGAGAGCTTGGGCGTCGTCGCCGCAACCAGGCCGATGCGCGCGCGGAGATCGGGGAGCTGCCCGCGGAGCTGAGCGAACTCGTCGATCTGGCGGAGCCCCTCCATCAAGAGCTCGGGGACGGACAGATCGAGCTCGTTCTCGAAGGGCGTCTCGTCGGGCGCCTCGAGATCGAAGAGCCCCTTGTCCCACGTGAGGAGGCGGAAGATCGCCTTCATCGGCGGGACCTCGGCGAGATCGTTCACCGTCGCGTAGTAGATCTGACCCTTTCGGAGGAAGATCTTCCCGAAGTCGTCGTCGTTGCGCACGACGAGGACGCCGTTCTTCCGGGAGGTCGAGAGGAGCTGGAGCAGATCGGGGAGCGGGATCTCGTCGATCGCGCCGGACATCGTGCGGACGGACGAGCTGTGACGGCGCGCCGCGACCTGCTCGAGGTCTTGCTTCGCCGGCGGCGCGACCGACGCGGCCGCGTCGAGGGCGACCACCTTGAGGATGCTCGTGCCGATGAGGATGCGATCGGCCTCCTTCAGCTTGGACCGCTTCACCTTCTCGCCGTTGACGAAGGTGCCGTTGGTGGAGCCAAAGTCCTCGATCGCGAGGCTGTCGCCCTCCCAGAAGATCCGCGCGTGCTTCCGCGACACCATGTCCTCCACGAGGACCATCTCGAGATCGCTCGAGCGACCGATGTTGATCTCCTTGCCCGCCGCGATGGGGAACTCTCCGCCCTGGTACTTCCCGGAGATGAAGCGCAGCGCGTAAGCGCGCCTCCTCCCAGCACCGTGCAGCGACGTCTTGATAGGGCTCTGAGCCATCGTTCGAGGGTCTACTCCGAGTCTAGGTGGTCCATCGTCCGTGGGTCAAGCAGCGGCGAGCCGCGCGGCGCGCGATCGACGGACTGCTCCTCGCCCCCTTCGCACCGGCGCGGCGCCGTGGTTCGATGTGCGCGATGCCCACGGCCAGGCGGCCCGCGATCCGCAGCGGATCGAAGAAGGCGGCGCGCACGCGCGCCGAGGAGCCTGCTCGCGAGCTCGAGCGGCTCCGGCGAGAGCTCGCGCGCGCGCACCGCGAGAACCGCGCGCTCCGCAACATCGGCGAAGCCATGGGCGGCGTCGATCGGCTCGACCACGTCATCGAGGTCGTGAGCACGAACATCGCGGAGGCGCTCGACGCGGACCGCGCGACCATCTTCGTCCTCGACGAGAGGGGCGGCGGCTACTTCTCGCTCGTCACGACGCCTGACGGCCCCGAGAAGCTCCACATCCCCGCGGGGCAGGGCCTCGTGGGGCACGCCGCCGCGACCGGCGCCATCCTCCGCGTACGCGACGCCTACGACGATCCTCGCTTCCTCCGCGGCTTCGACGAGAAGACGGGCTACCGCACGCGGTCCGTCATCGTCGCCCCGATGCGCAACCATCGTGGCGCGAACATCGGCGTCGTCATGGCCATCAACAAGCGCCGCGGGCCCTTCTCCAAGAGCGACGAGGGGCTCATCGCCGTCATCGCCGCCCAGGCCGCCGTCGCCTTCGACAACCAGCGGATGTACCAGACGACGAACCAGCAGAACCGCGTGCTGCACTCGACGAAGCAGGAGCTCACGCAGCGGGTGCGCGAGCTCGGGCTGCTCTTCTCGCTGGAGAGCGCGATGGCGAAGGCGGCGACCATCGACGAGCTGGTGGAGGCGGCGCTCCGACAAGCGCTGGACGCGTCGTTCGCGCGGGGGGGCGCGGTGCTCTTGCCGGACGAGGGGCTCGGGCATTGGACGCTCCGCTTCCTCCAGGACGACAAGTCCGCGAAGCTCCGCCGCCTGGTCGTCGGCCCGTCGGACGGCTTCGTCGGTCGCGTGCGCCAGTCGGGCAGCGCCGACCTCACGACCCACGCTGAGCCCGACGACTCGTCGAAGAAGCTCGACGAGGCCTTCGGGTTCGACACCGTCTCGGCCGTGGGCGCGCCGCTCGAGGGCACCGACGGCGCGACGGTGGGCGCCGTCGCGCTCTACAACAAGAAGGATCCCAAAGGCTTCTCCGAGAGCGACCTCGCGCTCCTCCGGCTCATCGCGGCGAACGTATCGACGGCGCTGCAGCTCTGGCTCGCGAGGCGAGACCAGGAGCGGCGCGAGCGGCTGTCGGCGATCGGCGGCCTCGTCTCGAGCGTCATCCACGATCTGAAGACCCCCATCACGGTGGTGTCCGGGTACGTGCAGCTCATGGTCGGCGCGGACGATCCGAGGGTCCGCCACGACTACGCCGAGCTCGTGAGGAAGCAGTTCGATCTCGTCACGACGATGCAGCGCGAGCTCCTCGAATACGCGCGCGGGGAGCGCTCACTCCTCGTCCGTCGCGTGTACCTGGCGAGCTTCGTCACGAACCTCGTCGAGTCCATGCGACGCGACGCAGCCGACCAGGGCGTCGTGCTCGGCGCAGAGATCGCCGACCGGGGCGTGGCGCGCTTCGACGAGGGAGGGATCACCCGCGTGCTCCACAACCTCGTGCGAAACTCGCTGGACGCCCTCGCCGGCCGAGGCGGCCACGTCGTCGTCCGCGTGGCCCGAGAAGAGGGCGACGTGGTCTTCTCCGTGACGGACGACGGCCCTGGGATCCCGAAGGACGTCGAGGCGCGGCTCTTCGAGTCCTTCGCCACGAGCGGCAAGAAGGGAGGCACCGGGCTCGGCCTCGCCACGGTACGGAAGGTCGTCGAGGAGCACGGCGGCACGGTGTCGGCCGAGACCTCCGCCGCCGGGACGACGATGCGCTTCCGGCTCCCGCAGCGCACGGAAACTCCACATTGAGCCTCGGCACGCCCCTCTGCTAGAGGGCTCCTCGTCATGGGAACACCGCAGAAGCCGCTCGTCCGCAAGAAGGAAAAGATCCGCCGCGCCAAGAAGGAGGCTCGTCTCCGCGAGAAGAAGGCCGCACAGGAGGCCGCTGCCGAGAAGAAGTGACCGAGACGGCGGGGCGCCGCGCCTCGCCGGGTCACGATGACGAAGCGTGAGCACGTCCATGCGCGCTCGGGCTGCCCCACCCCGGCGCATAGCCGCCCCGGGCCTCGTCGCGCTCCGCGCCCGCGGGGCCACGCAGGCCAAACCCCAAGCTCCGAACGCTCCGGCCACCGCGCGCCGCGCCGGCTCACGCGGCCATCGTCCTCGACGCGCGAGGCTTCGCGAGCTCGTTCCGTCCCATGGTCGCGCCGCGTCGGCTCACGCGGCCATCGTCCTCGACGCGCGAGGCTTCGCGAGCTCGTTCCGTCC
>CAYNEK010000001.1:108812-121473 GCA_964396175.1 uncultured Polyangiaceae bacterium | reverse complement strand
CGCTCGTGCCGCCCGTGCCCCCAGCACCCGCTCCCGCGCCGCTCGCGCCACCGCCACTCGCTCCCGCGCCGCTCGCGCCACCGCCACTCGCTCCCGCGCCGCTCACGCCACCGCCGTTCGCGCCACTCCCGCCACCGCCACCCGCGCCGCTCGCGCCGCTCCCTGGCCGGCCGTTCATTCCTGCCGCGCCGATCCTGTCCGTCTCCCCGCCGCCACACGCCCCGAGCGCGGCGACGAGCGCGCCCGCGAAGATCCCAGCCACCAGCGTCGACGCGCGCGCGCGATTCATGCTCGCAACGTAGCCGGAAGGCGTCGCTCCGCCGAGCCTTGGGCTCGTCACCCTTGGGTCGGCCACCCATCGGGTGGCAAGATGCTCCGCCATGCCCAACCTCGCGCTGAGACCGAAGACCCGCGTCTCCTCCTTTCGCAAGATGGCGCTCGGGACGTGGCGCGACGCGAAGGACCCCTCCGTCTACGGGGCCATCGAGGTCCAGATGGACGAGACGCTCCGCTACGTCGACGCCTTCCGCCGCGCCACCGGCAAGCGGCTCACCGTGACACACCTCATGGCCCTCGCGATGGCGAAGGTGCTCGTCGCGATGCCGGACGCCAACAGCATCATCCGCTTCCACCGCATCTACCTCCGCGACACGATCGACGTCTTCTTTCAGGTCGCGATGAAGGACGAGGTCACCGGGCAGCTCGATCTCTCCGGGCTCGTGGTGCGCGACGCCGACAAGAAGTCGGTCGTCGAGGTGGTGGACGAATTCGAAGGGCTCGCGGCGAAGGTCCGCGCCGGCAAGGACGCCGAGAAGGAGGAGACACGCCGGACCTTCCTCCGGATGCCTGGGTTCCTCGTCGGGTGGGTCCTCGATCTCATCTCGCTCCTCACCTACGGGCTAAACCTCGATCTCCGCGCCCTCGGCATCCCGCGGGACCCGTTCGGGAGCGTCATGGTGACCAACATCGGCTCGCTCGGGCTCGAGGAAGCGTACGTCCCGCTCGTCCCGTACAGCCGCGTCCCGCTCCTCGTCGCGATGGGCGCCTGCCGGAAGGTCCCCGTCGTGCGGGACGACGATCGCGTCGAGGTCGTCACCTCGATGCGCCTCTCGGCGACCTTCGATCACCGCGTGCTCGACGGGGCCCACGCGGCGAAGATGGTGAGCACGCTCCAGGCGACCTTCGCCGACCCATGGACGAGCTTCGGCGGCGTCTCACGCGACGCGTGACCCAAGATCGCGACGCGGCGGCGCGACGAGCTGGACGCGCCGCTCGGAGGAGCGCTCCGCACGAGCTTCGACGGAGATCGAGCCGTCGCGCAGGAGGACAGTGACGAGCGAGCGGGACCTCGCCTGGACCTTTGGCGACGACGTGCCCGTCCTCGCGGAGGCGATGGGCACCCTCGACCCGGCCCATCGGGTCCTTCTCAGCCCCACGCTCGCGGCGGCGTCGATCGCCGGGAGCAGCGTCAGCGTCGTCACCCACGTGCTCAGCCTGCGCGGCCTTCGGCCGCCCTACGACGCAGAGCAGCTCTCACGGCCCTCGGGCTCGGCGCGGAGATCAGCCTCGAGAGAACTTCGTGATCGAGTCCCAGTGCCGGGCGAGCTCGGCGGGCGTCCACGGGGCACCGTCCTCCTTCAGTCGCCCGTCCGACTCGACGATCTTGTACGCATACACGCGCGCGCCCGCGACGGCGAGGAGGTGCCCCGTCCTGTCGCCCACGAGATCGCTCGCGAGGAAGATCGCCGCCGGCGCGACGTGCTCGGGCGTGAGCGTCGAGACCCCCTGGAACATCGGGAGATCCACCGTCATGCGGGTCTTCGCGAGCGGCGCGAGCGCGTTCACCGTGATGCGTCGCTTCTGGAGCTCGATCGCCGCCGTGCGCGTGAGCCCGTAGACGCCCGCCTCGGCCGCGGCGTAGCTCGCCTGCCCGAAGTTGCCGAGCAGCCCGGCGACGCTCGTCGTGTGGACGATGTGGCCGCCGCCGCCCTGGGAGATCATCTGCTGCGCCGCGGCCTGCGTGGAGAGGAAGGTGCCGCGCAGATGCACGTCGAGGACGGCGTCCCACCCAGCGTCGTCCGCCTTGAGGAGCGACTGGTCGCGCACGATCCCCGCGCTGTGGATCCACGCGTCCAGCCGACCGTACGCGCCGAGCGCCGCCTCGACCAGCGCGCGCACGCCCTCGCGCGTGGCGACCGAGTGCTCGTCCGCGACGGCGTCGCCGCCGGCCACGCGGATCCCGTCCACGACCTCTCGCGCGAGCGGGCCCGCGCCGGGCGTGCCGTCGCGGTGCACGCCGAGGTCGTTCACGACGACCCGCGCGCCCTCCTGGGCCGCGAGGAGCGCCGCCGCGCGGCCGATGCCGCTCCCTGCGCCCGTGATCACCACGACCTTGCCCTGGAGGACGCCCATCGCTCCGCTCACGGTCCCTTCTTGGCGCTCCCCGCGGGGGCCGCCTTCTTCCCGGCTTCCTTCACCGCGCCCACGAGGGTGCGGATCCCCGCCTCGATCTTCGACTGCGCCTCGTTGCCCGTCATGCCGCGATAGCAGCCCCTCTTCCACGCGCCCGCCTTGCGGACGTGGACGAAGTTGGGGGCCTTCGCGCTCGTCTTGTCCTGACCCTGAGCGCCCTCGATGTCTGCGTCGGGCAGCGCTTCGATCAGGTCCTCGAGGGTCTTCAGCTGTTCCTTCGTCGCGCGCGCCGGCTCGGGGCGCCACGCCCCGGGGATCCGCTCGCTCTTCAGCTCGCCGCCCACCCACTTCACGTCGAGCTCGTCCCACGCGACGACGAGGCCCGAGAGGTAGATGCGCATGCCGGTGCCCTTGCGGTCCGGATCCTTCGTCTCGGGGACGTAGACGAGCTCGGCGAGGAGCTGCTCGGGCGTGTCCGGGCTCGCGGCCCACTCAGGGATGCTCGGGCAGGAGGTCGCGCCGGCCGAGGGACGCGCGGTCGCGGGGGGCGGCGCGGGCTCCTCGGGGATCGAGCGCTTGCACGACACGGACGTGGAGAGGGCGGTCAGGGCGACCACGAGGAGGGCGCGGCGGGTCATCGGAGTCCGTGTCCGGGGCCGAGGATGAGGGGCAGCTTCGCGCGCGGATCGAAGTCGTCGACGTGCGGGGGGTGATGGCACGCGGAGACGCAGCCGTCGGGCGGCGGGGACGCGACGATGGCGCCCCTCTCGGAGGGGCTCTTCGCGTGCTTCGCGCCCGGGCCATGACACGCCTCGCACTGCACGTCGCGGAGCTTGTCGTTCTGGGTCACGGTGGAGCCGCCGGGGCGCTCGTAGCCCGTCACGTGGCACGAGACGCACTCGAGGTTGTACTCCTTCGCCTGGCGCACGAGGGTGTCGTAGGCGCGGGCGTGCGGCGTCTTCTTCCACACTTCCATCGCGGCGCCGTGGCACGCCGCGCAGGCGGCGCCGCCCACGTACGCGGTGTCGTTCGGCCCGACGGGGGGAGGCGCCTTGCCGGCGAAGGCGGCCTTGTTGTGCTCGTTCACGCGCGTGTAATAGCCCACGAGGATCTCGCCCATCGCGGGGTTCTTCGTGAGGTCGTCGGAGACCGCTCGCAGCGAGGCGCGCGTCGCGCCCCCCTCCGCGGGGACGGGGCCGTCCACGACGGGGGAGAGCGGCCCCTTCTTCGCGGCGAGGAAGACGTCCACCGCGGCGACGTTCTGCAGGTGATTCGCGGTCTCGACGACGAGCGTCTCTCCGACCGCGATCGTCTCGGTGGGCCGGTCGTTCAAGTCGCCGCGGGACTCGGGCTTGCCGATCGCCGCGACGTCGATGCCCGGCACCCGCTCGACGAGCCGGAGCGCCTCGCCGCGCTGCATGGCGAAGAGCCCGACGATCACGCGGGCGCCCTCGCCTCGCGCCTGGGCGATCGCCGCCTCGATGGCCGCGGCGACGTCCGTCGCACCCCCGCCACGCCCTGCCGCGCTCTTCGGCACGAAGGCGCCCACGAACCCGACCTTGTACCCGCCCACCTCGCGCACCACCCAGCGCGTCGCGCCCGCGGCATCCGCCGGCGCGTTCGACAGCACGAGCGCGCCGTGAGTTCGCTCGCGCAGCGCCGCGAGCTTGGGATCGCCCGCGCCAAAGTCGTTCTGCCCCGGGGTGAACGCGACGAGCCCGAGCCGCGCGAGGCCGTCGGCGAGCGCGTCGGCCTTCCACTCGTCCTGGGTCTCCTGTCCGGCGCGCGGCTCGGGGTCCATGAAGAAGAGCGGCCCCACCGCGACCGTCACCGATGGGGCGCGCGCCCGCTCCGCCTCGACGAAGCTCGCGAGCCGATCGAGCCCACCCAGCTGCTTGGCCGAGCACCCACACGGCTCGAGCGCGCCCGCCACCGTCGACAGCACGTAGATCCTGAGCGACGGACGACGCCCGCCAGCCTCCGCGCTCGCCACGGGCGGCGTCACGCCGCCGCTCCCCTTGCACCCGTTGCACGCGGCCACGACCGTCGAGATCGAGAGCCCGACGAAGAGGACGAGCGAGTGGCCGAGCCGCACGAGGCCCCGTCGGGCGCGCCCAGGCGAGCGCTCCGAGGCAAGGGGAAGGGCAGCATGTCGACCGTGGGTCATGGCGGCTCGGCCCGCGAGGCTTGCGGACTCCTCCGGGCCGCGTCAAGCACCCCGAGCCCCCATGGCAACGCATGGCCCCCTCCACCAGAGAGCAAGCGTACATAATTGTATCGCTCATTATTTGAACGTTCATTCGTCGAACATTTGACCAAATGTGTCATGGTAACCATTTGATATCATTGAGCTCCGTTCAATGGCACGGGCAATGCTTGGAGCCGGCGCATGCGCAAGCTCGCCGCCCTCGCCGCCGCCGCCCTCCTGTCCTCGCTCGCCGTCGGCTGCGCGGTCCAGGGCGAAGAGAAGCCCGCCCAGCCGGACGCGAGCAGCGCGGCGCAGGGCGCGGTCACGGTGGACCGGCTCGACGAGGCGGCCGTCCGCGGGAGTTACCAGCGCGGGGCCGATCGGCTCACCTTCCGCGCGGAGCGGCTCGGCGACAAGATCGTGACCGCGAGCCTCGAGTTCCGCGGCCTCACCCTCGACGCGAACTTCACCCTCACCGACTACGGCTACGTCTGGACGCAGGACGGCTTCGCCACCGACAACGGCGAGGATACGCTGATGGACGCAGACGACGTCGCCCTCGTCGCGAGCTTCGTGAAGGCCTTCGAGGCAGCCAACCCCAACTACGCCGACAAGGGGGAGGTCGCGGCCCGCTTCGGGACGGCCATCAACTACTTCGGGATGTGGATCCCCGTGATGGAGCTCCGTCGCACGAAGATCGACGACCGCACCCGCGCGAACAGCCTCTGCAGCCGCACCAAGTGCAACGGCGGGACGACGCAGGCGGGCGCGTGCAGCAGCTACGACTGGTACGACTACACGGGCCACGACTGCGGCGCGTCCTGGCTCGGCGGCTCGAACTGCAACGGAGACCCGGTCCAGGGTGGCGGGCGCAACAAGTGCTCGTCCGTCGTGCAGATCGGCGACCACAGCCCGTGGAACGGCGTCTCTGGCGCCACCGCGACCCAGTACTATTCGACCAACGGCTGGACCACGTCGAACTTCGACCACGCCCTCGGCTACGAGGTCGGCGAGTGCTACGGCCGCTACGGCAACGGCTGCGGCTCGGGCAAGGCGTACAACGACACGAGCCTCAGCCACGACCAGTGCGTGCGCAACGGCCACAACATCGCCTCGAGCTGGTGCAGCGACGAGCTCGTCGCCACGACCGACTCGACCGGGAACTGCTACTGATCGTCGGGTGACCCTCCGGGGGATAGGACCCCAGCTCTCGCTCGCCGCCGTGGCCCTCGTGGCCTCGGCGGCGTGCTCGCGTTCGTCGTCCGACGCGCCAAGACCGGCTGCGTCCGGCTCCGCCACCGCCCTACCCGGCCCCGAGGCCATCGCCCAGGCCAGGGACGCCGCGCGGCAGTTCTTCCTCGCCGCAGACGCCGGCGACTGCCCCGCGCTCACGCGCATGCGCCGAGACGGCTGGACCGACGAGGCGTGCGAGGACTTCGTCCATCACTACAAGGCCAACCGCACCAGGCTGACCGAGCTGTCGGACGCCAAGCCCGATGGACGCAACCGCAGCGTGATCCTCGTGACCGCTCTCCTCGAAATGCCAGGCAAGGATGACAAGCCTCACCGCTGGGTCCTTCCCATCGAGAAGCGGGCCGACGGGTGGAAGGTCGGGTACTGGTGACCGAGCCCAGACGAGACGTCGGCGCCGTCCTCCCCGCGCTCGTCGGCGGGCTCGTCATCGGGGGGGTCGTCCTCGTCGTCGTGCTCCGCGACGACCCGAAGCGCCCGCGCGCCTCGGCGCCCACGACGACGACGGCCTCCGCCACACGCGAGGAGCGCCCATCTTCCGCACCTCCCACGCACGCCGTCCCGTCGGCCTCCACCACGCCGGCGCAGCCTGTCGCGCCAGAGGCGACCGCCACCACCGCGGAGACCGCGCCCGTCCCGGCCGAGGGCGCTCCACCCGACGAGGGCATCGCCTCCTCACGCACCGAGCCGGGCCCCGCGCCGAAGCAGAAGCTCTCGCTCGACGAGCGCCTCGCACGGACGGCAGAGCACCTCCCCGCGCTGGAGCTCCAGGCGACCATGCTCGAGCGCGAGGCGGACGAGCTCGAGCGAACGGGGAAGAAGGCGGACGCCGAGCGCGCGAGGATCCGCGCCAGGCGGGCGCGAGCGCACGCCGACGAGCTTCGTCGCGCCATCTCCGAGCGCCGCGAGCCCGAGTGAAGCTGCCTCACTCGCTCGCGAGACCCCACGAGGCGGTCGGCGCCGCGAGCCTCGCCCTCGGCGCCCTCGTCGCGTCCGCCTGCTCCGCGACCGGAGATCCGAGCCCGACCCGCTCGAAGGAGACCCTCATCGTCGGCGGGACCCCGTCCTCCGACGCGCACGTCGTCGCGCTGGTGCGGCGCCGTGTCCTCTGCGAGGACGACGCCCCTCCCGAGGTGCTCTGCACCGGGACGCTCGTCGCGCCGCGGATCGTCCTGACCGCAGCGCACTGCCTCGGCACCTTCGACGCCGAGCGGCTCGAGATCGCCTTTGGGAGCGTCGTCGAGAGCGCCGGGATCTTCGTCACGACCGATCGCGCGGTCCGCCACCCCCAGTACGATCCCGCGACGCACGCGCACGACATCGGCCTCGTACGGCTCGTCGACGACGCACCCGCGGAGCCCCTGCCGCTCACACCACCGCCATCGCTCACCGTCGGCGAGTTCGTGCGCGCGGTCGGCTTCGGGCGAGCCGAGCCCGAGCTCGAGAGCGGCGCGAGGCGATCGGCGACGATGACGATCGATCTCGTGAGCGATCTCACGTTCCGCGCCGTCTCGGCCCCGGGCATGTCCTGCGCGGGCGACTCGGGGGGACCTGTCTTCGTCTCCAGCCCGGCGGGGGACGCGCTCGTCGGGCTCACCGCCTCCGGGGACGCAGCCTGCGCGAAGTACGCAATCCAGACGCGGCTCGACGTGGATCTCGACGGCTTCGTGCTCCCGACCGTGGCGGCGCTCTCGACACCCGCGAGCGCCCCGTCCGTGCCGGCCGAGAGCCTGTGCAGCGCCGCCTGTGTCACAGACTCGGACTGTCCCTACGCGCTCCCCTGTCTCGACGGGCGCTGTCTCCTCCCGGGCGCCACGGACGCGGAGCTCGGCGAGGCGTGCACGGCCAGCGACGGGTGCGGCGTGGGCGAGACGTGCCGGCGCGTCCGCTCGTCGGGCGCAGACGCCTGCCGCTGCGCACGCCCGTGCGGCGGGGCTCCTCCAGAGCAGCCCACGGCCCCCCCGGCTCCCGTGCGATCCGAGCGCTGGGTCACCCCCGAGGGAGGCTGCTCGAGCGCTCCTCGACGCGGAGGAAGCTTGACATTGTTTGTCCTATCATCCCTCGCGCTCGTCGTCGGACGGCGGCGCCCGAGACGCGCGCTTCGAGGTGGTCGCCCAAGCTGACGCGGGGGGAACGACTGGGTGAACGTGTGGCCGACGAAGGGTCGCGGAGCGGGGACGTCGAGCGAGGCGTCACCACGCGCTCCAGCGCAGGCGACTGGAGCTCAGTCGGGGCCGACGCAGCGGACCGCGCCGAAGGGGCGACGGAGGCACAAGGTGACGCCGCGGAGGGTGGCGCGAGCCTCGAGCGCGTCCTCGGACAGCGCCGAGAAGAACCGCAGCGACTCGCCGGCGTCGAGCGGCGCGACCACATGGACGAACGGGTACTCTCGCCGGCGTTTCCCGCTCGAGGCCCGGATCTCGGGGACGTCGGGGCCCGCCGTCGACACCCGCGGGAAGAGCAAGGCAACACGTTCGCGCTGGAGAAACTCGACCCTCGGGTAGCGGAGGTGGCCAGGGAAGCGCTCCCTCCTGCCGTCCTCGACGAAGTCGCCTCGCGGCTCGAAGTCGCGCGCGACGTCCTTCGAGAGGAGCCCCGTCGAGTCGAGCGTCCGCACGTCATGACCGAAGCCCGTCATCCCAGCCTTGTCGACCACCTGCGTGTCGCCCGGGACCGCGACCTTCGCGAGCGCCGCGCGATACCGGTCGGCTTCGGCCAGCGTCACGGTCAGCATCCGCTTGTGCTCGGTCGCGATCGGCGCGTCGTAGAAGATGGGGGTCCCGGCCAGCGATCCGGCGATCCGAGCCGCGGAGACGCCGGCTCCGCAGAGGAGCGCCACGAGCGCCTTCGCGCCCCCGGGCTCGAGCGCGCGGTCCACCGCGCACGCGACGACGATCGCGAGAGGGCCGAGCGCCGGGCGAACGAACCGGAAGTCGCAGAGGTAGTCGCCGCCGACGGCGACGACGAAGGCGAGCTGCGTGGCGACGAGCGCTCCCGCCACGCCGAGCGCGATCGCGTGGAGACCGGGACGGCGCAGGGCGGCGAGCGCGCCGAGCCCGAGCGCCGGGATCGCCCCCCAGCCGAGCAGACCGAGCCGGCGGAGGAAGGCGCCCAGGTAGCCCACGCCGAACCCGCGCGTCAGCGCGCCGTCCACCTTCGCCCGGAAGGTGTTGGGCAAGAGCTCTCCGTAATAGAGGAAGCGCGCGAGCACGAAGAGCGCGAGCACGGGCACGACGACGTTGAGGAGCCCGACCGCGGTCCTTCGTCGCTCGTCCCGCGGCGCGGTGAGCACGAGCGCCATCCCCGCGACGAGCGCGAGCGCGACGCCCTCGGGGCGCGAGACCGACACGAGCACGAGCGCGACGGCGCCGAAGCGACGCCACGACGGGACCAGGACGACGGCTAGGCACGCCGTGACGAGGAGCGCGTGGAGGGACGTCTCCAGGCCCCCCGTCGCCCACACGTGCACCACCCGGTCGAGCCCGTGCGCCGCGAGCGCGACACTCGCCGCCCATGGGCTCACGCGAAGCCGCCAGAGCAAGGCCACGAGGAGCGCGCACTCGCCCGCCGTCGCCGCGAGGCCGATCGCCTCCGCGCCTCGCTGGGAGGAGACGCCGAGGACGCGGAGCGCCGCGAGCACGAAGACGAAGAGCGGGTTGCTGAAGCCCTCGACGCGCTCGCCGAGGTTGAAGACCAAGCCCTTGCCCGCGAGCCAGTGGTCGACGTAGCGGAAGGTGATCAGCGCGTCGTCGGTGAGCCACACCTCACGCCACGAGAGCGCGAGCACGACCAAGGTGAAGACGAAGCCCACGGCGAGGGTCGCGCGGGGGCCGAGGCGGCGCCGAGTCAGGAGATCAGTCTACCACCGTCGTCGATCCGGGTCCCGCGCGCCGACGCCCGACGTGTCCCTCGCCGCCCCCCAGGCGTCGCGACGGCGGCGATCCAGCCCACGCGGCGTCGTGCTACGCGGCGCGCGCCGTGCGCTTCTCGAAGACCCTCATCCGCACCACCAAGGAAGCCCCCGCGGACGCCGCGGGCGCCAGCCACATCCTCCTCTCGCGCGGCGGGTACATCCGCAAGATCGGCGCGGGGATCTACGACTTCTTGCCGCTCGGGCTGCGCGTGCTCCGCAAGATCGAGGGCATCGTCCGGCGCGAGATGGACGCGGCGGGCGCGCTCGAGGTCTTGCTCCCCGCCATGCTCCCGGCCGAGTACTTCCAGGAGACGGGCCGGTGGGATCGCTTCGGCGACACGCTCCTCCGGCTGAAGGACAGGAGGGGCGGCGACTACCACCTCGGCCCGACCCACGAGGAGATCATCACGGACCTCGTCCGCCGCGAGGTGAAGAGCTACCGCGACCTGCCGGTCTGCCTCTACCAGATCCAGACCAAGTTCCGCGACGAGCCCAGGCCGCGGGCGGGGCTGCTCCGGTGCCGGGAATTCTCGATGAAGGACGCGTACTCGTTCGACGTCGACGAGGCGGGGGCGAGGGAGAGCTACGAGCGGATGCGGCTCGCCTACCACGCGGTCTTCACGCGGCTCGGGCTCGACTTCCGGATGGTGTCCGCGGACTCGGGCGCCATGGGCGGCTCGACGAGCGCCGAGTTCCAGGTGCTCGCACAGAGCGGCGAGGACGCCATCGCCGTCTCCGACGCGTCCGACTACGCGGCGAATCTCGAGGTCGCGTCCGCCTGGGATCCACGGCAGGATGGCCACCAGCGCCCCGAGCCCCTCCCGATAGAGAAGATCCATACACCCAACGCGCGGACCATCGAGGAGGTGTCGAAGCTTTTGGGGCTCGAGCCTTCTCGCTTCTTGAAGTCGCTCGTCGTGCTCGCGCCGAGGCGTGGGGAGGGCGGGCGAGACGAAGGCACCGAGACCGTGCTCGCCATCGTGCGAGGAGACCACGAGCTCCATGAGCTGAAGCTCGCGCGCGCCCTCGGGGTGAGCGAGGTGTTCCTCGCGAGCGAGGCCGACGTCGCGAAGGCGACGGGCGCGCCGGTCGGCTTCGCGGGGCCGGTCGGCTTCCGCGGGCGGATCGTCATCGACCGCGACGCGAGCCTCGTCGCCCGCGCGGTCACGGGCGCGAACGAGGCGGATCACCACCTCGTCCACGTCGAGCTCGGCCGCGACTTCCAGGCAGAGATCGCCGATCTCCGCAGCGTCGTCGAGGGCGACCGCTCGCCCGACGGCAAGGGCACGCTCAAGCTGTACCGAGGCATCGAGGCGGGGCACATCTTCATCCTCGGGACGCACTACTCGTCGAAGATGGGCGCGAGGTACCTCGCCGAGGACGGGCAGGAGAAGACCATCGTCATGGGCTGCTACGGCATCGGCGTCTCGCGGCTGGTCGCGACGGCGGTCGAGCAGCACCACGACGACGACGGCATCCTCTGGCCGATCCCCATCGCGCCCTACCACGTGCACCTCGTCACCCTCGGCACGAGCCCCGCGGTCTCGGAGGCCGCGGGCGCGCTCGTCGCCTCGCTCGAGCGGGCGGGCGTCGAGGTGCTCTGGGACGATCGCGACGAGCGCCCGGGCGTCAAGTTCAAGGACGCCGATCTCCTCGGCATGCCGATCCGCCTCACCCTCGGCGAGAAGGGCCTCGCCCAGGGCATCGTCGAGCTGAAGCTCCGCTCCTCACGGGATCCGAAGGCGTTCGAGGCGCTCCCGCTCCACGGCGCCGCCGAGGAGATCGCGCGGCGCGTCGGGGAGGCGCTCCGGTGACGCCGGCCGCCGCGGCCGTGCTCCGCGCGATCGCCCGCTCGGACGGCCGCCCCACGACGGGGGAGGACATCCTCGAGCGCGTCTTCGCCATGACGGCCGAGGTCCCCCTGGATCCCGCGACGGTGTGCTCGGCCATCCACGAGCTCGAGGCGCTCGGGCGCGTGCGGGTCGACCGGCACGCGCCGTTCGACCCGGCCTTCGACTTCGCGGCGGTGTCCTCGGTGGACGAGGCGTCCCGCTGAGTCGCACGGTGCGCGCCCTCTCGCAGGCCCAGGATCCAGCCGCGCCCCCCTCGTCGCACGCCCGATGAAGCTCCCCCTCTCGACCGTGCTCGAGACCGAGCGCCTCGCGCTCCGCCCGCCGCGCACGCGCGACATGGGCCGCCTCCAGGCGCTCCTCCGCGACAACCTCGCGCACCTCCGCCCGTGGTCTCCCCGCGCACGGCAGGGCGCGAACCCGACGGCGCTCGTCGAGGTCGCCTCGCAGGTGAGCCAGCAGCGCGCCGTGTGGCGCGCCGACAGGAGCTACGTATTCTTCGTCGAGTGGAAGGAGACCGAGCGGCTCATCGGGCGCGTGGCGCTCACCGAGATCGTGCGCGGCGCCTTCCAGAACGCGTACCTCGGCTACTGGATCGACCACCGCTTCGTGGGCCGCGGCCTCGCCACCGAGGCCGTGGGGCGCGTCGTCCGCTTCGGCTTCGAGGCGCTCGAGCTGCACCGCGTGCAGGCGGCGATCATGCCGCACAACGCGCCGTCCCGCCGCGTCGTCGAGAAGCTCGGCTTCCGCGAGGAGGGCCTGGCCCGACGCTACCTGGCGATCGCGGGGACCTGGGAGGACCACCTCCTCTACGCGAAGACGTCCGACGAGCCCTGACGTCGCGCGCCGACGAGGCCCGCCTCGAGCCCTCGGCGTCCTCGACGCAGAAACGTCCGACGAGCCCTGACGTCGCGCGCCGACGAGGCCCGCCTCGAGACGCTCGCCCTCCCCACGCGAAGACATCCGACGAGCCCTGACCCGCACGACGTCGGGGCCCGCCTCGAGACGCTCGCCCTCCCCACGCGAAGACATCCGACGAGCCCTGAC
>CAYNEK010000001.1:93284-108712 GCA_964396175.1 uncultured Polyangiaceae bacterium | reverse complement strand
CCGCACGACGTCGGGGCCCGCCTCGAGACGCTCGCCCTCCCCACGCGAAGGCACCGAGGACGAGCCCCGACCCACAGGCCTCGTCGGCGCAGGTCCGCCGGACGAGCTCGGGCGCCCACGTCGGGCCTCGCGACGCGGCGCGAGCTCGGCGCTCACGCCACGGAGATCGGCGCAATCCGCGCGCGAGGGCCCGGGCTTTGGTACGCTGCCTGGCGGTCCACATCTCCGTCCTCCCACGCGACACGAGGCACTCCCATGACGCAACAGAACGAGGGGCTCAAGGTCAACCTCCACCAGCTCCTCAAGGCGATGATCGAGAAGGGCGCGAGCGACATGCACATCACGACCGGCTCGCCGCCCCTCCTCCGCATCGACGGCTCGGTCGTCCCCCTGAAGCTCGCGCCGCTCTCGCCCGTCGACTCGAAGGCGCTCTGCTACTCGATCCTGACCGAAGAGCAGAAGGTCACCTTCGAGAAGACGAACGAGCTCGACCTCTCGTTCGGCGTGAAGAACCTCTCGCGCTTCCGCGCGAACATCTACATGCAGCGCGGCGCCGTCTCGGGCGCGTTCCGCGCGATCCCCTTCAAGATCCTCTCGTTCGAGGAGCTGGGGCTCCCGACGACCATCGCCGAGCTCGCCTACAAGCCGCGCGGCCTCGTGCTCGTCACGGGCCCCACGGGCTCGGGCAAGTCGACGACGCTCGCCTCGATCATCGACAAGATCAACAGCGAGACCCGGCAGCACATCATGACGATCGAGGATCCGATCGAGTACCTCCACCCGCACAAGCTCTGCGTCGTCAACCAGCGCGAGGTGGGCAGCGACACCGGCTCCTTCAAGACCGCGCTGAAGTACGTCCTCCGGCAAGATCCCGACGTCGTGCTCGTCGGCGAGATGCGCGACCTCGAGACGATCGAGGCCGCCCTCACCATCGCCGAGACGGGGCACCTCGTCTTCGCGACCTTGCACACGAACTCCTGCGCCCAGACGATCAACCGCATCGTCGACGTCTTCCCGACCCACCAGCAGCAGCAGATCCGCGCGCAGCTCTCCTTCACGCTGGCGGGCGTCGTGACCCAGCTCCTCTGCCCGCGCTACAACGCCCCCGGCCGCGCGCTCGCCATGGAAATCATGGTCCCCAACGCCGCCATCCGGAACCTCATCCGCGAGAACAAGATCCAGCAGATCTACAGCCAGATGCAGGTGGGCCAGGAGAAGTTCGGGATGCAGACGATGAACCAGTCGCTCTACTCGCTCTACTCGCGGCGGCTCATCTCGCTCGACGAAGCGATGGGGAGGTCGTCCGACCCGGACGAGCTGCGCTCGATGATCGAGGGCAAGGTCGCGGGCGGCGCGGCGAGCCGCGCGCCCGGCTGATGGTGTAGGCTGAGATCTCCCATGCGCCCCCTCCGCTCCGCCCTCCTCGCGGTCGCCCTCGCCGTCGCCTCGCGCCCCGCCCTCGCCGCGCCGCCGGTCACCATCCTGGAGCTCGCGACCGACGATCTCGACGACCAGGCGAAGGCGCTCACGAAGGCCCTGAAGACGCGCCTCCGCGCGATGCCAGACAAGGCCCTCGCCGACGCCGATCTCTCCGTGTCCGTGCTCGCGCTCTCGCTGAAGTGCGGGGACGTCCCGGACGCGGCGTGTCAGCTCAAGATCGCCGACAAGATCAAGTCCGACGTGTACGTGTGGGGGTCGCTGCGGAAGCAGGGCGCGTCCGACATGCTCGCGGACGTGCGGCTCTTCACAAGGGGGCAGCCCGAGGTCCGCCAGCAGGTCACCCTCCCCGCCAACCTCAAGGACCAGAACGATCCCGCCGTGAAGCACGCCGCGGACGACATCTTGATGCGCCTCTTCAACCCCGGGAAGGTCGGCGCCGCGCGCGTGGTCGCGAAGGCCGCGACGCAGGGAGAGCTCTTCGTGGACGGGAAGTCGAGCGGGTCGATCGGGGGCGCGCCGCTCGAGCTCACGTTGACGACGGGCGATCACCACTTCGAGGTGCGGAGCGGCGACAAGATCCTGGGCAAGGCCGACGCGAAGATCCTCCCGAACGGGACGGTCGAGGTCGTCCTTGCGGCCCCGGGCGAGGGCGCGAGCGGCGCCGCGGGTGGGGTCGGTGGCGCGGTCCACGGCGACGAGCTCGCGGGCCCGAAGAACTGGAAGCGCACCGCAGGCTACGCGGGCGTGGCCGCCGGCGGCGTGATGATCGGCGCGGGCCTCTTCTCGATGCTCAAGGTCAACAGCATCAACAACGACGAGGGCTTCTCCACCTACCGGAAGGGCTTCAAGAGGGACGACGACGTCTGCGCCAAGGCGGACCAAGGGGTCAATTCGCCGGCGCCCGGCGCCGCGAGCCCGAGCGACGCCGCGGACAAGTGCTCGGCCGGCAAGACCTTCCAGACGCTGCAGTACGTCTTCCTCGGGCTCGGGGTGGTGACCGCCGGCGCGGGCGGGTACCTGCTGATGACCTCCAAGCGGGAGACCGGGCGGGTGATGGTCGTCCCCTCCGTCGGCAAGCAGCAGACGGGCATCGACGTCACCGTCCGCTTCTGAAGCTGGAGCCTCCGAGGTGAGGATCGTCGCAGGGCGGCTCGGCGGCAGGCGGCTCGCCGCGCCACGGGACGAGCTCACCCGCCCGACCTCCGAGAAGGTCCGCGAGGCGCTCTTCTCCATGCTGGCGTCGCAGGGCGCGATCCTCGGCGCGCGGGTGCTCGATCTCTATGCCGGGACGGGCGCGCTCGGCCTCGAGGCGCTGTCGCGCGGCGCGCGCTCCGCGACCTTCGTCGAGGTCCGCGCGAAGGCCCTCGCGGTGCTCCGGGAGAACGTGCGCACCCTCGGCGTCACCCATCAGGCGACGATCCTCGCGCGAGACGCCGAGCGCGCGCGCACCTCGCTCGGCGAGGGAGAGTTCGAGGTCGTCTTCGCCGACCCTCCCTACGCGGCCCTCGAGCGCGAGCGGACGCGAGAGACGCTCGCGAGCGTCGTCGGGCACGCCCTCGCGCCAGCGGGGCTCTTCGTGTGCGAGCACGCCGGGAAGACTCCACCCACGTTCGTCGGGCTGGCGCTGCGAGAGGCGCGCGCCTGGGGAGGCACGGGCGTCGCCTTCTTCGCCCTCGACGCCGCCCTCGCCCGACCCGACGTCGCCGACAGCCCCGCGCTCGGGTAGGCCAGTCGCGCACATGGGGAGGGTCGGGCCGTCGCCTTCTTCGCCCTCGACGCCACCTTCGCGCGACCGAAGGTCGCCCGCCGTCGCACGTTCGTGTAGAGAGTCGCGTCCATGGCGGACGCTCCCCCTCCCAGCAGCCAGACACCCCCGACCGGATCGAGCAGCGCACCCTTCGTCGTCGTCGCGCTGGTGCTCGTAGCGGTCATGGGGGGCCTCGTGTGCTGGAAGATGAAGTCGACCGATCCGCAGCCCGTCGCGAGCGCCCCGGCACCCGCCTCGACACCGACGAGCCAGCGCCCGGCGAACATGGACGCTCCCCCTCCGCCGCCGCCCGACGAGCCGACGCCCTCCGCGAGCACCACGACCGACAAGAAGCCCGGCAAGGGAGGCGGCCCCTTCTCCGCGTGCGGGCCGGACTGCTCGGGCACGCCGAGCGCGGGCACCCGCTCGGACGTCCAGGCGAAGGCAGGCGCGGCGCGAGGCTGCTACGAGCGCGCCCTGCGCGCCAACTCGACCCTCGCCGGCACCATGCGGGTGAACCTCGTCGTCGACGCGAACGGCGTGATCTGCTCGGCGGGGGTCTCCGCCGACACGCTCGGCGCCGGGGACGTGTCCTCCTGCGTCCTCAGCCTGTTCCGCGGCCAGCGCGTGTCGGCGCCGAGCGGCGGCTGCGTGTCGATGAGCGTGCCGCTGAACTTCCAGCCCAAGACGAAGTGAGGGGCTCGCCCGAGGCGGGAGCTCGGCGGTCGGAGCGCGGTCGATTTTTCTCCGCGCAGCCGCGCTGGTGGCGGCCTTGGTCGGCGGTCGGAGCGCGGTCGATTTTTCTCTGCGCGGGGCGAGATCCTCGATAGAATCTCTCCATGATCCGGCGGCTCGCCTCTGTCGCTCTCGCCTCCACGCTCGCCGCGGGCGGCCTCGCGATTGGCGCCTGCGGCTCGACGTCCGGCACGACCCCCACGGGCTGCAACCCTGAGGACGCCGTCAATGACCCGTGCCAGACCCAGCCCGGCACGGCCGCGACGCTCATCCAGGCTGGCGGGAGCGGAGGCAGCGCCGGTGAGGCCGGCGCGGGCGGCGGCGCCGGTGAGGCCGGCGAAGGCGGCGGCGCCGGTGAGGCCGGCGCGGGCGGTGAGGCCGGCGCGGGCGGTGAGGCCGGTGAGGCTGGCGCCGGCGGCGATGGTGGCGCGGGCGGAGACAACGGCTAGATGACGCGGGGACGATCCATGACGCTGATGGCGCGACAGACGAAGACGAGCTTGCTCTGGACCGTGCTCGCGATAGGCTTGCTGGTCACGACCGCCTGCGAGGGCGACGGCCGCGGGACCAACGGCGACGACTGCATCAAGAACGACGACTGCGAGAGCGCCCACTGCGTCGCCGGCAAGTGCAGATCGAAGCCGCAGTTCTCCCCCCCGAGCAGCCCGACGGCGGGCGCAGCCGGGGCAGCGGGCGCGGGAGGCTGATCGCCCGCTCGCCGAGCGACGCTCGCGAGACCCTGCTCGTCGAGCTCGCGTACGAGGGGACGGCCTTCGCGGGGTGGGCGCCTCAGCCCGGCCAGCGCACCGTGGCGGGGACGCTGCTCGACGCCGCGCGCACCCTGCGATCGGACATCGTCGAGGTGCGCGGCGCGAGCCGCACCGACGCGGGGGTGCACGCGCGAGGCCAGATCGCGGCGTTCGACGCGGCCCCAGGGATCGCCCCGAGGGGGTGGGTGCTCGGGCTGAACACCCGCCTGCCACCGGACGTCTCGGTGCGGCGCGCGGCGGTCACCGAGCCCGGCTTCGTCCCGCGCTTCGCGAGCCGCGGGAAGCGCTACGTGTACACGGCCCTCGCAGGGCCGACGCGCGAGCCGCTCCTCCGCCACTCCGCGGTCCATGTTCGCGAGCCGCTCTCGGTCGAGCGGATGCGGGAGGAGGCGCGAGCCGTCCTCGGGCGGCACGACTTCGCCGCGTTCCGCTCCTCTGCCGATCGGCGCGTGGACACGGTGCGAGCGCTCGCGCGGGTCGAGGTCCTCGTCGATCCAGGCGATCCACGCGTCGTGCGGCTCGTCGTCGAAGGCGACGGCTTCCTCCACAACATGGTCCGGATCCTCGCGGGGACGCTGCTCGACGTCGGGGCCGGGCGGCTCGCGGAGGGTGCGTTCGCGCGCGCCCTGGGCTCCGGTCGGCGTGACGAGCTTGGCCGGACCGCGCCCGCCCACGGGCTCCTCCTCGATGAGGTGTTCATCGACTGGCCCGCCGGGGCGTGGCCGTAATACACTGACAGGACCATGGATACGCGGTCCCTCTTGGTCCCCCTCGCCCTCCTCGCGCTCCCGCTCCTCTCGGCCGGCTGCAGCGGCGCACAGACCCCCGCGGACACCAAGCCCGCGCCTGCCCCGGTGACGCCGCCAGCGCCCGCGTCCAGCGAGGCCGCCCCGGCCCCCGCGCCGAGCACGAGCGCCCCCCCGGCGGCCTCCTCCGCCCACGTCCCCGACAAGGCGCCGCCCGACAAGACGCCGAAGCGCACGAGCGCCCCCATCGCCGTCCACGAAGGCGAGGACGAGGTGATCGCCACCTACGGGAGCGGCGGCGGCAAGAGCAAGATCCCCGCCCTGACCCTCTTCGTCCCCGAAGGAGCGGTCGATCAGCCCACGAACTTCATCATCGCGAAGAACAAGGGGGCCGGCGCGCTGAAGATCGCGCCGCACCGTGGGCTCGTCGGCGAGGTGTACCGCATCGGGGTCTCCCGGCCCGATCAGCCAAAGGACGTGAAGTCGCTGGCCGGAGGCTTCGTCATCACGATCCAGGCGCCGCCGAAGGCACCCGACAAGCCCCTCCACCTCGCCGTGGGCACGCCCACGTCGGCCGGCAAGGCCAGCTACAAGGTGCTCGCGCCGAACGGCGTCACGACGTCCGACGCCGGCCCGTCCCTCTCCTTCGAGCTCGAAGACATCCCGACCGTCGCCGTGATCCACCTCACCTCGTCCGCGGACTGATCCGTCAGAGCGCGGTGCCCCGCCCTTCTGGCTTCGGGCTCTCACCGAGCTGCCCGCGGTCGTTGCGCCCCCAGCAGCGGACGCCGCCGCCCACCGGGATCGCGCAGGTGTGGCGGCTCCCGAGCGAGATCATGGACACCGCGTCGACCTCGACGACCGGCCGCGGGACCTCGGCGTCGCCCGGCTCGCGGACGCCGAGCTGTCCGTCCGCGTTCCAGCCCCAGCAGTGCGCGCGGGGCCCCACGAGCCCGCACGAGTGGCCGTTGCCCAGCGCGAGCGCGGTGACGCCCGGCAAGCTCACGCGCGCAGGGACCAGCGCGTCCGTACGGCTGCCGTCTCCGACCTGGCCATCGACGTTCCACCCCCAGCACGCGAGGCCGCTCGCGTCGACGGCGCAGGTGTGGCGCCTGCCCGCTGCGAGGAGCGTCGGCCGCGTGAGGCCAGCCACCGCCTTGGGAACGCCGCGCTCGACCTGCGTCCCGTCGCCGAGCTGACCGACCTCGTTGCCTCCCCAGCAGAGGACCCCCGCGTCGGTGAGCGCGCAGGTGTGGGCCTCGCCCGCCGCCACCGCCCGCACGCGCGGCACGGCGACGCGCGTCGGCGAGAGCGTGAGATCTCCGATCGGCGCGATCTGGTGGCGCTCGTTCGATCCCCAGCAGAGGAGCACGCCGTCGGCTTGGACGGCGCAGCCGTGCCCCGCGCCGAGCGCGATGGCCACCACGTCGCGGAGCCCCGGGACCTCGATGGGGACGTGCGACGAGCCGGCCTCGCGCACCCCGAGCTCGCCGCGCTCGTTCGATCCCCAGCACGACACGGCGCCGCCCTTGGTGACGACGCAGGCGAAGTCGCCCCCCAGCGCGAGGTGCGCAGCATCGACGATCCCGGGGACCGGCGCGGAGAGGGCGCGCGGCTCCCCCGCGGGCTCGCCGAGCTGGCCCGCGTCGTTGGCCCCCCAGCAGTCGACCTGCCCGTCGCTCGTGAGCACGCAGGTCGTGTAGCGCCCCGACGCGAGCTCGCGCACCGTCCGGCACGCGCCACGGCCGTCGCACGTCCCGCGCGCGCACGCCGCCCCCGCGCGCTTCGGCGCCGTCGACGGGCCTCCTGGCCTGCATATGGTTTCCATACACTCGTCGCCTCCGGGGACTTGCGGACGATCGGCGGGATCGTAGTCTCGGCGGATCTGGCCTCCGCCATCGCACACGAGCCGCTGGCAGTCGCCGTGGACGTCGTCGGGGAGCGGCCCCGGCGCGCGCCTCTCCTCCACGCAGGCGCCGCGGTCGCAGCGCCGCGCGACGCACGGATCGTCCGCTGCGCCGCAGCTCGCGTCCGACGCGCAGGCGTGCCCCGCGCGGGAGCTCGGCACGGGCGGCGCGCCTCGGCAGGCCACGAAGAGCCACGGCACCCACAGGAGGATCCAGCGCACGCGACGGCGAGGATAGCTCACCCTGGCGGCGCCTCCACCACCTCGTCTCCCGGGACCAGCGCAAACGCCTGCCGGAAGCGCGTGGGCCCCGTGACGAACGCGACCGCCGCGCTCGCTCCGATGACGCCCATCAGCGCGACGAGGAGCTGGACCCAGGAGGTCACGTGCGGCTCGGCGAGCCTCGCGACACCAAACGACGCGGCCCCGGAGAGCACGGCGGGCGCGAGCCGACGGAGCAGGCCGAGGCCAGGGGCGAGGTGCCGGAGCACGAGGACGCTGGCGACGAAGCCGATCACGAGGTGCGTCACGTTCGCCAGGGCGAAGACGACGGGGCCCCGCGGCGCGAGCGCGAACACGAGCGCCCAGTTGATGGCCGTCCACGCCGTCGCGAGCCGGAGGAAGACGCGCACGCGCCCCTTGGCGTCCGCGAAGGTGGACGCGAGCGGGGCGAGGAAGGAGAAGCAGGCTCCAGCGAGGTAGACGTTCCACGCGTCGTGCACGGCGAGCCACTTCTCGCTCCACACGATCCGCACGAAGGGGCGACCCATTCCGAGGAACATCCCGGCGAGCGTCACCGTGAGGAGGAACGCGAGGTACGCCGCTCGTCGCAGCGTCTCGCGGACGCGCTCGGGCTGATCGCGGAGGCGCCCGTAGACCGGGAACGTGACCCGAGACAAGATGACCACGAGCTTCATGGGGAAGCTCGCGGTCTCGCGCGCCCAGTTGAGGAGCCCCGCCGCGTCCGGGCCGATGCGGGCCGCAGCGAGCCACGGCAAGGCCGCCTCGTTGAGCAGCGTGACGAAGCGGCTCCCCTGGTACGCGAGCCCGAAGCCGAGGAGCGGACGGAGGAGGCGCACGTCGCACACGAGGCGGGGTCGAAAGGGACGCGCCGCGAACGCGAGGACGATGCCGAGCGTCCCCTCGGCCAGGATACCGACGCCGATCGAGAGGACGCCGAGGCTCGTCGTCACGAGCAGCGGGAGCGCGACGAAGTAGTAGGACAGATCGCGCACGGTCTCGATCACCGCGAGGCGAACGAACGAGATCTCCCGCTCGAGCAGGAGCGTCGGCACGGTGCGGAGCCCGACGAGCAGCATCTCGAAGGCGATGACACGGAGCAGGATCGGCGCGGTCGCGGGCATGCCGGGCAGCAGGATGGGCAGCACGAACGAGAGCGAGATGCCGAGCCCGACGACGAGCGCGCCGAGGCCGGTCGTGAGCCAAAAGACGCTCGAGAGCTCACGCTCGGTCGGGGGCTCGCGCCGCTGGATGAGGGCGCTCGCGAGCCCACCATCCCCGAAGAACCCAAAGAACTGCATCGCGGAGGCTGCGACGGCGTACACGCCAAAATCTGCTGGGGAGAGCACGCGGGCCATCACGACCTGCCCCACGAAGACCCCGATCTGGACGATGACCGTCCGCGCCGAGAGCAGCAGGACCCCGAGCCGCGCCGCCTCGGCCTTCTCGCCGGCGACGCTCATCGGTCGCGGCGCGCCTCTCGCGCTGGGCCGCCGCGGACTCCCCTCCGTGACAGGTCCCCGAGCCGCGCGATCTCAGCCTCCTCGCCGGCGACGCTCATCGGTCGCGGCGCGCCTCCTCGGCCTGACGGATCGGCACATGGGCCCGTGAGAGGAGCGAGAGCACGACGCTCCCGACGCTCGCCGTGAGCGACAGGACGAGGAGCCCCGCCATCAGCCCTCGCATCTTCCACGGGCGCCGCTCGAGCTCGTAGAGCGCCCCGAGGATGCAGCCGGCGAAGAGCCCACCAAAGTGCGCTAGCTGGTTGATCCGGATGATGAGACCAAAGGCGAGGCTGTATACAATCGCCCTCACGAGCAGGCCCTTCCAGCGCGGATCGCGCCGCACCGCCATCGCGCCGAGCAGCATGCCGTCGATACCGAAGATCGCGCCGCTCGCGCCCGCCGTCGCGGAGATGCCGTCGCCATAATAGAGCCCGCTGGCGACGAACCCGGCGATACCGGTCGCGACGAAGGCGAAGACGAACCGTGGGGTGCCGACCTGCTTCTCACCGACGCGGGCGAGATCGGCGAGCACCATGAGGTTCATCCCGACGTGGAGGAGGTTCACGTGCACGAAGCACGCGGCGAGCAGCCGCCACGGCTCGCGCCAGGTGAGGTCGGGCGTGAGCCCACCGAAGTGGACGAGCGTCGAGACGGGCACGCTCGAGAAAAGCCCTGAGAGCGGGCTGCCACGGAGATCGAGGGTCCGAGCCTCGAGGAGCTCGAGCACGAAGACGGCGATACACAGCGCGCCGAGGAGCTTTGCGCCAAGCAGATCTGCGCCTTGGACCTCGCGCACCATGCTGGCGACGGCCTCGGGAGGGAGCCACCCCCGGCAATGGATGCATCGACGCTCGTCGCCCGCGTTGTACCCGCGGCAAGAGGGGCAGATCCGTCCTCGGCTCATGGACTGGAGCCGATCATCCGCCCGTGCCAGCGCCGCCCGCGACCCCGGCATCGCCCGATGCACCGCCGTCACCCGCGGCGCCCGCGGCGCCAGCCTCACCCGCCCCACCTGCGCCCGCGGCGCCAGCCTCACCCGCTCCACCTGCGCCCGCGGCGCCAGCCTCACCCGCTCCACCTGCGCCCGCGGCGCCAGCCTCACCCGCCCCACCTGCGCCCGCCGCGCCAGCCTCACCCGCCCCACCTGCGCCCGCCGCTGCGCCAGTGCCCCCTACCCCGGCGGACCCACCAGCCCCGGCGGCGGCGCCTGCGCTGCCGCCGCATGGTCCCTGGGCGCCGTTGGTTCCGTCGAGGCACCCCTCGTGCGACGAGCCTCCGCTGGGCTCCTCGGTGGGCGATCGATCCGTCGCGCAGCCCATCGAGCCAGCGAGGATCAGTGCAAGAGCCGCGCGCTTCATGTCACCGACTTTGGTCCACTTCGGCGAGCGCGCCAAGGGGTTGGCGCACGAGGGGCGCACGCGTCACTTCATACCGGTGGGAGCGTCGGATCCGCCCGGATCCCACCCTTCGGAGGGGCTTGGCGGAAGATCGGGGATCGTCGCCTCCGGGTCACGCTCGGGCGCTCGAGGTGCGCCTGGCGCTGCGATCGGCCACGTCCCTGGCCGACCGAGGTCGAGGTGCCTCGTGATCGCGAGCGCATACACCAACCGCCGCACCACCCCCTCGCGCGAAGGGTACGCCTCCAGCATGTCCCGTAGCGTGAGCCAGCCGGCCTTGATCGCGTCGAGGATCTCCTTCTCCTCGCTGGTCACGCTGAAGCGGTGCGGCTGCGCGGCGGGATGGAGCCGCAGCTCCTTGGCCGGCAACGCGGCGACGACGGCCTCGATCCGAGCCTCGTCCGCCCACTCGCGCACCGCGGCGAGGATCGCCGACAAGGGATCGCTCGGCGCGGGCTCCCACCCGTGAACGATCGCCTCGAGGCCCGCGTGGAGCGCGTAGACCGATGGCGGCGGCGCGTTCGTCATCGCCGAGAGGAGGCTCTTCCCGCGGGCGTCGGTGCGGCCTCGCACCGGCCTTCCCCCGTCGAAGAAGAGCGCGTGGCTCGCTCCCTCGGGCTCCGTCACGACGAGCGTCCCCGAGAAGGCCCGCCGCGCGATCTGCGCCAGCAAGAGCGGGAAGGGCACGCGAGCGAGCGTCCCCTCCGCGGACGCGGACGGCGAGGGCCGCTCCGTGGTAGGAGGGGGGATCGAGCCGCGGCGGATCGGGGTCCAGAGCTTCACCTTCGGGGCCGCGGGCGACGCGTGGCGATCCTCGTGCGCGAGCTCTTCGATGGACGCTCCAACCGCGAGCTCCAGCTCCGACCGTACGCTGCTCGGCATCGGAGGAGGCAAGCTCGAGGACACGGGCGGCACGCTCGGGGACGCGGGGACCCGCGGCGCGAGCACGAGCTCGAGCTCGTCGTCCCCGGCGCCCCCCCCCCACGGCTCGCTCGTGCCGGCCACCGACAGCGCCTCACGCGCCTCGAGCGCGACGATGGCGCGGCGCATCTCCTCGGCGTCTGCCCAGCGCTTCTCGGGCTCCCACTGGAGCGCTCGGTCCACGACATCGACCACGTCCCGAGGGAGCTCCGCGATCATGGCTCCGACGGACGGAGCCCGCTCCGTCGCCGCGGCGATGAGCGCCTCGTCGCCGTTCTTGCCCTCGTGGAGCCTGTGGCCCGACAGGAGCGCGAACAGGATCGCGCCGACGGCGAAGATGTCCGCGCGCCCATCGAGGAGATCGTGCCGACCGCGCGCCTGCTCCGGCGCCATGAACGACGGGGTGCCGAGCGCCACCCCCGTCCGTGTCTCGTCCGCGCGCGGCGCGCGGTGATGCGCCACGCCAAAGTCCAAGATCTTCACCAGCCCGCCGCGGGTCAAGAAGACGTTCGCGGGCTTGAGATCGCGGTGGACGATGCCGGCCGCGTGGCACGCCGTCAGGAAGTCGAGGAGCTTCTCGGCGACGGACAGCGCCGCGGGGACCGTCAGGCGGCGATCGTTCCTCTTCCACAGCGCGTCGAGCGTCTCGCCCTCGAGCAGCTCCAGCACGAGGAACGGCTCGCCGGCCTCCGTCGCGTCGTCGTCGAAGCACTCGACCCGCGCCGGGTGATCGATCTGGTTCGCGAGCCAGCCCTCACGGAGGAAGCGCTCGACGAGATCCGGATCGCCCGAGTGCGTGCGGTGCATGATCTTCAGCGCGGCGCGGCGCCCGTTCCGGTGGCGAGCCGAGTAGACCCCCGCCATCCCGCCGGATCCCAGGAGATCGGTGATCGTCCACTTCGCGCGGACGACCTGCCCCACGCGCTCGAGCAAGGGCCCGAGGCGCGAGGAGGTGACGCTGCGAGGAGGCTCGTCGGGATCCATGCTCGAGGGATCGAGGAGCCTACCGACAACGATCGCCGAAAGGAACCGTCACACGGAGAGGAGCGCCGCCGCCCGCGCGTACACCGCCGCGCGCGCCTCCTCGAGCTTCTCGACGTCCGGCCCGCCCGCCATCGCCATGTCAGGGCGACCGCCGCCGCTCCCACCGACCAGCTCCGCGATCGGCCGGACGAGCTCCCCCGCCTTGATACGCCCTGTCAGCGGCTTCGCGACGCCCGCGACGATCTGCACCTTGTCGCCCACGCGGGCGAGCACGACGACGACGCCCTCGAGCTTGTCGCGGAGCCGCTCTGCGAGCTCGCGCAGCGCCGCCGGATCCGCGATCTCGCTGAGGACCGAGAGCACCTTGACCCCGCCGATCTCCTGCGCGCTCGAGAGCAGATCGTCGAGCGTCGCTCCTCCGCCGCCGCCTTGCGCGAGCTTCCGCAGGAGCTCCGCGCGCTCCTTCTCGAGCTCGCGCACCCGATCCTGGAGCTGAGCGATGGCCTCGAGCCGCGGCATGGGTGAGGTCGCCTTCGTGAGGCGGGCGATCTTGCGGAGCAGCGCCGTCCTCTCGCGAAGCAGGTGGACGGCGTTCCATCCGGTGACAGCCTCGATGCGCCGCACGCCCGCGGCGACGCCTCCCTCGCTCACGAGGGCGAACATGCCGATGTCCCCGAGCGCGCGCGCGTGCGTGCCACCGCAGAGCTCCACCGAGTCCTGGGTCATCGTGAGCACGCGCACCACGTCCCCGTACTTCTCCTCGAAGATCGCCTTCGCGCCGCGCGCGCGCGCGTCCTTGATGGGGAGGACCTCTGTCACGACGGGCGCGTTCTCCAGGATCTTCTGGTTGACGAGCTCCTCGACGCGCTCGATCTCGCCCTCGGTCATCGGCTTCTGGTGGCTGAAGTCGAAGCGCAGGACGTCCGGCCCGACGAGCGAGCCCTTCTGCTCGACGTGCTCCCCGAGGACCACGCCGAGCGCCCAGTGCAGGAGGTGGGTCGCGCTGTGATTTCTGCGGGTCGCGCTCCGTGCCTCGTGATCGACGGCGAGCCGCACGACGTCGCCGACGGCGAGCCTGCCCTGCGCGAGCCGCGCGCGGTGCACGACGAGCCCCGGGAGCGGCTTCTCCGTGTCGCGCACGAGGACGCGCCCCCTGCCTGACGCCTCCTCGATCGTCCCCGTGTCGCCCACCTGCCCGCCTCCTCGACCGTAGAACGGCGTCTTCTCGACGACGACGTCGACGTCGGGGAGCGGCTCGTCCCCACCTCGCCACTCGACCACGTCGACGAGCTCGCCGCCGACGACGAGCGCCGCGACGCGGCTCTCGCCGTCCTCGTGCTCGTACCCGGTGAACTCGACCGGGCGCCCGAGCCGCTGGGAGGCCGCGTGGTAGGCGGCCTTCACGCCCTCGTCCTTGTTGAGCTGGCTGCCCTCGCTGCGCGCCTTCGCCGCCGCGAGCTCGCGCTCGTAGCCGTCCTTGTCGATGGAGAAGCCACGCTCCTCCGCGATGACCTCCGTGAGATCGAGCGGGAAGCCGTAGGTGTCGTACAGGCGGAAGGCGGCCTCGCCGCCGAGCCTCCGCGCCGCCTGGGCGTCGGGCCGCGCGAGCTCCTCGTCCAGGATCCCGAGCCCGCGGGCGAGGGTCTCGCGGAAGCGCGTCTCCTCGTCCTCGGTGACGCGGGCGATGAGCTCCTTGCGCTCGACGAGCTCGGGGTAGTCGGGACCCATCTCGCGCACGACCGCGAGGGCGACCTCGTGCAAGAAGGGCCGCTCGATTCCGAGCCGGTGCCCGTGGCGGATCGCGCGGCGCATGACGCGGCGGAGCACGTACTCGCGCTTGCCCCGATCCGGGAACACGCCCTCCGCGATGAGGAACGCCGTGAGGCGCGCGTGATCGGCGATGACACGCATCGAGTCGGCGTCCTCGCGCGACGCCGAGGCGAAGGGCTTGCGCGCGAGCCGCGCGGCCTCTTCGACGAAGGGGCGGAGGAGGTCGGTGTCGTAGTTCGACGTCGCGCCCATGAGCACGCTCGTCAGCCGCTCGAGCCCGACGCCCGTGTCGATGCTCGGCTTCGGCAAGGGGGTCATCGCGCCGCCCTCGGCGCGATCGAACTGCATGAACACGAGGTTCCAGATCTCGAACCAGCCGTGACCGTCCGCGTCAGGCTCCTCGCCGAAGCGCTCGTAGGGGACGCGCCCGTCGACGAGCGGACCTTGCCAGTAGTGGATCTCGCTGCACGGGCCGCACGGGCCGGTGTCCCCCATCGACCAGAAATTGTCGTCCTTGCCCATCCCGACGACGCGGTCGTCGCCATACCCCGTCACGCGCTTCCACAGCGCGCGCGCCTCTTCGTCCGCGGGGATGTCACCCTCTCCACGGAAATAGGTGAACACCATGCGGTCGCGCTGGAGCTCGAGCACGTCCGACAAGAGCTCCCACGCGTACGCGATCGCCTCCTCCTTGAAGTAGTCGCCGAAGGAGAAGTTCCCCAGCATCTCGAAGAAGGTCTGGTGCCGCGCCGTCCGCCCGACGTTCTCGAGATCGTTGTGCTTGCCGCTGATGCGGATGCACTTCTGTGAGCTCGTCGCGCGCGTGTAGGGGCGCGTCTCCTTGCCCACGAACACGTCCTTGAAGGGGACCATCCCCGCGTTCGTGAACATCAGGGTCGGATCGTTGGGCACGAGCGGGGCGCTCGGGCACACGGCGTGGCCCTTCTGGGCGAAGAAGCTCAAGAACTGAGATCGGATCTCGCGGGCGGACGGCATCGGGGGCGACGCTCGTAGCGTTCTCGCCGCGGGTGCGCAATCGGCCGCGGCGAGGCGAGCGCGACAAAACGCACGAGCACCAGCCCGTCGCGGATGCGCAATCGGCCGCGGAGAAGCGAGCGCGACAAAACGCACGAGCACCAGCTCGTCGCGGGTGCGCAATCGGCCGCGGCGAGGCGAGCGCGACAAAATGCACGAGCGCGCGCCCGTCGCGGGTGCGCAATCGGCCGCGGAGAAGCGAGCGCGACAAAACGCACGAGCACCAGCTCGT
>CAYNEK010000001.1:82175-93184 GCA_964396175.1 uncultured Polyangiaceae bacterium | reverse complement strand
CGCGGGTGCGCGCTCAGCGTTGCGTGCGGCTCTCGACGTCAGCCCTGGGAGGCGGTGACCGTGTATTTGGAGCAGGTCGCGGCGCCGCTCGTGCGGGTCACCTTGACGTAGACCTGGCTCGCCTTCGTCCAGGTGTCGTTGGGAGGGGAGCCGGGGGTGTACGCGTACTTCTGCTCCCAGACGCTCGCGTTCGCGCCCGTCCCGCCGTCGTTGCAGGCCGCCAGGTTGCCGCAGCTCGAGTACACATCGATCCGGTACTGGCCCCCCGCGGCGTCGGTGAGCTGGATCTTCTGCGTGTAGGCCGTGCCGGCGGCCGGCGGGTTGAAGTTGAAGCGGATCCAGTCCTCGCCGTTGTCGGTCTCGACGACGCCGGACTGGCTCGTCGAGGCGCCGACCGAGACCGAGTTCCCGTTGGCGCCGGCGCAGGTCGTCGCCCACGCGTCGGACTGGCACTCGCAGCCGTTCGCGGGCGCGCCGTCGATGTTCGCGTAGCCAGTCGAGCAGTTGAGGATCGTGCACACCGCCCCGCCGCAGCTCCAGGTCGCCACGTTGGTCGCCGAGGGGTAGTTGTTGGTGCACATCGAGTTGGGCGGGCCGTCGTCGGGGAGCCCCGAGCAGTCGTTGTCGAGGCCGTCACAGATCTCCGGCTTGGGCGTCGTCGCGGACTGGCAGAGGCCGCTGCCGCCGATGCAGGTGAGCGTCCCCTTCGCGCACTCGCCCTTGCCGTTGGGGACGATGCAGGGTTGGCCGTTGAGCCCGTCGTCGATCGAGCCGTTGCAGTCGTTGTCGACGCCGTCACACTTCTCGGACTCGGGGAAGACCGTCTGCACGCAGGTCATCTGGCCGTTCTGTCCGCAGCCGGTCTGGCCGTTGGAGCAAGGGGTCGCTGGGTTGAACCCACCGACCTTACACGCCTGCCCCGCCCCGGGGTTGCCCTCGTCGACTTGCCCGTCGCAGTTGTCGTCGAGGCCGTTGCAGACCTCGGCCCCGGGCGAGTTGTCCGGTTTGCACTTCACCACACCCGCCTCGCAGGTCTGGGTTCCGGCGAGACAAATGCCCTTCAGCGGGACGCCGTTCTGATCCTTGGCCTGGCAGGCGTCCCCGGGCGTGGGCTTGATGGTGTCGTCGAACGGCCCGTTGTCGACCGCGCCGTCGCAGTTGTCGTCGAGGCCGTTGCAGATCTCCTTCGTCGCCGTCTTGCTCTGCACGCACTTGAGGTTGCCCATCACGCAGTGGAGCGTCCCCGCGGCGCATTCGCCCTTCTTGCCCGTGTCGCAGGCGCCGCCACCCTCGGGATCGCCCTCGTCGATCTGACCGAAGCCAGGCGTGCCAGGGCAGCTGTCGTCCACGTTGTTGCACTTCTCAGGGCCGCAGTCCGGGGTCGATCCTCCCGCGCCGGCCCCGGAGGAGCCGCCCGTCGAACCGCCGGAGCCGCCCATCGAACCGCCAGAGCCCGCCTTCGACCCTCCGCTGCCGCCCGTCGAACCGCCAGAGCCGCCCGTCGAACCGCCAGAGCCGCCCGTCGAACCGCCCGAGCCCGCCTTCGATCCACCCGCGCCGCCGCCGCCGGTGCCGCCACCCCCGGTGCCGCCCGTCGAGCCGCCCGAGCCCGCCTTCGATCCACCCGCGCCGCCACCGCCAGAGCCGCCCGTCGAGCCGCCAGAGCCCGCCTTCGACCCACCGGATCCAGCGGACGTCCCTGCGGTCCCGCCCTTCCCGGCCGACGAGCCACCGGTGCCACCTGGACCGACGCCAGGGCTGGTGTCCTCGCTGGTGTCTCCACCGCCAGCGCAGGCGGCGAGGCCCAGATAGAACGACATGCCGACACCAGCCAGGACGACGGTGCGTGGCGCGAGAGTGAAGATGCGACGAGCGTTCATGACCACCTCGGTGCGGGGGAAGAGCAAGGACTGCGGGGCGAAAAGAATTCTAGCACGACGAGGTGGCGCTCTGGAAGCGCTCCTCTTGCGGGGGGCCACCCGCGCCGGCCGCGGCGAGCGGCGCCGTGGCGCCGAGCCCCGCGAAGAGCGGGTCCGGGCGATCGGCGAGCACGACGCGCAGCGCTCGCTTCGACGCGATCGCGACGGCGTGCGCGAGAGGGTCGGCGACGAGCGCTGGAGGCGGGACGAGCATCGCGGCGTGGGTGAGCGCGCGCCCGTGCGGGGCCACCGCCACGAAGTGCACCGCCGTGGCGCCGAGCTCGGCGACGAGCGCCACGATCTCGGCGAGGTGGCGGAAGTTGCTCCGCGTGACGACGACGCTCACGCCGAAGACCAGCCCCGCCTCGCGGGCCGCGCGCATGCCTGCGAGGGTCTCCTCGAAGCTCCCCGGCGCCTGCGTGTGGAAGTCGTGCATCGCGGCCGTCACCCCGTGGAGCGACACGTCGAGCGCTCCGACGCCTGCCGCGCGGAGCGCGACGGCGCGGGCGTGCGTGAGCGTGCGCGCGTTCGTCTGGAGCACGACGTCGAGCGCTCCTCGCGAGCGGACGTCGCGCACGCGGTCTTCGAGGCGCAGGTCGAGCAGCGGCTCACCGCCCTGGAACACCACGCGCTCGCCCTCCACCGGCTCGTCGCTCGAGGGCTGGGCCTCGAGACGCACGCCCGCCTGCGCGCAGAACAAGCAACGATTGTCGCACGTGGTCGAGAGCTGGATGCGCCGCGTCGAGCTCAGAGGCCGACCGCGCCGCCGTGCTTCGCCAGACGCTCCGAGAGCGTGAGGAGCCCACGAGAGGCATAGGCCGCGTCGAGCGGGCGCATGAGCTCCGCGAGCGACATGACGACGCGCCCGTGGAGCTCGTGGGTCGGCGTGTCCCCGGCCCCGTCGTTGCGGAGGAAGAGCGCGACCGCGTCCGTCTCGGCGACGCCCCGCTCGGCGCCCTTCGCGCAGACGAGGACGGAGAAGCTGTCGCCCCGGGGGCTCGCCACGTCGAGGACGATCGCGCCGAGGTGGGTCGACTCGCGCACGACCTCGAAGTCCGCCACGCGGAGGCCCACCGCCGATGCGGAGAGGGCACCGCTCCTGCTCCCCGGGGACGCGGTCGCCTGCCCAGCAGAGGCGACGACCACGACGCCGACGGCGGCGGCGGCGAGCGTGGAGAGGGCGGCGCGGCGGTTGAGACCGGAGGAGTCGTTCGATGCCATGTGGGGATGTCTCCGAGAAGGGGCGCGGGGAGCGCGAAGCGTCGAGGCGAGAGGAGCGTCTTGCTGACGCCTTGCCAGAGATTACCAGGGAACACCGCGGGCGCGCCACTCTCTTTGGAGACCCTGGCGCCGACGCCGCGGCTGCGGGGGGATCACGGGGACGGGACGAGGGTGAGCCGCCCGTCCTTCGCGTCGCAGAGGAGCCGCCGCTTGCCCTCGGGCACCTTCAGAATCGCGTCGGCGAGCGGGTCCGAGAGCGTCCGGGCGATGGTCCTCCGCAGCGGCCTCGCGCCGAAGGCGGGCTCGTAGCTCTCGTCGACGAGGAGCTCGCGCGCCGCCTCCGTGAGCTCGAGCGAGATGCCGCGAGGCTCGAGCTGCTGCTCGAGCTTCGTCAGCTGGATCGAGAGGATGCCCTGGAGCTCGCGCTTGCCGAGCGGCCGGAAGACGATGACCTCGTCGATGCGGTTCAGCAGTTCGGGGCGGAAGCTCCCGCGCAGCTCGCCCATCAGGACGTCGCGCAGCGCCTCGCGCCCGTCGTCGGTCTCGAAGAGCCGCGGCTCGGCGTCGAGGATGCGCGCGGAGCCGATGTTGGAGGTCATCACGACCACGGTGCTCGAGAAATCCGCGAGCCGTCCGCGGCCGTCCGTCAGGCGACCATCGTCGAGCACCTGCAGGAGCAGGTTGAAGACGTCGTTGTGCGCCTTCTCGATCTCGTCGAAGAGGAGGACGGACGACGGCCGGCGGCGCACCGCCTCCGTCAAGAAGCCCCCCTGCTCGGAGTCGGCGTAGCCGGGCGGCGCGCCGAGCAGGCGCTGGGCCATGTGACGCTCCATGAACTCGCTCATGTCGAGCCGCGTGAGCGACCGCTCGTCGTCGAAGAGGACCTCCGCGACCGCCTTCGCGAGCTCGGTCTTGCCGACGCCGCTCGGGCCGAGGAAGAGGAAGGAGCCGATGGGGCGCCCCGGGTCGCGGAGCCCCACGCGCCCCCGCCGGACCGCGCGCGCGAGCGCCGAGACGGCCTCGGGCTGCCCGACCACGCGCGCCGAGAGCCTCGTGTCGAGGTGGAGCAGCCGCTCGGCGTCACCCTCCAGCATGCGGGACACCTGGATCCCCGTCCACCCCTCGAGGACGCGCGCGACGTCGTCCTCGGTGACCACCCGCGCTTCGCGCGGGCCCTCGTCGGCGAGCGCGGTCTCGGCCTTCGAGAGGCGCGCACGCAGGTCCGGGAGCACGACGTACTCGAGCTCGGCGGCGCGCGCTGGGATCGAGCCCTTGACGCGCTCGAGCTCGGCCTCCGCGCCGCGGAGCTCGCCCTCGAGGGTCCGGAGGGCGAGCGTCTTGCCCTTCCTCGCCTCGAGCCGCGCGCGGGCGCGCTCGACCTCGGGCGCGAGGCTCGCCAGCTCTCGATCGATCTTCGCGCGGATCGCCTCGGCGTCCGACTCGCGCGCGTCCGCGACGGCGATCCGCTGCGCGCGCAGCGAGTCGAGGCGACGCACGAGCGAGTCGGTCGCCGCCGGGAGCCCGTCCGACTCGACGCGGCGCAGCGCGGAGGCCTCGTCGAGCAAGAGGAGCGCGCTCTCGGGCAGCGCGCGATCCCCCAGGTAGCGGACGGCGAGCCGGACGGCCGTGGTCGTCGCGCGCTCGGACACGCGCACGCCGTGGTGGCGCTCGAACCGCGGGACCGCGCCCCGCACGATCTCCGTGGCGGCCGCCGGCGTCGGCGCCTCGAGCTCGAGGACGGAGAGCCTCCTCACGAGCCCCGGCTCCTTGTCGAGGAGCTTCGCCTTGCCCTCCGTCGTCGCCGTCGCGAGGACGCGGAGCGAGCTGCGATCGAGCGTCGACCGGAGGACGTCCGCGACGCTCGCCGAGGCCGCGCCCGGGAAGATCAGCTCGTCGAGGGACTCGATCACGAGCACGTCGTCGTCGTCGTCTCGCGTGATGTTCCTCACCAGCGCGCGGAGGCGCTCCTCGACCTCGCCGCGCAGCCGCGGACCGGCGAGGGCCGCGCCGACGTCGAGCTCGAGGAGGCGGGTCTTCGCGAGCGCCTCGGGGACGTCGCCAGACGCGATGCGCTGCGCGAGCGCGCGCACGAGGGAGGTCTTGCCGACGCCAGGCTCGCCGACGACGAGCACGTGGTGGTGCGCGCGCCGCTCGAGCATCTGCATGAGCCGCCGCTCCTCCGCCGCGCGCCCGAGCACCGGATCGAACGTCGTCGCGAGCGCGACGAGGTCACGCACGAGCCCTTCGGGCTGTTGTGCCGCGTCTCCTCCACCGCGAGGAGCGGGCGGCGAGGGCTCGCGGAGCTCCGCGTAGGCGCCGAGGTGCGCCCGCAGGCTCCCTGGCGCGAGCCCCACCTGGCCGAGCACCTCCCCCGCCGCGCCGCGGATCTCCTGAGAGAGAGCGACCAACGTGGCCTCGACCGTCACGAGCTTCTGCTGCTCGCGCTGCGCCTCGCGCTCGGCTCGGGAGAGGAGCTCGAGCAGCGCGGGGGACAAGGACGCGGGCTCCTTCGCCGTGGCCGCGATCCTCCCGAGCGCCGCGTCGGCGAGGGACGCGACCTTCTGCGGCTCGGCCCCTGCACGCTGGAACACGGCCGCGATCCCGCGGTCACGCAGCGCGACGGCGAGCAGGTGGATCGGGAGCACGTCGGCGTGCCGGCGCTGATCCGCGAGCCCCTGCGCCCCAGAGACGAGCGCCTTCGCGTCGGGCGTGAAGTGAGACAGAGACAGCTCTCGGGTCGACTCGGACATGAGGTCCCTTGTAGCAGGGGTCGCCGGCGGCACGGCGGCTGGGCTATGACGCCTGGCGCGTGGCGCTGCTCGGCCCCTTCGGGATCCTGTTCTTCGTCGGCCTCGCGATGTTCTTCGGGGGCGCCGTCGTCGTGTTCTCGATGCTCGGTCGATACGGCGGGCTCGAGCGGACGAAGACGCTCGACGTCGTGTTCGCGGAGGAGTCTGCCATGCGACGCCCGGAGGCACGAGCCGATCGCGTGAAGTTTCGCGCAGGGGTCTTCGTCGCCGGGTTCGGGCTGATGACGCTCTTCACGGCGCTCACCGTGGGGGAGGCCAGCGAGCTGCGCGTCTGCAACCGAAGGTGTCTCCAGAAGGGGCTCGGCCGCGGCGTCTTCGCGCCCTCGGCCGTCGACAAGGACGCCCACGGGAGGCCGTTGCGCGGGTGCTGGTGCGTGAGCCCGCGAGGCTCGAGCGAGCTGCGCCCCGAGCCGCTGCCGGGCCTCCCGGCCGACGGGTCCCGCTGACGCGCGGCTGCGCCCACGACCCCGGCTCGCGCCCGCCGCTCCGACGCTCTCGCGCGCACCTCCGGCTCGACCGCCACGACGACGCCCTCGAGCGCTGGATCTCCAGACCGGGCGGCCGCGACCGACGCCCTCGCGCTCCACGATCGAGCAGCGGGCCGCGGAGAGGCTCGTCTCGTGGCCCAGGGGGCTGGCTCCAGCAGCGTCCGTCAGGAGGACGGAGGCGCCGCGTTCCGAGGCTTGGGCGTCACTTGAGCCCGCAGACCTGCCAGCGACCGTCCTCGCCCCGCTCGATGTCGATACCCCAGGCCGCTGGCTTCGCGGGGAGGCCCGGCATCGTCAGGATCGGGCCGCAGAGCGCGACGACGAAGCCCGCGCCCGCGGCCACGCGCAGCGAGGTCACCCGGAGCGTGAAGGGCGCCGGCCTGCCGCGCACCTTCGCGTCGTCGCTGATCGAGAGGTGCGTCTTCGCGAGGCAGAGCGGGAGCTCGCCATGACCCATCGCCTCGATCTCGCGGAGCTCGGCCGTGGCCTGCTCGGTGAGCTCGACCCCGCTCGCCCCGAACACCGCGCGCGCGACGCCCGCGACCTTCGTCGGGAGATCGTCCGAGAGCGCGTAGGGGGGCCTGTAGCCTGGGCTGTCGGTGGGGCGCTCGCGCAGCGTCCGTGCGACGACGTCGGCGAGCGCGAGCGCGCCATCCCCGCCGTCCACGAAGTGCGTCGCGGGGACCGCCTCGACGCCGAGCTCCTTCGCCCGCGCGTGGACGAGCGCGAGCTCCTCGTCCGTGTCGTCCTGGAAGCGGTTCAGCGCGACGATCGGGGGCTCGAGCCCGAGCCGCGCCATCGCCTCGACGTGCGCGGCGACGTTCTCGAGCCCGCGCCGCACCGCCTCGAGGTCCGGCGTCGCGTAGTCGTCCCGGCCGCCATGGAAGCGGAGCGCGCGCACCGTCGCGACCAGCACCACCGCCGCGGGGAGCATCCCCCCGGCGCGGCACTTGATGTCGAGGAACTTGAACCCGCCGAGATCGAACGCGAAGCCGCCCTCGGTCACGACGACGTCCGCGACCTTCCGGGCGAGCGTCGTCTGCATCAACGTCGAGGTCCCCTGCGCCACGTTCGCGAAGGGGCCGCCGTGCACGAACACCGGCGTGCCCTCCAGCGTGCGCACGAGGTTCGGTCGGGCTGCCTCGAGGAGGATCGCGGCCATCGCGCCGTCTGCGCGGACGTCCTTCGCCGTCACGGGCTTGCCGTCGGCCTGCTGCCCCACCACGATGCGCGAGAGGCGGGCGCGGAGATCCTCGACCGACGAGGAGAGGCAGAGGATGGCCATCACCTCGCTCGCCGCCGTGATGTCGAAGCGGCTCCGATACGGCGCCTTCGCGGCGAAGCCGATCTCGACCTGACGGAGGTGTCGGTCGTTCATGTCGAGGACGCGCCCCCAGGTCACCTTCGCGATCCTGGGCTCGTGCCCCGCGGTCGCGTGGTTGTCGGTCATCGACGCGAGCAGGTTGTGCGCGCTCGTGACGGCGTGGATGTCCCCCGTGAAGTGCATGTTGATCTGTGCGTCGGGCACGATGCGCGCGCGGCCCCCGCCGATGGCGCCCCCCTTCAGCCCGAAGAGCGGCCCGAGCGACGGCTCGCGGAGGGCGGCGACGGCGCGCACGCCGCGGCGCCGGAGCGCGTCGACGAGGCCGATCGCCGTCGTCGTCTTCCCCTCACCAGCCGGGGTCGGGGTCATCGCGGTCATCAGGACCACGCGCCCCTTCGGGTCGCCCGGGACGAGCGCGGGATCGATCTTCATCGCCTCCCGCAGCCGCAGCTCGCGCGCCTCCACCGGGATCGAGAGCGAGTCCGCGAGCGCCTGCATGTCGAACGGTGCCATCCTGTACTCCCAAATATCACGCTCGCGCGCCCGCCCACGCCCCGACGCGCGCTCGTGATACCGTCGGCCCGTGACGCCCCTCCGCTCCGCGACCTTCGCGCCTGCGCTCGCGGTCCTCACGTCGCTCGCGGCGTGCGGCGGCGCGCCCAAGGCCGACGCGCCCGCCGCGCCCCCTTCGGCCGCCGCCCCGCCGCCCCCAGCGTCCTCCGCAGCGGCGCCCGCGACGTCGGCTCCACCGAAGGCGGACCCGAAGAAGCACGTCTCCCTCGAGTGCGCCAAGGACGGGCCCAAGGATCTCTGCGTCCCCGACCACGAGACGGCGAAGCGAATTTGCGGCGCGACGAGCCCCGATCTGGCGCTCGCGCTCTTCCACCCGAAGACCCCCTTCTCTCGCGCGTACCTCACGCGGGACACCGAGGCGTGGAACGCGGCGGGCGGCGCGCAGTCGAAGGGCAAGCTCAGCTTCGACGAGGAGGTCCTCGTGGTGCAGAAGCGAGAGGCTTCGGGGATCATCGTGGGGCAGGGCGGAGGGGTCGACGTGCTCCGCTGGGACGGCTCGTGCGCCTCGCTCCAGGGGGAGGAGATCACGAGCCGAAGGCCCCCGAAGGCGAAGGCGGCGACGGTGTCGTGGCGAGAGATCGGCGGCGCGACGCGCGACGCGCTCCTCAAGGACGAGAAGGTCCAGGCCGCCTACGAGAAGCGCCGGAAGGAGTGCAAGGGCGTGGTCACCGGCGTCGTCAGCCTCACGTGTGTGCGCGCCGACGCCGCGCTGTCGACCGCGCTCGTCGAGGCCGTCCGCGGCGGCCTCGCGGCGCCGCTCCCCGAGTGAGCTCGCCGCGCGCTCGAGGCGACACCCCCCGAGCGTCCGCCCCGCGTCCGCGACCCAGCTCCCCGCTGCGCATCGCGGGACGCGCTGGTTGCGTCGCGGCGCCGCGGCCCGAGCGGACGCTCCGCGGGGCGACGCGTCAGTGCTTCGTCGAGATCTCGGCGAGGAGCTGGCGGGCGTCCGTCGTGAGCGGGCTGTCCGGGAACCGCTTGATCATCTGCCTGAGCGCCGCCTTGGCGTCGTTCCAGGCTTGGACGTCGATGAGACACTCGGCGAGCAAGAACTGCGCGTCGTCGAGCAGATCCTTGTCCGCCGAGGCCTCGGCGAGCTGCTGGAGGATCGGGATGGCCTCCTTCTGCTTGCCGAGCTTGCGCATCGCCTCGGCGACGCGCAGACGCGCGCCCGCGGAGTGAGCCCCGTTGTCCTTCAGCCGGAGCGACTCCTCGAAGGCCTGCTGCGCCTCGAACCATCTGCCGTACCGGGCGTGGTCCAGGCCCGCGAAGTAGGCGGCGACGGAGAGCTCCCCGCGAGCGCGCTCGACCGCGTCCGAGAAGAACGCCGCCTCCGCCTTCGAGAGCGCCTCCTTGCGGACGTCCTCCCACTGCTCGACGAGCTCGGCGCGGCGCCCCGCCCGGACGAGCTCGTAGAGGCCCGCCGCCTTCGCCTCGGCGCGAGCCCGGTCTTCGTCGCGCTTCGCCAGATCACGCAGCTCGCGCGCCTGGCGCTGGGAGAGCGCCTTCTCCTTGTCGAGCTCCGCCTTGGCGCCGTCGACGCGCGCATCGATGGCCACCTTGGACGCGACCAGCCCCACGACCACGATGACGACGTACGCCGTCGCGCTCGTCCACACGAGGCGCCTCTCCTGCCCGCCCTGGCGCCGACCGAGGCTCTTCAGGTCCGCGGAGAGCGCGTTCGTGAGGTTGTTGGTCTTGATGACGAGCGCGCGAGACTCGATCACCTCGCGCTTGAGCTCTCGGATCTCCTGGTCCAGCTCTTCGCTCGGGATCGCCACGGCGACCCACGCCGTATCGAGCTTCGGGGGCGCCGGCCAACAAATGAGGCGCGGACGCCACGCTCGGCGACGCGGACGCGTACGGCGACGCGAGCCTTCTCGCTTCCTCGCGCCCACCCGGGAGGTACGCGCCGACGGGGAGCGCTCCGAGGTTCGGCTCTCGCCGATGGGCTCCCGGTCGGCTTCCCCACGAGCCCTCGCACCTCCTCGAGCCCCCGCTTGGAAGACGCGCTCGCCGTATCGGGCATCGGCGGCCGTGGGCGCACGAGCCCTCGCACCTCCTCGAGCCCTCTCGGGGGACGCCCGCGTCGGATCGGGCATCCGCGGCCGTGGGCGCACGAGCCCTCGCACCTCCTCAAGCCCCCTTGAGAGGGCAAGCATCGGCGCCTGCGAGCAGCGAGCCTCCGCTCTCGCTGGAGCACACCCGCCAGGCACCGAGGCCACGGGAGGCCGCGCGACCCTTCAACCCCCGAGCAGGCTCGAGAAGAAGCCGACGACCTCCCCCGACATCCATCGGAAGGTCGCGGCGAAGGTGAGCGCTCCGACCGCGAGCTTGGGCAGCTGGGTCACCGTCGCCTCCTGGGCCCGCACCGCGCCCGCCAACCAGGACGTGAGAAGGCCCGCTGCCGTCGCCGCGGCCATCGTGGGCGCCGCCAGCTTCACCGCCAACCAGAGCGCCTGTCCGCCCTTCGCGGCGAGCTCGAGGCTCGTCATCCGGACGCGCCGCCCGCGCCCGCGTCAGCCGCCCGCACCCGCATCGCCGCCCGCGCCCGCATCGCCGCCCGCGCCCGCATCGCCGCCCGCGCCCGCATCGCCGCCCGCACCCGCGGTCCCCGACGTGCCGCCGGTCCCCGCCGTGCCAGACGCCCCCGAGGTGCCGCCGCCGCCGGTCCCTG
>CAYNEK010000001.1:70799-82075 GCA_964396175.1 uncultured Polyangiaceae bacterium | reverse complement strand
GTGCCGCCGCCGCCGGTCCCTGCCGTGCCGCCGCCGCCGGTCCCTGCCGTGCCGCCGCCGCCGCTCGTCGTCCCGATGCACGCCTCTGGCTGCGCCTCGCCTGGCGGAGGGCAGCACACGTCGCCGTTGCTCCCGGGAGGACGGATGCACGTGAGGCCCGAGTCGCAGTCGTCGTTGCCGTTGTCCGTGCTGCACCGCGAGCCGGCGCCCTGGTTCGCGCAGGCGTAGAGCGCGACGGCGAGGAGCGAGCCGAGGGCCGCGAGGGAGACGCCGCGAAGGGTCCAGGAGGGCGACATGTTGCTCGCGCGTTTACCACACACGGAGCCGCGAGCGCGGTGCTAAGAGTGGCGCTCGCATGGGCGCCCCCTCCGACCGGAGAGCCGAGCAGCTTCGGCGTCGGCGCTCGCTCCGCGACGACGCGGTCAACGTCCCGAACCTCCTCACGATGTTCCGCATCGTGATGATCCCGAGCGTGCTCTGGCTCCTCGATCGCGGCACGCCCCGCGACTGTTACTGGGCGGCCTGGGTCTACGCCGCGGCCGCGATCACGGATTTTTTCGACGGCTATATCGCGCGCAAGCAGGGGCTCGTCAGCGTGCTCGGGAAGTTCCTCGACCCCCTCGCCGACAAGCTCATCGTCATGGCGACGCTCGTCTGGCTCGTGAAGATGGGGCGCATCGAGACCTGGGTGGTCGTGCTCCTGCTCGCCCGCGAGCTCTCCATCACGGGCCTCCGAAGCATCGCGTCGAGCGAGGGCGTCGTGATCGCCGCCGGCGACAGCGGGAAGTCGAAGACCGCCCTCCAGATGGTCGGGATCCTCTTCGCGATCCTCGGGTACTCGTACCACCTCTCGCTCGGCTTCTACGACTTCGGGGTCGTCGACTTCACGCGGGTGGGTCGAGGGCTCGTCCTCGTCTCGCTCGTCTTCTCGCTGGTCAGCGCGGCGGAGTACATCAAGCTCTTCGCGGACGCCGTCGAGGCCAAGGACAAGCGGCTCGACGACGACGATCCATGAGCGCGCGCCGGGCCTCGCTCGCGGGCTCGGCGGCCCTCGTCGTCGCGTGGCTCGCGGCGGCGTACTGGGCCTTCCCGGTCCTGCGCGATCACGCGCCGAGCATCGTCCGGCGCTCGATGAGCCTCTCGACGTTTCGGATCTTCGTGCAGCTGCTCGTGCTCGGCGCGGGCGGCACGGCGTTCGTCGCGATCGTGCCCGAGGGGCGACGCCTGCTCGGGCTCGGGGCACCACGACCGCTGCACCTCGCGCAGGCGCTCCTCGCCGCGCCGCTCGCCTTCGTCACGGCGACCATCGTGTCCGTCACGCTCGCGCTCCCCATCCTCTTGCGAGAGCTGGCCGAGCGAGGAGCAGGCGCGTCTCGCGCCAACGCCGGAGCTTTTGCGACCGAGTTGCAAGAGAGCCCCGCCCTCGTGATCGTGCTGGCGGGGGCGCTCCTCGCGCCGCTCGGCGAGGAGCTCCTGTTTCGCGGCGCGCTCTACGGGACCGTGCGCGAGGCGCTCGCGCGCGCGATGGCTCGGCCGGTCGATCCCGACGTCCCGATCGAGCTCCAGAGGCCCTCCCCACGCTGGCTCATCGAGGGGGCGCCGCTCGTCGTCGCGGGCGCGGTCTTCGCGGCGATGCACGCCGACATGCCGGGCGGCGTCGGCGTGGTGAGGGTCACTGCGGCGGCCGTGCTGTCGCTGTTCACCGGGCTCGCGCGCGCCACGACGGGCAGCGTCTTGCCCGGCATCGCGCTCCACGCCGGGTACAATGGCCTGGCCCTCCTCGTCGCGCGGGGGTTCTTCCGGGGCTCGGCGTCGTGGTCCGGCGCGCCCAAGGCGCTCGTGGTCGCAGGGCTCCTCGGCGCGGTCCTCGCGGCTCTCGCGCAGGGCCTCGTCGTCAGGCGCACCCGCCGGGCACCCCGAGACGCCCCCTGAGAACACCTCCACGCCTCAAGGAACCGCCGAGGGACCGGCGCTCCCAGCGCCCCAATGCGCCCCCCGACCCCGCCCACATGGCGCGCGAGTTCGTCGGGACGACCGGCGCACCCAATCCGCCCCCCGGCCCCGCCCACGCGGCGCGCGAAGTCGTCGGGACAACCAGCGCGGGTGTTGGTAGACTGGAACGTATGTTCACATCCAGCTTCCGCTTCGGCGCGTTCCTCTCGCTCATCCCCCTCGTCGTCGCCTGCGGAGGCTCGACCAGCAGCGACACTCCGCCGGGCGGAGCGGGGGCCGGAGGCGCGTCCGCAGGGAGCGGCGCGTCAGCGGGCACGGCCGGGAGCGGCGCGTCAGCGGGCACGGCCGGGAGCGCCGCGTCGGCGGGCACGGCCGGCGCGGGTGCAGCAGGGAGCCCCGCGTACTCGGCGTGCGCCGCGCCCGGGGATTGCGTGCTCGGCGCGGTGTCGTGCTGCGGCCAGTGCGGTGCCCCGACCCCAGGGGACATGCTCGGGCTGAACCACGCGAAGGCGAGCGACTACCGCGCCTCGGTCTGTCAGAACGCGGGCTGCCCGGCGTGCATGGCCGAGACGAGCCCGGACCTCGTGGCCGTCTGCCGCAAGGACGCCTGCGCCGCGGTCGAGGTGCACCAGGATCCGCTCTCGGCCTGCGAGACGGACGCCGACTGCCGACTCTACCCGGCGAACGAGTGCTGCGACTGCGCGGGCGGCATCCCCGCCGACAAGTACATCGCGCTCGCGAAGCAGGGCCTCCCCGAGTACCAGGCGAACGTGTGCGGCCCCGGGGTCGGCGGCTGCAAGACCAATTGCGCGAGCGCGCCGCCGCCCCCGAGCCTGTCCGTGACGTGCGACCAGGCGACCAAGCACTGCAAGGTCGTGAAGTCGAGCCCGCCCAAGGCAGCCTGCCCGAGTTCCATCCCCAAGGACGGCGCGCCCTGCGGCGCGCTGGAGACGGACGAGTGCGAGTACGGGGACAACGTGAACATCGGCTGCCGCATCCACGCCCAGTGCATGAAGGGGAAGTGGGTCGTCGGGCTCACGGGGTGCCCTCCGACGCCAGGCCCAGGGCAGGCGGGCTGCCCGAACGACACCTCGGTCGACGGATCGACGTGCGCGAGCGACGGGCTCCTCTGTGACATGGGCGGCGGCGCGAGCTGCCTCTGCGCCCAGTGCGTCGGCCCATGCTCCACCGAGGCAGGCTGGCACTGCGCCAAGCCACCCACCAGTCCTTGCGCGAAGACAGCGCCCAACGTCGGGCAGCCGTGCACCGAGGAGGGGCTGTCGTGCGCCTACGGCGTCGCGTGCTCGCAGACGGGCGCGACCCGGGTCTGCAAGGGCGGCCTCTGGCACGACGAGACCCTCGCCTGCCCGCTCTGACGACCGATCCATCGCTCCGCACAGCCTCACACACGCGGCCGGCGGCGGGGTGACCCCGGCCGACTCGGCGCCGGCGAGCCCTCGATCGCTCCTCCGTCCCGTGGGGTCGGAGCGCGTCACCCTGCCGCGGGTCGGCGAGAGGACATCCAGCGCGGCGCCCTGCACGCCACGAGCCCCACGGATCGCAGCCGCGGCGGCTCACGCGGCCCCACAGGACCGCGGCCGCGTGGGCTTGCGCGCACTCGCTGGCATCGAAGCGGCGGCACGACGCGGCTCCGAGGGCGGCTCTCGACCTGCTGGCGAGGCCTGCTGCCGTTGACGGGCGATCCTCGAGAGGCTCCATCACCGAAAGGCGCGTCCGCCGGGACGAGCGCCCGTCGAGTCCCGCGCGAGCGCGCGTCGCTCGACGGAATGCACGAGCCCCGTCCGCCTCCCTCGCGCTCGGAACTCGAGTCGCTCCTCGACCGCCTCGATCCCAGCGCGCCGCCAGGCGCCCAGGCCGCGCTCGCAGGGCTGCGCGAGGGGCTCGCCTCGTCCGTCGACACGGCGGGCGCGCGGTACTTCGGCATGCCGCACGCCGCGCCGCTCGACGCCGCGGTCGAGGCGGCTTGGCTCGCCACAGCGTACAATCCAGAGCTCGCCGTCACCGAGCACGCGCCCTTCGCGGTGCTCGCCGAGCGGCGCGCCATCGCCTGGGTCGGGGCGCGCTTGGGCGTCACCGGAGAGGGAGCGTTCACGACGGGCGGCGCCGAGTCGAACCTGTCGGCCTTGCTCGTCGCGCTCGCGCGTGACGACGCGTACCGCCGTGGCGGCGTGCGAGCCCTCCCGAGAGAGCCTCGGATCTACGCCTCCCGCGAGGCGCACCCGTCCGTCGATCGCGCCGCGCGTGCGGCAGGGCTCGGGGACGAGGCGGTCTGCCGCGTGGCGGTCGACGAGCAGGGCGCGATGCGTCCGGGGGAGCTCCGCGCGGCGATCCACCGGGATCTCTCCCGAGGGATGGCCCCGCAGCTCATCGTCGCCACCGCCGGGACGACGACGCGAGGAGCGTTCGATCCCCTCGACGACGTCGCGGACGTCGCGGCGCGGGTCGGCGCGGCGCTGCACGTCGACGCCGCGTGGGGAGGCCTGCTCGCGTTCTCGTCGCGGCGCGCGGCCCTCCACGGGCTCGAGCGCGCGGACTCGGTCGCGTTCGACGCGCACAAGGGGCTCTTCTCCCCCCTCGGGACGGGGATGCTCTTCGTGAAGGAGGCGGGCGCGCTCCGACGGACCTTTGGGGTCCACGCGGGCTACCTGCCCCGCCGGGCGCGCGATCCGGTGCACGAGGGGCTGCGCTGGTCCCGCCGCTTCGACGGCGCGCCGGTCGTCGCGGCGCTGGCCGCCGAGGGCGACGACGGGCTCCGCGCGAGGGTGGATGCGATGCTGCGACTCGCGGACAGGCTCGCGTCTCGCCTGGCCGAGGCAGGGTTCGTGCTGCTCCCCCGCTCACCGCTGCCGGTGGTGGGCTTCGCGGCCGGGGAGCCACGAGCGCGCCTCGCCGCGCTCCGAGCGCAGGCGCTCGCGCGGGCCGGTGCGCACGTCGTGGTCACGCGGCTGCCTTCGGGCTCGAGCTTCCTCCGCGCGGCCGTCGGCTCGTCTCGGACGACCGAGCAAGACATCGACGCGCTCGTCGACGCGCTGCGGTCCTGACACGACACAGTCCCACGCCCGCTCGCGCAGCGCGAGCGCACGGCAGCCATCCCGCATCGACAGAGGCTCACGCGGCAGGCGCCGAAGATCCCCCGCGTGCACAAGCACCCGCGCAGAACTTGGCCGGCCTGGGGCGGCGCGGATACCCATCGGGCATGCGACGCCTCGTCCGCGCGATCGCCCTCTTCGCCGCGCTCGCCGTGATCCTCGTCACGTTCGACGCCGACGCGAGGAAGAAGCGCGTCGTGTGGATCGAGGTCGCCGTGAGCGACCGCCCCGCGCTCGCGCCGCTCATGCGGAAGATCCTCGAGAAGGAAGGCCGACGCGCCGACTGGGGCAAGAAGCGGAAGGCGCCCGTCGAGGCAGCGCTCGTCGTCAAGGAGCTCAGCGCGACGCGCGAGGGAGACGTCGTGCGCGTGAGCTGCACCGCCGTCGGGAAGGTGAAGGGGCTCGGCGCCGCGAAGAGCATGTTCTCGTACAGCGGGCTGCCGCACCAGCAGACGAAGCTCGAGAAGCACGTCCTCGAGCTCGTCGCGCGAGGCATCGTGACCCGGCTCGCCGACATGGCGAAGGCCGACGCAGCAGGCTGGAAGGTCGCGAGCGGCCCGTAGCGGCTCCGGGCGGACGCGGATGGGTCCCTGCGTCCCCCCTGGCAGACGGTCGATCGCTCGACCTGCTTCTCGTCACGACCGCACGAGCCTATGCACCCGGCGTGACGACCGACCACGACCCGGAGCAGGCTCCCCCGCGCCCCGAGGCGCTGCCCCCCGAGACGTCGCCCCCGGGGCACGGCCAGCCCGTCCCAGGCCGCACCATGCTGGCCTTCTTTGGTGTGTCGGTCGTCGTCGGGGTCGTCGCCGCGCTCGCCCTCTTCGCGATCGCGAAGCGGACCGCCGCGAACCAGAAGGCGAAGGCCGTCCAGGTCCCCTCCACGCGCCTCGAGCACGCGGGCGCGGCCATCGCGACCGAGGTGTTCCGCTGCGCCGAGCAGAAGCCCATGAAGATCGCGGCGCGCATGCGGATGACGCCCGAGGGCGCGCTCGCCGTCATCGACGTGACCAGCGAGCCCGAGGACCCGATCGCCGTGCCGTGCGTCCGCAAGATCCCCATCGATCTTCGGGTCGAGCGAGGAGACGGGCTCGGCGACGTCGAGATCCGCTACGAGGGCGGCGTCGGCCCGGACGGGAGGCGATTTTCGCGCGTGTCCTGGGCGGCCGGCGAGTAAGACCGCGCCATGCTGCCCGTCACGACCATCGACTGCGAGTACGTCGCGCCGGACCTCGCCGCCGCGTTCCTCATCGCGTCCCGGGGGGAGGCCGCCTTCGTCGAGACGAACACGAGCCACGCGGTCCCGCGCCTGCTCACCGCGCTCGACGCGGCTGGCCTCGCGCGGGAGGCGGTGCGGTACGTCATCGTCACCCATGTGCACCTCGATCACGCGGGCGGGACGTCCGCGCTCCTCGCCGCGCTGCCCCACGCCCGCGTCCTCGCGCACCCGCGCGCCGCGCGTCACCTCATCGATCCGAGCCGCCTCGTCGCGAGCGCCAAGGGCGTGTACGGCGAGGCCGCCTTCGCGCGCCTCTACGGCGAGATCGGCCCGATCGACGGCGCACGCGTCGACGCGCTCGAGGACGGCGCAGGCGTCACCCTCGGCGGAGAGCCGCTCTCCTTCCTCCACACGCGCGGCCACGCGAACCACCACTTCATCGTCCACGCCCCCGCCTGGGACACGGTCTTCACGGGCGACACCTTCGGGCTCGTCTACCCCCGCCTGCAGCGGGGCGGCCTCTTCGCCTTCCCCTCCACGAGCCCGACGGACTTCGACGCTCAGGCCGCGCTCGCCTCGGTCGATCGCGTCGTCTCGCTGGGGACCGGACGAGTCCACCTGACGCATTTCGGCGAGGTGGCGCGCGTGTCCGCCGCCGCAGAGCAGCTCCGCGGCTGGCTCACGCGCTCCGCCGCCCTCGTCGACGACATCAAGTCCTCGGGGCGCGACGAGCCCTTCGTGCGGGCCGCGCTGCTCGCCGAGCTCCACGAGCGCGCAGCCGCGGCGAGGCTCACCCTGACGCCAGACGACCTCGCCTTCCTCGAGCTCGATCTGGGGCTGAACGCCCAGGGGCTCCTCGCCGCCGCGCACGCGCCGCCACGCAAGTGACGAAGCCCATCCGCCCCGCGGGCCGAGCGCGCCACGGCTCGTCGGCGCACACGGACCGCGCGCGACGGGGCGCCGGAGGCGAGCGCCGCGCGACGTCGACCCCTGCCCAGGAGCTCGTGGGCAGGCGCCGACGAGGCCCCTGCCGGCGAGATCTCCCGGTTGCACGGCGCGCAGGCGCGCGGCAGACTGGATGGCGTCCAGGTGCCCGCGCTCTCCCACCGCCTGAGCAAGACCCTCTACGCCTGCATCGTCGAGTACATCGAGTCGGGCGAGCCGGTCGGGAGCCGCACCCTCGCGCGCAAGCACGGCCTCGAGCTCTCCGCCGCGAGCATCCGCAACCTCCTCGCCGATCTCGAAGAGGCCGGCTACTTGCACCAGCCGCACACCAGCTCCGGGCGCGTGCCGACCGATCGCGCCTTCCGGCTGTTCGTCGACACGCTGCTCCAGGTGAGGCCGCTCTCGGTCGACGAGAAGCACGCGATCACGCGGCGCTTCGACGAGGTCGGCACCGGCGAGGAGATGCTCACGCGCTCGGGGAAGATTCTCTCCGAGCTCACGGGGACGGCCGCGGTCGTCGTGCAGCGCCAGGAGGCGCGGACGCTCCGTCAGCTCCGGTTCATCCCGACGCGGCCAGGCGAGCTGCTCGCCGTCCTCGTGATGAGCGACGACACCGTCGAGAATTGCTTCCTGCGCGTCGACGGTCCCATCGGCGAGCCCGACCTCGCGCGCGTCCACGAGCTGCTCCACGACGTCATCGAGGGGCGCACGCTCGGCGAGGTGCGAGAGCTCTGCGCGCGGCGTCTGGACGAGCAGCGCCTCCGCCTCGACGAGCAGCGCCGGCTCGCCTTCGAGCTCGGGCAGCGGGCCACGCACGCCGCGACGCGCTCGGATCTCGTGCTCGAGGGGCAGGCCCTCCTGCTCGATCGCCCCGAGATCGCCGACGTCGACCGCGTGAAGGAGCTCGTGCGCGCGCTCGGGGACCGCGAGCTGCTCGTCCGGTTGCTCGACGAGACCGCGAGCGCCGAGCGCGCGAGCGTCCTCGTCGGGCAGGAGCTCGGCGAGCTCGCCGGCGGCGCGCTCTCGGTCGTGACCGCACCCTACAAGGACGGCGGCCGCGTCGCGGGAGCCATCGGCGTCCTCGACATCGTCCGGATGGACTACTCGAAGATCCTGCCCGTCGTCTCCGCCGCCGCCGAGGCCATGACCGCAGCGATCGACCGCGCGCGGTCGCGCCACGACCCCGGCTGATCGCAGCCCGTGCCACCCGGCTCGCAGGAGGGGACGAAGCGCGCGGTCGCGCCACGACCCCGGCTGGTCGCCGGCTCAGCCCTGCTTGCGCAAGACCATCGCGTAGAAGCCCCCCAGCCTCCCGAATATTGTGTCACACACTCGCCGCTCGAGGCGAGGCAACAGGGTCCGAAGCCCTGGCACCCGGAGCGCGCTCGCCGTCGGCGTGAGGACACGGATGCCGCGCGCGGCCTCGAGGTTGCAGCCGAGCGGGACGAGGTCTTCGCAGTCCGACGGGGAGTCGAAGCGCGTGAAGACCTCGGCCTCGGTGCGCGCGGCGCTGATCTTCCCGGCGGGGCCGAGCCGCTTGGCCAGCCCTCGGAAGCTCCAGGGGTTGTAGAGCTCCGCGATGACGACGCCGCCTGGCCTCGTGACGCGCGCCATCTCCGAGAGCGCGAGCGCGATGTCCGGGACGTGGGCGAGCACCTTGAACGAGCAGACGACGTCGAAGGACGCGCCGTCGTACGGGATCGCGGTGACGCTCCCCTCGCGGACCTGGAGCCCGCGCGCGCGCGCCTTCTCGAGCATCCCCGGCGAGAGATCGAAGCCCTCGGCGTGGCGCGCGAAGGAGACGAACCGCTCGAGGAGCAGCCCCGTGCCGCAGCCCGCCTCGAGGACGTCCTTCCCGCGGCCGTAGCGCTCGACGAGCTCGACCTCGAGATCGTCCAGCATCGCGTGGTACCCGTACGGATCGTTGGGCCTGCGCGCGGCCTCGTAGCGCGCGGCAAAATCGTCGTAGTAGGCGCGGGTCTCGGTCTGTCTGGGCATCAGGAGCCCCATCTTCGCACGACGCCCTCGACGTACGAGACGAAGTCGGCGCGGTGGTACCGCTGGAAGTTGTCCCAGGTGGAGAGGCTGTTGGGGTCGACGACGCGATCGAGGAAGAGCTTGCCGTCCAGGTGATCGACCTCATGCTGGAAGGTGCCGGCCGAGATGCCGCGCGCGACGAAGTCGAGGGGCGCGCCGTGGCGATCCCAGGCCTCGACGCGGATCTCGGCCTTGCGCTGGACCTTGCCGCGCAGGTTCGGCACCGAGAGGCAGCCCTCGTCGTTCGTGAACTCTTCGTCCGAGAGGGGCGAGAGCCGCGGGTTGACGAGGAGGGTGAGCGGGATCCTGGGTTTGTAAGGGTACCGCTCGTTCTTCTCGACCTCGATGGCGCAGATGCGGATGGGCTCGTACACCTGCGGCGCCGCGAGCCCTGCGCCGCTCGCGTCGCGCATGGTCTCGACGAGATCGTCGATGAAGCGCTGGAGCTCCGGCGAGGTGAGCTCGGCGCGGGAGACCTCGCGCGAGACGCCCCGGAGGATGGGGTGGCCGATCTGGGCGATCTTTCGGATGGTCATGGGGCGTCGCCCTCGTGGGCCGCGCCGGGCGTAGCACGGACCGCCGCGCTCACGCACCCGACGCCGCTCGACGTCGCCCCAGATTGCGGCGACCGCACACGACGGGTTCGTGCCTCCAGCTGCGCTTCACCGTCGGACAGGCGCGAGGCGACCCGCGAGACGGAAGGTCGCGAAGCGCCCGGAGGGCGCGAGCGGGGCCTCGGCGACGCGTGCGCCCCCAGGGCGAAGCGGCGGGCGGGGCGTGGTACGAGCGGGGAGCCCTATGCGACGGCTGCTCTTCCTCGGCGTCCACGGCCGCGATCGATCGCCCAGCCAACGCTATCGGTTCGAGCAGTTCGAGCCAGCGCTCGCCGAAGCCGGCTTCGAGATCGACTACGCCGGGGCGCTCACGATCCAGGAGGCCGAGGTCTTCTATGGACCGCACGGCGCGCGGGACAAGGCGCGGATCGCGGCGAAGGCCCTCGCGCGACGGCTCTGGAGCCTCGCGCCTCCCCCGCTCCGTCCGCGCTTCGACCTCGTGTTCGTCCAGCGCGAGGCCTTCTTCCTCTTCGGCGCGTGGGGGGAGTGGCTCGCGCACCTCGAGGCGCCCGTCGTCTTCGACTTCGACGACGCCATCTGGATCCACACCGTCTCGGAGGAAAACCGCCGCTTCGCCTTCCTGAAGAACGTGGACAAGACCCGCGACATCGCGCGCGTCGCGCACACGGTCCTCGCCGGCAACGAGCACCTCGCCGCGTGGGCGCGACGCTACAACGACCGCGTGCGCGTGGTCCCCACCTGCGTGGACACCGATCGATGGACGCCGGGCGCGCCCCGGGATCGAGGGGCTCCGGTCACGATCGGCTGGAGCGGGAGCCCGAGCACCGTCGCGCACCTGCGCCTCGCGCTGCCCGCGCTGCTGCGCGTCCAGGAGCGGCTCGGCGCGCGCGTGCGCTTCCGCGTGATGGGAGACCCAGGCTTCCGGCACGAGCGGCTCGGCATCGTGGGCGAGCGGTGGAGCCCAGAGGCGGAGATCCCCTTTCTCCAGGCGCTCGACATCGGGCTCATGCCCCTGCCCGACGACGACTGGGCCCAGGGGAAGTGCGGGCTGAAGGCGCTCACGTCGATGGCGTGCGGCGCGGCGATCGTGATGAGCCCCGTCGGGGTCAACCCCGAGATCGCCGAGCACGGGGTGAGCGGCTTCCTCCCACGGACCGAGGACGATTGGGTGGCCGCTCTCACGCGCCTCGTCGAGGATCCAGCGCTGCGCGAGGCCGTCGCGCGGCGAGGCAGGGAGCGGGTCGTCGAGGCCTACTCCGTCGCGCGCTGGCGAGGCCCGCTCGTCGAGCTGCTGACGAGCGCCGCGCGACGATCCTGAGATCGCGCGCGCCACGGCGCAACCCGCCCGTCCAATCGTCACGCGCCACGGCGCAATCCGCCCGTCCGATCGTCGCCCCGCGCTCCTCGGACCGCCGCCACGACGCAACCCGCCCGTCC
>CAYNEK010000001.1:49562-70699 GCA_964396175.1 uncultured Polyangiaceae bacterium | reverse complement strand
ACGACGCAACCCGCCCGTCCGATCGTCGCCCCGCGCTCCTCGGACCGCCGCCACGACGCAACCCGCCCGTCCAATCGTCGCCGAACGCCGCGCGCGAGCATGCGCAGCCCCAGCGCATCGGGACGCACCGAGCGACGGCTCGACCTCCAGGCTCACCGGCGCGAGCCCGGAGGTCTCCAGCGAGCGTCAGCGACGGCGACGGAGGGCCGCCATGAGCCCCGCGAGGCCCACGAGCGCCAGCGCGCCGCCCTGCGACGCCTGACCCGGGACCTCGCAGCCGCAGCCGCCGGTCTGATCGCTGTCGTCAGGATCGCCGAAGCTCGCCGGAGGCGCCCCCGAGCCCGCCGACCCCGCCGTCGCCGCAGCGCCCGCCGTCGCCGCAGCGCCCGCCGTCGCCGCGGCACCCGCCGTCGCCGCAGCGCCCGCCGTCGCCGCAGCGCCCGACGCGCCGCCCTGACCCGCAGCGCCCGACGCTCCGCCCTGACCCCCAGGGTCCTGGACACACGTCCCGATCGTCGTATCCTTGGAGGTGCAGACGAGCCCATCGGGGCAGCCGTTGCCGCCGAGGCCACGGCAGCCGTTCATGCACTTCAGCGAGGCGGCCGAGTCGCACACCTTGCCGCTCTTCGTCGAGCCGCAGTCCGAGTCCACCTTGCAGCCGCAGAAGTTGTCGTTGCCGGTGCCCACGACGCACGAGGGGCCGTCGGGCGAGGTCGCGCACTTCTTCTCGTCCGCCGGGCTGTTGCCTTGCGCCGGCATGCAGTCGTCGCAGACGTTGGTCACGACGTTGCATGCGGGCTTGTCCGGTCCACACTTCGACTTGTTCGTCGCGCTGCACTCGCCGCACACGCCCGTCGCGGCGTTGCACGCGGGCTTGCCGGGATCGGAGCAGTCCGAGTCCGTCTTGCAGGGCTGGCAGGTGTGGGTCGTCGCGTCGCAGTGCGGCTTGCCGGGGTCCTTGCAGTCGGCGTCCGTGCCGCACTCGTTGATGGTGATGACCGTCGGCTCATCGCCGATGCCCTTGTCGTCCCCGTCGCTCAGCCAGGTCTTCTTGCCCGCGCCAGACTCGCCCGAAGCCTCGAGGATGGCCTGGTTCGCCACGCTGCCGCTCTGCTTCGTCACCTTGACGCGGAAGCTGATCTTCACCTGGGTCCCCGGGGTGACGACGCCGCCCGTCGAGCCCGTGGCGCCCGCGCCGACGCGCACCGTGATCGTGCGGCTCGCCGCGTCGTACTCGGCTTGATCCGCGTCCTTCGCGTCGGTCTTCGTGCCGAGGACGCCGCCCGACTCGATCTTGATCGAGCTGGGCACGAGCTCGACGCCCTGCTCGAGCACGTCGGTGAGGACGGCGTTCTTCGCGTTGTCGTTGCCCGAGTTCGTCGCGTCGATGGTGTAGAGGACCTCGTCGCCGGGCAGGAGCGCGCCGCCGTTCAGGTCGGTCGCCTCCTTCACCATGTCGCCGAAGTCGGGCGCCTTGTTCGTGATCGAGGTCACGAAGCCGCCGAGGAAGAAGACGTCCTTCGCGCTCTCGGCGCCGATCGTCGCCGAGGTGTCGCCCGCCTTCACGACGGAGGTGATGTCGACGACGTCGAGATCGTAGCCCGCCATCGAGCCGGGCTCCCCCGAGAGCCTGGGCACGTCCGCCGTGCCGGAGACGACGGCGCCGAGGTGGGTGCGCGAGCCGTTGAAGAAGTCGTCGACGGGGTTCTTCGCGTTCGACATCGGGACCCCGTTGATCGTGAACTTGTCGCCCGTGTACGTGTTGTCCCCCTCGTAGGCGAAGGCGGCCATCTTCGCCTCGAAGCCTGAGGGCACGAGGAAGCCCGAGAGCCCGACCTGGGTGCTGGGCACGCCCGCGGAGGGATCGATCTGCTCGAGCGCGTCGAAGAGCGCGAGGTTCCGCAGCGGCTCGGTCGGCTTCTCGTAGAAGACGACGATCGTCCAGGCCGAGAAGTTGCGATCGATGTCTCCCGTGACGGGCGTGAGCGCGAGCGCGTCGACGTCCGTCACGCGGAAATCGCCCGCGCCCCACAGGTTGACATATTTTGTCACGTCCCCGGACGCCTGGTAGTAGTACCAGTCCGGGTGCGCGGGGCCGTACTGGATGGTCCACGACTGGTCGGCCTTCACGGCCTCGACGGGACCGCCGTCCCAGTCGAGCGTGGCCGTCATGTCGGCCTCTTTGCCAGTCTTCAGAGCGCCCCAGTAGAGCCGCGCGTACTTCACCTTCGCGCCCACCGGGAGGACGAGGGTCGCCGCGGTGCGCGCCTGGAGCGCCGTGATGGACGCGTTGGCGAGCCCGTCGCGCCAGTAGATGTCGGGGGCCGTGTCGGTGACGTTGCCGATCCCCGCGCAGGACGCCGTCCCGACGAGGGGCGCGGGCGCGCCCGGCGCGCACTCGAAGCCGAGCGTCGAGCCGAAGACGGCCATGTCCCCGTGGAGATCCGCCTGGTAGCGGAGCTTCGGCGCGGCCGAGACGGCGGAGCCGAGCGCGAGGGTTGCGAGCAGCGTGGAGGCGGCGAAGCGACGAGGGCGCAGCATGACGCGCGGGCCCTTAGCGAGAACCGCCCCGCCCTGGAAGCACAAACTGCAAGATTACCGCGAGAACGGACCGAAGCCCAACCAGGCTCACCGGCCGAGCAGGACCGCGCGAGCGCGACCGAACGGGGTCAGCGGCCGAGCACGACCCGAGCGCCGAGCGCGCGATCCGCCGCCTCGGCCGAGCAGGGTCAGCGGCCGAGCACGACCCGAGCGCCGAGCGCGCGATCCGCCGCCTCGGCCGAGCGGGCTCAGCGGCCGAGCACGACCCGGGCGCCGAGCGCGCGATCCGCCGCCTCGGCGAAGGCGCGGAACGCGCCGTAGTCCGCGGGCACGACGCGGGTCTTGTCGAGGGTGAGGCGCGTATGCACCGTGACCTTCGCCCCCGCCTCCGCGGCCTCGACGAGCAGGCTGCCGAAGGGCGTCGAGAGCGTCGTCGCCTCGGGGAGCACCTTCACCTTGAGCCCAGCGGGGATCTTCACCGTCCAGGTGTCGTCGAGCGTGTACGCGAAGGGGATGCGCACGTCCTCGGTGCGTGAGGACAGCGCCGCGTAGCGCGACACCAGCATCGGGCCGGGACCCGCGACGAAGGACAGATCGCCGTCGCCTCGCCGCGCGAGGCCGAGCGCCTTGCCCCGGACACGCACGCCGACCGGGGCGCCGACGTCCTCGAGATCGCCGACGTCGATGCCCCGCTCTTGGACCGAGAGCCCGCCAAATTCTGGGCCAAAATCCTCGACGATACGCCCCTTCTGGGTCGCGGTCGCGTGGTAGCGCTGGCGCCACTCGGCCGCGAGCGCTCCCGTCGCCTGGACGGAGAGATCGAGCGCGGCGCCGCCCGCGCCGTCGGGCACGGTCACCTCGATCTTGCGCGCCCGCACCGTCTGCGACGCCGGCGGATCGGGGACGCGGACGAGCCGCCCGCCCGACGCCGTCACGATGAGCGCGGGCTGCCCGCGGATGAAGGACGAGAGCTCACGCATCCCGACGTACTCGGCCGTCCCGTCGAGGAAGAGGTCGAGCTTGGGGACATAGGCGATCGCGTGATCGAAGAGCGCGTACGACGGCGGCTCCGTCGGCGCGTCGCCGTGCAGGGAGCTCCGGACGAGCACCAGGTTCGCGTCGATGCCGAGCTCGCGGAGCATCGTGACGATGACGGTCGCCTTGTCCTTGCAGTCGCCCCATCCACGCGCGAGCGTCTGCGCGCAGCGGCGCGGACGGAAGCCCTCGATGCCGAACTCGAGCGCGACGTAGCGCGTCTTCTGCACGACGAACTCGTAGATCGCGCGGACCTTCTCCTCGTCGGTGGTGAGCCCCTTGGTCAGCTCCTCGGCCTTCTTTCGTACGGTGTCGTCCGCGTCGAGCTGGTCCTTCGCGAGGCCCCAGTACCACCGCGCGACGTCGTCCCACGTCGCGAAGCTCGAGACCCCGACGCTCGGCAACAGCTCGAGCAGCGGCGGCATCGACACCTCCTGCACGATGGGCGCGAGGCCCTCGCCGTGGACCTCGGTGACGCTGAGCTCGCCGTCCTCGCGATCGGTGCGCGTGAAGCCCGCGGGCACGCGGAAGGTGAGCTGCTTGCCCTTCGGCGCGAGGACGACCGCCGAGACCGAGAGCGTGGGCTCCGTCCCGCCGAGGTAGAAGGTCTCGGAGAACGCATCGCCGAACTCGTTGCGCGGCGTGATCTCCTCGACGCGGTAGCGGAGCTCGACGATGTCGCCCGCCGAGATGCGCGGAAACTGCACGAAGAACGTGCGCGCGGAGGTGTACATCGCGAGCGACGGATCGTCCGCGGGGCCCTCACCCGTCTCGAACGCCTCGTCGATCTTTCCATCGCGCCGGAAGACGCGCGCGCGACGCACGTCGACGACCTCGCGCCCCGACTGGAACGAGAAGGCAAACTGCCGCGCCTTCGCCGCCGCCTCCTCGGTGAGCGGCTGGAACACGATCTGGTGGAAGCGGCTCGCGAGGCCGTTCGGGTACACGGTCGTCACCGTGAGCTCGTGGAGGGTGCGCCGCGGGGTGCCGGCCGCGGCGGGCTGCTTCGAGAGGTCGAGGAGCTTCGCCTGCTCGAGGGCGTAGGCCTCGTCCTTGCGGATCTTCGGCGGCTGCTGCGCCTCCAGGTACTCGCGGACCTCCTTGGCCTGAGGGCGCAGCGCGAGGACGCGCCGGAGAAGCCGCAGCTCTTCGTCCTTCTTGCCCTCCTCGCCGCGGAGATCGGCGAGGGCGCGCAGGGTCTCGACGTCCTCTGGGACGAGCAGGAGCCGCTGCTCGTAGAGCGCCGAGGCCCGCGCCGGCTCGCCGAGCTTGCGGAAGCTCCGCGCCGCGAAGTCCGCGGTCGGGCCGCTGTCCGGGTCGAGCGCGAGCATGCGCTCGAGCCACCGCGTCGCCCGCGCGGTGTCGCGCGCGGCGACGGCGATCTCGGCCTGGGTGCGGAGGTAGCCGACGTCGTCGGCGCGGAGGCCGGCGTACCGCCGCTCGACGGTCTCGGCGTCCGTCGTGCGCCCGACGGCGCGGTACTGCCCGGAGAGCGCGCGCAAGACGGCGACCGACCGAGGGACGCGCGTCGCCGCCCGCTCGAGCGTCACGAGCGCCGTCTGCCGCAGCCCCGCCTCGGCGTAGAGCTCGGCGCGGCCGAGGAGCGCCGGGATGTTCGCCGGATCCTTGGCGAGGATCTGGTCGAAGAACGGGGTCGCGTCGCGGAAGTTCATCCCGCTGCGCGCGTGGAGCGCCTGGGCGAGGAGCACGTCCTCGTCGTCGGACGCCCCTGGCAGCGCCCTCGCCTTCTCGATGAAGCGCGCGCTCGCGTTGCGATCCTCGCCGAGATCCGCGGCGAAGAGGAGGTGCTCCTTCGTCGGCGCGAGCGTCGCCGCCGCCGTCGCGAGATCGCGCGCGGCGTGTCGTCCCTTCTCCTCGCCGCCGGTCAGCCACAAGAACCGCGCGGCCGCGTACGCGTCGTCGGCGTCGGGCCGCTTCGCCTGGAGGAGCGCGCCGAGCTCACGGAGCGTCCCCAGGGTCGGCGGCGGCACGCGCGCAGCGGGCTTCGCGTCCTTCGCGCCGCGCGCGTACGGATCGCCCTTCGCGGCGACGACGATGGTGATCCCCTTGTCCTGCTTCTTCTTGCGGTCCGCGCGCCGCGCGTTGCCCTTCGCCTCCTCGGCGTGGACCGGATCGCTCGACAGCTCGAGCTCGGGATCGGGCAGGCCGTCCGGTCGGGCGAGGCGCGCCGAGAGCACCGCGCCCTCCTCGTCGCCGCACACCTTGATGGTCACGCGGTTCCACCCGGCGCGGAGCGTGACGCGGGCGCCGAAGCGATCGGCGTCGAGGGCACGGTACGCCGGATCCACGAGGACCTCCTCGCCGTTCATGAAGGCGCGGAACGCGCCGGTCACGCCGACGTAGAGCGCCGCCTGGCGCTCCTTCCCGTCCTTCGCCCGCGCGAAGGTCGCGGCGTAGACGCAGCCCTTCTCGGCGGGGCGCACCACGTTGGAGAGATCGAGCCAGCCGTACGGAAACGCCCGCGGCACCTGCCGCCAGAACACCGCCCGCTCCTTGCCCTCGTACGCCTTGTCGACGAGCAGCGCCTCCGCGAGGTCCTCCTCGGGGCCGAAGGGCGTCGCGAGCGAAGCCTTCGCCTCGTTGTCGAAGGGGCCGACCACGAGCCACCGATCGACGAACCCGAGCGCCTCGAGCTGCGCCTTGGCCGCGGGGAGATCGCCTCGACGGCGACGCGCGTACGCCGCGAGCATGCCCGCGTACGCCCGCACCTCGGGCGCGGCCCGTCCGTCCGCCGACACCCCCACGAACGCCTGCTCGACCTGCTCCGGATCGATCTGGTCCCATCGACGCCAGATCTCTCGAAGCGCGGAGAATGCGCGAATCCCCCGCGCCGAAGACGCAACCTCTGCGTGACGCGCGACCCCCTGGTCGATGGCGCCGGATGCCGCGAGGGCGCTCGAGCCCGTGAGAGAGACCAGGGACAGCCCGGCGAGAGCGAGGATCTTGCGGCGCACGGCGCCGTGATCGCCGCGGTTCGACCGAAGGTCAAGGACCTGCTCATGCGCGCAGGCAATGAAAAACGTTCTCGCGCTCGGACTTGGAAAGGTTGTATCAAGCGCCTCCCATGAACATCCGCTCATTCTCGACCCTCGCTCTCGTCCTCGGTGCATCGGCCGCCTTCGTGGTGGGCTGCGGCAAGAAGGAAGAGTCCGGCACGACCGAGGCGGGCAACGCGCCCGCCAACGCGACGGCCGCGACCCCGACCGTGACCGTGACCACCAGGCCCACCACCACCACCACGACCACCGCCACCGTGAAGCCCGTGGTGTCGGCCCTCCCCTCGGCCACCGCCAGCGCGCCGGCGACCGCGACGACGACGGCGCCGCCCGCCGCCTCGAGCGTGCCCGGCCTCCGCCTCCCGATGATCAAGCCGAAGAAGAACTGATCTCCCTCCGCCGGGAGGGCGCCCTCTCGGGCCCTCCCGGCCCCAGCCCAGCGGCTGACACGCGTCGCCCCCGCGCGACGCCTTCCGTCTCGCGCGACCTCTCCGGGCTCCACCCCAGCGGCTGACACGCGTCGCCCCCTCGCGACGCCTTCTGTCTCGCGCGGCCTCTCCGGGCTCCACACCCCAGCGGCTGACACGCGCCGCCCCCTCGCGACGCCTCCGTACTCGCGCGGCCTCTCCGGGCTCAGCCCGTATCGGCCGCTCCCCGCGGCGTCGGAGGCCCGGTGTGCGCTCGTCGACGACGTACGCGCCGAGGAGGGCCCGAGCCCAGAGCTCCGCGCGTCCTTGAACTCCGCGACGTTCCCGAGCATCTAGGTGGAGAGTGGCGTCCGGTGCCCATCTTCGCGTCGTGACCTCGAGCGACACCCCCGTCGAGGCTCCCCTCGAGCCCGAGTCGTCGGCGCTCGTCGAGCTGGCTCGGCTCGGAGATCACGGCGCCTTCCGAGAGCTGTTCCGGCGGCATCGGATCGCGGTCGCGCGGCTCGTCGTCCGCATGGCGGGCGGGCGCGCGGACGTCGAGGACCTCGTGCAGGAGGTCTTCGTGCAGGTGCACCGATCGCTGCCCGACTTCCGCGGGGACGCGAGGTTCTCGACGTGGCTCCACCGCGTCACCGTGAACGTCGTCCTCATGGCGCGCCGCGCCGCGAAGAGCCGGCCGACGCTCGACGGAGAGGTGTCGCCTCACCTCGCGAGCGACGCCGTCTGGCCCGATGGAGACGCCGATCGCCGCGAGCGCATGCGCGCCTTTCAGCGCTGCGTCGACGCGCTGCCAGAGAAGAAGCGCACCGTCTTCATCCTCCACGATCTCGAAGGGATGACCGCGGCGGAGATCGGCGAGGTCGTCGACGCTCCCCCGATGACCGTGCGGACACGCCTCTTCTACGCGCGCCGCGAGCTCTGCGAGCGCATGAAGGAGGAGCCTCACCTCGTCGGCTTCGCCGCGCTGCTCAGCCGGGAGGAGCAGCCTTGAGCGATCGGGATCTGCCCCTCGACGTCTCCGAGGCGAGGCTCCTCCGCGCGCTCTCGGAGGAGCTCCGCGAGCGCGACGTGCCCGACCTCGATCTCGACGCCATCGAGGAGGCGGTGATGGCGCGGATCGCGGGCGAGCCTGCGACGGGCTCGGGTGCCCCGAGGAGCGCGCGATGGGCGGAGCCCCCACCTGCGCCCACGCCCATCCCGCCGGCGCGCGTGGGGCTCGGGCCGCGTCGCCTCGTCGCGGTCGGCGCGACCTTGGCCGCGCTCGCGGCGGCCACCTGGGTGATCGCGAGGGGATCGAGGCAGACGATCCCACCACCGCGACCCGTGGAGACGGCGGCCGCGGCCGCGGGCACACCGCACACCCTGGTGGAGACCGGCGACGCCCCGGCCACCTTCGCCCGAGAGGGGCTCGCGTCGTGGACGGTGGAGGCGAAGAGCCGCGCCGAGGTCCGCGACGAGGGCGACAGGATCCTGGTCCGCCTCGACGCGGGCGCGCTCACGGTCGACGTCGTGCCCCAGCCGGTGGCCGAGCGGTTCGTCGTCGTCGCGGGCTCGACGCGCGTGGCGGTGCACGGGACGAAGTTCCGCGTGGTGCGCGGCGACGACGTCGAGGTCGAGGTCGAGCGGGGCGTCGTCGTCGTCGGGCGGGTGGGAGAGGAGGGCTCGTACCGGCTCACGGCGCCGTCGTCGGAGCGTTTCACGCTCGAGGGGCGAAGGGCGACCGCTCGACCGAGCGGGTCGGACGAGCCGCCGCGAGCCCCCGAGCGCGCGAAGGCTCCACCGACGGCGCCGCCGCTCGGCGAGCCCGAGCTCCGCGCGAGGGTCACGGCAGTGGCGGGAGACTGCTTCCGCGAGAGCGCCTCGCGCGTCGCGCCGAACGTCCACCTGACGGCGCACACCACGCTGACCGTCACCCTCGGCGATCGCACGTCGATGAGCCTCGATCCGCCGCTGGCTCCGGACGTGACCAACTGCATCCTGTCGAGGCTCGGCGGGCTGAGGTCGAGCAGCGCGAGGATGCTCTCGGTCCCGCTGTCCCTCGTGGCGCGACCGTAGCGCGAGGCTTACACACGGCGGGTCGCGGCGCGCAGCGCGCTCACCGAGCGCGTGATGACACGCGCGCAGCTCGCTCGGCGTGACACCCGGACCCGATGCGCCCTCGAGCCAGGACGAAGCCAAAGCTCTCGCGAGCACACCTGCTCGACCGAGCGCTCCGCGACGACGTCACGCCCTCCGGCGCCGACGCGGCGGGCGCTCGCGCGTGCGCACCTGCTCGACGAGGCGCTCCGCGACGACGACGCCCCTTCGGTCCACGACGAAGCCACGGACCGTCCGCGCCACCTCGAGGAGGAACGCGGCGCGATCGGGGTGCGGCTCGGGGACCAGCGGCGGGGGCACGTCCATGAAGGAGAAGTGACCCGCGTCTCGCGTCACGCGGGCCTCGACCTGCTCGCCGAGCGCTTCTCGCAGGATCCCGACCTGCCCCGGCGGCGTCACACGATCCGCCTCGCCGGCCCACACGAGCAGCGGGAGGCGCACGCGATCGAGGGCGCCGGGCGCACGGAAGAAGCCCGTCGCGGGGGCCAACAGCGCGAGCCGCGTGAGGCGCTCGTCCCGCGAGATGAGGAGCGGGCCCCGCGGGCTCGTCCAGAGCGCGCCCCCCGCCATCGCGAGGAGCACCGTCGCGCCGATCGAATGGCCCACACCGGCGACGAGCGTCGCGGAGGGGGTCACCGCGTCGAGCGCGAGCCCGAGCCGACGCGCGCGCGAGACCAACTGCTCGTCCGTCGGGTGCAGGGAGGTCCAACGCTCGAAGTGCGGCGCGACGACCGCGCACCCGGCGGCCCCGAGCGCCGCGAGGAGCGGCTCGTGCCGTCCAGGATCGCCCCCCGCGCCGACCGCGAACAAGACGACGCGAGCGGGCTCCGCGACCTCGAGCACCGAGACCACGAACGATGATTCACCGTCACGGACCTCGCGCGTGTCCACGGCGAGAGCATGGCACAGGCAACCGCTCCAGGTCCTCACGCAGGGCACGCACCGCCCACGACGACGATCAGGACCTCGGGACCCCGATTCCAGCCCCAGCCGCGCGCGACGACACCCGATCCACCAGCGGATCGAGGCCGGGCACGCGACCGCTCGGGGGGACACCCCAGTCCCCTGGGGCGCCGCCGGTGCGACCCCGGCCGAGGCCAGGGTCCCAGGTCTCCGCCGGGAAGACCGCCACGCCACCGGGCGCGCCATCGGTGCGACCCCGACAGAGCGGACCGCGCTTGAGCTTGCGCCCGAGCAGGCGCACAATGCGCAGGATGAGCTCCCTACGATCCGCGGTCGCTCTCTTCACGGTCTGCGCGACGCTCGTGCTCGCTTGCGGGGGCGCCGGTGACGACGGCGCCCTCGACGGTCCCGCGGGCGCGGCGGCGCGCAGCGGAGCGGCTGGGGGCGCTGCAAGCGCCGGCGCTTCGGCTGGAGGCACCGGAGGCTCGACGAGCGGAGGCGCTTACTCCGGCGGCGTCGCGGGCTGGCCGAGCGGCGGGACGAACCCTGGCGGTGGCGCCGGCCAGGGAGGCTCGAGCCCAGCCGGCAGCGGCGGGACGAACCCTGGTGGCGCCGGTGCGGCCTCCGGTGGCGCCGGCAAGGGAGGCTCGAGCCCAGCCGGCAGCGGCGGCGCGGCCTCCGGTGGCGCCGGCAAGGGAGGCTCGAGCCCAGCCGGCCCCCTCTGTCAGGGGACCCAGGCCGGCGCCTACTGCGGAAGCGACGCCATGAAGAACGCCGACGCGAACACACTCTACGAATGCCCTGGCCCGAACCAGCCCCCCTCGAGCTCGACCCCCTGCCCCAACGGCTGTGAGGTCGAAAACCAAGGCACCCCCGATCACTGCAAGGCCGCGACAAAGAGCCCGATCTGTCTCGGCCCCCAAGCGGGCGCATACTGCGGGAACGACGCCATGAAGGACGCCGACGCCGACACACTCTACCAGTGCCCTGGGGCCAACCAGGCGCCGAGCAGCGCAGCACCGTGCCCCAACGGCTGTGTCGTCGAGTCGCAAGGGAAGGCCGATCACTGCAAGGCCGTCGTGACCCCAGGCGGCTACAAGCTCCCGTGGAAGCCGGGGAAGACGATGTACCTGACCCAGGACTGCAACGACTCCTGCTGCAGCGATCACATCAACAACGACAAGTACGCGTGGGATTTTGCGAACGGGGATTTTACGGTGGTCGCGGCGCGCGGCGGCACCGTGACGCACGTGAAGATCAACTCCGGCAATGGCTGCGGCGCCAAGTCGTGCGCCAACGACGCGAACTTCATCGTCATCGATCACGGGGACGGCACGCAGGCGACGTACCTCCACCTGAAGCAGTCCTCGCTCCAGCCCGGCGTGAGCTGCGGCGCGACCGTGCAGCAGGGGCAGCCGCTCGCCCAGGCGGGGACCACGGGGTGGTCCACGGGGGTGCACCTGCATTTCGAGGTCTCCAAGGTCCACGCGGGCGCACCGACCTGCGAGTGTGGCTCGAGCGGGACTGGCTGCGGCGCGAGCACCGTACCGTGGCAAAATTTCTGGCCAAACGCGACCTACCCGACCGTGGCGATCCAGTTCGACGAGTGGCCCGCCGCGTCGAGCTGCGCGAACCGCCGCATCACGATGCCCGCTTCCCAGAACAACTGAGCTCGACGACGATCGATCGGATCACTCGCGTCCGGTCGACGGCTCGATCGCGACGACGTCCCGCACCCAGCTCACGATCTTCCACTCGGTGCGGCGGGGGGCGCTCCGGGGCCCGAGTACCGCGACGAGCGAGAGCTCGACCGGCGTGTTCGGCTCCGTCGTGAGCGCGCGGATCTCGATCTCGACGGTCGCCCGCGTCGCGAGCTGCTCCTCGAGGCCGGAGGGCAGCTTGAGCCCCACGCGCGTCCGGATACCCTTCGCGGCCGCTCGGGGGCGCTGGGACTCGGGGATCTCGACGAAGAACCCGCCGTGCGCCTCGCCGCGTCCCCCCACCGGCAACGGATCGCCGAAGACGATCGCGAGCATCGCACCTCGCCTCCCGAGGACGAGCCCAGCCTCCGCCTCACGGGGGAGCTCGTGGGTCTCCACGCGCACGCCGCCCGGGGCCTCTGGATCCTCGACCCGGACCTCGACGGAGGCCGACGTCGCGAACGCGGGCTTCCCGATCGGCAGCGGGAGGAGGCTCTCCCAGCGCTCCACCCTGCGGCGACACGCGGGCGTCCCGCAGCGCGCCGGATCGCGGGCGACGAGCCCCTCGCAGGCCGCCCGCTCGGGGCCGAGGAGCGCCGCGCACGGACGGACGTCACGACGGGCGACCGCGAGACAGACCACGTCGTGCTCGGGGACGCCCGCGACCCGGTCCGCGACGGGGCAGAGCGCCTCGCGACCCGACGCCATCGCCGCCTGGGCCTCACAGCGGCGGCGCATCGCGGTCGTCAGCACCGAGGCGCATGGCGTGACGTCGCCGAGCTTCGCCGCCTGGATCGTGCGGCACGCGTCCGTCACGAGCGCGTCGTAACCGATGGCGTCCACGCTCTCGGCGATCAGCGGGTCCACGATCCGGTGCCGCGAGACGCAGTCTCGCAGCTCGGAGAACTGCGCGATCTCCCTGGCGAGATCGCCTGCTGGCCCCACGGGATCGGTGAGCGGCTCCCCGAGGTCGAGCGGCGGCAGCTCCGCGAGCGACGACGCCGGGCGCGACGGGCGCGCCGCGATCGCCGACGCCGACGGAGAGGGGCGCGGCGGACCTCGGCGCGGATCTTTGCAGCCTCCCGCCGAGAGCGCTACGATGAAGGCCGTCAGCGCCCTCAGCGAGACCCTGCGCTCCTTCGGTGCGCCCAGGCCCAGGGTGGCCACGAGGCGCCACGCCGCGGAGGAGGAGGCGCTCATCGCAGCCACACGACCGTGACGCCATCGCCGCCCTCGCGGGGCTCGCCTGCGCGCAGCTTTGCGACGTACGCGCTCTCGGCGAGCGCCGAGCGCAGCGCGGTCCGCAGCGCGCCCGTGCCGTGACCGTGCACCAGGAAGGCCACCCGGCGCCCCTCACCGAGCGACCGATCGAGGAACTGCTCGGCCATCCTCGTCGCGGCGTCGACGTCGAGCCCGCGGAGATCGCAGGTCGCCTCGTGGGTCTGGATGGCAGGCTCGAGCGGCGCCGTCGCGGCAGAGGCGCGACGAGGCGTCGAGGGCTTCTTGGTGGGGAGCTTCGCCGGAGCAGAGAGCTCGTGGCACTTGACCGAGAGCTTCAGGTTGCCGGCGAGGACACGGACCTCGTCCCCGGACACGGAGAGCACCTCGACGTCGGCGCCGAGCCTCCGCACGTGAACGCGCTGGCCGACGGCGATCACTCCCAGGGGCTCTCGCGCCGGATCGAGCTCGCGCTGGATCGCGAGATCACCCCCGACGGCGACCCGCGACGCGGAGAGATCGAGGTCGTGCTCGACGGCGCGGAGCTCGGCGGGCGCGGGGTGCCGCCGCAGTTTGTCGCGCAGCCTCCGCACCTCGTCGCGAGCCTGACGGACCTCGTCGAGGAGCCGCTCCTTCTGCCGCAGGGCCTCGTGGTCCTTCTCGGAGCAGAGCCGCGCGAGGGTGGACTCCCACGCCGAGCGCGCCTCGAGGGCCTCGCGCTCTCGCGCCTCGGCGGCGGCGCGCGCCAGCTCGACCGCGCGGCGCTCTGCGGTGAGCCGCTGCACGAGCAGCTCGAAATCACGGTCCTCTCCGGACAGGTACGCCGACGCGCGCTCGAGCACGCCGTCGGGCAGGCCATACCTGCGCGCCACCGCGAGCGCCGACGACACCCCGGGGACGCCGAGCGCGAGCGCGTAGGTGGGGGTCATCGTCTCGGGATCGAACCCGACCGACGCGTTCTCGAAGCGAGGATCCGCGAGGGCGAGCGTCTTCAGCCCCTCGTAGTGCGTCGTCGCGAGCACGGCGGCGCCCCGTCGCGCGAGCCCGTCGAGGACCGCCGCGGCGAGCGCCTCTCCCTCTCGAGGGTCGGTGCCCGTCGCGACCTCGTCGAGCAAAACGAGCGTGCGCGGCCCCGCGTCCGACAGGATGTCGACCAAGTTCCGCACGTGCGCGGAGAAGGTCGAGAGGTTGCGCGAGAGGCTCTGGTCGTCGCCGATGTCCGTGAGCACCGCGTCGAAGACGCCGAGGCGGCTCGTCGCGCGCGCGGCGACGGGGAGCCCTGCGCGGAGCATGAGGGCGGCCAGGCCGAGCGTCTTCAGCGCGACGGTCTTGCCTCCGGCGTTCGGCCCCGAGACGACGACGACGTGCCCCGCGGACGCGACGAGATCGCTCGACACGACAGCGACCCCATCTTCTTGCAAGAGCGGGTGGCGCGCGGAGAGGAGCCGCGCCTCCGCCTCGCCCACGATCTCGGGGTAGTGGAGATCGAGATCGAGCGCGAGCTGCGCCGTCGCCGCGCGCAGATCGGCGACGCAGAGCGCGCGCGCCGCGAACGCGAGGCTCGGCAGCACCTCCCCGAGCGCGTGCGACAGACGCTCGCAGACCGCGTCCTCCTCTCGCTGGACCTCCCCGGCGAGGACCTTCAGCCTGTTCCCGTGTGGGATGAGGGCGCGCGGCTCGACGAAGAGCGTCGCGCCGCTCTGGCTCGTCGCGTGGACGAGCCCCGGGAAGCGCTCGTGCGCGTCCGCGCGCACGGGCAAGACGTACCGCCCCTCGCGCTCGGTCCAGAAGGCGTCCGACAAGATGTCAGCGTGTCGTCGCTGGAGCTCATCGAGCCGCGAGACCATCCGCGCGCGCGCGGCCTGGAGCTCGCCACGGAGCGCGCGGAGCCGCTCGCTCGCGCGATCCGACAGGGTGCCGTCGGGCTCGATGGAGCGCGCGAGCACGTCCTCGACCTCGTCGAGCGTCGGATCGGTCGTCAGGGCCGCGGCGAGCGCGGGGAGCTTCTCGCGGCGGGAGACGAGGAAGCGTCGGAGTCCCCGCGCCGCCCCGAGCGTCCGCGCGACGTCTCTCAGCTCGGGCGGGGCGAGGGGCGCGCCCACGCGAAGCCGCTCGAGCGCCGAGGCGACGTCGCGCACGGCCTGGACCGGCAGCGGCTCGCCCGAGGCGAGGCAACCGATCGCCTCGCTCCCCTCGTCGACGAGCGCAGCGAGCCCTTCCGCCGGGCCGAAGGTGAGCGCCGTCGCCAGCTCCGCGCCGCCGCTCGTCACGCAGCGGCGCGCGAGCGACGCGCACACGCGAGCCCACTCGAGATCGTGGAGGGTCTTCGGCGGGCTCAAGGGACGCGCGGTCTTGACGCGACCCCCGTGCGTCCGCAAGGTCCGTCCTCGGCGACGACGCCCCCTCGAGCCATCGCCGCCCGGGCCTCGGTCGCCCGCCTCGAATGACCCCGCACCCCTACGCAGACTTCCTCCACCTCGTCGAGAAACCCGCGCGCTACACCGGGGGCGAGCTCGGCGAAAAGAAGCGCGACTGGAGCGAGGTCCAGGCGCGGATCTGCCTCGCCTTCCCCGACGTCTACGACATCGGGATGAGCCACCTCGGCTACAAGATCCTCTACGCGATCCTGAACCGCGATCCCCGCACGCTCGCCGAGCGCACGTACGCGCCCTGGATCGACATGGAGCGCGAGCTCCGCGCGCGCGGGCTCCCTCTCGTCAGCCACGAGTCCGCGCGGCCGCTCCGCGACTTCGACGTCGTCGGGCTGTCGCTCCAGTACGAGCTCACCTTCACCAATTGCCTCACGATCCTCGATCTCGGCGGGATCCCGCTCCGCGCGCGCGATCGCGGTGAGGCCGCGCCGCTCGTGCTCGGCGGCGGCCCGGTCGCGACGCACCCCGAGCCGGTCGCGCCCTTCTTCGACGCCTTCGTGATCGGCGACGGCGAGGACGCCCTCCGTGACGTGGCGCTCCTCTGGGTCACGCTCCGAGAGGCCGGGGTCCCGCGCCCCGAGCGCCTGCGTCGGCTCACCGAGGTGCCCGGCGTCTACGTCCCGTCGCTCTACGAGACGGGCGTCGTCGACGAGGCCGGCTTCTCGGTCGTCACGCGCGCAGCGGGCGGCGCGCCGTGGCCGGTCCGGCGGACCTACCTCCCCGACATCTCGAAGTACCCCTTCCCGGACGACAGCCCCGTCGGCGGCCCCGAGGCGATCTTCGATCGCATGTCGATCGAGGTCGCGCGCGGCTGCACCGAGGGCTGCCGCTTCTGCCAGGCGGGGATGATCTACCGTCCCGTGCGCGAGCGCAGCGCCGACGAGATCGTCGAGACCGTCGTCTCGGCCGTGAAGAAGTCCGGCTACGACGAGGCGTCGCTCACGTCGCTGTCGATGGCGGACATGTCCTGCATCACGCCGCTCGTGAAGCGGGTCTCCGAGCGCCTGGCCCAAGACCGCGTCTCGCTCAGCGTCTCGTCGCTCCGCGCGTACGGGCTGCCGGACGAGCTCCTCGAGGAGCTGCGCCGTGTGCGCGCCGGCGGGCTCACCTTCGCGCCAGAGGCCGGCACCCAGCGGATGCGCGACGTCATCAACAAGAACGTGACCGAGGCGCAGCTCGTCGACACGGCCGAGCGGGTCTTTCGCAGGGGCTGGGACCGCGTGAAGCTCTACTTCATGATGGGCCTGCCGACCGAGACGGACGAGGACGTCGTGGGGATCGCCGACACCGGGCGACGGGTGCTCGACGCCGGGCGGCGTGCGCTCACGCAGGTCGGGCGGCGCGATCTCCGGCGGACGTCCGTGACGGTCAGCGTCTCCACCTACGTCCCGAAGCCCCACACGCCGTTCCAGTGGGCGGCCATGGACACGGCGCCCGAGATCCAGCGGAAGCACGCGCTCCTTCGCGCGCGCGCCAGGGAGGCCGGCGTGGACCTGAAGACCCACACGTCCGAAGAGAGCGTGCTCGAGGGCGTGTTCGCGCGAGGCGACCGGCCGCTCGCGGACGTCATCGAGACCGCCTACGCGAACGGCGCGCGCTTCGATTCGTGGAAGGAGTGCCTCCAGCTGGACGTCTGGCGCGCCGCCTTCGCTGAGCACGGCGTCGACACCGAGAGGTACCTCGGCACGATCCCGGTCACCGCGCGCTTGCCGTGGGACCACCTCGACGTCGGGCTCGAGGAGGGGTTCCTCGCGTCCGAGTACCGCAAGGCGCTCCGCTCGCGCCTGTCGCCGCCGTGCGGGAAGGCCGTGGGCATGGCGACCCATCACACCAACGTCGCCGAGGCGATCTCGGACAAAAGGCGCCTCGTCTGCTATGATTGCGGGATCGCCTGCGACATGACGCAGATGCGGGAGCGGCGCGTCGTCGAGCTGCGCGCGCTCGGCGCGGAGAGCCCAGCGACCGCGGAGGAGCGACCCGCCGCGAAGACGTGTGGCCCCAAGGCTCCCTCGGCCGGTCCCGTCCACAAGGTGCGCGTCGCATACGAGAAGCTCGGCCCCATGGCCTACCTCGGACACCTCGACTTCGCGCGGGCGGTCCAGCGGGTGTTCCGCCGCACCGGGCTGCCGCTGGCGTACTCGGGCGGCTTCTCGCCGAAGCCGCTCATGGTCTTCGGGCCGGCGCTGTCGCTCGGCGTCCCGGCGCTCGCGGATCTGTTCGACGTCGGGCTGCACCTCGACGTCCCCGAGCCGGAGCTGCTCGCGCGCCTCGACGACTGCTCGTCTCCCGGGCTCCGCTTCACCGCGGCGCGGCGGCTCGTGGCCGGGGAGCCGCCCGTCACGAAGCGCATCGGGCGCGCCGTGTACGCGCTCGTCTTCGCGAGACATGCGCTCCCCGAGGGGGCCCTCGAGGCCGGGCTCGCGCGGTTCGCGTCCGACGCGCCGCTCGTCCTCGACCGCACGATCGGACGCGTGACGAAGACGATCGACGTGCGGGCCTACCTGGACGGCCTCGTCGCGGGTGCCCCCGAGGCCACGGCGGCGACCGAGCGGGCCGGGCTCGTCGGGGACCTCGTCGCCGTGCGCGCCGAGGCGCGGGTGACCGACGCGGGGGCCGTGAAGCCGAGCGAGATCGTCACCGCGGTCTTCGGGGACGTCGCCTGTCGACCGATCCGCGTATGCCTCCTCGACGCAGAGGGGCGCTCGCCGCTCCTGCTCCCTCACGGCGCGCCGACGCGCACGCCCGACGAGCAGCTCGTCTCGCTGGCGTGATGCCCGCACGTGGGCGTACGCTCGACGCACGCAGCGGCGCCCACCGCTGCGGATGAGCCCATGATCGCGATCGCCCTCGCCGCCTCGCTCGGAGCGCTGACCTGGACGCTCCTCGAGTACGCCATCCACCGCTGGCTCGGCCACGACGCGCGTCTGCGCCCCAACCCCTTCGCGACGGAGCACGTGCGCCACCACAGCCAGGGGGACTATTTCGCGCCCACGTACAAGAAGGCGGCCGCCACGGTCGCGGCGCTCCTCGTGGTCGCGCCCCCCGCGATCCTCCTCGCGGGTCGGGGGCTCGGCGGGGCGTACGCCGCCGGACTCGTCGGCTTCTACGTCGCGTACGAGGTGCTCCACCGGCTCGAGCACGCTTGGGCCGGGGTCGGCCCGTACGGGCGCTGGGCGCGCCGGCACCACTTCTGGCACCACTTCGGAGATCCGTCGAAGAACCACGGGGTCACCTCGCCGATCTGGGACCTCGTCTTCGGGACCTACGAGACCCCCTCGAAGATCGTCGTCCCCGAGAAGCTGAGGATGCGCTGGCTCGAGGATCCCGCGACCGGCGAGGTGCGCGCCGAGCTCATGACGGCGTACGAGCTCCGGCGCTCGAGGGCTCGGCGGCTCTGACCGTCGCTCGCGGAGATCGTCGGCGCTGGAGCGCATCACGAGCACGGCGTGCGTCCGCCCCGGGCTTCGAGCGCCGAGCACCGCAGGGCGTGGAGCCCTCGAGCGTCTCACGCCCCCGGAGCGTGTCGGCGTGCGGTCGCTTCACGAAGGGGAGGACGCGGCGTCGCCGCTCGAGCGCGTCGTGGGCTCGGCGCGCGCGGGGCGCGGGCTCGCCAGCATGATCGGGTGGCTCGTGCTCGCCGCGTTCTCGGCCGGGCTCGTCGACGCCATCGCGGGCGGCGGCGGGCTCGTCACGGTACCGACGCTGCTCGCGGCGGGGCTCCCCCCACACGTCGCGCTCGCGACGAACAAGGCGCAGTCCGTCTGGGGCTCGAGCGCAGCGCTCCTCGCCTTCGGCCGCCGAGGGCTCGTCGATCGTCGCCGCGCGCTGCCGACCCTCGCCGCCGCCTTCGCGGGCGCCCTCCTCGGCGCCAAGCTCGTGCTCTTGCTCCCGCAAGCGAAGCTCCGCGGCGTCATGCTCGTCCTCCTCGTCGCCGCCGCGGGCCTCGCCTTCGTGAAGAAGCCCTCGTCCGCCTCGGGGACCCGGCTCGCGCGCGCGCGCCCCACCGTCGCGGCGCTCCTCGTCGCGCTGCCGATCGGCTTCTACGATGGCTTCTTCGGGCCGGGCACCGGGACCTTCTTCTTGCTCGCGTACGCCCACGTCTGGGGGGACGATCTCCTCGCCGCCTCGGGCAACGCCAAGGCGGGGAATTTCGCGTCGAATCTCGCGGCCTTCTGCCTCTTCGCGGCGAGCGGCGCGGTGCGCTGGGAGCTCGCGTGGCCGATGGCGCTCGCGGCGGGCCTCGGGGCGGCGGTCGGCGCGCGCCTCGCACACCGGCTCGGCGCAGGGCTCGTGCGCGTCGCCGCGACGGCCGTCTGCCTCCTGCTCGCGGCAAGGACATTCGCCTCGATGCTCTGACGACCTGACACGACCTCGCGGGAGGACCTGGCCCCCGCGAAGTCCTCGCGAGCGGCGGGAGGATCGCGTAAGGTGCGAGATCACTTGGCTCGGGTCAAAGGCAGCGCGATCCTCGCTCGGCTCCACTACGTCGAGACGAAGCATGGTCCAGACGCGCTCGCAGCCATCGAAGACACCCTCTCGGCCGAGCACCGCCAGCTGCTCCGCGGCGGGCTCCTGGCGCACGAGTGGGCCCCCTTCGACCTCTTCGTCGAGATCAATGTGGAGATCGATCGCCGCCACGGCAAGGGCGATCTCGCGCTCTGCGTCGAGATGGGGAGGTACGGCGCCGGAGCGAACCTCCCCACCCTCTACAAGATCTTCTACCGGCTCGGCACGCCGATGTTCATCTTCCACAAGGCCGCACGGCTCTGGGAGGTGCACTACGACTCGGGCAGGCTGGTCCCCGTCCCGGAGGGCAAGGGGGCGGCGCGGCTGCGCATCCTCGACTTCGAACGACCGCACCGCGCGCACTGTCTGTCCGTCCTCGGGTGGGCGACGAAGAGCCTCGAGCTATCGGGGAGCCGCGTGGTCCGCGCCGAAGAGGAGAGGTGCCGCACGCGCGGCGATGGCGGCTGCGAGCTCGCGCTCCAGTGGGAGTAGCCGCTCACTCCTTGCCCTTGCGCGCGCACGTGGTCGAGCCCGCGCCATAGAAGGAGAGCCCCGAGGGCTTGCCCTGGATCGCGATGTCCGCCGTCGCCTTGCTCACGAGGTCCACCGAGAAGAGCTGCCCCGCATCCGTGAAGCCGTAGACGACGCCGCCCCAGTACGCGAGACCGAAGACCGACGAGTACGACAGCTTGTAGGGCGCGCCGATCTTGTCGCCGGACTTGGGGTCGACCTGGACGAGGCAGTCTCCGCACCCGGGGCCCGTGACCGTGAGCCACGTGCCTCCGCCGATCACCGAGACGATGTCGCCGCTCGAGCCGAATCCGCCCGTCAGCGTGCCGACGGATTTCACCGACCCCGTCTTCACGTCGATGCGCACGTACGTCGCGCCATTGTAGCCGACGAGCGCCTCCTCGAGCGGGTCGAGGGTCCCCGCGGGGACGAAGGAGAGCGAATTGGGGTACGAGCCCAGCGCGATCCCCGTGCACTTGCCGGTCGTCTTGTCGATCGACACGAACCCGCTCGAGGTCGTGCCGTACATCTGGCCGGCCTTGTCGAGGGCGATGTCGATGACGGTCTGACAGCCAGACAGCGGCCCGACGGTCGTCACCTGCTTGGTGTCCGGATCGAGGCGATAGAGGGTGCTCGCGCTGTGCCCGAAGACCTCGGGCTTCTCCTGGAGCGCGGCGCAAGGGTCGATGGGCCCCCCGCCCGCACCGGATGCCCCCGCCGCGCCGGCGGTCCCGGCACCGGCGACTCCCG
>CAYNEK010000001.1:0-49462 GCA_964396175.1 uncultured Polyangiaceae bacterium | reverse complement strand
CAGCTCCACCCGCAGCTCCACCCGCAGCTCCACCCGCAGCTCCACCCGCAGCTCCACCCGCAGCTCCGAGCCCGGCCGCGCCGCCGAGGGCGCCCGCGGCTCCGCTCTCGCCGGCCGCGCCGCTCACCGCCCCGGCGTGGCCAGCCTGATCGGGTGCGCCACCGTCGCCCGCCGCGCCGCTCGACGAGCCACCGCTCCCGCCCGATTGCGCCGCCGCGCCGCCCGAGGGCTCGTCCGTCCCGCCGGTCCCTCCGCAGGCCATCGCCGCGATCGCAAGGGTCGTGCAGCCGAACCACGTCACGCGCCACAGCTTCATGGGGCCAGGATACACGCGAAGCTCGAGGGGACGTGGTACCAATCTCGGCCATGCGGCTCCTCGGCTTCGCCCTCGCGACGTTCCTCACGCTCGTCGGCTGTGGCGGCCCCACCGAGCCCAAGCACCCCGAGCCCTCGGCCCACGCCGAGCCCGGCTCGGACGACGGAGGCGGCCTCTACCACGAGGGAGGTGCGACCAAGGAGCAGCGCGAGCGCGTCGAGCGCGCCGTCGAGACCGTGGCCGAGACCCAGATCCGCATCACCACGATGGTGGGGCTCGCCCTGCGCGTGATGACCGCGGTCTGGCTCGTCTCGAACGAGCGCTGCCCCACGGCCGAGGAGCTGGTCCGCACGGCTGACGCCAACCCGAACCTCCGCGCGACGGACACCTGGGACAATGCATACGAGATCTCCTGCGGACCGAAGGGCCCCGTCGTCCGCTCTGCCGGCCCCGACGGCGTGATGGGAACGAAGGACGACATCGTCCTCTCCGGCGACGAATGACGCGTCGCTCCAACGGGGCGCAGAGAGAATCGTCGCCAAGGAGTTGGCCCGCCGAGCGGAGGTCACCGAGAGGGAGAGCATGCTGTTCTTCGCCATCGCTGCCCTCGCCGGGCTCGTCGCGATCGACGTCGTCGAGCGACGCGCTCGTCGGTCGACCTCGCACTGAGGCACCGACTCATCCGCCGTGACCGCCGCCGCTCGATCCCGCGGGAGGCTGGGTGCGCTCCACCTGTGGGTGCCAGCCGTGACGATCGGCCTCGCCGCGGCGCTCCTCGTGAGAGGCCAGCCGCGCGCCACGCTGGGCGTACGCATCCACTCGGGGCCCTCGACCGGCATCGGCCCCGCCGCGCTGCGCGTCTCGTGCATCCGGCGGGACGTCGGGATCGAGGACCACGTCCGCCGACCAGACCTCGTGCTCATCCTCGACGGGGCGCGCCGCTCGCTCGGGTGCGACGAAGACGGCAGCGCAGAGCTCGCGTGGGAGCGCCACGCGAAGCCCCCGATCCTCCGCCTGCTCGACGGCGAGGTCGAGCTCGGCCAGGGACGCATCGACGTCGGCGCCGCGGCGTGGAGCGCCGGACACGCGTACACGCCCGCACGCCTCGCTGTCTCAGGGCCCGTGCGGGGAGCGCTCGTCATCCCTGGCGGAGTCCTCCCCACGGACGCGGCGACGGAGCTCACCTTCGAGCCCGCGACCGACGGCGCCGTGACCGTCTCCGCAGCAGGCGGCGAGGTGCACGACGTCGCCGGCGGTCCAGAGCGGACGCGCTTCGTCCTGGTGCCCCGGTTCCTTCGGGTCGAGCTCTCCTTCGAGCGGGGTGCGGAGCGATCGAGCCTGGACGTGCTCGCTTCCCCGCTCGAGGCGCGCGTCGAGCACGTCGAGCTGCGCGGCCACGACGTGACGGCGCAGCTCCGACGCCGCGGAGGCGGGGACCGACTCCACGTGGTGCTCTCGGACATGAGCGCGCGACGCCGCGCCGAGCCCGTCGCGCTGACCAAGGACGCGAGCGGCGACGGAGTGGGGGCAGTGACCTTGTCCCTCGCCGGCGTGCAACCCCCCGCGTGGCTCGAGGTGTCCACGAGCCCCGACGCGCCTTCCGCGCTCGGAGTCCCGCTCCATCCTGCGCTCGATCCGCGCGGGCGCACGACGCGAGACGTGCTCGCGCTCTCCTCCGTCGAGGCGCTGGCCGCGCGCGACGGCGCCCGATCGGCGCGCGCGCTCCGCGGCGCGCTGTCGCTCATCCTGGTGGGCACCGTGACCGAGATCCTGCTGGTGTTGCGGAGCTTGCGGAGGGCGCGGGCCAGGCTCGTGGAGCACCTCGACGCGGAGGGCGGCCCGCCGACGATCTCACGAAGCGTCGGCTGGGACGTCGCCGCCATCGTGGCGGTCGTGGCCTTCGGGTTCGCGGTGATCGCGGCGGTGTTCGCCTGGAGGGCGTGAGCGGCGACGCTCCATCGCGGAGCGCTCCGGCCAGCTCACACTCTCATCGATCCCTCGCCCGAGAGCTCGAGGAGTCGACCCACGCCTCCTGGGGGCTCACCCTCCGCCTCTCGCCCTCACGAGGGCTCGGGCTCGTCGACCTCGCGGGCCGACACCGGGACATCCTTCAGGCTGCGGAAGCCGAGCACGAAGAGCGCGACGGCGCCGCCAATGAGCGCCCACGAGATGCCCGTGACGTGCCCCCCGTGATGCGAGAAGTCGGTGCGGAGGTGGAGCCCGACGCCGAGGGCCAGCACGGCGCCGAGCGTCGAAGCGTACCCGATCGCACGACGGCGCGGGTGCGGCGCCTCGGTCGGGGGAGGCGCCTCGGCGAGAGACGGAGAGTCGGAGGTGGAGGGTGACGACTGACGAGCGCGAGGAGACATGAGGTCGAGCCTTCGGGGTAGGGCGCGCGCAGCGGCGCGGCCGGCGTCCAGGATGGTTGGTCGGGGCGAGGGGCAGCGAGGCGCCGCGGGAGGCCGGGCGCCGTCAGCGCGGAGGCCCACGCGCTCGCGAAGAAGAGCGGGACCGAGGAGCCCACGGTGAGAGCCGCGGGGCCGACAGCTCGTAGCTCTCGGCCCGCAGCGCGCTCGAGGGGGCTGGCGGCGAGGTCGGGAGCGCCGGAGCGAAGACGTCCGGGGCATGCACCGGCCGCTGGCCGTGGTGCTCGGCGGCGCGGGGTCCCCGATCGGTCGAGACCGTCGCACTCCCGTGAGACACCGCCGCGACGACGACATCCGCCGCGCGACGCGCGGGCGGCGCCTCGAAGGGGCCCGCACCGAGGCGCACCCACACGAGCGCCGCCAGCGTCGCCACGAGCGCGCGAAGCGCGAGTCGCAGCGGCTCGGTCCGTGAACGCCCCACGGCTTCATTGTATCACACCCCGCCGCTCGAGGCACGCGCGCCCCACGGGAGAGGGCGCGCCCTGGCAGGGCGCCCTCACCTTCGCGCCGAGCGTGATCGCCCTCAGGGTACCGCGCGTGAAGACTGCTTGCTCCGGCAGGGCGGCCCCCGCGGACCTCGAGGGCGGGAGGTGTCGCGCTCGCCCTCCGAGCCGCTGCTCGTCGCTCACATCGGGACGAGGCGCGAGGTGTAGAAGATGTTCACCCGGCCGACGTCGAGGCGCGTGCCGGTCAGCGTGAAGGGGATGCTCCGCGTCTCGCCCGCCGCGCGGACCACGAGCGTCCCTCGGATGGTCTCCGTGCCGGGGACCGCGCGCGTCACCTCGATCGCGTAGTTGCCCTGCCCGAGCCCCGCGAAGGCGAGGCTCTCGCCCGTCCCGCTCGTGACACCCGCCGCGGTGACCGGCGCCTTGCCTCCGCCCGTCCAGGAGAGGCGCTGGCCGGCCTTGTCGACGAGCGCGAGATCCACATCGCCGCCCGACCACGTGCCCTCGAGGCGCACGTCGCCCGCGAGCACCGAGGGATCGGGGGCCGGCTTCGCGAGGAGCGCCTCGACCTGCCGCCGTTTGTCGCTCGCGACGTCGCCGAGCAGCCGCTCCGCGAGCTCCGATCTCCCCGTCGACCGCGCGCAGGTCACGGCCTCGGCCTGCGCCGCGAGGTCGTCCGCGCGCTGCTCGGCGAGCGCCACCCGGTGCGCGCAGGCCCGATCTCGATCGCCCAGGAGCTCGTAGAGCCTCGCCAGGCGCCGCTGCGCCGCGGCGTCGTCCGACCGCATGTCGACGATGCCGCCGAGGATGCGCACCGCGGCCTCGCGGTCGCCCGCGCGCGCCGCCGAGTCCGCGCGCGCCGCGAGGGCCTCCAGATCCATGGCGTCCTTCGAGGCCCACCGCTCCGCGAGCTCGGCCGCGCGCTCGGCCCGGCCGCCCTGCGCGTAGAGGCCGAAGAGCTCCTTCGTCACGTTGCGGCTCTCGGGGCTGTCGGCGAGCTTCTGCTCCGCCCGCGCGATCCGGTCGACGTCCTTCGCCTGGAAGGCGCCGGGGTCCTGGGAAATCGTGGCCTTCCGGTCCCACACGCGCCTCATCGGGACCAGGGGTCGGGAGCGGGGCGTGACGTCCGGCTGCGGCGGTCGACGATCCCTTTCCATCTTCTTTGGCTCGGCGATCTCGGCTGGGGCGGCTCTGGTGGGCGCGGGCGGCGGTGGGGGCTCGGCGTACCCGTCCCCATCCAGACTGCGGGGTCCTGCGCTCTTCGCCGCGGCCCTCGGCGCTCCGCCGCCGTAGGCGTTCATCCGGCTGCCGTCGGCGCCAGACCCTCGAGCCATACCGCCGGCGGCTTCGCCCTCCGCGTCGCCGATCGGGTCCTGCATGAGGGCGGCCTCGGCTTGCTCGGTCGCGGTCCCGACGGCGGCCTGCTCCCCCGTCCAGGCCGGGGATGCGCTCGCGCGCTTCAGGCCGAAGGCGTTCATCATGGCCTCGCTCTCGAGGACGAGGAGCGAGGTGTAGCGGGACGCCACGGAGAACCTCTTCGACAGATCGACGATCTGCTTCTTCGTGTCTTCGCCGCCGCGGCGCTCGAGATCAGCGATGCGTAGCGCCGCGTATTGCCTCGGGACGAAGGCGTTCCCGGCGTCCGTCGAGGCGACCACCTTCAGCGCGAGCTTCCGCTCGTAGTGCTCCTTGCCGAGCTTGCCGCGCAGGGTCGCCTCGCCGTCGATCTCGCGGGCCGTCATCCGCGCGACGACGAGCGTCTCGCCGCCGGCGCGGATCGAGTCGAGCGTCGACGGAGAGACGGCCTCGAGGCCCGCCGGCAGGGTGAGCTCGGGTTGCGCGATGCGCACCCCATAGGACGCCGAGAGGGCCGAGAGCGCGACGGCCGTCGCCCCCTCTCCTGGCACGTACGGCACGAGCACGCCGCCGCCGCCGCGTGCCACCGCAGAGAGAAGCGGCGCGTCCGCGTCCTGTCCGACCGCGACGGCGTTCACCGTGACGTCGTCCGAGCCGAGCTGACGACGGATCTCGAGCGTCATGTGATCGGGCTTCGTCGGGCCGACGCTCGCCGCGCCGTCGCCGACGTACGTGACGAAGGTCTTGCGCCCGCGGCTGGACGCCTTGCGCCCTTCGCTCGCCGCGCGACCGACCATCTGCGCGACGTCGGATGCGCCGTCCGCGCGCTCTCGGTCGACGAAGCTCGTCGCCGCGTCGGCGGCGCGACGCCCCGCCCTCGCCATGCCCTCGCCCCACGTGCGGCACGTGGAGTCGCAGGCCATGACGAGCACGCGATCGGACTCGTCCATCTCGCGCACCATGGCCGAGACGACGCGACGCGCGCGCTCGAGGCGCTCACCCACCATCGATCGGCTCGTGTCGAGCACAATCACGTGGTCGCGGTCCGCGTCCTCGCGCACCCGGGGGAACTTCGGCCGGAGCTGGATGAGCGCGTACGCCGAGTCGTCTCCATCCTGCTTGTAGGCGTACGTCGTCACCTCGGCGCCCGCGTCGGGGAGCGCGTACTCGATCGTGAGATCGCCGGTGGGCGTGAAGCCCGACTTCACGAGCGAGACCGCGCTCTCCTTGGCGACGACGTCGTAGCCGCGGGTCCGGAGGCCGTAGACCTTGTCGTGCCCGAGGACCTGCGCGTCGAAGCGGAAGTCCGCGATCGTGGTCGAGCCCTTCGCGTCGTAGGGGAGCGGGTACGTGTATCGCCGCACCCCGCCGACCTGCGGGACGCCCTGGGTGTACGCGAGGACGAGGCGCCGCGACCCGCGCTTCGGGATCGGGAAGATGCGCAGCTCGAAGCGCCCGCCGCGCTTCCACTCGAGGAGCGCCGGATCGCGCCAAGGTCCGGGGACCCAGATGATCTCCTCGACCGGCTTCGGGGCCTTTGGGGCCGCGTTCTGGATGACGCCGCGCCAGATGGCCTGCGCCTTCTCCTTCTCGACGAACGCGCCCTCCTCGAGCTTGCCGTTCACCTCGAGGGCGAGCCGCTCGATCTGGGCGTCGGGCGGCAGCGGGAAGCGGAAGATGCCCTCCAGCTCCTCGCCCGTCGTGTTCTCGAAGATCTCCTCGACCTCCGTGCGCGCAACGCCGTCCGAGATGCGCACCCTGACGTCGTGCTTCGCGAGCCGGACGGCGCCGTCGCGCTCGTCCTGCGTGCCGGGCTTCCGCGCCTTCAGCTCCCCGAGCCCGCGGAGCGGCTCCTCGGCGCCATCCTTGGAGGGCGAGCGGAAGGACCGCTCGGACCACGCGATCGTGTCGGCCAGGTCCGTCGAGGGGACGACGCTGAGCTTCCGGCCGCCGCCGAGGCGGCCCTCTTCTCCCGCGTACACCTTGTCGCGCGCGCCCTGGGCGTCGGAGAGCTGCACGACGCCGCGGGTCACCTCGACGCGGGCGCCGTCACGATCCGCGTAGACCGCGAACTTCGTCCCGAGCACCTCGAGCTTGCCGCCGGGCACGGCGAGCCGGGCGTTCGTCCCGTCGACGTGCGCGACGTCCAGGACGAGCGCGCCGCGGGTGAGCTTGGCCGCGCGATCCGCCGCGCCGTCGAGCTCGATCTCGGTGTCACGATCGAGCACGAGCGAGGTGCCGTCGTCGAGCGTGAGCTCGGCGCGGGTCGCGTGATCCGTGCGGAGGACGGAGCCCTTGGCGACCGTCGCCCGAGCGTCGAGCGGCGCGCACGACGTACCCCCCGGGGCGCACCGGACGAGCCCGTCGCCGCCGCCCACCGCGACCCTCGCGAGGGACGTGACGCTGCCGGCCCACGGCGCGGCGACCGCGACCGGGCCGCCGTCGGGCGAGCCGTGCTTGCGCGTCATCACGAAGGTCGCGGCGGCCGCAGCGGCGAGGATGCCCACGATCACCGTGCTCCGGCGGAGTCGGAGCGGCCGAGGCTGGCTCGTGTCGCCCCGCTTGGCCGCGGGCGCCGACGCGAGGCCGGGATCTTGGGTCGTCGGGGCGGAGGCCCCTCGCTCGCTGCCGGTTGCCGCTTCGCGCTCCTGCGGCTCCACGGGCTCGGTGTTCGAGGGCTCCTCGACCGGGTCGCGCGGCGCGCCCTGCGCCTCGCCGGCGGGTGGCGTCAGGCGCTCGGTCGTCGGGGCCTTCTCGGCCGGGTCGCGCGGCTCAGGCGGCGCGCCCGGTGTCGGGGCGGCGGCGGCGGGTGGCGTCAGGCGCTCGGTCGTCGGGGGCCGCGCGTCGATCGCGGCGAGCGCCCGCTCCGCGAGATCGGAGGGGGGCCGGTAGTCCGCGGCAGACGCCCGCACGAAGGACGCGGCGCGCTCGGCGTCGTGGCGGAGATCGCGGCATCCGTCGCAGTCGGCGAGGTGATCGTAGAGCTCGGTCGGGGCCGTGCCGTCGAGGACGCGCGCGAGATCCTCGGAGACCTCCTCGCAGAGGGACGCTGGGTTACGGGGCTCGGTCGGCATGGCTCAGGGTTCCTCCTTCAAGAGCGCTCGCATCCGCGCGAGGGCGCGGCTCACTCGCTTGCGCGCGGCCGGCTCGTCGCAGCCGCACGCGGACGCCACGTCACGGAAGGGCAGCTCGCCCTCGAACCGGAGCAGCAGCGCCTCACGCTCCGTCGGTCTCAGCTCCGAGAGCGCCCTCCGCGCGCGCTCGGCCCGCTCCTTGGCGGCCGCGAGCTCACCGGCGTCGGGGGCCTGTCCATCCGGCTGGACGAGCACGAGGCGCGCATCACGCCGCACGCGCCGCTCGACACTCCGAGCACACAGGCGCCGCGCGATCCCGAAGAGGAACGCCTTCACGGTGCCGTCGCCGCGATACGTCGGGAAGGCGTCGTACGCCGCCACCAGGGTCTCCTGCACCAGCTCCTCTGCCTCGGCCTGCGATCCCGTGAACGCCATGCAGAGACGACCTATGGAAGTACCATATGATCGCGCGCACTTTGCGACGGCCTCTCGGTACTCGCCTCGGGAGATCGCCCGCTCGATGCTCGCGGCGGGGTCGCCGTCGTGAACGTCCGTTGTCATGTGCGGTGTGACCTCGGGGACCGGGGCGCGAGCTGACGGCGGTGGGAGGGCATGAGCGAGGAGCATCGCAGGAGCGCAGCCTTCTGTCTCCCCTCGTGGCCATGGGGTCCCCAGACGTGACCAAGAATCTTCGGGATCGGCGCGGAGGCGAGGGGCCGGAGCATCACGCACCAACGTCCCGACGGCCGAACAGCTTACGGCGCGCTCGTCGAGAGAGGGCGACGCACCTCGGGACGGGCCCCGTCCTTGCAGCACGATCTCGGGCCCATGCCTGCACCTCGACGCGTCCGAAGATCCCCAGGGGCACGGTATCCTGGTCTCGTGTCTCCGTCGAAGCCGCTGGTCCTCACGTCCCTCGGGCTCTGCTCCACGCTCCTCTCGGGCGGTGCCCTCGCCGGCCCCATCGTCGACGCGCCGCCGGCAGCGAAGGCGGTCCTGGTCGTCGGGAAGGGCAAGGTGTCCGTGCGGGCGGCGCCCGGCACGTCCGCGCCGAAGGCGGCGAGGGACGACGACACGCCGGACGAGACACCTGCGACGAAGGAGCGCGCCGAGAAGCCCTCGCGGGGCGCGAAGGCCGCCGCCGAGCCCGAGCGAGACGCGATGGAGCGCGCGCGCCGGGGGGTGGTGGTCCTCGAGCGCGCAGGAGAGGTCCTCGGGCTCGGCGCCGTGCTGCGAGGCGACGGCCGCGTCGTGACCGCCCTCTCGAACCTGGGGGACGGCAACGGCGTGGACGTCCGCTACGCCGATGGCTCGGTCGCGCACGCCCGGGTCGGGCACGCCGATCGCGTGTGGGATCTCGCGATGCTCGTGCCGCAGGTGGGCCGCTGGACCGATGGGCTCGCGGCCGCGAGCGCCGACGCGCTCACGACGAAGGCGAGGCTCCGCTCCTTCTTGCCCGGAAAGGACAAGGTGCAGCCCGCCACGCTCGTCGTCGGTGGGCGGCGCGCGCTGCTCGGCGCCGACGAGCACGTCCTGCGGGACGTCCTCGACGTGAACACCAGGCTCTCGGCCCGCGAGATCGGCTCGCCCATCGTCGACGACGCTGGGGATGTCGTCGGGATCCTCGCGCGCGCCTGCCTCCCCGTCGAGAAGGGGCCCTGCGCGCCGACCTCGTTCGGCGTGCCGACGGACGCGGTGAAGTCGTTCCTCCGGGGCGCGCCCGAGACCGCCACGCGGCCGCTCCCGTGGCTCGGGCTGCGCGGGATCGCAGACAAGCGAGAGGGGATGCCGGGCGTCCGCGTCGTGGACGTCGCGCCCGCGAGCCCGGCGGACGAGTCTGGGCTCCGCGCAGCCCGCGGGAAGGCGCTCTCGGACCTCGTCGTCGCCGTCGACGACGTGCCGGTTTCTTCGCCCGACGCGCTGTCGAAGGCCGTCGCGTCGCGTGGCGTCGGAGACCGCGTGAAGCTCCTCGTCCTCCGGGACGGCAAGCTGCGTGACGTCGTCACCGTCCTCCAGCCGCTGCCCGAGCGACGCGACCGCTGACATGTCCGAGGAGCCCTCCGCGCCTCACCTCCCCGGGCGATCCGTGCGCCGCGGTCCGCTGCGGCTGCGGCGAGGATCCATTCCGCTGGCGTTTCTGGCGAGGCGGAAGCACGCTCCGATCGTGACGTCGCCCCTCCGCTCCTGGTCCGAGCTCCGCGCGGTGGAAGCGCAGGCGGGGCTCGCCTCGGCGAGGGCCGCGCGGCGGCTGGCGGACGACGCGACGAGAGAGGCTCACGACGCGGGCAGGGCGCGCGCGGCGGTCGACGCGGCGCTCGCCAGCGAGGCACCAGCGGTCGGGCTCGTGTCCGTACGCGAGCTGGTCCGGTCCTCTGCCCGGATCTCGCAGCTCGTCGACGACGTGCGCGCGACCACGGCGCGCCTGGCTCGGGCGAGCTTCGTGGCAGCGCAGGCGAGCGCGTCCGCCTCCACGCTCGAGCGAGCGGCGCTCGTCGCCATGGCAGAGCAGCGCACCACCAGCGCGAGGGCAGACCGCCACGCACGCGACGACCGACGACGTCAGCTCGATCTCCAAGACGAGCACGCGATCGAGGAGCGCGCGAGGTGAGGCGCGGCGCGGCCCGCACCCCGGCGCCACTCGTCGTGTTCGCGGCCCTCACGGCGGGGTGCGGGCGTGCCGATCGCGCCCCGCCCGCGCCGCCTCCGTTCCCGGAGCACACCATGGTGGCCCCCGCCGCCCCCGCGTCGTCTGCGAGCAGCGCGGCGCCCGAAGCGCCCTCGCCGACCTTCTTCATCCCGGACTCGCAGCTCACCCCGATCCTGGCCGATCCGCGGCTCGCGAAGGTCGAGGACGCGCGGGTGTCGGGCGAGCCCGGCAAGGCCGCCGACGCGCTCCGCGACGCGCTCCAGCGCGAGAAGCCGTCCGAGGACGACGCCGTCCGGTGGAGGTACCAGCTCGGGCGGCTCGAGGCGGCGGCCGGACGCCACGAGCGCGCGCTCGACGCCTACCAGGCGGCCATGGCCACGGGGTGGCCGCTCGCCTCGCGCGCCCGCTGCGCCGCATCCCGCGAGGCCACCCTGCTCGGACGCTTCCTCGACGCCGAGAGGCTCGCGGACGGCGGCGTCGACGGCTCGTGCGCCCTCGCGCTCGCGGACGCGCTCGCAGGGCAGGGCAAGCACGAGGCCGCGGTCCTGCGCTGGGAGGCGGCGCTCCCCTCGCTCTCGAGGGGCGAGGCGGCGGCCGTCCGCGTGTCGCTGGCGCGCTCGCTCCTGTCCCTGGGCAGACCCGACAGGGCCTTCGAGCTGGCCACCGAGGTGTGGCTCTCGGCGCCCGCCGGGGCGACGGGGCGTGACGCGAAGAGCGTGCGAGACGAGGCCGACAAGGCGCTCCGCAAGGCCGGGAAGCCCCCGAAGACCACCTGGGACGACGAGCTCACGCGCCTCTCCGCGCTGCTCGCCGCCGGAAGGCTCGGCGACGTCACCGAGGGTCTCGAGAGGCTCCGCGCCGCGATGCCGGAGGCCGAGCGTCGCGGCGAGCTCGGCTGCAAGCTCGAGACCCTCACGGGCAAGCTGCTCGTCCGCAAGAAGCAGCGCGGCGACGCCGCCGACGCCTTCGGCGAGGCTCGGAAGCTCTGCACCGGCGACTCGCTCGTCGTCGCGCTGTGGCAGGGCGGGAACGCGAGCCGCGCCGCGAAGCGTCCCGAGGACGCGCTCGCTCGCTTCGAGGAGCTCGAGCGGATCGCGCCGAAGCACCGCCTCGCGGACGATGCGCGCGTGCGCGGGGCCGAGGCCGCGCGCGAGCTCGGCGACGACGCGCGCTTCTCGAAGATGCTCCTCGAGATCGCGGACACCTACCCCGAGGGGGACATGGTGACCGAGGGGCTCTTCCTGCTCGCGCTCGACCGGATCATGAAGGGAGACTGGGGCGGCGCGGCGCGACCGCTCGAGCTCTCGCTCGCGGTGAAGCCCGAGGAGCGCGACGTGTACCGCGCCGGGCGCGCGGCCTATTTCCAGGCGAGGATGTTCGCCGAGACGGGCGATCGCGACCGCGCGAAGGCCGGCTACGCGAAGGTCGTCCGCGAGGTCCCGCTCGGCTACTTCATGCTGCTCGCGCACGCGCGCCTCGCAGAGCTCGACCCGGAGCTCGCCAAGAGGACGCTGGACGAGGTCACCGCTCCACCCGAGGGGGGGCTCGTCCTCCACGACGATCCGGCGCTGCACGGCGAGGTGTTCGCGCGGGCGCTCGAGCTCCTGCGGCAGGGCGACGTCGAGGCGGCGCGGCGCGAGATCGCGTCGCTCGGGCTGGGGAGCGAGCTCGACTGGACGCTCGCGGCCGTCTACGCCCGCGCGGGGGCCCACGCCGTCGCGCACGCGCTGTCGCAAGGGAGGCTCGTCGACTGGCTCACCCACTACCCCTCGGGCTCGTGGCGCAAGGCCTGGGAGATCGCCTACCCGAGGCCCTACCCTGCCCTCGTCGAGCGGGAGGCGAAGCGGAGCGGGATCCCCCCGTCCTTCGCCTACGCGATCATGCGCGAGGAGAGCGCCTTCGATCCCCAGGCCGTCTCGACGTCGAACGCGATCGGCCTCATGCAGCTCATCCTGCCGACGGCGAAGACGATGGCGAAGAAGCTCTCGCTCCCGGTGAGCGAGCGCGCCCTCCGCGTCCCGGCGACGAACGTCGCGCTCGGGTGCCGGTACCTCGGCGATCTCCGCGACGCGTGGGGCGCGATGCCCTTGCTCGCCGTCCCCTCGTACAACGCCGGCCCCGGGGCGCCGCGACGCTGGCTCCGCGAGCGGCCGCTCGTGCCCTTCGACGTCTTCGTCGAGTCGATCCCCTACGACGAGACGAGGCAGTACACGAAGCGCGTCATCAAGAGCTACGCGGCCTACCTCTACCTCTACGATCCCTCGCGGCTCCACGAGGTGCTCCACGTCCCGATGCGCGCGAGCGGCGCCCCCACGGCGACCCCCTCGCTCGTCGAAGAGCGGGACGGCGCCCCGTCGCCGAGGGACGGATCGGACGACCTCGGCGAGTGAGCAGCCCCGACTCCCCATCCGCGAAGATGGTCGGCGCCCTCCTGGGCGGTCGCTACCGGCTGGTCAGGCTCCTCGGCGAGGGCGGGATGGGCGCGGTGTTCGAGGCGAAGAACCCGGCCGGCGACGCCTCGTGCGCCGTGAAGGTGCTGCTCGACGAGCACAAGGACGAGGCCGAGGTGGTGAGCCGCTTCCTCGACGAGGGCCGCGCGGCTCAGCGGCTGTCCCACGACCACATCGTGAAGACGTACGAGGTGGGTCGCGCGGAGGACGGCACGCCCTTCCTCGCGATGGAGCTGCTCACGGGCCGATCGCTCGCGGACGTCCTCGACGCGCACGAGCCAGCGCCGCTCGAGCTGGTCCTGGCCGTGGGCGGGGGCGTGCTCGAGGGGCTCGGGCACGCGCACGCGGCGGGCGTCGTCCACCGCGATCTCAAGCCCGAGAACATCTTCGTGGAGGGCAGCGGCGAGCAGACGCGCCCGGTCCTCCTCGACTTCGGCCTCGCCAAGGTCATCGACGCGGCCGGCGGCGCGGGCAAGCGCACGCGCACGGGCATGCTCCTCGGCACGCCGGGGTACATGGCGCCCGAGCAGATCGCCGATCCGCGCGACGCCGACGCCCGCGCCGATCTCTACAGCGTGGGGATCATCCTGTTCGAGTTCCTCACGGGGAAGGACCCGTTCCCGGCGAAGAACCCCTTCGAGAAGCTGACGACGATGCTCACCTCCGAGGCGCCGCTCGCCTCGGAGGTGTCGCCGGAGCACGCGCGGTTCGACGGGTTCTTCCGGCGGGCGCTCGCGCATGGGCGGGAGCAGCGCTTCCAGACGGCGGCCGAGATGAAGGCGGCGCTCTTCGCGTTCGCGTCCGGCGCGGTCACGCCACCGAGCCGCGAGGTCCCGACGCACATGACCCCCGAGCGCCCGGCCTGGGCAACCTCGGCCACCGCGCAGGCGCCGGACATCCCGGTGATCTCCCTCCCGCCACGGTCCGACACGCCGCCCCCGCTCGAGCCACGAGCCACACGACGGATCCCCTGGCTCGCGATCGTGATCGTGGGGGCGGTCGTCGTGGTCGGCGCGGCGCTCGCGGCGCTCTCGCTCCGCTGATCGGGCGCGAGCGCCACGCGTCAGCGCGAGTTCGAGCGCGACCGATCGTCCTCCCCCGCGAGCGTCGCGGGGTGGAGGCGCGCGCCTCCCTTTCGCGACCACAGGATCGCCCCGGTGCAAGGCAGACGCGAGGGGCCCGTCGTCCGCCCAAGGATCCGCCCGTCGCGGGGTCGTGCTTCGGATCGCCGTTCGAGCGCCCGCCGCCCCGACGAGCGATCGGCCCGTCGCAGAGCCGCTCTGCAAGTCGCTCTCCCGGCGCACGTCGCCCGAGCGAGGATCAGCCCGTCGCCAGGTCGCTCTGCGGATCGCTCTCCCGGCGCGCGGCGCCCGAGTGCGGATCAGCCCGTCGCGGGGTTGTTCTTCAGGTAGCTCTTCCAGAGCGCGTCGCGCCAGCACTGCGACCACGAGTGGAATTTGTACTTCGTGTGGCTCGCGAGGCCGTTCTTGCCGGCCATGAAGTCGCGCACCTGGTTCCGGAGCGAGAGCTTCATCTTGGCGCCCACCCAGATGGCGTGCACGTGCAGCGCCTCGTCCGAAGGCCACCCGTCCGACCCAGGCTTCCGGTACCACGCGACGAAGCCAGCCTTCGCGAGGTCGTCCAAGAACTGGTGGACCCACGCCTCGCTCTTGCCGGCGACGCGAAGATCGGTCGCGGCGGAGTACGCGTAGCCCCCAGCCGTCCCATCCTGCGCGTGGGTCCCGGCCGACGCGGGCGCGCCGCCGATCGTCTGGCCGACCCCCGCCGCGGTCACTCCGATCGCAGCCAAGGCGTCCGACGCATCGGGGTGGAGGCCGTACTTGAGCTGCGCCTTGTGCGGCGGCGAGAGGAGCGCGCAGAGCGCGTTGGGATCGGTCTTGCACGAGTCCGCCGTGCCCGTCGGCGCCTCGTTGCACCCGTACGAGCACGCCTCCTTCACCGTCCACTTCCCACCGGGACAAGAGAGGAGATCGCCCGCGTGCGTCGGCAGGAGCGGGATCTTGCAGCCCTTCTTCTCGGCCTCCTTGCCCGCGCCCGTGCCACACCAGGCCGCCTGCACGAAGCACGGGCACTCGGGCTCGGGATCGGGCTTGCAGAAGTCCGCCGTGCCCGTCGGCTGCTCGTCGCACCCGAACTCGCACTCCTGCTTCACCGCCCAGTCGCCGTTGTTGCAGTAGAGCAGATCGCCCGCGTTCTCCGCGGCGATGGGGACCGTGCAGCCGCGCTTCGCCGCCTCGGCCTCGACGCCGACCCCGCACCAGCCCGACTTGACGAAGCACTCGCACACGGGCAGCCCACCCGCCGCGCCCGCGGCACCACTCGCCGACCCGCCCGCGCCGCCACCCGAGGCCGCGCCGCCACTCGACGCGCCGCCCTCGCCAGCCGCGCCGCCTTCGCCCGCCGCGCCGCCTTCGCCCGATGCGCCGGACTTCCCCGCGGTCGAGCCGGACGTCGCGGCCGTGCCAGCGCTCCCTCCCGCCGCGCCCGCGGTGCCCCCGGACGCGGTCTTCCCGGACGAGCCCGCGGCGACGGACGGTCCGACGTCCGACGTCGACTCGGCCTCGGACGCGCAAGCTCCGACGGCGAGCCCGGCGCCGAGCAGGAGCCAGAGAGACACGTGGTGAGAGGCAGGGGTGCGCTTGCTGGTCATCATGAGAGCGGCTCCTGGATGCGTGACGGCCCGCACCGCCCGCTCGTCCACGCGAACGCGGCGTCGGGCCCGAGCGCGAAGGTGAAGTCGGACGACAGAGGCACGCCGAGCGTCAGACGACCTGACGGCCCGCGTGCTTCGATCGTAGCTCGTCCGGGCTCAGTCCGTCCAGGCCCTTCAGCCGGAGGTCGGCCCGCGCCTCGCGCCCGGTGCCGGTGTCCTTCGCGCGGACCTGGAGCATGCCGTTCACGTCGATCTCGAAGGTCACCTCGATGATCACCTCGCCTCGCGGCGCCGCGCGGAGCCCCGTCAGCTCGACCTGACCGAGCTGCGTGTTGTCGCGGAAGGCTGGGTTCTCGCCCTGCGCGACGCGGACGACGACCGCCTGCTGATGGTTCTTCACCGTGACGAAGCTCCGCGTGCGATCGCAGGGGATGGGGGTGTTCCGCGCGATGACGACGTCGCAGTAGCCCCCCGCCGTCTCGACCAAGAGGCTGAGCGGCGTCACGTCCACGAGCACCGGCGCCGCGGGCACCCGAGCCTCGGAGAGCTGCACTGCGCCCATCTGCGGGAGCTTCATCCCGCCGGGCATGGGCGGGGCGGCGGCGAGCACCTGCGTCGCGCCAGGGCCTCGCACGGCACCAGGAGGGCTCGGCGCAGGCGGCGCGAACGGCGGAGGCGGCGCAAACGGCGGAGGCGCCGGCGCGGGCGGCGCGAACGGCGCGGGCGACGCCACCGGCGGCGCGAACGGCGGAGGCGACGCCACCGGCGGGGCGAACGGCGGGGGCGGCGCCACCGGCGGCGCGGGCGGCGCGTACGGCGGAGGCGACGCCACCGGCGGGGCGACCGGCGCGGGCGGCGCCTCGATCTGCATCGTCCCCGTCGGCACCTTCGCGGGCGGGGCGACCGGCCCGTCGAGCTTCACGGTCGAGGTCGGCACCTTCGCCGCGGGAGGGGACGGCGCCACGACCTCGCGCTTCAGCGTCGGATCTTCGCGCGGATCGTGCACCTTCGTGATCTCGTCCGCGAAGGGGTTCGGCTCCGCGCCGAGCGTGCGCATGGGGGCGCCGATCAGCGGGAGGACGGCGCCCGCGACCGAGTCCTCGGTGATCGCATGGCGCGCCTTCGTCGCCTCCTCGGCGAGCGAGACCTTCGTCGCGGCGTCCGAGGGGAACGCCTTTCGCGGCGGCGGCGCGGGCGGCGGCTTCATGACCCGCACCTCGGGGGCGACGGGCCCGGCGGCCACGGGCTTGTCGAAGTCGGCGGTGTTCGGCGCGCGCTCGGTGGAGGCGCCCGGGGCGGCGAGCATGGCCTGCTGCTTCATCGACGGATCGGTCCGCCGCGCGAGCCCGGGATCGGTCTTCCGGGGCGAGGTGGTGGGGACCGCGACCCCGACGGACGTCTGCGCGCGGGTGGCCGCCTGACCGAGCCCGCCGAGCGTCTTCGGGCGATCGGCCTCGGCGCCCCCGGCCGCGGCGCGCTTGCGCTCGTGCGCCGTGAGGGCCATCCCCTGGATCGCGGCGCCGATGGCGACCACCTCATCCGGGCTCACGTGCCCGAGCGGCTCCTTCCCGAAGAACTCCGCGACGCGCTGCCGCACCATCGGGATGCGCGTCGAGCCCCCGACGAGGATGACCTGATCGAACTCCTTGGCCTGCGCGCGCGCGGTCTGGAGCGCCCCGCGGCACACCTCGAAGCTCTTGTCGACGAACGGCCGCACGAGCGCGTCGAACTCGGCGCGCGTCATCGCGAACCGCATCGCGAGGTCCTTTCCGCCGGGGCCGAAGGCCACCTCCTCGAGCGAGACCTCGGCGCGATCGGACGCCGAGAGCGCGATCTTGAGCTCCTCGGCCGCCGCCCGCACGCGCTCGAAGGCCTGCGCGTCGGAGCGCGGATCGTACCTGTGCTGCTTCAAGAAGGCGTCTGCGATGCGCTCGGCGAGCGCGAGATCGATGTCGTCGCCGCCGAGGAAGGTGTCGCCGCCCGTGGCGAGCACCTCGAAGACGTTGCCCGAGAGATCGAGCAGCGTGAGATCGAAGGTGCCTCCGCCGAGATCGTAGATCGCGATGCGCTCGGCGTTGGACTTCCCGTAGCCGTAGGCGAGCGCGGCGGCGGTCGGCTCGTTGAGGATGCGGAGGACCTCGAGGCCCGCGACGCGGCCCGCGACCTTCGTGGCGGCGCGCTGCAGATCGTTGAAGCTCGCCGGGACCGTGATGACGGCGCGCTCGACGGGCTGGCCGAGCGCGGCCTCGGCGACGGCCTTCGCCTTGCGGAGCACGTAGGCGCTGATCTCGGACAGCGTGTACGACTCGCCGCGCGCGACGACGAGGACGGCGTGCCCGGGGCCCTCGCGGAGCTCGAAGGGGAAGCGGGACTTCGCGCGGGCGACGTCGTCGGACTCCCACGCGCGGCCGATGAGCCGCTTGATGCTGAAGATCGTGTTGTGGGCGTCGATGAGGCGCCGCTCCTTCGCCTGTCGCCCGACGATGACCTGCCCCGAGGGATGGAACGAGACGACGCTGGGCAGGAGGCGGTCGCCGTGGTCGTCGGCGAGCGCCTGCGCGCGGCCCCCCTCGACGTGCGCGACGACGGTGTTGGTCGTCCCGAGATCGATCCCGACGACGGCGCTCATGCTTCACCTGCTCGGACAGAGAGGGCCACGCGTCCATCGTAGCCAAGGACCGCCCGCTGTCGCCAACTTCTCACGGCGCCGAGAGCTCCTGCTCGATCCGCCCGAGCGCCTCGTCGTACCAGCGCTCGACCTGCCGGCGGAAGGGCCACATGTAACCGTACGCTCCCGACGTGAACTGGCTCACCACGTGCGTGCGCAGGCCGGGCCTCCTCGCGGCCTCGAGGCCGAAGAGCTCGGCGGTCGCGCGGAGCGTCTCCTCGTAGGCCTCCCACTCGATCCGCGCGCGGCCGTACGCGAGCCCCACCGGGAAGATCGGCAAGAGGTAGAGGAGCGCCATGCCCACGGCGCCGTAGCGTCGCCCCTGGCGCAGGTGCACGCGCTCGTGGCGGAGCACGCAGACGCGCTCGAGATCGCCCTCGTCGTCCCACGCCTCGGGGACGTAGAGCGTCTGCCCGATGACGGTGTGGTACCGCGTCAGGTACTCGGTCTGCCCGCCGAAGGTGACGACACGCAGCGCGCGATCGACGAGATGGGAGAAGCGGTCCAAGCGCTTCTCGACGACGCGGAACCGCGGGAATTCTGCCTTGATTTCGTCGAGGAGGTCGCTGGTCTTGGACACGTCCAGGGCGGGTCTTACGCCATCAGCGACCGGCGCGCCGCTCCTCTGCGCCGCGCGCCTGCTTGGCCTCGCGCGGCGGCTCGTGGAGGAGCCTCCGCACGCTCGCGGCGATCTGCCCGGCGGCGTCCTTCGCGGTCGGCGTCGTGAAGATCGCCTGGACGTGCCCCGCGAGGGTGCGCTTCCCCATCGGCACGGCGAAGGCCGCGTAGCAAGCGAGCGCCACGACGAGGGCCTCCAGGAGGTGGTGGGGGACCTTCCGCAAGGGAGGCGCGAGGATACGTCGGCGGCCGCGCGGCGGCCGAGTTTGTGGTGGGGCTGCGTCCCGCGGCGGACGCGCGCTCGACGCCGAGGAGGCCGCAGGCCGCGGCGGGCCGAGGCGCTCGGTCTCGGCCGAGGCACGAGGACGCCACGACGCGCGCGCGTCACCTGGGTGGTGATCCTCGATCCGGCCCGAGACGAGCGCAGCGCGCGGGGACGCGGCCGCAGGCGGAGGTGCAGACCGCTCGCGCGAGCCCGACGGAGCGGGGGAGGCCGGGCCTCTCGTCGGCAGCAACCTTTGCGGTCGCGCGCAAAGGTTTGCAAAAAGTAGCGACTCTCTCGGCAAAGAACGCGCACGGCGGGGCGCGGCCCGGTTCTTGCTGCGAACCACGAACGTGCGCTGCCTCTCTTCCCTCCTGTCCCCCATCGGCGCTGCGTCCATGGTCATCTCCGGAGCACTATGGGTAGGTGGATGTGGGTCTTCAGAGGCCCGGCGCGGCGCGCCTCCTCCTGACGATGGGCCAGCGGGCGCGGGAGGCACCGGCGGGGCCCACACCGCGGGCACCGGCGGGGCGAACGCCGGCGGCGTCGCGGGAGTCGGTGCGAAGGCTGGGGCCGGAGGTGTCGCGGGTGAGGGCGGAGCCTCAGGCGCCGGCGCGGGTGGTATCGCGGGAGCGGGCGCCAGCGGGGGCGTCGGTGGGACGGCAGGCTCAGGTGGGGTCGTTCAGGGGCCTCCTCCGCAGCTGGACGGATGTCCGAAGGACGTCGTCCTCGGCACGTCAGCCATGGAGCTGACGTTCCCGACGCCGGAGCCAGCCATTGCCGCGCTCTCGGGGCCGCTGTCACCCGGTGTCCCCGTCTTCGCGGCGGCCGTGAAGAACATCGACAAGGCTTCCCTCAACAACGACGTCAGCGAGACCACGCTCGTCTTCTCCGGGGTCGACCCCGGGAGCGGCCAAGCGAAGTTCGTGGCGGGCAAGGTGCCGAGCCCGACGCTCGCGACCTTCGCCGACGAAGGGGTCCAGTCGCTCCCCATCTCCGGCACGTACCTCCGCTTCGTCGACGAAGCCGGGGCCGTGGTGTTCGTCCCCATGCAAAACGCCCGGCTCTACCTCCTACCCGACAAGGGGTGTACGTCCGGGAAGGGCTCGATCGATGCCGTCGTGGACGCCTCCGACATCGGGGGGATCACCGTGACGCTCAGTGGGAAGACGCAACCGCTCGCATCAATCTTTGGCCCACTCTCCTCTGGGGGCCAGGGCAGCGCGACCGGCTGGCAGCTCCGGCTCAATTTTTCGCTCGTGGAGCTTCCGTTCGACCTCTCTTCTGTCCCTTGATAGCCTCACGGAGACACGCTGATGACATCCTCCCCCCGTTCTCTCCCACGCTCGAGCCGCCGGCTGTGGGCATCCACGGCTGCGCTCTTGGCCATGCTCGGCGTCGCAGCGTGCTCCAGCGAGGGCGAGCGTGGGTTCGCTGGTGATCCGACCGGAGGAGACGTCGATGCCTGCGTCGACAAGGACGCCGACGGGTACGGGATCGGTTGCGCCTCCGGACCCGACTGCAACGACACGGACCCTGCCGTTCATGTGGACTGCCCTGCGGTGGACAAGTGCCACGACGGGATCGACGGCTGCCCCTGCACGCCCGACATGGAAGGGGTCAACGTCGACTGCGGGACGATCAAAGAGAAATATGGGGATGTCTACGTTTGCGATCCCGGGCGCTCGACCTGCACTGGGGGGAAGTGGGGCGCCTGCGTGCCCCTCGGACAGACCTACAGCCTGACGGTCGGGAAGGACGGCGCCCCCGGAGCCTCGGCGCAAGGCCTGGGCGGGCCGGGGGACTGCACGAACAACCCCTGCGATCCGTACTGCAAGGACCCCGGGAAGGACACGCCGGGCGGGGTGTGCAGCGGGAGCAATTGCACCAACATCACCGACGGCCCCAACGGACCGACCCTCCCGCTCGGGCCGTCGGTCGAGCCGGTCCCCAATTGCTCGGCCGCCTATCGCGGGTGCTCGCACCACATCTGCCAGGCAGGGAACACTCCCCCCCTCGCCGCGGGATGCGATCAAGCCGCGTGGCCCACCGGCTGCACCGCCACGGTCATATCGGGACGCACGTACCTCTTGTGCAACCTCCAGAAGAACTGGACCGACGCGCGCGACTTCTGCATCCAACAGGGCCTCGACTTGCTGACGGTGAGCAACCTCACCGAGAACAACGCCATCGGCGCCCAGGCAGCGGCGGCCTTCTCCAACAACTCGTGGTGGATCGGCCTCAACGACATCGCGCTGGAAGGCGACTTCAATTGGGTCGGGAACCAAGGCATCACCTTCGCCAACTGGAACGCCGGAGAGCCCAACAACTCCGGGAACAATGAGGACTGCGCGGAGCAGAGCCCGACCAATCCCTACCGGTGGAACGACCTCGACTGCGCCTCGACTCGACGCTTCGTCTGCGAGGGGATCCCGCTGGCGCCCGCCGGGGGGAGCTGCGTCTCCCAAGTCTGCGCGCAAATGCCCTCCTGTTGCACGACCCAGTGGACGACAGCGTGCCTCGCGAAGGCCAAGAGCCTCTGCGCCATCGACTGCGCGGCGAGCGCAGGGGCCTGCACAATCTGCTACCGTGACGGGCTCGACCACGACGGCGACGGCTGGTCCTTCAACGACGGCGACCGGTCCAACAACGTCTCCGCCGACTGCGACGGCATGTCGAACCCGGGCGCCTACGACTTCCCTGGCAATGGCGTCGACGAGGACGTCGACGGCACCCCGGACAACGAGGTGACCGTGTGCGATAGCGGCCTCCCTATCAACAGCACCGTCAACAACGACTACGCGCGCGCGATGGAACTCTGCCAGTTTACCACGGCAGGGGCGACGGGCGCTGCCAAGGTCTGGGGCGTCATCTCGACGGCCATCGTCCAGGCGAATGGGACAACCAACGTCCCCACGGTGTCGTACTCTGGCTGCTCGTCCCAGCGGGTCCAAGCGGCGATCCTCCCGAGCTTCGGGACGACGACAACCCTCGACCCTGTGTTCAACTTGCCGGTCAATGCGCCCCGGAAGGGGCAGCGCATGGCGGCCTACTCGTCGGGCTCCGCGCGTCGCCCCGGGGACAGCTGTTACGTGAACCCCAACGGGCAGGTGTCGAGCCTCAGCCTCGGCACCTATGCAGCGCCCCCGACGGGACACCCACAGAACAAGTCGGGCTGCCCGAACGGGACTGCTGCGTACGATTCGGCGGGGATCAAGATGCAGATCCGCGTGCCCACCAACGCGAAGTCCTTCTCCTACAACGTGAACTTCTTCACGTCCGAGTACCCCGAGTGGGTGTGCACGTTCTACAACGACGCGTACATCGCGCGGCTCACGAGCGGACACCCGCTGGTCCAATCCAACCTCGGGGCGCCGAAGTGGGGCAACATCACCTTCGATCTTTCGGGCGCGCCCGTGAGCGTCAACGTGGGGTTCTTCTCGATCCCTGGCGGCCCTAAGGCCACCCACCCGATGCTCAACGGGACCGGGTACGATGGACAATGCAGCGGTCAAATCTGCGGCGGGGCGACCAACTGGCTGCAGACGACGGCTCCGGTGCTCGCCGGAGAGACCATCACCTTCCACAACAGCGTCTGGGACACGGGCGACAACATCTGGGACTCGATCGTGCTCGTCGACAACTGGCAGTGGTCCGCCGCCCCCTCCGGGATCCAGACGCTCCCGAACCCGCCCACCCCACCGCCCGCCTACTCTCCGGGGAGCTTCAATCGGCCCTACGACAACAGCGCGCTCTGCGGGCTGAACCAACAGCTCAGCTACACCAACTGGACGTGGACCGCCCTGACGCCAGGGGACTCGTCGATCCAGTTCTTCATCAAAGCGGCTGACACGGCCGGAGGCCTCGCGACTGCGACCGAGTACCCGCTCAAGTTCACGAACCCACCCGGCCCCGCTGGGCTCGTCGGACAGAACGCAAAGGCCTCGTCGGCGCTCGGGACGTCGAACGGCGCGGTGTGGATCAGCAAGAACCTCTCAGACCTCGGCCTCAACCCGAAGTCGAAGTTCGTGAACATCCGCTCCTACCTCGTCCCGTCCACGAACGGCCTTCAAGCCCCTACGCTCACCAGCTGGAACCTCGGCGCATCGTGCCCGCCGTCCGAGTAGCCTCGGTCGCGTCCCAGGCCACTCGGTCATCACCCAGCCCTTGGCACGCGCGCGCGCCGTGCCTATCCTTTCGGGGATCATCCCATGAAAGAGCGCGATCTCTACGCGGTCCTCGGTGTCGCTCGCGGCGCGTCCGCCGACGAGATCAAGCGCGCCTACAAGAAGCTCGCCGCCCAGCTCCACCCCGACAAACACCCCGGGAAGAAGGACGTCGAGACCCGCTTCAAGGACGTCAACGCCGCCTACCAGGTGCTCTCCGACGCCAAGAAGAAGGCGCTCTACGACGAGTTCGGCGAGGTGGGGCTCCGCGAGGGCTTCGATGCCGAGCAGTACCGCGCCTACCAGCGCGCGGGCGCGAGCCAAGGCGCCCCCGGGGACTTCTTCGGTCAGGGCTCGGGCGGCGGCTTCGACTTCAGCGAGCTCTTCGGCGACATCCTCGGCGGGCGCGGGCGCGGGCGCGGCTCACGGAGCCGGAGCGGGCGCGATCTCGAGGGGCGGATCCAGGTCGACTTCCGCACCGCCGCCGCGGGCGGCACCGTCAGCATCTCGACGGGACACGGCGGCCCCATCGACGTACGCATCCCCGCCGGCGTCGAGGACGGCTCGCGCCTCCGCGTCACGGCCAAGGGCGCGCCCAGCGCGAGCGGCGGGCCGCCAGGCGATCTGTTGCTCACCGTCGACGTCTCGCCGCACCCGCACTTCACGCGCGAGGGGCTCGATCTCCACCTGTCCCTCCCCGTGACGCCGCTCGAGGCCTTCGACGGCGCGAAGGTGCGCGTCCCCACGCTGAGCGGCCACGTCACGGCCAAGCTCCCGGCGCGCGCGCAGAGCGGCCAGACCGTGCGACTGAAGGGCAAGGGCGTCGCTGCACGCGGCGGGACGCCGGGCGATCTCTACGTCAAGCTCCTCGTCATGCTCCCCGCAGACGACGCCGCGCGCCCGCACCTCGAGGCGCTCGAGAGGCTCCTCCCGGGCGACGTCCGCGCCAGCGTCACGCTCTGATCTCGGCGAGCTCAGCCGGGCGTCGGGCCCAGCGCCTCGAGCTCGATCCGCGCGTCGCGCGGGCTCGGCGCGCGCTCGTCCGACCGCACCTGCCCGTCGCGCATCGTGATGATCCGCGACGCGCACGCCGCGATGTCGGGCTCGTGCGTGACGACGATGATCGTGATGGACTGCCCGCGGTTCAGCGCTTGGAGCAGGGCGAGGACCTCGTAGCTCGTGCGGGTGTCCAGGTTGCCCGTGGGCTCGTCCGCGAGCAGGAGCGGCGGATCGGTGACGAGCGCGCGCGCGATGGCGACGCGCTGCTGCTGCCCGCCCGAGAGCTGGTTCGGCGTGTGGTGCACCCGGTCGGCGAGCCCCACCTTCTCGAGCGCGACCAGCGCGCGCGCGCGGCGCTCTCGCACCCCGACGCCCCGGTAGACGAGCGGCAGCTCCACGTTCTCGAGCGCGGTCGTGCGAGGCAGGAGGTTGAAGCCCTGGAAGATGAAGCCAATGAGGCGGTTTCGTACGATGGCGCGTGCGTCGTTCGACCGCGCGCCCACGTCGATCCCCGCGAGCTCGTAGCGGCCGCGCGTGGGGCGATCGAGGCAGCCGATGATGTTCATCAGGGTGCTCTTCCCCGAGCCGCTCGTGCCCACGATCGCGCAGAGCTCGCCCGCCTCGATGCCGAGATCGACGTCGCGGAGCGCGCGCACCACCGTCGCGCCGCCCACGTAGTCCTTCTCGACGTGCGACAGCCCGACGAGCGGCATCAGAAGACCCTGGGCCCACCTTTCTTCGTCTTGTCGTCGGCCTCGTCCGTCACGAGCTTCGTGTCGGGAGTGATGCTGGGCGACAGGAGCTCGGTCAGCACACCGTCCGACACGCCCAGCTCGACGATCCGCGGCTCGAGCTTCTCGGCGCCGGGCTTGCCGTCGACGAGGACGTACACGCGCCCCTTCCCCGGCTCGAGCGCCTTCTCGGGTGGCCTCGGGATCGGCTTGCCGTCCGGGCCCTTCTCGGGCGACGGCTTGAAGCGGAGCGCCGCGTTCGGCGCGCGGAGGACGTTCTTCGACTCCTTCGTGCGCACGGTGACCGTGGCCGTCATGCCGGGGCGGAGCTTGCCCTCCGGGTTCTCGACCTCGACGACGGCCGTGTACGTGACGACGCCCTGCACCGTGTTCGGCGCGTAGCGGATCTGCGACACCCGCCCCTTGAACCTCTGCCCCGGGAAGGCGTCGACGCTCGCCTGCGCCTCCATGCCCTCCTTCATCTTGCCGACGTCGGCCTCGTCGATGTCGGCGAAGACACGCATGCGGGAGAGGTCCTCGGCGATGACGAAGAGCACCGGCGCCTGGAAGCTCGCCGCCACCGTCACGCCCGGATCGATCTGCCGATCGGTGATGACGCCCGAGATGGGCGCGTAGATCTTCGTGAACGACAGGTTCGCCGTCGCGCCCTTCATCGACGCCGAGGTCGCGGCGATCTGCGCCTTCGCCTGCGCGACGTCGGCCTCGGCGACGCGGAGCTGCCCCTCGGCCTGATCGAGCTCGGCCTGGCTCGCGAGGCTCTCGGCGCGGAGCTTGCGGAGCCGATCGACAGCGATGCGGAGCGTCGCGACGTTCGCGTCCGCGCGCGCGAGCGCAGCGCGCTGCGCCGCGATCTGCGCGCGCGTCTGATCCACCTGCGCGCCGAGCAGGAGCGGATCGATCTCGGCGAGGAGATCTCCGGCCTTCACGACGGAGTTGAAGTCGACGTAGACGCGCGCGACCCGCCCCGACACCTGCGCGCCGACCTTGACCTCGGTGAGCGGCTTCACGACGCCGGTCGACTGCACGAGCTCGGCGACGTCGCCCACCGCGGGCGACTGCGTCATGTACCTGGGAGGCGGAGGGGGCGCGGTCTTCTTGCGGACGACGACCAGCGCGGCGACGATCGCCACGACGACGCCGAGGATGACGACGCGGCGCAGCCACCTTCGGCCACCTTCGACCTTCTTGAGCTCGGACTCGAGGGACGCCACGCGGAAAAGGGCGCGTACCCTCGCACACGCCACGCAAAAAGCGAGCGAGATCGGCCTCCCTCCCACCACAGGGACCGACCCGCCAGCGGCGATGCGCGCACCCGCGCGAAGGGCGGGCGCTCTCGTGGCCGCCGGGCGAGAAGGACCCGCACGCCAGAGACGAGCCTCGCACCCGCGCGAAGAGCCTGCGCAGGCGTGCGGCAGCCGGCGCACCTGCCGCTCCGCCGCCGCCTGTCGCTCGTCGCGGCTCGATGGCGCCGAACGAGCGACGTCACGCCCGAGCGTGGCGACGCAGAAGCCCGAGGGCCTCAGAGCCGGCTCTGGTATGGGCGAGGGGCCCGTGTCTCGACGCGCGCCCATCCTCGGCCTCGGAGCGCCCGTGCTCCTCGTCCTCGCCACGATGGGCTGGCCGGGGATCTGGGATCCGTACGAGCTCAACGAGGCGGATCTCGGGAGGCGCGCCGCGCTCGGGCTCCTCCACGCGCCGCTCGCCCTCGCCGGCGGAGAGAACCGCCTCCCCACCCTCGGGGACGTCGGTCACATGGATCTCCCGACGCTCGCCGTGGCCCTCGCCTTCAAGGTCTTCGGGCTCCACGCGTGGGCGGGGCGGCTGCCCTTCGCGCTCGCGGGCGCGGCGACGCTCGGGCTCGTCTTCGCCTTCGTGCGCCGCGTCGCCGGAGATCGCGCGGCCGGGTTCGCGGCGTGGGCGCTCGTGACGACGCCGCTCTTCTTCGTGCAGGCGCGCTCGATGATGGGCGACGCGCTCTCGATGCTCGGGCTCACCGCCGCGACGGCGGGGCTCCTCCTGCTCGTCGTCGACGACGCGCTCGATGCCCGGGCGCGCGCGGGCTGGGCGCTCGTCGGGCTCGCCGGGCTCGTCGTCGGGAGCTGGACGCGCGGCGGGCTCTTCGGGCTCGCGCTCCCGTGCCTCGGCGTCCCGCTCGCCGTCGCCGTCCTCGCGGGGAACGGCGCCATCGCGCTCCAGAAGGAGCGGCTCTTCGTGCTCGTCGCGTGCGCCGGGGTGGGCGTCTTCTCGCTCTACCAGGCGCTCCAGGCGAAGCTCGAGCCCGTCGCGCCCGGGGTCTCGTTCTGGCTCGGCACCGCGCGGCTCGTCGGCGCCCGGTACCCGACCTTCGATACGACGGTGCGCGAGCTGGCCCACGGCCTCTTCCCGTGGAGCGCGCTCGCCGCGGTCTTCCTCGTGCGAGGCGCCGTCGCGCCCGAGGGAGCGCGCGACCGCGAGCGCGATCTGCGGATCGCCGTCGGCACGCTCGTCCTCTCCGCGTTCGCGCTCCACGCGTGGGCGGCGCCGTTCCTCGGCTCGATCCCGTTCGTGGGGACGCCGTGGCTCGCGGTCCTCGTGGGGCTCGCGCTCCACGACGTCGATCGAAGGGGCCACGTCTCGCGCGCGGCGCCGGTGGCCGTCGCGCTCCTCCTCGGCGTCCTCTACCTGGATCTCGAGCGCGCGCCCGCGCGGTCGCTCGTGCCCTTCGGGGTGCCGCTCGCGCTCTTCCCGGACGCCTACCGCGCAGACGCGAAGCCCTACTTCTTCGTGGCGGCCGTCACCGCCGCCGCGGGCTTCTTGCTCGCGATGTTCGATGGCCACGACGAGGTCGAGCGGCCGAGCCTCTCGGACGAGGTGCGCGGCGTCATCGACGCGCTCTCGCGCGCGTGGAACGGGAACCTCGCCTTCGTCGCGGTGATGCTCGAGGCGATGCTCGTCGGCTTCGCGGGGCTCGTGCTCGCGAAGCGCGTCTTCGGGCTCAAGGTCGCGCTGACCGAGGGGCTGGGCGCGCGCGGGCTCGCCATGATGCTCCATGGCTTCTGGGTCGTACCGGTCGGCCTCCTCACCGGCTACGCGCTCCTCTCGCTCGCGCGCCGCGGGACCGAGGCGCTCGCCAAGAGGGCCGCCGTCTCGCGCGGCGTGCTCGCGGCGGGGTCCTTCGTGGCGGGTGGGCTCGTCCTGTCGCTGGGGTACTACCCGGCGCTCGCGCGGCAGCTCTCGCCCAAGGAGGCGCTCTCCGTGTACGCGAAGGCGCGCCACGCAGGCGACGAGCTCGGGCTCCTGTCGGTCGCCGGGCGCGGCGTGCGCTACTATGGAGACTACGAGGCCACCCCGTTCGCCGATCCGCGGCTCGCCTTCGATTGGCTCGTGGATGGCGGCGCGACGGGGCGACGCTTCCTCGCGCTGCGCGCCGAGGACCTACCTCAACTCTCGTCGCTGTACCGGGCCCGCGCCGCGGGCGATCCGACGAAGGCGCCGCCCGATCACAACCTGCCGCTGCTCCACGCACGAGGCTACGCCGTCCTCGCGTCCAATGTGCTCCTGCCCGGAGAGACGAACCGATCGCCCTACGTCGGCGTCTTCGGGGCCACACCTCAGCCCACCGCGCACCCCGCCGTCGCGAACCTCGAGGGCCAGCTCGAGGCCCTCGGCTGGGATCTCGTGGACGAGGGCGGCGCACAGGCGACCTCGGTCGTGCCCGGCCGCGCGTACAAACTCTCGATCCACCTGCGCGTGCTCGCGCCCGTCCTCACCCAATGGAAGTCCTTCGTCCACGTCGACGGCTACGGCAAGCGCTGGAACGGCGACCACGACGTCCTCGACGGCAAGGTGCCGATGAACCTCTGGGTCCCCGGCGACGTCGTCACCGACACCCTCGAGCTCCGGCTCGATCCCAACTTCACGCCTGGGACCTACACGCTCTACTTCGGGTTCTTCCTGGGTGAGCGACGCATGCAGGTGCGCTCGGGCAAGCACAGCGAGCACCGCGTGGACGGCGGACCGATCGTCGTGCGATGATCTCGCCCGCGAGGCGCCTCGCGAGCTCGCGTGGGTGGCGGACGCGGCGCCCCGCGCTGACGTCCCCGCACACGCCCGCCGACGGAGGAGCGCCGACGCGCGGCCCGAGGGCGCGGGTGAAGGGGGGCCTCACCCGGCAAACGCGGCAGCGCAGGTCGTCCAGATCGGGAGGCGTCCGGGAGCGCGAACGGACGACCCCGCCCGGAGCCGCCGGCGCGCCATGGCCCCTCGCGAGAGCACGAACGACCGCGGGCTCGCACGACCCTCTCGGATCGCGCGAGCCCGTAGCAGAGCCGACGAGCTCAGACGCAGCGGGGCTCGCTCGGGAAGCCTCTGATGCCCTTCAGGAGTGAAGTGAGCGGCGCGGACGAGCTCAGAAGCAGCAGGCCTCGCACGTGTTCGGGTGCGAGCAGGTGCACTTTTGGAGGGCCTGGTACGACTGGCTCACGGTGCAGCCCTTCGACTTGCCGCCCGTCTGCATGCACTGCTGGCAGGTCTGGCTCTTCTGGCAATCTTGGAGCTCCTTCCCGCAAGCGTTGGGGCCTCCGCAGGCCTTCAGCGCCGCCTCACACGCCTGAGGCGTCCCGGTGCCGCCGCCCTTGCCGCCCTGACCGAAGCCGCCCTGGCCGAAGCCACCCTGCCCGCCGCCACCCGCGCCGCCGGCGCCGGCCGCGCACTCGCCCGCGCAGGACTTCTCCGCGCAGGCCATGACCGCCTGGGCCTTCGCGACAGCCGGATCGTTCTGGCTGGTGATCCCGGACTTGATCGCGCACTGCAGGTAGCAGCCCTGATCGTTGGGCTTGCAGCTGTCCTGCACGCACTCGTAGAGGCCCTTGCACTTCGCGTCGGCGAAGCAGGCCTTGAGATCCTGACCACAGGCCTTCTCGATGCAGGTGTCGCAGACGTTCGACCCGCCGCCACCGGAGCCCGCGGTGCTGCCGCCGCCGCCCGCCGTGCTGCCGCCATTGCCCGCGGTGCTGCCGCCGCTGCCCGCCGTGCTGCCCCCATTGCCCGCGGTGCTGCCGCCGCCGCCCGCCGTGCTGCCGCCATTGCCCGCGCTGCTCCCGCCGATGCCGGCCGTGCTGCCGCCGCCACCCGCGGTGCTGCCGCCGCCACCCGCGGTGCTGCCGCCGCCGCCCGCCTTGCTGCCGCCCGATCCGCCGCTCGTCCCCGCGGTGGATCCGCCGTGTCCGGACGCGGCGCCCGAGGTGCCCGCAGAGCCGGATCCGCCGGGCGGGGGCGTGCCCGACGTCTCGTCGGATCCGCCTCCACAGGCGACGGCGAGGGTGAGCAGCGTGAGGGACGAGGCGACGAGGAGAGGGGTCGTTCGACGAGTTCGCATGGAGGGATGATAACGAAATTCTCGCTGTCACCCATTTTTTTCGCCAGGAGGGCGAGCAGGCTCGACGGCCGCGGGGTCCTCGGCGCCCCCACCGCGCCGTTCGCTGTCGGGTCGCGCGTGGGCAGGGCTCATCAGCCCACCCCCACATCCGCGCACCTCGCGCTTCCGCTTGACCCCTGACCGAGCCGCTCCTCACCGACGACCAAACGACGCCGCCTGCGGAGAGCCGTGGGTTCCGCCGTCGACGCGCCTCGTCACGCGCGGCGCGCGACCCGAAACGTCCCGAGCACACCCTCGGCCCAGCCCGCGTCCTCTCGCGCCGACGAGAGGTGCCCACGCGCGCGTCCGCCCGGGACCGCGACCGAGAAGAGCGTCGTCCAGATGGGGAGCCCCTCGACCTCGCTCTCGTCGTCGAACCCCACCGCTCCGAGGTGCACGTCGCCGTCGTCCCGCGAGCGCGCCGCCGCGCCGGGCGGGAGGTCGTCGTCTCGGAGCTCGTCGAGCAAGACCGCGGCCGACGGCGCGTCGCCCGGCTCCTCGAAGAAGACGATCTTCGCGTAGCGCGCGCCACACCCCGCGGCGAAGAGGGCCGGAGCATCGTCACCCAGGTCTTCGTCCTCGTCGTCGGGCGCGAGATCGCCGTCGATGTCGAAGACGAAGGGGCCGACCGTCCAGGACAGCCTCCCGCGCCGGTAGCCCACGCGCACGCCCGTCGCGTCCGTGTCGGTCGGGGCGTCGCGCCCGCGGAGCCGCGCCACCTCCCGCCACGCGTCGAACGGGAGCGCGAGCCCCGGATCCGCCGCGCGCGCCGCCTCGAGGGCGTCGAGCGCGCGATCCATCGTCTCGCGCTCTCGGTCGGCGAGCGGCTCGCGGAAGGCGATCTCGTTCCACAGCAGCGCGAGCGCGAGCCCGCGGTGGTAGCCCGCGCCCTCGGTCCCGACGTCCCACCACGCGAAGAGCTCGCGCTGGCTCCCTCCGTCGGCGAGGCCCTCGAAGAAGGCGCGGTCGCGGATCCCGAGCGTCGTCGCGGCGAAGCCCTCGAACACCGGGCGAGGGCTCTCGGGCATGAAGAGGTGATGACCGCCCGGACCTCGATCGAGGGCCAGCGCGACCCCGACGTCGATCGCCCAGGCGGACATCGAGCGCTCGAGCCGTGAGAGGTCGCGATGCTCGAGGTAGCCGGTCTCGTCGCGGGAGCGCGCCTCGGCGCCGGCGCCGACGTCCCACGTGATCCCAAGCTCGCGCGCCGCGGCCTCGGCGAGCTCGAGCACGCGCACGTGGTAGCCGGGCCCTCCTGGCGCGGTCTCGGCGATGAGGAGCACCTCTCGTCCGTCGCTCGTCACGCGGACGGGCAGCGCGGCCGGGTGCACGACGAGCGCGAGCTCGCGGCGCTCTCCCTCCGCGAAGATCTCGACGTCCTGCTCCGACAGCACGCCGAGGAAGTGCTCGGCGAGCGCCTCGAGCGGCGCGTCCCGGCGCTCGGCAAAGGTACCATGGAGAGCCAGGCTCAATGGAGGACGCATCGCCGCTCACTCTAGCCCCCGAACCCGCTACAACTCCAAACAACCCGCGATCCGCCGCGCCGTCCTGGCGACGCGGCGGACGACCGAGCCAGACGCTCGAAGTCGATACGCAGCGCCAGCACCGAGGAGCCGCGGGTCTCCTCCCCGAGGATCTCCCCGGCGCTCCCGACGACGACGTCAGCGGACGCCGAGCCAGGACAGGGTGCGCAGCCCCTTGCCCGATACGCCGCCGTCGGCGGCGACGACGAGCTCGTCCACGATCTCGACCGTCCCCGCGGCGAACGGCTCCCCGAGGAAGTCGCACACGAGGCTCACGACCTGCACCTTCTCACCGGGGATCCCCACCTCGAGGATCGAGTATGGAAGGTCCATACTTGCGCGCGTGGCGAAGGGGGCGAGCGCGACGGCCACGCGGGCCCCGGCGTCGCGGAGGGCCTTGGGCGCGAGCGCAGGGTCGACGCGCGCGGCGCCGAGCCTGCGGCCGTCCGGGGCTTCTCCGTCGGCCGGCTCGAGCTCGAAGGTAGCGCCGGCGGGGACGGTGAGGCGCACGGCGCCGAGATCGAGCACCTCGTCCGCACCGACGAGCGGCAGCGCGAGGGCTCCCCGGTGGACCGTCGGCAGGCGGAGCGGCTCTGCTTGCTCGATCACACGGAGCAGCCCGTCGAGCGGCGTGACGACGCCCCCGTAGCCCTCGCCCGCGTGCCCGTAGAGGGCGAAGGCGTGCGGCAAGAGGCGGGTCTGGACGGGGAAGGTCGCGACGCCGCGCGCGTCGCTCGTCGCCGAGAAGCACAGGCTCTGCCCGCACAGCGTGACGAAGCGGTCGGCGAGCGGCGCGCCAGCAAGATCGGTCACCGTCGCGCGGACGCGCTCGACGCACACGCTCCCCGGGGCGGCAGGCCCCTCGCACGAGGCCGAGTCGTCGTCGCCCACGGCGGCCGGATGTACGTCGTCGCGGGCGCAGGCGGAGAGCATGCCGACGAGGGAGAGGAGCGCGACGCGACGCACGGGACCTATGACCTCGCCCCAAGGGTACCGCCTCCCGCGCAGGGCCGCCACCCAGCGCCGCGCGCGCCGGCCCTCGCCGTCTCACCGGGGCCCTCCCGAGCCGGCGCCAGCAGACGCCACGCGCGGCTCGTCGTGCGCGCTCGACGCCGCTCCGTCGCCACCTCGCCCCAGGGTTCGCGCGGCTCGCGTCGCGCGCCAGGCAGGAGCGCGCTCGACGCCGCTCCGTCGCCACCTCGCCCCAGGGTTCGCGCGGCTCGCGTCGCGCGCCAGCAGGAGCGCGCTCGACGCCGCTCCGTCGCCACCTCGCGCGAGCGGCGCCAAGGCGCGCCACGAGCGGGCTTCCCGCGCGCCAAAGAGCGCGATACGGGGCGGACGGCACCATGCGCTCGCTCGTCTTCGTCGGCTGCCTCCTCGCCGGGTGCAGCGCCCCCGCGGCCTCGCGCGATCCCGCGCCGTCGAGCAGCGCAGCTTGGTCGACGCCCGCGGCGACGCCCTCTCCCGCACGACACGACGACGCGCCACCGGCGAGCGCGAGCACGGCGCCTCTCGTCGCGTCTGCTGCGACGACGCCAGCCCCCGCGAGCGCCGGCGCGAGCGCGTCCACCGCGCCCCACGAGGAGGCGCCCGTACCCCACGTGAAGGTCGTCCACATCGGCATGCACATCGGCGGCGACGCCGACGTGAACAGCGACGCGAACAAGGCGCCCATCCGTGAGTCGGTCGCCCCCCACTTCGACGAGCTGCGCCGCTGCTGGGGCAAGCTCGGCGACGAGAAGGCCAAGGGCGATTTCGGCGTCGACCTCCTCATCCCGCGCGAGGGCGGCAAGCCCAAGAAGGTCGACAACGTGCGCTCCACCCTGAAGAGCGCGGCCTTCCGCGAGTGCGCCGTGGGGGTGTTCGAGCAGATCGACTTCAAGAAGCCGCGCACCGGCCTCACCAAGGTGAGCTACTCGCTGAGGTTCGGCGGATGACGCGCTGGCTGCCCGAGCTCGCCTGCCTCTCGCGAAGGCCGATCGTCTACGAGGACGAGACGCTTGCGCAAGAGCTCGGTCTCCCACCCTTCGTCCGCGCGGCCTCCAGCGTCGCGCTGGTGTCGGACCGGCTGTACGTCGTGCAAGACGACGTGAACGCCCTCGCGATCGTCGATCCGCGGACGGCGACCGCGCGGCCCGTCCCGCTGCCCCTCGACGGCGCCCTCCAACGAACGAAGGGCGACAAGGCCGATCTCGAGGCGAGCGCGCTCTTCCCGGACGGGCGGCTCTTCCTCTTCGGGTCGGGCTCGGGTCCGCTGCGACGGGTCGCCCTCGCGGTCGAGCTGGACACCCTGTCCGTGTCGGCCGCACGCGCGGACGGCCTCTTCTCGTCGCTCGATCGGGCGCTCGCGGGCGTCGGCGTCTCGAGGACCAACGTCGAGGGCGTCGCCGTGCTGGGCGAGGCGACCTTCTTCCTGCACCGAGGCCCGAGCGTGGGCAGCGAGCCCGCGAACGTGGTCGTGCGCATCCCGACGTCCGCGGTGCTCGCCGCGCTCGAGCACGGCGCCGAGACCGCCGCCGCCGCGAGCGCGCGCCCGGTCGAGCTCGGCGAGCGGGGTGGCCTCCGCGTCACGTGGACGGACGGCGCGGCGATGTACGGGCTCGGCCTCGCCTTCGTCGCGTGCACCGAGCGGACCTCCAGCGTGACGGACGACGGCGCGTGCACCGGCTCGTACCTCGGCCTCATCGGGCGCGACGGCGCGGCGACGGTCGCGCAGATCACCCTCGGGGGAGAGCCCCTCCGCGACAAGCTGGAGGGCCTCGCGCTCGCCGGGGCGCGAGCGTGGGCCGTCTCCGACGCGGACGAGGTCCTCGCCCCCTCACACCTCTTCGAGCTCCCCTTCGGCGCGCACGCGACGCCGGACGCGCACGCGTCGTGAGCGAACCGCCCGAGCGCGCCCGGCGCCCGCTCCAGGCCGAGACCCCACCCACGCTCGCCGACGCGCTCGGCGTGCCGCTCGCCGTGGCGCGCAAGATCGTGGCCAGCGTCCACCGCGGAGAGCCGCTCGGCGCCCCCATCCCGACGGTGTCCAAGGACATCATCCGGAAGCTCCATACTGGGTGGTCGCTCCCGGCGCTCGAGGTCGTCGCGTCGCAGGGGAGCGCGCTCGATCCGTTCGAGAAGCTGCTCCTCCGTGGGCTCCGCGCCGACACCTTCGAGACCGTGCGCATCCCGCTCGAGCGCGCGGGGCGCTTCTCGGTGTGCGTCTCGTCGCAGATCGGCTGCGCGCTCGGGTGCGCCTTCTGCGCGACGGGGAGGATGGGCCTCGTGCGGAACCTGGAGGCCTGGGAGATCGTCGAGCAGGTGCGCCTCGTGCGCGCGGGGCTCCCTCCGGGCGGGCGCGTCCACGGCGTCGTCTTCCAGGGCATGGGCGAGCCGCTCGCGAACCTGGGGCGCGTGCTCGCGGCGATCCGCGTCATGACCGAGCCGTCGGCCCTCGCGATCGACGCGCGCAACGTCACGGTGTGCACGTCGGGCCTGCCGAGCGGGATCCTCCAGCTCGCGACGGAGGCGCCGCGGGTGCGGCTCGGCCTCTCCATCTTCTCGGCGCGACCGACGGTGCGCCGCTCGCTCATGCCCATCACCGAGGCCCACCCGCTCGCCGAGGTCCTCGCGGCCGCCGCGGAGCACGCGAAGCAGACAGGGCTCGCGCCGATGTGGGCCGTGACGCCCATCCGCGGGAAGAACCACGCGGAGGACGACGCGCGGGCGCTCGGGGAGGCGCTCCGAGCCTTCGTCGAGGCGAGCGGCGTCCGCCCTCGCGTCACGCTCGTCCCGTACAACGCCGAGGGCCCACGCGATCCCTTCGAGCGGCTCACGCAGGCCGAGGAGAGCGCGTTCTTCGAGGCGCTCCGGCGGCACGGCGTCTTCGCGCACCGGCGCTACAGCGGAGGCTCCGACATCGGCGCGGCCTGCGGCCAGCTCCGCACGAACGCGACGCCCCGCCGCAACCAGGCCGCGGCGGACGACGCATCGGCTCGACGCCCGGCCGAGCCCCACGGCTGACGACGCATCGCCTCGACGCCCAGCCGAGCCCCACGGCGGACGACGCGTCGCCTCGACGCCCGGCCGAGCCCCACGGCTGACGACGCATCGCCTCGACGCCCAGCCGAGCCCCACGACGGACGACGCGTCGCCTCGACGCCCGGCCGAGCCCCACGGCGGACGACGCATCGTCTTGACAGCCGGCCGAGGCCCGCGCTACACGCCGCGTCCCTCTCTTCGAGAGGCTTCTCAGACACTCCTCTTCGGGGCAGTAGCTCAGCTGGGAGAGCGCCGCGTTCGCAATGCGGAGGTCAGGGGTTCGATCCCCCTCTGCTCCACCCCGAGACACCTGACACGAGGCCCGGATCTCCGCGGATCCGGGCCTCCTTCGTCTCGGGGTGTCGCCGCCACGTGGCGGCCCGATCAGGCCGCCACGAGCCCCTCGGCGCGCCGGGTGAGCCACGCGTCGAGGATGGGCCAGGTGGTGTCCGGCGAGTTCTCCCCGACGAGCAAGTCGATGTGTCCCGCGGGGAGCTCGCGGTACGTCTTGTCGACGGCGTGGGAGCGCTCATACGCCGAGCGCACCCCGTCGGGCGGCGCGAGATCGTCCTCGCTCCCCGCGATGACGAGGAGCGGCACGTCAGTCATCGCCTCGAACGCCGCCCCGAAGCCCTCGAGCCCGCCCGGCGCGTCCGTCTCGCGCTCGCGGGACACCGCCCAGAAGAACATCTCGCGCATCACGCGGATGGAGCCCATATCCATCGCGAGCGCCATGTGCTGCGAGATGATCTTCGGCTCGATGTTCTTGGGGTAGTAGCCGCGGAAGGGCAAGGGGTAGAGCGGGCTCTCGACGAAGGCGCGGAAGCTCCGCACGGCCTCGCCAACGAGGTGGAGCTCCATGGCGGGCGCCCGCTCGACGAGGCGGAGGCGCGCGTCGAGGAAGAGGAGCAGCTTGCCGAGCCGCGCGAGCCCCTTGGCGCCACGGAGGAAGTGGTACGGGCTGCCGATCGACGCGATGCCGGCGATCTTCCCGGGCAGACGCGGCGTGACCGCGTAGCTGACGAGCCCGCCGAGCGAGTGCCCCACCAGGAAGACGGGCCGGTCGCTGCCGACGACGCGCTGGACGCTCTCGATCGCGGACGGGACGTCGGCGAGGACGTAGTCGTCGGGCGAGAACGGCGTCTTCGCTCCGAGGTGCCCGCTGCGGCCGTGGCCGCGCAGCTCCAGGTTGAAGACGTCGTACCCCGCGCTCGCGAGGTAGCAGGCGAGGCTGCGCTTCGGCAGGTGCCAGGCGTAGCGGTTCTGCCCGTAGCCGTGGATGAGGACGAGCGTCGCGCGGCTCGGGATGGGTGCGCCCCGCCGCGACACGGCGCGCTTCCGCACCATGGCGAGGGGCACGGGGCCCGACGTCATGATGAGCTCCTTCAGGTAGCGAGCGCCCTCGTTGCGGTCGATGGTCTGGCGGACGATCTTGGACGAGAGGATCACGCGCGGGGACCATAGCAGACACCGACCGCTCTTCGCGGCGCGCGACCTCGATCGGCCCGGCCCAACCCGGCTCGACCTCCCCCGCGCGCGACCGACAGCGGGGCAGCCACGCCCGGGCGAGGATCACCATCGACGACCTCCCCCGCGCGCGCCGGACGGCGGCTCGTCGCGGCGCGCGGCCTCGATCGGCCCGCCCCGGCCCGACCTCCCGCGCGCGACGGGCGCGCGTGGCAAACCGCGGCGTGTGCGTTATGTTCCGTGGCGCCTCGATGATCCGGACGATCTTGCACTACCCCGACGAGCGCCTGCGTAACGTCGCCGATCCCGTGACGGAGGTGACGGACGAGATCCGCGCGCTCGTCGACGACATGGCCGAGACCATGTACGCGGCCCCCGGCTGCGGCCTCGCGGCCACGCAGATCGGCGTCAAGGCGCGCGTCTTCGTCATCGACACCGCGACCGAGGACGAGCCGAGCGCGCTGCGCGTCTTCGTCAACCCCGAGATCGTCGCCTCGAGCGGCAAGACGAAGACCAACGAGGGGTGCCTCTCCTTCCCCGAGATCGACGCCGACATCGAGCGCGCCGAGCGGGTCACCGTGCGCGCCAAGGGCCGCGACGGCGAGGAGTTCTCGCTCGAGGCCAGCGGCTTCCTCGCCATCGCGATCCAGCACGAGCTCGATCACCTGAACGGCGTGCTCATGATCGACCACATGGGCATCCTGAAGAAGCGCATGACCCACCGGAAGATGCTGAAGCGCAAGGCCGACCGCGCCGCGGCCGTCGCGGACTGACGGCGCCCAGGCCAGAAGCGCATGCGCGTCGCGCACATCAGCGATCTCCACGTCCACGCACGGCAGAAGGTCCCCGCCCACCGCTACGCGAACAAACGCGCCACCGGCTGGGTCAACCTGAAGCTCCGTCGGCACGCGGCGCACCAGCCCGAGGTGCTCGCGGAGCTGCTCGACGAGATCCGCGCCCAGGCCGTCGATCACGTCGTCGTCACCGGCGACGTGTCGAACCTCGCGCTCGAGGACGAGTTCAAAGGGGCCGCGGAGCTGCTCGCCACGCGCCTCGGGCTCCCCGCCCACAAGGTGAGCCTCGTGCCGGGGAACCACGATCTCTACACGCAGGGCTCGGCCACGAAGAAGCGCTTCTTCCGGTCGTTCGAGGCGCACATGGCGAGCGATCTCCCGGTCGCGACCGATCAGCCGGCGGGGCCCTTTCCGTACGTGCAGCTCCGCGGCGAGGTCGCGTTCATCGGGCTCTCGTCGGCGCTGCCGCGGCTGCCGCTGTTCGCGGACGGAGCGATCGGCGAGGCGCAGCTCTCGGCGCTCGAGGCCGCGCTCGACGACGAGCGGGTGAGGTCACGGCTGCCGGTCGTGCTCCTGCACCACCCACCCTTCAACCCGGCCTCCAGGCGCAAGACCCTGATGAACGGCCTCGCCGACGCGGACGCGCTCCGCGAGGTCCTCGGGAGCCGCGCGGCGCTCGTCCTCCATGGGCACCTCCACCGGCGGATGCACGTCGCCGGGCGCGACGACGCGTGGCAGAGCGTCGGGGCGACGAGCGCCTCGCTCGTGTCGGACGATCTCGACCGGATGGCGGGCGTCAACGTCTACGATGTCGTCGGTGGCCGCGCGAGCCGAAGCGCGGTGGTCCTCGGCGAAGGCGGGCGCTTCGAGGAGCGCGCGGTGCCGACGGTGTCTCCTCGGGGTTGATGCCCGCCGCGCCCAGCAGGGCCGATCCGTGAGCGAGAGGGGGTAGGCTCTCGGTCAGTCCTCCTCGACCACGGGCTGCGGTCCGGGGACGATGTGCGCGATGTCTGGATCGACGCCTGGCTCGGCGATGGGGCGTGAGGCCTTCTCCTTCGCGCGCTCGGCGCGCTTCGCGGCCTTCTCGGCCTGCTTCTCCTGACGACGGCGCTCCTTCAGGCGCTTGTTCATGCTCTGGTCGACCATGGCTCTCTCCTCGATGTTCAGCGACGCGGCCTGCGGCGCCTCGGGCCGGATCCGGTCCCGGGTGGACGGGGTGGTGGGGACGCGGAGGGCGGCGAGGGCGCGGGGGCGGTCTCACCGTCGATCGCGCCGGCGATCGGGATCGATGCCTTCACGAAGCGCTCGATGTCGCGGAGCAGCGGCCGCTCCTCCGCGTCGCAGAAGGCGATGGCCCTGCCGCTCGCGCCGGCGCGCGCCGTGCGACCCACGCGGTGGACGTAGCTCTCGGGGACGTTGGGCAGATCGTAGTTGAACACGTGGGTGATGCCGTCCACGTCGATCCCCCTCGCGGCGAGATCGGTCGCGACGAGCACCCCGATGCTCCCTTCGCGGAAGCCGAGGAGCGCGCGCTCGCGGGCTCCCTGCGATTTGTTGCCGTGGATGGCCGCCGCCGTCACGCCCCCCCGCACGAGCTGCTCGGCGAGCCGGTTGGCGCCGTGCTTGGTGCGGGTGAAGACGATGGACCGCCGCGCGCCCTCTTCGCGGAGCAGCCGCTCGAGGAGCGGCCGCTTCCCGGTCTTGGGCACGAACCACACCGACTGATCGACGCGCTCGGCGGTGCGGAGCTCGGGGGCGACGTCGACGCGCACCGGATCGCGGAGCACGCTCGCGACGAGGTGCGCGATCTCGGGCGGAATGGTCGCAGAGAAGAGGAGCGTCTGGCGGTCCACGGGCACCGCGGCGACGATGCGGCGGACGTCGTGGATGAAGCCCATGTCGAGCATGCGATCGGCCTCGTCGAGCACGAGGATCTCGACGCCGCGGAGCGTGAGGTGCCCCTGCCCCATCAGATCGAGCAGCCGCCCGGGCGTCGCGACGACGATGTCGGGCCCCCGGCGGAGCGCCTCCTCCTGCGGGCGCTGCCCGACGCCCCCGAAGAGGACGAGGTGGCGGAGCCCGAGGTGGCGCCCGTACGCCGAGATGCGCTCGTCGATCTGCGCCGCGAGCTCTCGCGTCGGGGCGACGATGAGCGCCCGCGGCCGCCCCTTGCCCGTCGAGCGCGCGAGCCGCTGGAGGATGGGGAGCACGAAGGCGGCCGTCTTGCCGGTGCCGGTCTGCGCGCAGCCGAGGAGATCGCGCCCCGCGAGCACCGGGGGAATGGCCCGCTCCTGGATGGGCGTCGGCCGAGCGTAGCCCTCCTGGGCGACGGCGCGCACGAGCTCTCGCTGGAGGCCGAGCGAGGAGAAGGGGGAGATCGAAGAGGGGTCGATGGTGGGGGAGTCGTGTTCGGTCGGGATCACGTGGGAGTCTGGGTCGTCTCTCGCGGGAGGGGTGGGCGCGTGGCGCCCGGGTGGTCACCGCGCTCCGGCCGGACCGCGAGGCGGCAGGAGCGTCGCTCGTGAGCCCGTCACCTCGTAGGGCGACGCGGATCTCGTCGAGCCGAGGGGGCGTGCCAGGCCTTGTCCCAGCCGCCTCGCCGCGCTCCGTCGAGCGCGGCCCTCGGCTCCTGCACATAGCGCGTCCTCTCGCGTCACGCAACCGGCCCTGGGCGGACAAGGTGGGGCGCGCCCGAGCGCGGTGCAGCGTCAGGGCGGAGGATCGCCGGAGTCCCAGAGGGTCCACGCGCCAGCGTGCCCGAGCAGCGTGACCCTGCGCGCACCGAAGAGCCGCGCCCGCGCCGCGTCCACGGACTCGCCCTCGTGGAGCCTCGCGACGACGACCGGGAAGCGGCGCGCCAGGCGCGAATCCGCGACATAGGGGCCCGCCGCCTGCTCCCAGCTCGGCGACGGCGCCTGCTCGGTCGCGCCCGCACGGTAGACGATGGGGAGGCTCATGAAGCGCCCGAACGAGAACGCGTCGTCCGCGGCGCCCCGCGGCACCGAGAGCGCCCCCACGTGCGCGAGCACCGCCGTCCGCACCGAGCGCGCGCGCGGCGGCTCGGCGACCGTCGTCAGGCGAGCGCCGCGGGGCACCGCGGCGACCACACGGCGCACCTCGCGCGTCTCCCACGCGAACCACGCGAGGTGCGCCACGGCGACGAGCGCCGTGGACGCCGCGAGCGCGGGCGCCGCGCGACGGACCCACGAGGGCAAGGTCCTCGGGAGCGCGACCAGACCGACGACGACGAAGAGGGCCGCGCGCTGGTACACGAGGTGCGTGCCCATCCACACGTGCGGGATGGCGAAGTACGCGACGAGGGCCACCCCGAGCGGCGCGACCCAGGTCGTCCCGGCGCGCGCGACGCCGATCACCGCGCCAGAGACCAGCACCACGAGGAGGAGCCACGCGAGCGCCGTGTCCGCATACGTGCCCCAGAGCCCCGCGACGTGCGCCCCGAGGTAGAGGAGCTTGTGGAGGAGCCCCGCGCGCTCGAACCCTGCGGGGAACGAGGCGTACGCGTCGGCGCGGGCGGCGACGTGCGAGAGGCTCACCCAGCCGTCGAAGGCGACGCCCGGCGCGAGGAGCGCGCCCGCGCCGACGACGCGTCTCCACGGCGCGCGGCGACGGGCGAGCGCCTCCGCACCGAGCGCGAGGGCGAGCACCGACGCGAGGAGCATCCCCATCACGTGCACGACGCCGAGCAGGGACGAGAGCGCCGGCAGCGCCCAGCGAGCCCACCCCCCCGCGTCGCCGAGCGCCCGGACATACGTCCCCGCCACGACGAGGGCGAGCGCCCCCGCGAAGCAGAAGTTCATGAAGCCCCAGCCGAACGAGAACGACAGGACGGCCGGCACGAGGAGGATCGCCCGCTCCTCCTCGACGCCGAGATCGCGGAAGAACCGCCGCGCCGATAGCAAGAGCAGCGCGGGGTACGACGCGACGACGAGCCGCCCGGCCGCCTCGACGCCGAGGAGCTGACCGAGCGCCGCGAGGACGAAGTGGATGCCGCCATTGTGGGTCGCGACGTTGAGGGAGTAGAGCGAATGGGCGGTCGGATCGCCCGTCCAGAGCCGCCGGAGCTGCTCGGCGAGCGCGAGGTGCTCGGGCCAGTCGATGCACGGCGCCATCGGAGACACGAGGAGCGCCAACGACAAGGCCAGCCCCGAACCAAGGAGCCACGGATCAGCGGACGAGCGCCGCATCCCGGAGCTCCGCATATCCGCCAGATCGAGCCCGTCACGCATCACGCGCCGCACGCCGCGCCTCGGAGCCCCGTACATCCGCCAGATCGAGCCCATCACGCATCACGCGCCGCACGCCGACGAGCGCTGCGCCTCGGAGCTCCGCATATCCGCCAGATCGAGCCCGTCACGCATCACGCGCCGCACGCCGACGAGCGCTGCGCTCCTCTCCCCTCGTCGATCACTGGGCCAGCGGGGCGAGCCAGACATGTCCTGTGCGCGCGCCGTGTGCGCCGAGGCGGGTCACTTCTTGTCGACGGAGGGCGGCGGGCGCTTCTCGTCTTCCTTGATCGAGTAGCGGACGAGCGCGCGGAGGACGTCGTTGCGCGAGACGTCGCCGACGAGGCGCTTCATGTCCTCGTAGAGCGACGGATCGACGAGGAGGCCTCCGACCGTGCCCTTCCCTGCGCGCACGTTGGCCATGACGACGCGGAGATCCTTGCTCGTCGCGAGCAGGTTGTCGCCGAGCTCCTCCTGGCCCGCGCCGCCGAGCAGGACGGTCCTCGCGACGCCGTTGCCCTCCCGCACCCCGCGGAGCAAGAGCGCGATCTCGTCGCTCGCGCGGCCGATGCTCTCCACGCTCTTCTTGCCGGACTCTTCGTAGAGGAGCGCGTGGACGAGGCCGGGGCCGTCGTTCACGCGGTCGAGGACACGGTTGACGCCGTCGAGGGTCCTGTTGAGCTTGGAGAGGGTCTGATCGAGCCGCAGGAAGGTCTGCGAGATGCGCTCGGCCTCGGCCGGATCCGTCATCAGCTTGCCGGCGTAGCCTCTGCCCTGGGCCATGCCGTCGAGCAGGATCGTGACCGAGTGGAGCCCCGCCTGGAGATCGGCGCGCGTCTCGGCCTCGGCGAGGGTGCCCGTCGCCTTGTCCAGGTTCGAGATCACGCTCTCGGTCTTCTTGGCCATGTCGCCGAGGCGACCCAGCATCGCGCCGAAATCGCTCGGATCCTCGCTCGCGATGGTGCCCCCCGGCGGGACCTCGGGCCTGCCTGGCGTGCCGGTCGAGAGCTCGAGCATCTTGTCCCCGAGCATGCCCTTGTTCGTGACCTTCGCGAGCGAGTCGACCCGGATGCGGACCGCCTCTTCGCGGACGATGTCGAGCTTCACGTAGAGCTTGTCGTCGGTCGGGCTGTCCGAGTGCGCGATGGACTTCACCGTGCCGATGTCCACGCCCGAGAGCCGGACGGGCGCGCCCACCTTGAGCCCCTGCACGTCGCTGAAGGTCGCGGTGAACTCGACGCGCCGCGCGAAGACCCGCCGCTCTTGCCCGATGACGAAGATCACCGTGGCCGTCAGGACGAGCCCGATGAGGACGAACACGCCGACCTTCACCTCGCGCTTCATCGCGCGCTCGCCGCGGGGTGCTCGTGCCTCGTCACGCCGTCGGGCAGTGTGGTGCGAGAGCCCGGCGTTTCCAACTGGATTGTTCGCGCGCCGCAGTGGGCGCCGCTTTTCCTTGTGCTCGGCGCCGATCCGCCTGCAATGATCGGGCGGATGCCGCCGTCGCGCCCGAGGTGCGCCCTCTTCGCCGTCCCGGTGGCCGTCGCCATCCTGGTGAGCATGGCCCACGCCGCGCCCGCGAAGAAGCCCGCGCCCAGGTTCGAGGAGCTCCGCAAGGAGCTCCGGAGCACCGAGCCGGCGACGATCGCCCGAGCGCTCACCGCTGTCGAGAAGCTCGGCAAGGAGGCGGCTCCGCTCGCTCCCGACGTGGAGGCGCTCCTGCGGCGAGGGCTCACCAAGGACCTCGCGCTCGCCGCCATCCACACGCTCGGCGGCGTCGCGCAACCCTCGAGCTCGAAGGTGCTCGGCCCGTGGGCTCGCCATCGCGCGGCCGAGCTCCGCCTCGCGGCCGTAACAGCGCTCGGCGACACGGGAGGCCCCGCGTCCGTCGCGCCCCTGCGCAAGGCGCTCTCCGACAAGGAGAAGCCGATCCGCAGCGCGGCCGCGACGAGCCTCGGGCGGACAGGGGGCCGCGACGCGATGACCGATCTCGAGGCGGCGCTCGACAAGGAGCTGCCCGAGGCGTCGTGGGCGCTCGGGCGGCTCTGCGAGGACCGCGAGTGCGAGGCGCTCGCGGCGCGGCTCGCGAAGCAGCCCTTCGCCCTCGTCGCCCGAGGGCTCGAGCAGGCGATCGTCCGCGCAGGCGGCTCCGACGAGCTCAAAGAGCGGCTCATCGCCAGGGTTCGAGACGTCGGGACGGACGAGGCGCGACAGTTCCTCGCGGGGCTCGCGGCCAGGTACTCGGGCTCGGCCAGGGTCAAGGCCGCGCTCGAGGCGGCTTCGAAGGCGCCGTCGGGCGACGGTCGAAGAGGCGGGCCTTGAGAGGAGCTTCGGGATTGGTCACCGTGGACGCGGAGGGGACCGCCGCGCGACGGTCGAAGAGGCGGGCCTTGAGAGGAGCTTCGGGATTGGTCACCGTGGACGCGGAGGGGACGGCCCGGCGACCGTACAAGGGTCGTCCGGCGCGGACGACGTGGTGGGCCCTGCCGCTCCTCTGCGTGGCGTGCAGCGCGGGACAGACGCAGGTCGGGCGCACCTTCAGCGCGGCGTGGGTCGACGACCACGGCGAGGCCTTCGCGAAGCTCGAGGCGACCTTGCGCGACGCGCCGCGCGCGTCCAACTACCCCGTCGCGGTGGGCGTGACCGACGCGGGCCTGGTCGGGGTCCCGCTGGGCGGCGGATCGGTCTGGACCTTCCAGCACGTCATCGCCTCGCGCCCCGTCGCGGTCGGCTCGATCGTCGTCGGCGAGGGCGACCTCGAGGTCTTCGCGGTCCGCGCGTCCAATGGAGAGCTGCTCTGGAAGCGTGGGACCGGGGGCCTCGGGCTCATCGGCGCGGGCGACGACGGCACGACCACGATCGTCACACTCGAGGGCCACTCGGGCGCGTCGAGCACCCTCCTCGCCATCACGCGCACGGGCGAGGTCCTCCGCCAGCAGGAGACCACCGAGCGGCTCGGCAGACCCGCCGTGATCGGCGGGATCGCCTTCGTGCCGTGGCACGGTCAGTTCGTCACGGCGTTCGACGTCACCCAGGGCGTCGAGCTCGCGCGCGTGGACCTCCGCGTCGACGTGTCCCAGGCCCTCATCGAGGACGGGCATCTCTTCTTCGGACAATCGAAGCTGGTCGAGTTCGACGCCGCCATCCGCGGCGCGGCGACGGGGGCGGCGACGATCCACACGGCGGCCGAGATGGCGCCGTTTGGCGAAGGCTTCTTCCGCGCGCCGTGGGACACGAAGGCCCCCGCGGCGGTCACCTCGGACAAGCGCCAGCTCGTCTCGCGCGTGCGAGGAGAGGGCCGCTACGGGATCTACCATCGCGCGGTCGCGGGCCTCATCGATCGACGGATCGACTGGGTCGAGCTCGTCGAGAGCGACATCCTCGCGGCGGGCGCGTACGACGGCGGCGTCGCCACCTGCGAGGAGAACGGGAAGGTGCACCTCTTCGAGCGGGAGCGCGGGGTGCTCGCCGCGACGCTGTCGCTGGGTGGCCCGGTGCGATCGTGCGTGGTCGCCGCCGACGGCCTGTCGCGCGCCCCGTCGGGGGGGTCCGGGGCCTCTCGGGCCGAGCAGATCCAGCGTGTGCTCGCCGCCGGCCCCGAGCTCGCGCCCCTCCAAGGCGCCCTCCTCCCCGAGCTCCTCGCGATGGACGACGACGACGCGACGCGCGTCCTCATCGAGCTCGCCGTCGACCCCAGGACTTCGGACGGCCTCGTCCCGAAGATCCGCGACGCGCTCCGCACGCGACGAAGCGGCGTCCTCCACATGCTCGCCGCCCTGCAGCGCCCGTACGACTATCTCCACGACGTCGTCCGCACCCCGCCGGTCGGGCCGCTCGCGACGGCGCTCGCCGCGGCCCGTGAGCCCCGCGCCGCCGGCCCGCTCGCCCGGTTGTTGCTCGACGCACAGACGCCCGCCGAGGACCTCGCGGAGATCGCGCGCGCGCTCGTCGTGCTCGCGACCCCGAGCGAGGGGCCGGACCTCGAGAGCTTCTTCGCGCTCTACCGGGCGACGGCCGAGAGCCCGGAGGTGGTGAGCGCGGTCGTCGCGGTCGCCAAGGTCCTGCTCCGCGTGGGCGGCGCCGAGGGGCGCGACCTCGTGGAGCGGGCAGCGAAGGACCCGATGACCCTCGCCGCCGTACGTGCGGGGCTCACGTCGCTCCTCTCTGCCACGGCTCCACCATGAGGCGGAGATGAGCCCCGTCTCCGCCGCGCTCCGCGTCGTCCTCGACACCGCGGCTTACCGCCTGAAGCAGCGCGAGGCCGGGAACCTCGTGACGAGCCTGACGCTCGCCCTCGCGCTGTCCCTCCCCGTCCGGGACCTCGCCGTGCGCTTCACCTTCGGCGTCGTCCTCAACCTCTTCGTGTACCTGGTGAACGATCTGCTCGACGTGCACGTCGACCTCCGCGCGCCGGGCCGGGAGCAGGCGCGGGTCCAGTTCCTCGCCGAGCACCTCCGCGAGGGGTGGGCGGCCGTCGCCGTGCTGACGCTCGCCGCGGCCGCGCTCGCGGCGTGGCACTCGGCTGGCCTCGTCGCCTCCCTCGCGGCGACCGCCGTCATCATCCCCGTCTACACCCGGTTCTTGAAGCGCGTGCCTCTCGCCGATCTCGGCGCGATGACCGCGTGGGGCTTCTCGATGGCGCTCGTCGGGGCTCCGCTCGACTCACCCGCGGGGCTACGCTTCGCGGGGCTGCTCGCGATCCTGTGCACGATCACGGAGGCCGTGCAGGTGCTGCGCGATCATGACTCGGACCACGCGGCCGGCGTCCGCACCACGGCGGTCGCGCTCGGCCCTCGGGCGACCGCGTGGGTCGCGCGCGCGCTCGTCGTCGGCGCCGCCGCGTACGCGAGCCTCTGTTTGTCGCGGCACCTCGGCGCGCTCTTCTTGCTCGGGCTCCTGGTCCCGCTCAGCGCCGCCCGCGCGGCGAAGTCCTGGGACGCCTTCCGTTTGGTCTTCGGCGTCAGCTGGCTCGCGCTCCTCGCCCATTACCACCGGCTCGGCCGATTGGACGGGTGGCTCGGGTGACCGCGGCGCGCTCTCCGCGGTGGGTCTGGGCGACGCTGGGGCTCCTGCTCGTCGTCCACGTGGCGCTCACGCTCCGGTTCGAGCCCCTGTCGGTGATCTTCGGGCCGGAGCCCATCTCGGGGATCGACTACGATACACACTACGAGCAGGCGCTCCGGGCCCTCGAGGCCTTCCGCACCTCCGGGCGGCTTTGGTCCTGGGATCCGCACCTGCTCGCCGGACAGCTCTCGGGCGCGATCTTCGACGCGGACTCCAAGCTCCACGAGGTGTTCGTCATCGCCCTCGCGAGCCTCGGCGTCGCGCCGCACCGCGCCTTCAACCTCTTCGTCCTCCTCGGGCACCTCGGCCTCCCCTTCGCCGTCTACGCGGCGGCCAGGCTCTTCCGGCTGCGGCGTGAGGCCGCCGCGTGCGCGGTCGCGCTCGCGTCGATGTGCTGGTTCTTCGATGGCTTCTCCCATTGGGTGTCTTGGGTCGGGATGATCTCGTACGGGATGGCCGCGTACATGGCGCTCCTCCCGCTGGCGCTGTTCCATCGGTACCTCGAGGACAGGCGGGGCGCACAGATCGCCGGGGTCGCTGGGCTCCTCGCGCTCCAGCACCTGCTCCACCCGTACAGCTTCTTCATCCTCGTCGCGCCCATGACGTGGCTCTTCGCGCGCCGGTACCGCACGCTGTCGACCCGGGAGCGCGCCCAGGTCCTCGTCGCCGCAGCGCTCGCCGTCGTCGCGAACCTCTGGTGGCTCGCGCCGGCGCTCCGGTTCTTCCATTACATCCTCGACTCGGCCTTCTACCTCGACGCGGGCGCGTCCTTCCTCGTGTTCGACTACCTCGGGCTCCTCAAGGATCCGTCGACGACCGGGGTCGTCGCGGTGCGGAGTGGGTTCCGCTTCTTGGCCTATGGGGGGGCGCTCTTCGCCCTCGTCGCGTGGCGCCGAGACCGAGACGCGCGGCTCCCGGTGTTCGGGGTCGCGCTCGGGGTCACGCTCGGGGTCGCCTACCTCGGCGGATACGTGCCTCCGCTCAGGCAAATCCAGCCCTATCGGTTCTCGCTCGCGGCGACCTTCCTCGCCACGATCCCGGCGGGGGCCTTCTTGTTCGACGCCACTGCGGAGCTCTGGCGCCTCGCGTCCGAGCGCCTGCTCCCTCGCTCGACGGCGCTCCTCGTCGGGCTCCTGGCGCTCGTCGCCGCTCCGCGCCTCGCGCGCGACGCCATCTACTTCCTCCCCGAGCTCGTCCCGAAGGTCGATCGACCGCTCCCCGGGGGCCTCCCGAACGTCAACGCCGCGCCCGAATTCGGCACGGTGCTCTGGCCCGGAGGCTTCGACTACAAGCACACCCCGATGACCGACGACGTCCGCAAGGTCATCGAATGGGTGAAGGCGCGGGACGACGGGCAGAGCCGCTTCCTCGTCGAGGCGTGGATCCTCGGCGAGCGCCTCGCGTGGGCGACGGACGCACAGATCTTGGGGGGCTTCCGGGAGTTCAATCTCCAGCACAGCGACGCCAATTGGTTCCGGAGGCACCCGACCGGCGGCGCCACCGATCCAGCCGAATTTCCTCGCTACTTGCGGCAGTACAACGTGGGCTGGGTGGTGATGACGGCGCCGATGCCCGAGCTCGAGGGGCGATTGGACGTGCTCGAGCCGTTTGCGCGGCTCCAGGGTCACCGGATCTTCCGGGTGAAGCAGGCGCCCTCGTTCCTCGAAGGGGACGCGCCCGCGCGGGTCTCGGCGCGGGTCGACTCGCTCCGGGTCGAGGGCGCGCCGCCCGGCGACCTGGTGCTCCGCTACCACTTCCTGCCGACGCTCCGGTGCCGCCCCGGCTGTGAGGTCTACCGCGCGCCCGTACCGGGCAATCGCGTCGGGTTCATCGGCGTCAAGGGTGCCCCCGCGGACTTCGAGATCTACAACCCACGCTGACGCACGATCGCGGGCGAGCCACCGCGCCGCGACTCCCCGCGCCGCGCGGAACCATCCGCCCGCGCGTCGCCTCCCCTCGCGTCGCCCCGCCGCGCTGCGCGAGAGACCCTCCGCCCGCGCGTCGCCCCCAGCGCTTCTCGTGCAGACGGCTGATCACTTCGTGCTCGTCAACCAAATCTGTGGGTGACCCAATCGGGCTCGGGGAGCTCGCCGAGCGC